>JBFLXM010000012.1:0-82657 GCA_040757175.1 Thermodesulfobacteriota bacterium
TTGCAACTCAACCTGTTCCGCACCTGCGCCGTGCCGGAACTCCTTGAACCGCCCGGCCCGCTGCCGGATAATATGAATGTTAATAACCAGTTAACCATGGCTTGGGCTTAACCGGACAGAAATGAGTCGAGGCAATAATGCAGGGCCATAGTTAGTTTTAGACCGTTAACGATGACAGTCTCTTCCCGGCGTTCCCTCAGTTTGGTAGCCAACCACAGATAACCTGTCTCCAACTGGCCACCTTATTATTTGAAGTTAGCCACCCCCTATTGCCATGGCAGTCTATAGTCGCCTTAATTACGAATTCAACTGGATCGCCAAATCTTTAGGCAGCTTAATTTAGTTATTAATTGTCATAGTATTTGGAATAATATTTATAATGATAGTAATAATAGCTTCCGTAACCACGGCCAAAGGTGGCGACGGAATTTAACACGACCCCCAATACGGGAGCCTGGCTGAGGAGCTGGTGGGCCAGGCGGCCGGCGCTTTTGTGGGTGGATTGATACTTGGTCACCAGCAATACTCCGTCTACCAGTGCGGAAACAAACCGGGCATCGGCAAATCCAAGGACGGGAGACATATCGATGAGGATGTGGCGAAACTGCTGCCGGACTTGCGTAAGCAGCTCCTTGAAGCTCTCGGAGTTCAAGAGATTGGCCGGGTTGGGGGACTTGGCTCCCGCGGTTATGACGGTCAGTTTGGGGATGGAGGTGGCCCGGAGAATCTCCTGCAGGCCCGCGCTGCCGGTCAAATAATTGCTTAGACCAGGTTGGGCATCGAGCTGGAACATATGGTGCAGCCTGGGCTTCCTCAGGTCGCCATCGATCAAGACCACGTCACGTTCATTCGAGGCGTAGCATTGGGCCAGATTAGAGATGAGCGTGCTTTTCCCTTCAGAGGGGTTGGGGCTGGTAACCATGATGACGCATGGAGGCTGCCTAGAAGTGGAGAGCATAATGGAAGAGTAGATATGGCGGATAGCTTCACTGACCTGAGACTTGGGATGCTTGTAAACCATTAAATCCATATCTGCCGTTTCAGCATTGCTCGGCCCGGAACGCTGAAGCCGGGGGAGATAGCGCCGCGGCGACGTCTCGGACTTTCCCTGACGGCTGAGGGTTATTCTGCCGTTGCTGCCCAGGAGGGGTAAAACCCCCAGCGAGGGTAAACTGCAGGCCTGTTCCAGGTCATCCAGGGATTGGATGGAGTCGTCCAGGTGCTCCAACAGGAACGCCAGGCCGATACCCAGGGTCAGGCCCAGCACTGTGGCCAAGGCCAGGTCGCGCAAGGTTTTGGGCTTGAAGGGTTTATTCGGCAACCGCCCGGGGTCAATGACTGCCACGTTGGAGGGCACCATGGTGCCGGCGATATTGGCTTCTTTGACCCTGGCCAATAGGGCCTGGTAAAGCTGCTCATTGGTCTGGGCGTCCCTTTTTAAGATCTGGAAGTCGGTGAGATTATCCTGGAGCTTGGCCATCTGGCCTTTCTGGGCAGAGAAACTTTCGCTCAGGAGTTTCTCGGTGCGATTAGCCGCCTCATAATCCGCCTTGACGCTTTCCTGGAGGCGTTGGATTTCGGTCTGGAGACGGGTCTTCAGTTCGGCTAGGTTGGCCCGTTCGGCGAGCAGGTCCGGATGCTCTCTCCGGAAAACCTTTTGCAGGGCAGAGACCTTGGCCTGTTGTGCCACCAACTGCTGGCGCATTTGAGCCACCAGGGTATGGTTGACGATAAGCGGAGCATTGGGGCCTTTTTCCTTGATCTGGTTAAATTGCGCCTCCTTGGCCATTTTCTCGGCCTGGGCCTTGGTGAGCAGACTGCTCAGGTCGATGAATTTCTGCACCACCACGTTGTCTTTGTCTTCCAGGGTATAAATGTCAGTCTTTTGCCCGAATTTATAGAGCTTCTTTTGGGCCTCCTGAACCTTGGCCGCCATTTCCTGGAGCTGCCTGTCCAGCCACTTTCTTACCAGAGCGAAGGACTCGTTACGCCGGTCGATGGACAGGTACATGTATTCGTCGGCAATGGAATTTACCACCTTTTGCGTCAATGCCTTGTCTGGGGATTGAAAACCAACTTCCACCAAATAGGAATTCCTGATCGGAGTTACCATTATTTTTTTCTGCACAAGATTAACTATTGCCTCTTCGATCTCAGTCTCACTTTTCTTTGGGTTCTTTTCCCGGATGGACTTGAAATCAGGGTGTTCCTTCAGGTTCAAGGAGCGAACCACCCGTTGAGCCAGAGACCAACTTGTCAAGATTTTGTACTGGGTCTGCTGGAACTTCTCCAAAGAATCACTCCCGGTAAACTTAGACAATTTGTCGTCAACGGATACCTGGGAGCCGGGATTGTCTTGGGTGATTTGCAGGATGGCGACTGTGTGGAAGATGGGCGTCTGCAGAAAAGTATAAAGTGCTACGGTCAGAAAAATGATGGAAAAAGTGCCGATGATCCACCACTTGCGTTTTAACAAGATATGCAGATATTCCCGCAGGTCACGGCCCCGATAGATCTCATAATCATAATCCATCGGCGGAGGCGGAGGAGAAGGTGACGCGGGATGATAATATGGCGGCATCGCCATGGGGGGCTTGTCATGATTGGACATTGGCTATACCTCGGGTAGCTCTGTTGTGGTTATTACCATTGTTTAAAAAGATGCCATGCTATAAGAGCCGCTGGGAATAGGCAAAAGGGTCCTGATAACGAAAAGGGTCTTTTTGAGTGTGCTTTCGTTGACTACCACTACGTCGCTGTCTTTCAAGGGCAGATCTGGATCGTTCCTGGCAATGATGTTGCTCAGATTGGTATTGATGGTGATGGGCTTGCCCTGGTCGTCAAAGCGCATGATAGTGATGCTATTGGTGCCCAAAATGGGATCAATACCACCAGCCATAGCCACGGCCTGGGATACAGTGATATTTTCCTTCACTGCGATATTCCCCGGTTTTCTCACTCCTCCCAGGACATAGGCAGTGCCGGCGAAAGGCAAATGCACAACGTCGCCGCTATGTATGGGGATGTTCAATTGCGGTTCCTGTCCACTCACCAGGCGGCGCAAGTCGATGACTATGGTTTCCGTTTTAGGAGAGAAAGGCTTGGAACCCCCGGCTTTCATGCTGGCAGCAAGATCAGGAGCGTTCTGGTGGCGGATAACGTCAACGACATCCCCGGCTTGGGCTCCGCCGCCGGTTGGATTGCCTTGATTGATAAACCCGCCGGCCAGTGACAACACTTCCAAGAGGGTGCGGGGGCCGATGATTTCGTAAGACCCCGGTTTGGCCACCGCCCCGGTGACGGCTACCCGCTGGTGGCGAAATTCCTTGACTGCGACCGTAATTTGCGGATTAACCAGAAAACGAGCGTCGTATAATTCAATCAGCCGTTTTTCGATCTCCTGGGGAGTCTGGCCGGCCACTTTGACCACGCCCACCAGAGGCATGGTGATCTCTCCCTGGCCGTTGACCCGGAGTTCCCGGTTCAGTTTATCCTGGCCATAAATTTCAATGACCAACTGGTCTTCCGGCCCCACCTTATAATCTTTGTAATTAGCCAGTGAAGCCTGGGTGGCCTGGAACATTAATTGGTTTTGCAAGTTCTGCTTAGGGTTGGGGGCTTGCCGCTGTGACAGTGTCTGGGCCGTGAGCACTTGCTGGGAGGGGCCGCCGCAGCCCCATATCAGACATAATCCCAATAACCCCAAGGCAGTTACATTCCAGTAGATGATCCTGGCAAGAAATCTCGCATCGGCTTTTCTACCGAAACGTACTACCATTATCTTATCGAGCATGTTTTGCCCTCCCATCAAAGAGCAAGATATAATTATCTTAAATGATTGAATAGAACGACAGGACCATAAAAATTCATATAATTATAGCTGTCTATTTAAAAAATAAATCTTTTTTCTTTTTGATAAGCTGATCTTCATTGCTTTTGCTATCATCTGCGGCTTCCGTTCTTACTTTTCTTTTCTCTTGCAGCGATCTTAATAAATATCCGTCTAGAAATGATCCAGATCTACTGCCGTTAACCTGATTATATCCTTGGAAGCTCGGGCTACTTCCTGCAGTACCTGTATGCAGGGTGGCCCTTGGAATTTCCGATGTCAGACGCTTTTGAAAAAGGGATTTGGCTGATTTCTTTGGGGTAGTAACCACTACTTTATGTGGGGTTCTGCCAATATTTTTATACCTGTTAGTATTATTATCGATAGTTTGGTCGGCAGCGTTGAGATTTTGATAGTCCTTTACCGGCGAATATGGTTGCAGAAATTGCTTTTGCGTCTCCTCTTTCAACGTATTGCCGAGCTGACTCCATGCCAACCCGCTGATAGATAATATGGCTATTAAGCCAAGAAAAAATGACCATCCCTTGCTCATGACCAGCGCTCCACCGCATCGTCATCCAACTCCACTGCCACCGCGCGCTGAAACAGTTCCACCGAGACGATGAGACGACGCTTCTTCTCCTTGCGTCCCTGGATGACACCGATGGTGCCGGCCAGGGGGCCGTCAATGATCCGCACCTGCTTCCCCTTATCCAGGTACCGCCAGGGATAGAAAGGTCTGTCACCTTCCACAATGGATCTGATGGAGTCCACAACTTCGGCCGCTAAGGGAGTGGGGCCGCCATAACCCAGGATGCGAACTACCCCGTCTACTTTGACGGCTTGATGGAAGGTGACGGGGGCCAATTCTGCGCGGAGGAATAGATATCCAGGAAATAAGGGAGTACTCAGAATTACTTTACGGTCCCGTCGGCGACTGGGAATTTTGATAATTGGGAGGAAGGTTTCCAGTCCTTGGCGGACCAGGGCATTATTTACTCTGGCTTCCTTGCGGCATTGGGCCTGAATGACATACCAGTGACGACTTTCTGTTGCCTGGGATATGGTGGCGCCTTCCTGGTTCATGGGCCCTCCCTGGGCATGCTCCCGCCGTTCGAGTTACAGGCTCGATCGGCGGCAATTAGTTGATATATCATCAGGTTATAAACAATAAAACGGTTTTGCGACCTGTTCTGTTTGGCTACTGCCTTAGCTCCCTCGCTTATTAACGAACCTGAATGACAGCAAGAAAATGGGGATGCCGGTAACCTGGGATATGATATTGGCTACCTCGAAGTCAGGGACGCGCTGTCCCTGGATATAATTGGTCAAGCTGGCTTGCGTGAAGGAAGGGTATAAGGCCTTGATGGCTTCAAAGAGGCGGCGGCGTCCTGCTGTTCCTTCTTGGGCAATCCATTGCTTAAGAGGCATGGAGCCAAAAATTAGCAATACGCTAAAATTTTGTCAAGATATTTTTTACAAAAATTATTAGCTTATAGAAAAATTAGGTATTAAGTATATGGGCGGATGCGGATTTCTATATCGGGTGCCCAAAAGATGTACTCATAAATAAGTCGCCTAATTTTTTAGTATAATTATTCATGGGGCCATTATCTCTATTCCTTGATTTTCATGGGGAAGAGAGAGTATCCTTGTCCAAGGGCTATCGCCTAATTTGCACAGTGCAAATTTTAGCTATTAGAATTGCCTGGCAGGACCGTCCCTAGTTCGGTATCTCCATAAGCCATAAGTTATTAGAATTCATGTTTATTATTGCCAAGTCAGTGGAATAAGTGCGCTCTCAGTGGGGGATAATGAAAAAGGGAATGTCTAATGAAATTAGGAATTTCTTTTCTCCCCTCCCCGGCAGAGAAAAGGCGGCCTGGGGCCGCCTTTTGTTGCTAAATCAGGACGGTGGGCTGCTCAAAAATGATAGGCCGCGCCCAGGACGATGCGGTGGCTGTCGTAATCGAAGTGCGCGGTCCCCCGTTGCAGAGTCCCCAGGGTGCCATTCGCGGCCACGGGGACAAAAGCATGGCTTTCCAACTCCACGTCAAACTGGTGGGAGTATTTATATTCCACGAACGCGGAGACATTTTTCAGCAACATGTAGCGTACCCCTGCCATGGCGTCAATGGCGAAATTCTTAGCTGCATCGACTTCATCGTAGATTATCACCAGACCCGGGCCCAGGCCCACATAAGGTTGGAGCCGCCCGAAGGGCACCTCCTGGTCCGGCAGAAACCCGTAACGGCCGACGATATGCAGGGCCATGGTCCAGGTGCACCAGTCGTCGGTGGGCAGGATGGCCTGCGTGGTTCCCTGCACGGCGCGGCTCAGGGTAACCCGTTGCTCCCGGACATAATTGCGGGCATAATTGGTTTCCGCTTCCAGGCCCAAGTAAGGAATAGACTTGAGAAAATAACCGAATTTCAGGCCGCCCACCACCGCGGGCTCAAACCTCTGTTTGGAGGTGTTGACTGTCCCCCCTGCCGGGAAGATGCCGTCATTAAATTTGAGGTCGGTGCTGGAGACCAGGGAGCCCCCCAAATAACCGCCCACATAAAATTCTCCCGGGAAAAATCCAGGCTCTTGCTTGCCCTGTTGGGAGGGCCGATTCCGCCATAAGCCATAGAGAAGGGCGGAGGTGCCGATTACGCCGACGACCGAGGCGCCGATGGCCAGGGTGGTGTCTCCTTGGCCCGCCAGGGCGGGCTTCTCTCCCCCCGGTACCCACAATAAACCCAGGATTGCCATTACACACGCCAACTTTTTTCCTGGAAAAGGTCCCATGGATGTCCCCCCCCAAGTTTTGGTGAATTGAAGGTAAGTCCACGCGTCGAGGGTATGATAGCACAAGCTTCTTGAAAATGTAATTTTTTACAGAATTGGACATAATTGGCTCGAATAAATAATTTTCTGACTAACCTCAGAATTTGGACGGATACCGGCCGGTGATGGCTGGAACGATCCGGTTCCTTTCCCCGGGAAGGAGTTAACCCAGATGCTGATGGTAAGTTGAACGGAGCGGGTTTTTTTATTTTCCAACATCTCTGAGAAGTGCTGGAGGCAGGGACCCCAAAGTATCCTAGTGGGCGTAAGGAAGGATCATTTCCGGAAAATACACGTAGTCATTCTTGGGCCTACGGCTCAGCCGCAAACCAGGAAAGGACGCCAGAGCGGGCGTCCTCCCCCCTCTGGTGAATTCCCCCAAGCTGGAAAGCCTGTGTTACCGCTAAGTACTTTTCCAGGTAGGTTGGAGAGCCAGGTCCCATACTTTGCCTTTCCAAAGGGATCTTTGCCGCAGTTACCCCTCAGCCAAGGCTTCCCCATGGATAATCTTTTCCGGGATGGTAGTCACCATAGCCGCGGCCGCGTCCTTGCCGATGAGCCGGGAAAGTTGGGCTACTGCTTCACTGAGCACCGGTAAGCGGCCCTGGGTGCTGTGGGCATCGGTAGCCACCACGTGGATTAAGCCTTTCTTCACCAAAGTGCGGCTTAACTTGGCCACCTGCCGGCCAAAAAAGCCGGTCAAGCTCCCCGCCGTCAGTTGGGCCAAACAGCCCAGATCCAGCAATCGTCCCAGTTTTTCCGGCCTCTCTTGAAAGACCCAGTGGCGTTCCGGATGGGTGATGATGGGAGTTATTCCCTTGGAGCGCAGGGAGAAACAAATTTCCTCAGTGGCCGGAGGCAGAGAAGTATCGGGAAGTTCCAGCAGGAGATAACGCCTGGCGTCATTAATGGTTATCACCCGGTCTTGCTCCAGGAGTTCCAGGGTCTCAAAACTCAAGGGGAAATCACAGCCAGGCAGGATCTCCAGAGGGATTTGCGCCGCGGCCAGCTTTTCCCGGAATTCGCTGATCTTCTGAAAAATAGCCTCTTTTTCATTCAATTCTTGGAGATTGACGCGTCGATGACGAAAGAGGTGGGGCGTGGCCACCAACACCCGGATGCCGTCCTTTACCGCCTGGCTGGCCATCTCCAGGGATTCTTCCCAGGTCTGAGGACCATCATCCAGGCCCGGGAGGATATGGCAATGGAGATCAATCATGCTCTTCCTGACTAATAAGTATTTGGTTTAGAGCCGTGCAGGGTACTCCTTCTTAGGTTGAGGTAAAATAACAATCAGCCGCACCGAGCTTTCTGCTAACAAACCCCGGGGGGCCCTTGGAAGGCAATGATAACACACCTGCCAGGAAAACGCCAAGGACAGGCCGCCAGGGGCAGAGCCAAAGGTATTCTGTAAAATTTATCAGGGTATAAAAATGCTATTTCCCCCGCTCTGGCTGGTGACGCCAAATACGCCACCAGGAGATCTTCCAGAGAGACAACCTGGAAAGGTTCTAAAACCATTTTGGGACCGGCAAGTGCTATCCATAAAGTTAGGTACGATGTTTGACGACGTTGATTTTTTTGGTATAGTTTTAGTAAAAAAATCATTGAAATTGGGCCATTCACAGGAACGGCCGGGAAGAAGGGCCCCCCCAAAAATGATTGGCATTTCTTCAAGAGGCATCCATCCCTGCTAGTACGTCTCTCCCTCTAATCAATGCCGCCTCGTTCTCCTTGCGGTGCAGCCAGCGGCGACCTGCAGGCTGTGATTGATTTCTCCGGGGATGATTTTGCGAGTTAAAAGATGGGCAGCCGATGGGCATAACAACCTGCAGTGGTTGGATGGAAGAAATAATCAGGGGGTTACCCCAAGAGATTTAAGGAACATTTTTGATAGCCGCGGAATTAATTTTTTTCAAAAAGACCGATAACAACGTGATTACATTTTTCAATTTTCCCGACCTTGTAACCTCGCAGTTCTCCGCCTGGAATCCTAAACATCTCGGCAAATTAATTGGAGTTTCTTGATCATGTTGGCAAGGCACCTGGAAGAACTACGCCTGCAATGGCGGATAACCAAGAAGGAGATGGCCGAAAAGTTAGGAATTTCTGTGCCTTATTATTCAGAAATTCTTACTGGGAAAAAGGCGGGAAGGCGAAAAATTCTTGACTTTTCAGAACGTCTTGGAGTATCAGTGGAAAGGCTCACCGGGGATCAAATCTTCATTCCACTGGTGGCGGAAGTGACGGCAGGAGCGCCATTCCAATTTCGGGAGAATGAGTACCTCGAATTTCTAGATATCACCCATCTCCCGGGCATCAGCAAACAAACGGCCAGGCATTGCTACGCCTTGCGGGTCCGGGGTGAATCCATGATCCCCTTCCATAAGGATGGGGATATCTTGATCGTTGAGAGAAATAGCCGCGACAAGGTGCGGCATGGCGACACGGTCGTTTTCCACCAACCCGAGGGCAGCTTTCTCCGGTTTCTCCAGCTAAAGGGCAAAAACGGCTATCTCCGGCCTCTTGATCTCGCCAGTTATATGGAAACCGAGGAAGTAGCCAGTTTGTTCAAGCTTGATAAAATCGTTTTTACCATCTCCTCCTGAATTATCTCTCGATGTTGGGCAGGCTTAGGCAGAGATAAGTCTTGACCACCCGTTGCGCCCCGGCAAAACAAATCACATACACTTTTAGGTTTTTCTTTTTTTTCGTTGAGAAAGCAAGACCTCAAGGTCATTAAGGAGTTCCGGCATTGACAGTGCTGCAGCAAACTCCCGCACCCAGCGCCGGGTCCGCCGCAGGTTCAGTTTCGGGTGGACCGCCAGTATGGCCTCAATGTCGGCCATATCCTGGAGACGGTGGGCCACTGCTTTCATGGTGATCAGGTCCTCCGGCAGAGGTAAAGGCGCCTGGACGCCGCTCAACTCCACCCACGTGGCCCGGGCCACGGCCTCTTTTTCGAAGGGAAGCGACCCGAAGACCAGATTGACATCAATGCCGCTTTCCTGACGACGCATCAAGAGAACCCGGGTTTCCTGGGTGAAGACCAGGGCATCTGCTTTCCGAAAATAATCGGAGTCAAGGGATGCCATGCTTATGCCCAAGACTCGTTGGGCTTGAATGCAAATTGCCCCTCAACCGGAACTTTTGCATAATAAGTTACATTTTTTTTGACTTTACTTAAAAATATCCGATATTATAATCAACTTTAAAAAGATTTCCTCACTGTTAACCTTTGGGCCAGCCCAATTTTTTGGAGGCCTTGCCATGCTGACCGCCCGCAGCTGGCTGCCGTTGTTGCTGATTGGCTTATTGCTGGAGAGCAGCTTCGCTTGGTCCGCGGAATCCCATAAATCCGTACAAATTCTGGCCAGAATATTGCCCCGGGCTTCCCTCACCCTGGACCGGTCGCAAATCACCTTTGAGGGCTATGAAGACCAGGCGGTTATCCCCGCGCAGGCGGGGCCCTTGAAGATCATGGCCAAAGGACGGGGTTCCCGCAGCAACCCCTTGACCCTGACGGTGCGGGCCGATGCCGATTTGACCGGCGCGGCCGGGCGCATTCCGGCGCAGCAGGTGCGGTGGCATAAACAGGGCCCGGGTTTTATCAGCGGCGCCCTGAACCGCGGCCATGATCAGTTGGTCGCCCTGTGGACCGGTGGCGGGGTCTATCAGGGGGGCGTCGAATTCTATTTACAAAATAATAACCGTCTGACTCCAGGCGACTATCGCGGCTCTGTCACCCTTACTCTGGCCTCTCCCTAAACCCGACTACCTTTAAGGGCCTGCCAATCAAACTTTTTAATCCGGTAAGCCGTGTCGGGGTGAACCTGGTGTTCGCCCCAAACATTTTGGGCGAACACTAAGCCCGCCCTACTGAAAGATAATCCGGCGTTCTCCGATGTTCACCAGGAATTGCAGCCGCTTAACCTTGCCGCCGGCGCTGAGGTCCGCCTGCAGGGTGGTGGGTGTGGTAAGCCGCGAGTACTCCGGCAAAGTTTGCGGGTCAAGGCTGATCTCATACTTTTTGGGGATCACGCCTTCAAAGGAGAAATTGCCCTCGCTGTCGGTATAAGTGTTCAAATCCCCCGGTTTCAGAATTACCAGGACATCGGCAACTCCTTGGGCGTCAGGAGCCGCTTTGCCCGTGCCCTTGGGGTCGGACAAGACCCGGCCCTGGATGCTGGCGCCCCGGGCAAAGGGAAAATCCACCCTGGACTTGCCCCGGCGTTGGACCTGCACACCCATGGTTTCCGACCCGAGGAAGGTATAGACCGCGGGGATACGCCTGGCATCCAAGGAGACGATGTGCTTGCCCGCGCCCACCGCGGGAAATTGATAGCGGCCGTTTTTATCCGTGATCACGGTGCTGCCGTCCTCCAGCGTGACCTTGATTCCTGCCACTCCCTGCTCCCCGGAGTCCAGAGTGCCGTTAAAGTTGGCGTCATTAAAAACCCAGCCTTCGATACTCCCGGTCCCCAGCCATTCCTGCCCCGCTTTCAGGCCGGTCACCTCCGTCTTCTTTCCCCAGGAAAAGGCCTTGGTGAGGCGCACCATGACGGTATTGGTGGAGTAGTTATTGATAAAGTCTCCGGCGCCGGTTCTGCCGGTCTCGGCCCGCCCAAAAACTTGCAGGGAGAACCTCAGGGGGAGCTGCCAGTTGAGTCCTATCTGTCCGCCGTAGCGTTGGCTATTGGGGCGGTAGGTCCCTTCGCCGTAAATAAATAGGCTGGGGGAAAAATTGTAACTGCCGCCGATTTTTAGATAAAGGCCATCAAAACCCTGGCCCTGGCTGGCGGGGGAGAATGTGTCATATTCCCCTTCCCCATACCAGATAACTTTGGCATGATAGCCCCGGACACCCAGCAGAGGACTGTTCTTCAAATAACTGGTGGATTGGCTGATCTCGTCCCGATATTGAAAACGCTCATAACGCCCATAAGTTTCCAGGAACCCAAAGCGCTTGCTGACTTCGACATATTGCGCCTGGGTGGAACCGCGCACGGCCACCGGGAAGTCTCCCCGGGTGGCGATATTGCTGGAATAATAACGCCAATACAGGATGGGCCAGGGGGTCCGGTAAAAACGGATTCCCAGGGAGCGGGACTCGGTTTCGTTGATGCTGCTGGTGGGCTCGGTTACCAGATTGTTATGGGAGGTATCATAACTGCCGGAAATCCCCAAAAACGGCCAGGGCCTAAAATCCCCGGATACGAAATAGCCCTGGATATTCTGCTCCGGCTGGTAGATCTGGTTGATGAGGTGGAACCGGGGGCCCAGGTAACGGTAGTTACCCTCCAAATGGAGCCGCTCCCCCTTCCAGATGGGGCCGGCCCGGTAGGCCAGGTCCTGAGTTTTTCGATAATTCGGGTCCTCGGCATAACTCTGCATAAATTCGCCCAACACATAGAGCTGCGACCAGAGCCGCAGTTGGCTGGCTACCCGAAATACCTGGTTATTGCGGGTCACCAGGTTGCCCACGTAGTCTTTTTCATTCTGGGTGGAGAAGAAGTTCCCTTCCAGGAGCAATCTTTCCCAGGGCTGGGACCGGGCCAGAAAACCATACAGATCTTCGCCGATCCCCGTAAAAGTCTCTCCCAAGAGCCCCTTGGAAATGGTGACCCTGCCTCCCAAGACTTCCATCTGCAAATAAGGATGGGAAACTTGAAAGCTTAAGCCCCGAAAATAATTGGTGGGATAGAAATAGTTGGAGAAGCGGAGCGGCAAAGCGGTTAACTGGAAGTTCTGGTCGCCCACGGAAGTTGCCAGGACTGCCCGCCCCCAGCGGTAATCTTTCAGGCTCAAGCGGCCATAGGCCTGCCGCCATCCCGATGGTTCCCCCGATCCCTGGGGTTCACCCAGGTCGGAGAATGCCCCCCGTGCCTCCAACAATCCGTAGTTGGTAAGGCGCTGATGGAGGTCTGCATACCACAAAGCCTCGGAAAGAGAGAATTGTTGCCCCAGGGTGCGAAAACGCAAGGCATAGTAGGCCAGGCCCACGTTGCCGCCGCCCTCATCCAGAGCCAGGGCCGGACCGCCAGGGACCCAGATGAAAGATGCCAGCAGCACGAGTAGGAGGGCACAGAACCGGGAGAGACTCCATTTCCCGGAAAGAAAAGGGATAGATATCCGTGGAGCATTGGCGGGTAATGGTGCGGACAAGGATATCCTTAAATGTAAAATTTGAGACTCTAAGCATAATAATTAAACTTGGTTAACCTTCAAGCAAAAATAGGAGACCGGGTGAAAGAGGGGTAATTGGGGGAGGAAGCAATGGGGCCAGGTCTGGTGGGGAGGGCAGGGGACCCGGAGCTTTTGCATCCCCTGGCAACCCCCGAAAATTAGCCGGGTCAAGCGGGGCGTTGCCCCGACTTTTGCCAGCCGTCAAAGAGGAATTTGCCAGTAAGGGCAGTCCGGCTGTCAGCGGCCGATAGTGAAGGACTGTCTGCGCCCCAGGAAATCCCGGCGCCCTACATCGAGGACCGCCTCAGCCTGATAAGTCCCCTTGGGCAGGGCCAGTTCCTTGCTAAATTCCAGATCCCGGATGGCCCCCGGCAGCACCGGGACATCCGGGATTTCCACTTTGGCCACTTCCTGGCCCTGAGAGTTCTTCAGAGAGATCCAACTCTTTTTGATGCGAAAATTCCCTGCGCCTTTATTGGCCAGGGTCAGTTTGAAGGTCACCCCGTGCTTTTCGGGGTGGATCTGGAAATCTTCAAAATGGGCCTTGATTTCCGGCTTGCCCACTGTTTCGTAGAGCACCACGCCGATGCGCCCATGCACAGCCACCATCCTGGGAGCCCCGGGGCCGCTTGCAACTGCGGGCATGCCTTCGAAAATGATGGCGGCCCGATAACCACCTTCCTTGGCGCCCGGGGGCACGGTTACCGTATAGCGCACCTGGCGGGTCTGGCCGGGATCCACCCGAAAGTCCGTGGGATTAAGCTGAATCCAGGTAGCGCAGGAGTTGGGGCCCTTGCCGGCCCGGGTATAATTGACGTCCCCTTTCCGGTCCATCTGCCAATCTTCGGTGTAAACTTTGACCCGGGCCGGCTTTCCACCCTCGTTGCGCACCTCGATGACATTGGTTTCGGAAGCACCCGCGGCCACCTGGTGCTCCACCCGGATGGGGCTGACCACGAAGCTCATTTGCGCGGCCCCGGGCATCACTCCCAGGCAGATAATGGCCCAGGCGGTCCAGAAAAGCACATGGATAGTCTTTTTCATGGCGAACTCAAATTAAAAAGAAGTCTTTGATTATATTGTCCTTCAGCCAGGTCCCAGCGGTTTTTCAGAAAAAATCGCACCACTCCCGCCTTGGATCCTTGCCCCTTGCCCAGTAATTGTGGCTGGTTGGCACTTAACGTGCCGTTTACAAAAAGAGGCCCCGGACTCCCCTTCCAGATCACCTGAGAGGCCGGGATTTCCGAGCCGTCGGTGGACCGGAGGGGCCCTAAGGCCATAATTGTCAAGCGCCAGGGGACTTGCCCCGGAATGAGCACCTGCACGGAGATTTCGGCGTGAGCCACCATGGGAGGCGGACCCACCCGGAAGTTCAGGGTGTTGGGGACGATGATGAGCTGGCCCCCCGACGGCCCGCCCGCGGCCGCCGGAGAAGCCAGCCCCAAGATCACTGCCAGTATCAACCGTCCCAGGGTTAACATTGCCTCGCCATCTTACCACAGGTCCTTAGGGGACCAAAAGGGTATAAGTGGCACTGGCGGTATAGGAACCGGTGGCGTAATTCCAATCATTGACCAGAAACCAGCTAAATGTCCCGGTATAAGAACCGGATTTCCCCTGCCCCACCGTCGCGCCGGGAGATGTCTTACTCCAGGCGACCGGACCGGCGCTGAAGAAGCTGCCGGAGGTGTTGGTGGCCGTGGAGGTGACGTTGGCGATGGGAATGGTGTCCGAGCCGCTCTTCAGATCGTCCGCGGCCAGAATCTTCAGGGTGGCCGGGGTCGAGGAGCCGGTCTTGACCTTGGCCGTCACCAGCGCCCCATTCTCGTTGGCGGGAATGGACTTGACGGTGTCCGGGTCGGCATCCGGAAAGGTGATGGAGCTGGTGGCCAGGGTCAATTTCGCGGAGCTGGAAACGGTGGCCGCTACTTTCACGTCTGCGGTCGCTTGCACCCCCCAGGCGGCGCCGGCGCCAACCAGGCTCAACGCCAAAACCATTAACAGAATAGATTTAACCTTCATGATTCTTTTCCCCCCCAAGTGTTTTTAGCTTTTCATTTTTGGTATTTTTTCTCTTTCCCCATTCGCATCCCTGTATTTCCGTCTCAACTGTTGTTTGATCCTGCCCTCCTTGGCTGCCAGTTATAAAAACTTTCACCTCCCTGCAGGTCTCGGTTTACGGAGACGTCAGGGTATAGGTGACGGTTTGCGAATAATTGCCCGTGGCGTAGGACCAGCTATTTTTCAGAAAAAAGGAAAAAGTCCCCGTGCGGGTGCCGGATCGGCGCCAGCGGCCCGCGGTTTGGGGAGTAATCTTGCTCATGGTCCCGCCGCTAAAACCGCTGCCCGTTGCGGTCCAGGTGACGTTATCGATGAGAATCCGGTCGTTCCCCGAAACCAGGTCGCCGTAAGCGATTACGGTTAGGGTGACGGTCTTATTCCCCGTGGTTTGGGCGGAGGCCATGACCGTCACTGGATTTTCATTGGCCGGGATTGACGGCATAGTATCGGGATCGGCATCCCGGAAATTGATGGCCGAAGGAGTGATGATTAATTGGGCCGAGGAGCCGATATTGGCGTTGATGTCCACCGTGGTGTCGGTGCTGAAAGCCCTGGCCGCGGTTGCTAATCCTAAAGATATCCCCACTATGAGGATGACAAACGCCAAAGGATACCGCGGCTGCGAGTTCTTCTTCCCCACTGGTGCATTAAGCGTTAATAAAGTTGGTTTCAATTCTGTGCTTCCCATCAAGAAAGATCATTTGTAAAGTTTGGAACTTCAGCACGTTGCCATGGAGGATATTTCAAGAGGGGGGTGGAAGTATATCGGGGAAACCCTGATAATGAGTGGCCCAAACCCTGATTTTCGGCCCAGAGAAAATCTGCCCCAAAAAACCAGAGGGGCCCACCTCCGCTTACCCGGCCCCAGGAGGTTTACCGATAATTCCTCTATCCTTTGCACAAGAGATACGCAGAGTGGAAATTTACGAGTCTTCCGGATGAAGGTCTGGGAGCCGGTGCTGAAGCGCCTGGGTATCCGCTACCGGCCACCCTACCAGATGCGCCACACCTTTGCCACCCTGGCCATCTCCGCGGGGGAGAACATCAACTGGGTGTCTCGGATGTTGGGGCACAAGAGCCCGGTGGTGACCCTGGAAAAGTACAACCGATTTGTCCCGAATCTGACCAGAACGGATGGGAAGGCGCTACTCGCGGCGGGCCTTACCGGGGAACGTTTCCCGGCTGAGAACCTAATTAAGTAGGGATATCAGGAAGTTATGCGGCAAGATGGTAGTCCCAACGGGAATCGAACCCGTGTCTTTGCCGTGAGAGGGCAATATCCTAGGCCGCTAGACGATGGGACCACGTGCCATTTTTATAACCAAAGGGTCCCGGCCTTGTCAATGGGGTTTTAGCCCCCTGGGGCCTGGAGAGGCCAGAGGAATTCCCGGCCCGGTCGATTGCCACCCGCGTTGCTGATGCTTAAATTCCTGAGGGAAAGCCCTTATCACTGGATGCGGGGGAATAATTCATGCCCAAGTATCTGATTCATCACCACTTGGCCCGCCGGGAGCATTGGGACTTGCGCCTGGAAGTGGAGGGGGTGTTGAAATCCTGGGCCGTGCCCAAGGAGCCCTCCCCTGACCCCCACGTCAAACGCCTGGCCGTGATGGTGGAGGACCATCCCCTGGAGTACGGCGATTTTCAGGGGACCATTCCTGAGGGCCAATACGGGGCCGGAGAAGTGAGGATTTGGGATGCCGGCCCTTACGAAAACCTGAAGCCCCTCCCCATGGCCGCGGCCCTGGCCCAGGGCCAGGTGGAGGTGCGCCTGGAGGGCCGCAGGCTGCAGGGCAACTTCGCCTTGATCCGTTTTAAAGGCAAGGGTAAGGAAAAGGACTGGCTCTTCTTTAAGATGAAGGACTGACCCTTGGATTTTCTATTACCAGCCGGGCCGCGGCCTGAAAGTCTTCCGGGGTATTGAGATTCATAAAGCTGCGGCCCTGGGGGTCCAGGCGGGCCACTTCCTCCGGGGGCAGCGCCAGGGGGCGGCACTGGTCCAGGAAGCGCTGCACCTGGCGGCCCCCCTCATGCAAGAAAGCCGTGAGCCGCGACAGAAGACGCACTGCATAGATGCCGGGGAAGGGCTGGGGCCCCCGGGAAGTATGGCAGATTACCGCAGTCTTGACGCCCTGGGCAGCCCGGGAGGCCAGGGCCGCCAGCAAAGACGGCTCCAGGAAGGGGACATCCGCCGCGGCCGCCAGCACCAGGGGCGTACGCGCATAAAACAGGGCGGTCTCCAATCCCCCCAGGGGTCCTTGCCAGGGCCGGAGGTCGGTGACCAGGGGCAGGCCTAAGGAGAGATGGGATTGGGGTTGGTTGGTGACCAGCCAGCATTCAGTGACCCAGGGGGCCAGCGCCTCCGCCACCCATAAAGCCAGGGGCCGGCCCCCCAGCAGCAGGGAGGGTTTATCCTGCCCCAGCCGCCGGCTCCTGCCCCCGGCCAAAACCGCGCCAGTTATTGGTTGGGAAGACAAAGACCCACCCCCTCTATCTTGCGCGTCTATCCAAGGTTGTCAGGAAAAATGCGGCGGCAGGGATCAGGTTCCCGGTTTGTCCAGGATCTTTTCTTTCTTAACATCCCGGTTCAGATAGACGGCGCACTGCTGGCAAGGGCCGTTGCAGAGGGTGTCGCTGTATTCCCGCACTTCATAACAGGGACGCCAGGGGAGTTTGTACGCTGGGCAGTCTTCCTTCTTCTGGCAATCGAAAATATTCCAGCAGGGGGCCAGGACCATCAGGTTCCGGAGACAGGCCAGGGTGAAGCCCCGGTCATGGATCAGCCGGTTGATCTGGTTGATTTGGGCGACGTCAAAAGTGGAATAGAGGCGGTTATTGGTATTCTTTTCCCTTAACGGCTTGATAAAGCCCTCTTTTTCATACTCCCGAATGCGCTTTTGGGAGAGGTTCACATGGCGGGAGACTTCATTGATCAGAAAGAGGTCGCCTTCGCCTGGAGCCCGTTTGTTTTTTCCTCGGGGCATGATCAATTCTATAAGGGATTAAGTTTAAACAAATTTTACATAAAACGCTTGGATATACAAGAAAAATTTCGGACCCCAAGAAATTTTTTTCCAAAGGGGGGACAGGCTTCCGGAATGCCTTGCAGAGCGGGTTAAGGCAGTCTTTAGAAGGGTGGGGGAGGGGAAAGGGGGAAAGAGGCAGGGAAGGGAGCGCCGCCGCCCGCGGCGGTTATCGAACCGGGGAGGGGGCCATCCTGCATTCCTGGTCTCTCTCCCCACGGCAGTTAGATCATCCTGGCCTTCAAGTTCCGGGAAACGTCGGCAAAGCCGATCACCCGGTCCCCATAAAAGATTATCTGGGAATATCCATACCACCAGGTGTTGCCCCAAACATAGGTGGGGTAACCCTGGACCGCCAGCACTCGGCGTTTGCTGGAGCCTAAGGTAAAATATTTCCGGGAGGCTTTCCGGGCCGTCCGGGGCCGGGAGGGGGCCCTGACTTCCAGGTTGTGGCCGGTGTTGGCGTAGGCGACGACCCGATCCCCCCGGAATTTCACCTCCGATTCCCCGTACTTCCAGGTATTGCCCACCACTCCGGTGGGGGTGCCCTGTACTGCCAGGACCCGGTCCTTGCTGGAGCCCACCGTGAAATGGACGGGACCGCGGCCAGCCGCGGCCGGAACTCCCGGCGCCAGGCGAACCCGCAGGTTTCGGGAGATATTCAAGTAGCTGACCACCCGCCGGTTTTTAAAGGTCACCGTGGACAGTCCGTACTTCCAGGTGTTGTGGAGGATGTGTTGAGGAGGGCCTTGGACGGCCCACACCTCGTATTGGCTGGAGCCCAAGGTGAAATGGCCCTTGGGGGTCGGAAGGGTGGGACGGGCCGGACTGCCGGCCTTGGCTCCGTTCTGGGGGGCAGCCGCTGGGGGCGCGGGCTTCCCTCCCTGGATGGCTCCGGAGGCTGGAGGAACAGAGGCCGCCTCCTGGGCCGTTGTCGCCGCTGGCTGGGAAGGGGAGGTGAGATAGTTATAAATCAGGGGAGACAGAAAAAGACCGGTTGCCAAAGCCAGGCCCAATGCCAGGATCCCGGCATGCTCCCGGAACCAAATCTGGCCGGTGCGGATCAGGGGAAGAATACTTCCGGCCGTAGAGCCGGGTCCGGTTCCTGAAAGGGCCGCGTCCGCACTAGGTGCGGCTACCTCCAGGGGCCCCGTCGCCTTTTCCAGAAGGTGGGTTTTTAAAGATTGATACGCGGCGTTGATTTCCCTCATCCGAGCCCGGGCCTTTTCCTGAATATAGGGTTCCCGGGGGAAGCGGTCCGGATGCCAGAGCCAGGCCGCATCCCGGTGGGCCTGCCGCACTTCCGCCAGGGAGGCGCCGGGCTTAAGACGCAAAATTTTATAGGAGCGAAGCAGATGGTCCATAGCTGGCCCCTTCATCGAAGATTCATTAATTAGACAGGAAAAGCCGGGGAAATATTAATTTGAGGGGCATTTATCCCAGTTTGAGCCGATCACTTCGTCCTTGATAACCACTTCACCTGCTCCATCACCGCCTCGGCCTCTGATTTCTTTCCCTCCTGGTTATAGGCCAGGGCCAAGTTGCGGTAAAAGCTGACATTATCCGGGGTGAGCCTGATGGCCTCTTTAAAGTGGGGGATGGCTTCTTTGAACCTGCCCTGTTTGGCGTAGGCAATGGCCAGGTTGTTATAAGCTGAAGGATATTGGGGGGCCAGGGACAGGGTCTTTTGGTACATGGCGATGGCCTGATCGAGCTGGCCCCGGTTCACCAGGTCCATGCCCAGGTGGTGATAGGCCATGTAATTGTTGGAGTTAAGGTCGATGGCCCGGGTGAAGAGAGTCTCGGAGTTCCGCCAGTAGCCCGCCTGGCCCCAGGAGGCCAGCAGACAGGCCAGGAGCAAGGCGGCCGCGCTGGTTGACAACACGATACTCCGGTGCCGCCAACCGGCGGTGGCCTCGGAAATCCCCCAGGCGGCAATGATGAACAGGCCGATAAACGGCACATAGGTATACCGGTCCGCCATGGCCTGGCCCCCCACCTGGACCAGCCCGATCACCGGCACCAGGGTGCCCAGGTACCAGAGCCAGCCCACCGCCAGGTAAGGATGACGCCGGGAGCCGTAAAGCAGAAAAACCGTCAAAACCAGGAGCGCGAGGCCGGCCCCCGCGGCTTCCCACCAAGGCACCGGCGCCAGGGGGTAAAAAAAGATCATGGGGTAAGGCCAGAACATCTTCACCAGATACTGCACATAGGCCACCAAGGCGTTGGCGATCCGGGGCCCCAAGGGCCGGATGGCCATGGGCATCACCGCGCCGCTCCCTTTTTGGGCCGCCACGGTAATGAGACAGGAAAGCACGGTCAGGGCCAAGAGGGGGATTTTCTCTTGGAGCAGTTGCCAGTAAACTCTCTTGGCAGCCACCGGCTGGGGGTCGCCGGTTCCGGCTACCCCCGGCGCCGCACCCGGCCCGCCCGGCACCCGGCCCAGGGGCCAGTAGTCCAGGAGCAGGAGAACAAAAGGCAGGGTGACCACCATGGGTTTGGTCATCAATCCCAGGGCAAAGGCCAGGACTACCGCCAGATAGCGGAGGAGGGAGGGCGCGGCCACATAGACCGCGTAAGCCCACAGGGCAAGCAGCCAAAAAAAGGTGCTCAGGACGTCTTTTCTTTCCGCGACCCAGGCCACCGACTCCACGTGCAGGGGGTGCAGGGCGAAAAGCGCGGCCACCGCGGCGCTGGGCCAAAGGGCCCGGGTTACCCGGGCCAAAAAGAGGAAGAGGAGAATGGTGTTGGCCAGGTGCAGGACCACGTTGGTGACATGATGCCCCCCGGGCCGCAACCCGAAAAGGTGGCAATCCAGCATGTGGGACAGCCAGGTCAAGGGGTGCCAGTTGCTGGAGTGGAACGCGGTGAAGGCCCATTTTAACCCCGGCCAGGTGAGTCCGGCCCGGACCACGGGGTTATTGGTGACATACATGTCGTCATCAAAGGTGAGGAAGTCGTGGCGGCTCACCTGGCTATAAACCAATAAGGTCCCCCCGGCGAGCAGGAGGCAAAGAAGCAGGGGCAAGCCCCCGGGAAGGCGCCGCAACCTGGTCATGGAAAGGATGTTTCTCCAGATGCTGCTTCGAAAGGTTCCAGTTGCTGGTGGCACAGGCGTCTCGCCTGTGCGACGCTGGGGCGGGCGAGACGCCCGCCCCTACGGATTTTTACAATTTTATGGGTGAGCCTAGGGCTTATGAACGATTGCTCTGCTCAATTTACCACCTTGGATCATTCAAAGCAAAGGGCCCTTCGACCGAGAGCGGAAGGACCCTGTAGCAGTCTATGAAGCCGGCAAGATTTGCCTGGACGGGTGGTCGCCGTCTTTCCTCAGAACTCCCAGCGGAGGCCCGCGTTCAAGCTATGGGCAGTGTAGCTCCCCCGCCCCACTTCCACGTTGTAATCGAGCTGGGCCCTGACGTTCTTCCTGATCCCCAAGGTGCAGTTGGCCCCCAACACGGCAAAGTCCCGGTGGGGGCTGTCGGTCTGCCAGGTGGAAGTGCTGCTGCCCTGGCTGAGGCGCGCATCCAAACCCCGGCTGTCATTGGCGAATTCGTGCTGGTAGGTCGCATAGACCTGGGGCACCACCAGGGTGGAATTCCGTTTTAGGGGCAGGGAGACCTTGGCGCCTACGCCGCTCTGCAGCGAGGCCGCGCTCTGGGAGCCCACTTGCAGATTCAGAGAATTGGCGCCGTCCTCCGCAAAGCCGCCCACCCAGATCTGGGAGTAGGCCAGGGAGACCAGGGGGGTAACCACCAGGGGCCGCCACTTCAGGTCGTATCCCGCTTCCCCGTAGCCGTTAAACTGATGCCCGGTGGGGGAACTTTTGGCCCGGCGGTCAACCCCCTCAAACGCGATATTACGGTCCAGGGTGAATAGGTTAAGGCTGTAACCCAAGGACCCGAAGGCATAGCCGGATTCCGGGAGATAGGCCGCATAGGCGGTGATGGGCCAGTTGTTGTTGGCTACGTTACCTCCGGAGCCGCGGAAGCTGGCGCCCAGGTGGTTGTAACCGGTGGCCAGGCCCACCAGGAGGTCGTCCCGCACCCGGTAGTCGCCTCCCAGGGTGAACCCGGCCCCGGTATAACTATAGCCCGTCTGGTTGACCGTGGTTCCCTGACCCCCCAGCAGGAGATTGGGCAACAGGTAGAAGGCCAGGGGGGAGGCCCCGGCCCCGGCCTTCTGGCCGGTTATGAGTTCGGCCAGGCTGGAGCCGTTATAGGCCAGCATCAGACCGGCCCCGGAAATCCCGTAATTGCCCAGGGAGTCGAGCCCGAACGCGGTTTGGACCTCCCGGGTGCCGAAACGCCCGCTGGTGATCCACTGGGCCAGATTGCGCATCTGGGAACCGGCCCCGGTCAGGCCCAGGCTGGCCAGAGCCCCGGCCTTCTCCGGGGAGATCTGGGTGTAGGCGTTGGCCACCGCCCCAGTGGTGGGGAGGCTGTCGATGGCGTTTAAGACATAGTTCAGATCCCCGGTGGCGCTGTCAGCCACGCTGCCCAGCATGTTCCCCACAGACCGCTGATTCTTGGTTAGCCCCGCCAGATTGCTGTAATTGCGCTGCACCCAGAGGTCGACGCTGTTGGCGTTATAACGGGGTTGCCAAGACAAGGTGGGGCCGATTTGCTGGTTGAGGATACTGCTGAAGGTCCCGGTTATGCCCCCGGCGGCCGTAATTATTCCGGAGAAGACCTGGTTGCCCAGGGGACGATAGCCGCCCAAAAGACTTATAGCCAGGGTGCCGTTTAGGCTGGCGGTGCCGCCGTTGACGGTAATCCGGTCGTAAATGGAGGCGGAGGCGATCTCCGCCTGATAAACGCCCGCGGCCGTCTGGGCATAGGAGCCGATGATGGTAAGAACGCCCACGGACTGGCCGGGGCTGACGGTGCCGGCATTCGTCAGACTCCCGAAAATGGTCCCGGTGCCCATGACCAGGGTCTGGTTTACCAGGTATCCGCTGTAATCCCCGCCCTGGAAATTCAAAATATTGTAGTTCATCTCGCCGCCGCTGCGGAGGAAGTGGCCCCCGGCGTTGATATTGATGAGGCCCGCGCTGAGACTGCCGCCGTCCAGCTCATAGGTGCCGCTGCTGCCGGCGCCCGCGGCCAGGGTCAGGGCCCCGGCCACCATGTGGCTGCCGCCCCCCTGGATGAAGGCGCCAAGGCCCAGGTTGCCGATGACCTCATTGCCCCCCACCGCCAGAACGCCGTCAATTAAAGCATAGGAGCCCATGCCGCTGGTTTGGTCACCCAGAAAGAGATTGTTGGCCACGGTGTGGCTGCCGCCGGTTTGCATCATCGCGCCGCTGCCGGTTTGGCCCACGCAGGCATTGGCCGCGGCCAGGCTGCCGCCCGTCATGAAGTAGGTGCCGTCACCGCCGGACGCGGCCCCCAAGATGAGGTTGTTGGCCACCGTATTGGTGCCGCCGCTCTGCAAGAAGACCCCCAAACCGGCATTGCCGATCACCGCGTTGCCGCCCACGGCCAGGCTGCCGGCGTCCAACTGGTAAAGGCCATAGCTGCTGTCTTGAAGGCCCAGGGAGAGGTTGTTGGCCACGGTGTGAGTGCCGCCGGTTTGCATAAACGTGCCGCCGCTGGCTTGGCCCACGCAGGTATTGGCCGCGGTTAGGCTGCCACCCTCCAACAAATAGGCGCCGTTGCCGCCGCATACAGCCCCCAGGGTGAGGGTGTTGGCCACCGTATTGGTGCCGCCGCTCTGATAGAAGGCTCCATCACCGGCATCACCGATGACCGCGTTACCGCCCACCCCGAGACTGCCGCCAGTTAAAGTGTAAGCGCCGTCGCTGCCGTTGACGAGCCCCAAAACCAGGCTATCGGTCACGGTGTGGACGCCGCCGCTCTGGGTGAAGGCGCCCAGCGCGGCGATGCCGATATATTCCGTAGCCGCGGTGAGAGTGCCGCCGATTAAATCGTAGGCGCCCTCGCCGGCAACTCCCACCCCCAGGCTGCCGGCCACGGTGTGGGTGCCGCCGCTTTGGGTGAAAGCGCCGCTGCCGACGCTGCCGATTTCCTCGAAAGCAGCCGAGAGGCTGCCGTCGTTGAGGTTATAGACGCCGCTGCCGTCCGCAAAGAATCCCAGATACAGGCCGTTGGTCACGGTGTGGGTGCCGCCGCTTTGGGTAAACGCGCCGCTGCCGTCCATGCCGAGTATGGCGGCGTCAGACGACAGGCTGCCGCCGCTGAGATTATAGGCGCCGCTGCCGGTGGAACCGCGTCCCACATAAAGGGTAGCCACCTCGTGGGTCCCCCCGCTCTGGCTAAAGGTCCCACTGCCGCCGAGCCCGACGATCGTATTGGCGTTCACCACCAGGCTGCCGTCGCTCAGGTTGTAATTACCGCTGCCGCCGGCATAATACCCCAGGACCAGGTTGTCGGTGGTGTTGGTGCCGCCGCTCTGGTTCAGAGTGCCGCTGCCCGCGTAACCCACATATTCATTGGCCGCGGTGAGGCTGCCGCCGCTAAGGTTGTAGGTGCTGCTCTCGCCGGCGTTTTTCCCCAGGTAGAGGTCGGTGACAGCCGCGGCCCCGCCGGTCTGGTTAAAGAGGCCACCCTGGTTCACATTAACAGTCCCCGCGGCCAGGCTGCCGCCCTGGAGGTTGTAGGTGCCGCTGCTGCCGGACACGTTCGCCAGGGTCAGGACGCCGGTCACCGTATGGGTGCCGCCGCTCTGGGTAAAGGTGCCGCTGCCCTCGTTGCCGATGATCTCATCGGCTACCGCCAGGCTGCCGCCGCTCAGGTTATAGGTGCCGCTGCTGCCCGCGTAAGTGGCCAGGGTCAGGGTCCCCGTGGTGTTGGTGCCGCCGCTCTGGTTGAAGGTGCCGCTGCCGCCGTCGTCGCCGCCGATGAATTCCATGTCCGCGGCCAGGCTGCCGCGGCTCAGATTATAGGTGCCGTTACCATAGACTCCCAGAAACAGTCCCGCATCACCCGTACTGTTGTGCATGGTGTTGGTGCCGCCGGTCTGGGTGAAAGTGCCCGTGCCGCAGTTGCCGATGATTTCATACTCGGCGGAGAGGCTGCCGTCATTCAAGGTGTAGTTGCCGCTGGCCGTGTCATCGTACCCCAGGATCAGGGAGCCGGGGAGAAATGTGTCGCCGGGCACCGTATGGGTGCCGCCGTTCTGGACAAAGCTGCCGCTGCCGCTGAAGCCGATGTATGAGTAATAATAGGCTTGGAGGCTGCCGCCGTTCAGGGTATAGGTGCCGCTGGCCCCGGCGTTCTCCCCCAAGCCGATGGCATAAGCCGTGTTGGTGCCGCCGTTCTGGGTGAACGCGCCGCTGCCGTCGTAGCCGATGGATTGGGACCAGGCTTCGAGGCTGCCGTTGTTCAGGGTATAGGTGCCGCTGGCCCCGGCGTTCAGCCCCAGGTAGAGTTCACCGCACTGGTGGGAGCCGCCGGTTTGGGTGAAGGCGCCGCGGCCGGAGCCGCCGATCATTTCATAATCGGCCGCGAGGCTGCCGCCGCTCAGGTTGTAGGTGCCGCTGCTGCCGGCGCCGTGCCCCAGGATCAGATCGCCGGTCACCGTATGCGTGCCGCCGGTCTGGGTAAAGGCGCCGGTGCCTGAGGAACCCACCCGCTCATAGTCGCCCACTGAGAGGCTGCCGTTGTTCAGGGTATAGACGCCGGTGCTGTTGGCACCGTCCCCCAGGATAAAATGACCGTCCACCTCATGGGTGCCGCCGTTTTGGGTAAAAGTGCCGGTGCCATTGACGCCGATGTACTCGTTGTCGGCCCCCAGACTGCCGCCGTGCAGAGTGTAGCTGCCGCTGGCTCCGGCTTGCATCCCCAGGTAGAGTTCACCGCAGTTGTTGGAGCCGCCGGTTTGCGTGAACGCGCCGCTGCCGGAAGCGCCCACATGCTCATTGCCTTGAACCAACAGGCTGCCGCCCTGGAGATGGTAGGTGCCGCTGCCGGTGCCGGCGTAGCCCAGGTTGAGGTCGCCGGTCACGGTATTGGTGCCGCCGCTCTGCGTAAAAGTGCCGGTGCCGTTGTAGCCGATATATTCCTGGGTGGCCGTCAGCGTCCCGGCCAGGGTCATGGTGCCGTCGTTGGTGAGGCCGTCGCCGTTGAGGATCACCGTGCGGCCCGCGGCGATATCCAGGGTGGTGGCGGAGTAGTTGGCCAGGCCGTTGCCCGCGGTGAAATCGGCGTTGAAATTCACCGCGCCGTAGTTCAGCAGGCGGCCGCTGAAAGTGCCGCTATTGTAATTGAAGGTGCCCCGGTTCTCCAGGGACCCGGTCACCGTGCCCCCCTGCTGGTTGAAGGCGGTGGCGTTCAGGTTGCCGCCGGTCTGGTTGAAGACACCTCCGGCGTTCAGGTCGATGGTCCCCGCGGTCAGGCTGCCGGCGCTCAGGTTGTAGGTGCCGGTGCCGGCGCCGTCGCTCACCATGATGGAGCCCGCTGTGTGGCTGCCGCCGCTCTGGCTGAACGTGCCGCTGCTGCCGCAGCCGATATATTCGCCGCCCGCCACCGTCAGGCTGCCGCCGCTCAGATTGTAGGTGGCGGTGCCGAAAACCCCCACATAGAGGTCCGAGCCGGCCGTGTGGGTGCCGCCGCTCTGGTTGAAGGTACTGGTGCCCGAATAACCCAGGCATTCAGCATCGCCCACCGCCAGGCTGCCGGTGCCGCTCAGGTTATAGGTGCTGCTTTGGGCGGGGTTATCGCTCATAATGAGGTATGAGTATATGGTATTGGTGCCGCCGCTCTGGTTGAAGGTGCTGGTGCCGCCGTCGCCCATGGCGCCGATGTACTCGTTAGCGGCCGAGAGGCTGCCATTAATAAGATTGTAGGTGCCGCTGGTACCGGCGAAGGAGACTACTTCCAGGTCGCCGCTGATGGTGTTGGTGCCGGCGCTCTGGGTGAAGACGCCGCTGCCGTAATAGCCAATAGACTCTTTGCCGGCCGCGAGGCTGCCCCCCTCCAAGTTATAGGCGCCGCTGCTGCCGGAGGCAAACCCCAGATACAGAACCGTGGACACCGTATGGGTGCCGCCTTTTTGGGTAAAGGCGCCGCTGCCGGAGAAGCCCACGTAGGCAGCGCCTGAAGCGCCCACGGAGAGGCTGCCGTCGTCCAGGGTATAGGTGCCGCTGCCGCCGGCGTAGCGCCCCAGGATCAGATCGCGTCCCACGGTGTTGGTGCCGCCGTTCTGGGTGAAGGCCCCGCTGCCGGAGAAGCCCACGAATTCATCTTGCGCGGAAAGGCTGCCGCTGCCGCTCAAATTGTAGGTGCCGCTGCCGCCGGCACTATTCCCCAGGGTCAGGCTGCCGGACACCGTGTGGGTGCCGCCGCTTTGGGTGAAGGCGCCGCTGCCGGAGTAGCCCACGTATTCACTGGCCGCGGTGACGCTGCCGTTGCTCAGGGTGTAGCTGTTGCTGACCCCGGCGTTTCTGGCCAGGTATAGATCGGTGAAAGCCGCGCTGCCGCCGCTCTGGCTGAACGTGGTGAAATCAAGCTGGCCCCCGGTCTGGTTGAAGAGGCCGTTGGCGTTCAGGTTAACGGTCCCCGCGGTCAGGCTGCCGCCCTGGAGGTTATAGGTGCCGCTGCTGCCGGCGTTGGCCGCCAGGGTCAGGGCGCCGCTCACCGTATTGCTGCCGCCGCTCTGGGTAAAGGCGCCGGTGCCGTTGTAGCCGATATATTCCTGGGTGGCCGTCAGGTTTCCGGCTAGGGTCATGGTCCCGTCGTTGGTGAGGCCGTCGCCGTTGAGAGTCACCGTGCGGCCCGAGGCAATGGCCAGGGTGGTGGCGGAGTAGTTGGCCAGACCGTTGCCCGCGGTGAAGTCGGCGTTGAAATTCACCGTGCCGTAGTTCAGGAGCCGGCCGCTGCAAGTGCCGCTGCTGTAGTTGAAGGTGCCCCGGTTCTCCAGGGACCCGGTCACCGTGCCCCCCTGCTGGTTGAAGGTGGTGGCGTTGAGGCTGCCGCCGGACTGGTTGAAGACGCCCCCGGCCTTCAGCCCGACGGTCCCGGCCGTCAGGCTGCCGCCCTGGAGGTTGTAAGTGCCGCTGCTGCCGGAATTTTGCGCCAGGGTCAGGGCGCCGGTCACCGTATGGGTGCCGCCGCTCTGGGTAAAGGCGCCGCTGCCGGAGAAGCCCACGTATTCATCCAACGCGGAGAGGCTGCCGGTGTCGCTCAGGTTGTAGCTGCCGCTGCTGCCGGAGTTGGCCCCCAGGCACAGGATGTTGGTCACCGTGTTGGTGCCCCCGCTCAGGTTGTAGCTGCCGCTGCTGCCGGAGTTGGTCCCCAGGCTCAGGATGTTGGTCACCGTGTTGGTGCCCCCGCTCTGGCTGAAGGCGCCGCTGCCGGAGTAGCCCACGTATTCATCCAACATAGAGAGGCTGCCGGTGCCGCTCAGGTTGTAGCTGCCGCTGCCGCCGGAGCTGTGCCCCAGGCTCAGCCCGACGGTCGCTGTATTAGTGCCGCCGCTTTGGGTAAAGGTGCCGCTGCCGTTGTAGCCCACGTATTCACGGAACGCGGAGAGGCTGCCGGTGCCGCTCAGGTTGTAGCTGCCGCTGCTGCCGGCATTTTCGCCTATCCGGAGATTGTTGGAAACTTGATTTATGTACGCGCTCTGATTTAAAACGCCCCCGGCCGCGGTGGTGCCAATATATTCGTTATCATACGTGAGGTCGCCAACAACATCGTAAGGGGAATTACTTTGCGAGACATCCACGGTCAGGTCATCGGCCGGGCACAGCCCCGGCGCCAGGACCAGCGCCAGCCCCAGGGCCGCGGCCAGCAACCCCCGCGTCCAGCCAGGAAAGTCGGGAGACGCGATGCCTTCCCGCCCTACGGCTCTTCTTTTTGCTCTGATTTGCATGGCCCTTCCTCCCCCGGCAGCAGACGGCCCGGGCTAATACCAATGCTGTTCACTAAACAGTATGAGATTTTCCCTGGTTCCCAAGTTGCACTTGGGAACCCATTTTTCCGGCAAAGCTGCGCTTTGGCACCTTATTCCCGGTGGTGCCCAAGCGCAGCTTGGGCCAAAATTCCCGTTCCCAAGCACAGCTTGGGAACGAGGGTAAAACGTTTTCTCGCAAAGACGCAAAGATCGCCAAGTTTTTTTATCCTCTCTTTGCGTCCTTGGCGTCTTGGCGAGAAACAATAAAGAGATCCTCGAAAAGACACATTACCCCCCATTTCGGCGCGTGAGACACGCCCGACGATGGACATTTTCAGAGCAGTCGCTCATGATCTGTTGGCTCTCTCAAAAGAATGAAAAGGCTGGGTGGGGCGGGCCTCCGTGCAGTGGGGCGGGCGTCCCCGCCCGCCAACCTCTATGGCGGCCAGAGACGGCCGCCCCACCAACTTGGAACTTGGAACCTGGAACTTGGAACTTTTCGTAGCAGGCAAAGCTACCTGAAGGCGGGATGCGCTGCGCTTTCCCGCCCTACACCCTCCTACACTCTTCCCTGCCCGGTGTTCCCCGGCACCCTAGCGGCGCGCCGGGGCTGCCTTCTTTTCCCCTTTGCCCGGCTTACCCTCGGGCGCAGCCGCCGGCGGCGGGCTCACCGCCGGTCCCGGGGCCGGCCCGGCCGCGGCCGGGGCCGCCTTGGCCTCCCGGATGAGCCGGGCCACCTGGGAATCCGGGGCCACCGGTTCCAGGCGCACGATGTGCCGGGTATTGATGCGCATGAAATCCGGACCGTGCCACTCGCTGCCCAACCGCATCAGGATGCTCCTGGCCTCTTTTTTCTCGCCGCTTACTAGCCGCTGGACGTAATAAACATCCCTGAGAGTAAGGAAGGCGGAATCGGTTGCCCCGATCTTGCCGAAAAAGACCTGGCCGTTGTCCAGAAACACGGCCTGATACTCCGTGGGAAAAGAGAGGTCGCCGCCCCCCGGGCAGCCGGCCAAGAGGGCCGGCAGCAGCAAGGGAAACAGCAAGATAAGGACCCGAAAGGTTCTCAAGCCCTGTTGCGGTGGTGGCATAAATCCCCCCTGACTAAAAAAGAGACGTCCTTAATCCTCAAAAGTTACGGCCGTCAAGCCTCCTCCCCATTCCGGCCTTTCCGAAGGACAAATGAAAACTCAACAGTCCTTCTGGTCAGCCACCATAGCAAAAAACCATGGGGCTGGCAAACAATTTGCATAACATTATAGGGCAGTTGTCTGTGGGGGATGAAGGTTGTCTGGGAAGACCGCTTTCCTTGAGTTTGCTTATCGAGAAAATTTCCTTTTTTAATTTTCAGCTTTTTTTGCCTAAGCGGGTTTACCACCCGCCCCAACCATGGGAACATGGTATTATTCCCCGCCCTCATCATTGCCGTGCCAGGACCAGTTGCTCTCCTGCGCCTCTTTCTGGAGCGCCGGAGGCGCAACCGGCAGAGGCCCTGGCCATTGACTTTGCTTCCTGATTATGGAATATTTCTAAACCAGGGTCTGCCCTGATGCCAAGGTCTTGTCATGATTTGGGGTGCCGCAATAGCCGAGTTGCCTTAAGGAAGGTTCCTCGGCTTTTTATTGCCATGATGATGAACCGTGGGGATGTCTTTGGAGGCCGTAAGGGAGCCCTGATGTTCTGCAAGATGAAAGTCCCGGCCGGGGATGGGGACTTCGGGCCGGTGCCTGCGGGTAGCGCCGCGTGAGTAAAAGGTTTCTTTGCGGCCTCTTGCTGGTGGTTCTTTTAGGGGCAGGGGCCGAAGCGGCCTTCCGGAACGGGTGGCTGGGGTTGGCGGAGGACTGGTATTATGACCTGTGGCATCAACTTTCCGGCCGGAGATACGAGCCCCAACAGGTGGTCATCGCGGCCATCGATGACCAGACCCGGCTGGAGCACCAGGATGAGCCCCTGGTGTTCTGGAGCCCGCACTTTGCCCAAGCGATTGCGGTCTTGCGGCAGGCCGGGGTCAAGGTCATCGGCCTGGACGTTCTCTTTTCGGTGAGCGCCGAATCCTGGCTGCAACGGCTGCAATTGCCGGAAAGCGGCCAAAGCCGCACCTACGATTTGCCCTTCCGGGAGCAACTGGCCTCCGGGGCGGTGATCCTGGCCGGCGACCTGGCCTACGGCGCCGACGGTAAAGAAAAGGCCCTCCTGCCGCTCCCCGATTACTGGGCGGCTCTGCCGGGAAAGCTGGACGATGTGGGTTTGGTCAAGTTCTACCTTGACCCTGACGGGGTGATCCGCCGCTTTTTGCCTGCCATCCCCACGGCCGACGGGGGGGCGTGGGTCGCGTTCGGCAAGCTCTTGGCGGACCGCATGGCCGCCCCCGGCTCCGGTCCGGACCAGCCTCCCCTTTCCTTCCTAAATTTCAGCGGCCCGCCGGGCACCATCCCCCGGATTTCTTTCCGGCGGCTGCTCTTGCCGGCCGCGGCCCAGGATCCCCAGGTGCGGCGCCTCCAGGGCAAGGCGGTCATCATTGCCTATGAGGCTGCCGGCATTCAGGATCTGCACCAGACCCCTTATTCCCGGGGGTTTTTCAATATCCCGGCCCGCTTGATGAGCGGCGCGGAAGTGCATGCCAATATCGTGGAAACCATCCTCACCGGGCGCAGCCCCCGGCCGGCGGCCACCCCGTATCGGCTGGCTTACCTGGTTGCCCTCCTGGCCCTGGGCACCCTGCTGTTTTTCAGACTGGCCCCCGGGCCGGGATTGGCGGTCCTGGCGCTGTTGGCCTTGAGTGCGGCAGTCTGCGCCTTTATACTCTTCCGCAGCAATCTGCTGCTGCCAGCCGCGGTCCTCCAGGCGGGCCTGGGGCTGAGCTACCTGGGTGTTCTGGGACTGCGGCTCACCGGGGAAGAACGGGAACGCGCCCGTCTGCGGCAGATCTTTGGGCGCTATGCCTCCGAGGAAGTGGTGGAGAAGCTGCTGGCCTCGGGCCGGGAGCCTGACCTGGGAGGAGAGGCCCTGACGGTGACTGTGCTCTTTGCGGATATCCGCAATTTCACTGCCATTTCCGAGTCTCTCAACCCCCATGAAGTGGTGGAGATGCTCAACACCTATTTCAGCCGGGTGTGCGAGCCCATCCTGGCGCAAGGAGGGACGGTGGACAAGTTTATCGGCGATGCCATCATGGCGGTGTTCGGTTCGCTGGCTCCCTACCCGGATCATGCCCGCCGGGCCCTTCGGGCTGCCCTGGCGGTGGCGGCGAGGGCCAGGGAGTTCGACGCCTGGATGGCCAGGCGGTTTGTGAGCCGCGGCTTGCCGGAATTCCGTATCGGCATCGGGGTGCATACGGGTGAGGCGGTGGTGGGCAATATCGGCTCCTCCCAACGGTTTGAATTCACGGCCGTGGGCGACACGGTGAACACGGCCTCGCGTTTGGAAGGTTTGACGAAAGAGCTGGGATGGACCATCGTCGCCAGCTTTGGAACCATTGAGGCGGCTGGTCCGGGGGTGGTGACGGGCGGCCTCCGGAAAGTCCGGGTCAAGGGCCGCCAAGAAACGGTGGAGGTCCTGGAGGTCAAGGGTCTTAAGGAAGATAACCCCAGTGACATTTCTGACGGAGGGAGCGGTAATGAAGATTAAGGGAATAATGAAGTGCACCGGTATTCTTTGCCTGGCGGGGTTCGCCTCCTTGCTGGCGGCCCCGGTGGCGGCCCAGAAGTCCTTGCCGGACGTGGGGCTGATCACCAAACTTACCGGGGCAGCCACCTACTGGAATCAAGGGGATAACCAGGAACCGGCCAAGGTGCGGGCCTTTATGAAGGTCCGCCAGGGCGACCACCTGCAGTTGGCGGCGGCTGCTTCGCTGACGATCCTCTACTTTGCCAGCGGCCGGCAGGAGACCTGGAGGGAACCGGTAATTTTCCTGGCCGGCGAGGGAGAGAGCAAGGTCTTGGACGGCAAGCAGCCGGCCCCCCAGCCGGAGGTGAAAATCTTACCCACCAAAGCCAGCAAGCAGATGAGGGGGACGCCGCTGCCCCTAGCCCCTGCCGCCATGGGTAAATCAGGGGTCATTCAGACCATGGGGCCCAAATGCGAGCCCGCGGCCAAGGCTACGGCGCCGCTCTCCAGTGCGGCTCAAAGCAAAATCAAGGAAGCCGAGAAGGTCTATCTGGATTTAAAGAAAGGCGCCGCCGCCGACGATGTCACGCCGGAATTGTATTTCTTCAGCGTCCTGGCCGAGTACCGGCAGTTTCCGGAAATGACGAAGATGGTGGACGCCATGTTGGCCAAAAGGCCGGGAGACGCAGCCCTGAAAGACCTGAAGGCCTGTGTCCGGGACCAAGCGCTGAAAGGGGCGCAGCCCTAATGACGCAAGGGGTTGATCCTCTTAGATAAAGCCTGGGAGGCTGTTATGCGTAAACTCACCGCTGCCTGTCTGTGGGTCCTGATCGCCGCCTTGACGGCCGCCCCCGGGTGGGCTGAGAAAAAAGGCGCGCGTCCTCCTGCCTCCTCTCTGTCTGAGGAGGACTCGAGTTCGGCCCAAACCGGGGATGTGCCGGAAGCCGGGGAATTAATGAAACAGGGCCGGGCCCTGGAGGCCGCGGGTCATAACTATAAGGCCCTGTCCTTATACGAGCGGGCCCTGCAGCTCCGGGAGAAGACCCTGGGACCGGACCACCCCCTCACCGCGGCCAGCATGGCCCGTTTGGCGAGGCTTTATTCCCTCCTGAGTTTCTTTGACAAGGGCCTGCCCCTGGCCCAGCAATCCTTAAGGATCAGGGAGAAGAACCTGGGGCCCGAAAATCCCCAAACCGCCCAAAGCCTGATGATCCTGGGGTTCCTCTACGGGCAGATGGGGGCCCAGGACAAGGGCCTGCAAATGACTCAGCAAGCCCTGCGGATCAGTGAAAAGGCCTTAGGCCCGGAACACCCGCGCACCGCGGCCGCCCTCCACAACCTGGCAGTCCTTCATGCGCAGATGGGGGCCTATGACCAGGCCCTCCCCTTGGCCCAGCGCGCCGCCCGGATTAGAGAACAGGCGTTGGGACTCCAAGACCTGCGCACCGCGGGCAGTCTCACCAACCTGGGATATCTCTATCTGCTCAAAAAAGATTACAGCCAGGCGGAATCTTGTTTCCGCCGGGCCTTGCCGGTGAAGGGCGACCACGGCCTGGTGGAACTTTATCTGGCCCAAGGACAGTATGAATCCGCCCTAAACGCCTTAACCCGCCACGCTCCCAAGGCGTGGTACCGGCCTCAATACCAGGCCTTGTACTATACTCAGAAGGGCTTGGCGCTGCAGGGTTTGGGGCAATGGCAAGAGGCCTATCCCGCCTTTCTGGAAGCCATTAAAAACATCGAAGGGCTGCGGGGCCGCACCTCCGGGGAGCGTACCGGTTTCTTCGAGTCCGGACTCCTGGGCGGTTATTCCCGGGCCTATCGGGGCCTGGTGGAGGTCCTGGCGCAGATGGCCCAAAAGGGGGAGCCCCTTCCCCAAGCCCTGCAAACCTACGGACCGGATGCCGGGGCTGCGGCCTTTTATTTTGCCGAGTCCATCAAGGCCCGCTCCCTGCTGGAGGCAATGGCGGCCGGGGCCGCCCGGGAGAGCTTCCAATTGCCCCCGGATCTGGCGGCCCGGGAAAAGAGCCTCCAGGAGCGCCTGGCGGCCCTGGAAGCCCAGAGGCCGGAACGCTTACAGGAACGGGGCAAAGGCTGGGACCGGCAAGAACAACCTGCGGAGCAATTCCATCTGGAAATTGAAACATTGCAGAAAAAACAACAGGAGTTAGTGGCGGAATTGCGGCGCCGGCAGCCCCGCTATGCCGCCCTGCGTTATCCCCAACCTTATAAGGCCCAGGAACTGCCGCTAAAACCGGGAGAAGTGCTCGTGGAGTATGCCCTGGGTGATAAGCAGAGCTATCTTTTTAGGGTGGAGCCCGGCGGCAAGACCCAGGTCTTCCGTATCCCCCTGGGGCAAGAGGCCTTGGAAAAACGCCTGGGCGCCATACTGTCCCCATTCCGGCAGGACGTGTTGCGGCGGGAAGATTTGTCCCGGTTTTCTGTCAGCGAGGCGGCCAAACTGTATGGAGAATTGCTGAAGCCGGCCCTGGCCGGGGTGGCGCCGAAAACCCACCTGATCATCGTGCCGGATGGGGTGCTGGGGGCCTTCCCCTTTGAGGCCCTGGCAGTGGAGGCGGGGCCGGGTTGGGATAAGAGCGTCCTGGTGGGGGACCGCTGGGCGGTTTCCTACTCCCAGTCGGCTGCCATCCTGGTCCTGAACCGCCATCTCGGGGCCACTCACGCCTCCAAAGCGCTGTTTGCCCTGGGGGACCCCATCTTTGACCAAGCCAGCAGCCGCTATCTGGCCTTTAAGTCCGGGAAGGAGAAGGCGGGGGAACTGAAATCCACCGGGCCGGAGAAAGCCCTCACCATGTCGGCCAGCGGCGTCCGGGGGGGCCGCCTCGTATTTCCGCCCCTGCCCGAGACCCGGAAGACGGTGGAGGATCTGGCCGGCCTGTTCGGGGAGCCGGTGCGGCCTCCCGGCATCCTGCTGGACGTACAGGCCACCGAGACCCGGGTGCGCCACACCCCCTTGGCTCAGTATCGCTATCTGTTTTTCGGCACCCATGGGTTTATGGCGGACAACCTGGCCGGGGTGCGGGAGCCGACCCTGGTGCTGACCCAGGTGGAGAATAAGCCGCCCGACAACGGTTTTCTCACCTTTAGCAAGGTCATGCACCTCAAGCTGGACGCCGATCTGGTCACCCTGGCCGCCTGTATGACCGGGGTGGGCCAGGTGATGCAGGGGGAGGGGGTGCTCAACTTCGCACGGGCCTTCCAACAGGCCGGGTCCCGGAGCGTTATGGTGTCCCTGTGGAACATCCCGGTGGATGAATCTTTGAAGTTTTATGCGGCGTTTTATAAAGCCTTAAAGGAGGGAAAGCCCAAGATTGAGGCGTTAAAGGCCGCCCGCCAGGTAGTGCGCTCCAAAGAACCCCATCCCTATTTCTGGTCCGGCCTCATCCTCCACGGAGAAGGATGAGTACCATCGATTCCGTAATTTTATGTTATGATGCTTTCCAAGGGAAGGGTTGATTGCGGTTATCAAGTCGAGGCGTGAGATAAAGATATGGAGATCTGCCCGGCGCTGGTCTGTCCCGCCAGATGGGATAAATTGATGGTCTGCACCGATGGTTCCCCCTCGGGGCAGAACGCCGTGGCCGTTACCCTGGAATTGGCCCAGGCTTGCGGCAGCCTGGTCCATGTCGTCCAGGTGCTGGAAGTCGGTTCGGAATATCAGGCGGCCGCAGAAGTGCAGAAAAATATGGAGGCCATTAAGGACGCAGCCGCTAAGCTAGGGGTAGGTATGCAGCCGGTGGTGCTCCAGGGACCGGTGACGCATGCCGCCATCCTGTCGGCAGCCGCGAAGATTTCCCCGGACTTGGTGATCATGGGCCGGCGTGGAAAAACCGCCTTGGACCGCATTTTAATGGGAAGTGTCACCGCCCAGGTTATTGGCCACAGCCCCGGGAACGTTATGGTCGTGCCCCGGGGGGCGGCGGTGTGTTTCCAGCGCCTGCTGGTGGCCTTGGATGGATCTCCTTCCAGCGAGAGGGCCTGGAAACTCGGCCTGGCTATGGCCAAACAGGCCCGGAGCCAATTGCTCGGGGTGGCGGTGGCCCCAAAGAAAGGTGATATCCTCGAAGCCCAGGCCATCATTCAGAAGATGCTCACCGCCGCCAAGCAGAGCGGCATTTCTTTAAAATATGTAAAGGGGATTTCTCCCAGGGGAGTCGTTCCTGTTATTGGCATCGTTCAACAGGCCATTAACCATGAGGTTGACTTGATTATTATGGGCAGCCATGGCCGCACCGGTTTGAAGAAACTCCTCATGGGGAGCACCACGGAGAAGGTCATCGGTAATGCCCCTTGCCCGGTTTTAGTAGTAAAAATCTGAACTCCCACTGCCTCCAGTGAGCCCCGCCACGTTTTTGATCCAGGCTGTAATTGGCAAATCCCTGGGTCTTGAAAAAACCATCGAACCTGGAAGTAACCAAAAACATTTTATTGGGAAAAAATTTATCCTGGTAAACGCTTCTTCCCAGGCAGCAGGCCCGGGATAAAGGGCGGTACCTGCCGCTTTGCAGACCATTTCCTTAAGGGCAGGGTTATGGCAATTACTCCAGACTTTATACCATGTTCGCATTGTAGGGGCGGGTTTTAAACCCGCCCCTACAAGTGATATCAATATGTTAGCATGTTAGTTTGTTTCATTTCAAAACGAACTTGGTATTAGTCGTTCCCCCTTGCCAGAAGATGTTAATGATTTTCCTTGAGATTCTGGATTTCTCCCTCTGCGGCCGCTAATTTCGCGGTCAGGATCGCCACGTCGGACATCAGGTTCTGCACCATTTCAAAGGTGGACCGCAACAACTGACAAGCCTGGTTTTGCAGCATTAACAAGGTTTTTACTTCCCGTTCCAGTTCGCCCATGATGGACTCTTTGGGGATCTGCTCCTTGCGGTTCAAGATGGCGGTGATTTCCTCGCTGCTGCAGCCTTGCTGGCAAAGTTCACCGATCAGGGTGACAGCCTCCACCGCTGCCGGGGGGTATTTAATAATATCGCCGAAATTCCTGGGGGCCAGAAATTCACCAAACTTCTTGACTATCCGCCGCGCCTCAATATCGCTGAAATTGCTCTTTTGCACCACTTCGGTGATTGTCAGCCAATTATTGTTGCCCATATCCCTAACCTTTCCCAGCGGCGGAGAAATCCGCCCGATTTTTCAACCCCGAAATAGCCTGGGGCATATTGGTGTCCTCAGCGCTGACTTGATTTTCAAGCCTTCCCGGTTCGGGATGACGAGTAATTATCCTGCGCCAAGTAAGGTCAACTTGCGCCACTTACCCTGAGCTTAACGCGTTCAGTACCGGTTCTGGGTCACCACTCTTTTCCCGGTTAAGGGGAGGCTTTCCCCCGGCCTGGCCGCAGCCTCTGCCGGGGGAAAATCATCGTTCTGCAGCTCTCTCCAGGATTAATGCAGTTCTTCCAAGCCGGCCAGTTGCTCCCCGGTCAAGATGCAGTCAATATCCAGAAGGATCTTGACTCCCCCCGCGATCTTGGCCATGCCTTTGATAAAGCCGGTATGCCTGCCATCCCCGAAATCCGGGGCCCCTTCAATCTCTCCCCCCTTGATGTTGGCCACCTCAGAGACGCCATCCACCACCAGGCCCATCGTCAATAACCTGGAACCATTTTCGATCTCCACCACGATAATGCAGGTGCGCTCCGTGTAATCCGTGATTTCCAGGCCGAATTTCATTCTGAGGTCCGTAACCGGGATCACTTTGCCCCGGAGATTAATGACCCCCTTGATAAACGCAGGTGTCTGCGGCACCGCGGTAATCGGCATCATGCCGATGATCTCTCTGATTTTGAGAATACCGATGCCATATTCCTCCTGCCCCAGGGCAAAGGTGAGATATTTGCCGGCTTGGCCAACCGACTCCTGGGTTTCCTCCAGGTTAATGATCTTATGTGCTTCCATCGCCTTTATCTCCTCGTGAACGATAGGGTCCAACCTCTGATAATCTTGGAGAATTGGGGAAATTGGCCGCTTGGCTCAGCCAATCTCCCCTTTACCTGGGAAGGCGATTAACCAGGGTTAAAAATCCTTAAAATTGCCTTCATCCAAGGGAATGAGCTGTTCCGGGGAGATCTTTTTGCCGCCCGCCCCTCTGGCTGCCCCGCCGCCGGCCCCCAACAACTTTACGCCCGGCTGCGGGATCTTAACTTTAGAGCCTTTGCCGGCACGGCTGAACACCTTGCGGGCCAGGGAACCATTGCCCCCATATACGTGCCCGGATTGGTTATTACCACCTATCACAGTGCTTAAATCCTCCACGTAGCCCTTCATCTGCTCTGCCTGGGCATTCAACTCCTCCGAGGCGCTGGCGCTTTCCTCGGCATTGGCGGCCACCTGCTGGGTCACCTGGTTCATCTCATTGATGGCCTTGTTGATTTGGTCCACACCCTGGGACTGTTCCCCGGAAGCCGCGGAAATCTCCCCCACCAGTTCCTTCATCTTGGTGGAGCTGGAGGCTACCTGGGAAAAGGCCTCCGCGGTCCTGCCCACCAGTTCCGAACCTTCCTTTACCTTGGTCACCGTGCCTTCGATGAGATTGGCGGTATTCTTGGCCGCCTCGGCCGCTCGCATGGCCAGGTTGCGCACCTCATCCGCCACCACCGCGAAACCGGCCCCCGCCTCCCCGGCCCGGGCCGCCTCCACCGCCGCGTTCAGGGCCAAAAGGTTGGTCTGGAAGGCGATCTCGTCAATGGTCTTGATGATCTTGGCGGTCTCTTCGCTGGCCGCGGATACCTCCTTCATGGACTGGGTCAAGGCGGTCATGGACTCGTTGGCCTGGGTTACCACCCGGCTGGATTCGCCCATCAGACTGTTGGCTTCGTTGGCGTTGCTGGCGTTGGTCTTGGTCATGGAGGCCATTTCTTCCATGGACGCGGTGGTCTCCTCCAAAGACGCGGCCTGCTCCGAGGCTCCCTGGGCCAGGGATTGGCTGGCGGAAGACACCTGCACCGCGGCCGAGGAGACCTGTTCCGCGCCCTCATTTAAGCTGGCGATAATGCGGTTAATGGGCCGGGTGATGGACAGGCTCAAAATGAGTCCCAGGGCCAGGGCCACTACCGCGCCCAAGATCATGATGGAGACGGCCAAGGTCAGGACCCGGCTGGACTGCGCCTCTGTACCCTTTTTTACTTCCCTGGCATGCTGTTCCGCCTTGGGGCCGATTTCCTCCAGGAGTTTCTGGACGGAGTTCAGCTCCTTGATGACATTCCCTTGATAAAAAGTAACGGCTTCAGCCCGGTGCTCCTTGCCTTTCTTCAGGAGCTGCTCCAGTCCCTTGGCCGATTCATGGAGCCGCCGGTGGGGTTCATCCACCTGTTGCAGCAAAGATTTGATTTCCGGAATCTCCTCTTCCGCCTTTTTTCTTTCAGCGCCGTAATACCATTTACCGAAGGCGCATTTGGTGTGGTCCTTTTCTACGGCCAAGTCCGTCTGGTTTTCATTGCGTTGGAACTCCCCTACCTTCCGGGCCCAATTCAGGTGATCGATCTCCCGGCCCAGGATGTTTTTCGCCACCCCATCAATGAAGCTCATCTTTTCACTGGCTGCTAGGGTGTTGTTGATGCCTTTCCAGCCCATGAAGCCGACAACCAAAGTAATAAGGGCGACAATCACAAAACCACCGATCAGCTTGACGCTGAGCCGCAAATTCTTGAAAAACATAGTGCATCTCCTGTATGATTTATTGTGTAAATTAACGTGACTCTCGACCATTTACAGTATCGGTAAATTTACTTTCACCTTTGGACCGGGTTTACAATTTATTTAATTGTCGAGTTAATTTATACCTCCCCCTTTCTACAGCAACGCCAGGTGTTAATAAAGGTATGGTTATTTCCACGCTTGTGCCCCTGCCAATTTCGTTTATAGTCTTAATAGTTGCACCAATTGTACGACTTAAGATATCGACAATCTGTGGTCCCAAGCAATTTCCGAAGGGTTGGGTAGTGAATCCTCCCATCGTTACGTCATCCAGGATATCTGGTATCATACCCCGGCTGTTGTCAGCTATTTTGATTTTGACAGAAGAGCTTTCTTTATTGATGTATAGATTTAATATCTTATCTCCTTTATATTTATCTTTTAATTCTTGAATTATATTATAAAAAGTGTTGTCGATAATATCGTATAAATATTCAGGATATGTTGTGACGTTATTATGTTCCCCATACCACTTATATAACTTGATATGTTCATTTTTAAGAATATCGATATATTTTATAATAACTCTATCTACCAAAGCGGCAACATCAATTGACTCTGCATTTATTTTGCCGGGTTCACATGTAAAAGTAACTTCTTTAGTTAATTTCATCATCTCATCGATGCCGCCAATAATATTATCAAATCTCTTTGTAAGCTGACTGCTATTGCCCAATTCCAAGAGGCCCATATCGGCATTTCCTACCATCCCCTGCAAAACGTTATTCATCCTATGAGTTATTTTTCTCAGTAAAGCTTCATGTTTTGCATTTAGATGCTGCCGTATCTCTTCCAGAGTTTTACCGTCCATCTGGGGCCCGTGGCTTTGTCTTGGGCGTTTTTCCAGCAACTTAATGAGAGATTGGGCCACCGTGTGGCCATTGAAGGGCTTCAGAATAAAATCATGGATACCGGTCTTAATGGCGGCGAGGGCCACTTCCATATCGCCGTGGGCCGTAATGAGAACTTTCAAGACCGGCAAATCGCGACGGTGCAATTCCTGAAAAAAGGCGAGACCGTCCATACCTGGCAGGCGGTAGTCGCACAGGACGATATCGCAGGTTTCCGTCCGCAGGTGGTCCAGGGCCTGTTCCGCGGTTTCCAGGGCCTTAAAGGAACCGACTTTGTTGCGAAAAAAATAGGAGAGGGAGAGACGAATGCTCTGGTCATCATCAACCAACAAGACCCTTTGTTCCTTCATCATCTCTTTGTTGGTCATCTTCTTGGTCCCTTTGGTGGAATGGGTGGTCAACTCCCCCATTGCCAGTCCTGTGCCAGGAATCGCAGAAATATTATTGATGTAATATCAGGAAGTTACATAGTGACAGCCAGAAGGGCGCGCCTATCTCCGAACCGCAGTGGGCCAAATGGCCAAAGGCAAATAGGCCAAATGGCCCACTGCGGGACAAGCCTCGCCCCACCCGGCCCAAGGAGGGCTTGCAGATTGGCTGAGAATGGGGAGATCTGAAAAATGGCGGGTTCCCGGGATGAATAGCCCGGGAAATTCAAATAAATCGGTAAAGGTTGGGAATCAGGCCAGGTCTTTCAGTTCGTGCAGGGTCTTCCGCTTGTAACGAAAGCTATAGTAACTCATGCGCAGCAGGTTGGCGGCCAAGCGGCTGTTGCCCCGGGCCTTTTTCAAGGCTTCTTTGATGAAATGCTTTTCCAGGGCGGCCAAATCCAGCCCCTCGTCGGGCAGTGGGGGAAAGCCGGCTACAGTGGCGGCCCGGGGCAGGGGGGCGGGGGGGGGCGTTCCCCTCAGGCCCAGATCGGTGAGCTGCAGTTGGGGGCCGTTCTCCAGCAGCATGCCCCTTTCGATAATATTCCGCAGTTCCCGCACGTTACCTTTCCAGGGATAATGTTGGAGCAGGTTTTCCGCTGCCGGGGCGATGCCGGTAAACTCCTTCCGGAATTTGCCGCTCAACTCCACCAGAAAGTATTTGGCAATGGGGACAATATCTTCGGGGCGTTCATTTAAGGAGGGCACCCGGATTTTGATGACCGCCAGCCGGTAATAAAGATCCGCCCGGAAGAGGCCCTGGTCGATCATGGCCTGGATATCCTTGTTAGTGGCCGAGACCACCCGGGTGCGCACCTGGAGTTTCTTGGTTCCCCCCAAGCGGTAAAACTCTCCTTTCTCCAGAAAGCGCAGCAGCTTGGCCTGGGCCTCCAGACTCAGGTCGCCCACCTCATCCAAAAACAGGGTGCCTCCCCCGGCCTGTTCCACCAAACCTTTCTTGCCGTCGGCCGCGGCGCCGCTAAAGGCTCCCCTTTCGTAACCGAACAACTCGCTTTCCAGCAGTTCCCGGGGAATGGCGGCGCAGTTCAAGGTGACAAAAGGCCCCTGGAAATTCGGACTCTGATAATGAATGGCGCTGGCCACCAATTCTTTCCCGGTGCCGGATTCCCCCAAAATGATCACCGGGGTGTCCGGGCTTTGGGCCACCCGGGTGACAATCTTCATGACATCTTGGATGGCGTCGCTCTCTCCGATGAAACAGGGCATATTTTCCCGGAGACTTCTTTCCTGGAGCGCCTGGATCTCCTTTCTCATCTTGATGGTTTTCAGGGCATTCTTGATACTGGCCCGCAGCAAATCCAGTTGAATAGGTTTGACGATATAATCATGGGCTCCCATCTTCATGGCCTTAATAACCGTGTCAATTTCTTCATACGCGGTAATCATGATTACCAGAACTTCCCGGGAGATCTCCTTGATTTTACCCAAGGCGTCGATTCCGTTCATCCCGGGCAGGCCGATATCCAAGAGAATCAAATCCGGGAGAGCCTCTTGAAGGGCCTTCAGGGCCTCCTCGGCAGTGGTGAAAGTCTTGACCCGGCAATCCTTCTTCAAAGCAAAGGACACGCCCAGTCGGATACTCTCTTCGTCATCAACAATAAAGATGGAAAAAGGCTGCATCAGGCCGAACCTCGCTTTTCCCTGGGCAGGCGGATAACAAACTTGGTGCCCCCTAAATCCGAGGAGGATACTTCTATGTTGCCCCCATGGTCGGCAATAATCCTTTGACAGAGGCTTAAGCCGATCCCTGAGCCATCGCTTTTGGTGGTAAAAAATGGATCAAAAATCTTATCCCGGATAGCCGGAGGGATGCCCGGGCCGGAATCCTCAATAGCGATGAGGACAGCATCCTGCACGGTTTGGGTGGCGATATGGATGTGCCCCGGTTTCCCCGTGCTCCGCAAAGCCTCGGCGGCATTAGTGATCATATTGATGATGGCCTGTTCCAATAACGGTTGATCCGCATACACCAGGGGCAGGTCTGCCGCCAGGCTGCTGTCGATCCTTACATTATCTTTTCGTAACTTCGCGGCCGTAAGTTTAAGGGCATCGTCCACCGCCAGATTAATATTGGACCGGGCTAATTTCAAGGCCGCCGGCCGGGAGAAGTCCAGCACCCTCTTGATCACTCCTTCAATCTTATTCGAGGCGGTCTGGGCGGCCTCGATAAGTTCCAGGACATCGCCCGCGTTTTCCGGATCCTGGAAGTTCTCTTTGATGCTTTCCAAAAAGACATTGATCCCGGAAAGGGGATTTCTAATTTCATGGGCAATGCCCGTGGCCACTTGGCCCAAGGAGGCCATTTTCTCCCGGATGAGCATCAGGAATTCCAGTTCCTTGGTCCGGCTGATATCCACCATGATGATGAGCACGGCCTTCTGGCCCCGGTAGTCGATGATGCTGCTCCGGCAATTGACCCAGATCAAGGCTTTTTCCGGGCCTGTGCTGCCAAGGGGGGCGAATCTCAGGGTAATATCGGCCTGGGACAGATTAGCCATGATCCCTTGACAAAATTGCTCGGCTTTCGACAGATCATCCGGATGCACGCAGATGAGCAAGTCGCGGCAACTCTGAATGGGCAGGTGGCCGAACAGCCTTTCTTGTTCCGGGTTCTGATAAACCAGATCGCCATCTTGGATAATCATGATCCCCATGGGCACGTTTTCCACCAGGCCCCGGAAACGCCGCTCGCTTTCCTGGATGGCGGCTTCGCTTTCCCGGAGCTCTTCTTCCATCCTTTTCCGTTCCGTGATGTCGTCCAAGACTCCCAGCACTCCCATTACCGTGCCATCTGCAGCCAGAAGGGGAATCTTGGTGGCCTCCACCCATATCTGCCGGCCATCAGCCAGTGGTATGGTTTTAATTTTGTGGTACTCACCCTGTCTGGTTTGTATCACCTTCCGGTCTTCGGCCAGGTAGGTTTCTATCTCCTCCTGCTCCCAGGGCAGATCATGCTCGGTTTTGCCCACTATCGTCCCGGGCGTCTCCAACCCTACAGCCCGGGCGCAATTTAGGTTGCAGCCCAGATAGACGGAGTTGAGGTCTTTCCAGAAAATAATCTGGGGCACGGTATTGATGACCAGGGAGAGCATGCTTTCCCGTTCCCTGATGGACTCCTCCGCCTGATTCTGCTCGGTGATGTCCCGCCCTACTTCCACTACCCCGGTTATCTGTCCCGAGGCGTCGATGAGGGGGAAGGTGGACAGATTGATATGCCTGAGGCCTCCACGCTCCGCCAGCTCGAAGGTCACAATCTTTTCATTCGGCTGCCCTGTTTCCAGAGTCCGCAGGGCTGTGCAATCCTCGCAAGGCTGGCTGGCATGGTGTAAGACCTCATAACATTTCTTCCCCAACAGGGGCATTTCCGGGGCAAAGGCCCGCTCTCTGGCGGGATTGACCCGGAGGATGTTGAGGTCCCTGTCTAAAATGGTGATATAGTCCTGGATGCTGGCGAAGACGCTGGCCAGGAAGCTTTCGCTCTCCTTAAGAGCGTCTTCCGCTTGCCGGCGTTTGGTTATGTCCGTGTCTGCGCCCCGATAGCCAATAATGTCGCCATTATTGTCCAGTATGGGCACACCGCTGGTCGACAACCACACCTCCCGGCCATCCTTATGGATGTTCCGATTGATGAATTCCTGAAAAGGCAACTTGGCCTCAAAGATTTCTAAGGCTTTGTGCTTCAATTCTTCCTGGTCATCGGGGTGGAAAAATTCAGAAAAATTCCGGTTCAGGATTTCCTCCGGCCTATATCCCATTAATCTTTCCACCATAGAGCTGGAATACGTGTATTTTCCATGCGCGTCTACTTCCCAAATCCACTCCAGGGAATTATCGGCAATATCCCTAAACCTTTGTTCACTCTCCCTCAGGGCCTCTTCCATCTGGCGGCGTGCGGAGATATCCAGGCCCATTCCCACCAGGAACGGTCTGCCTTCCATGGTGATGCGCCGGCCCGTGAATAAGTAAGGGGTTTTGCCCCCATCTTTGGAGACCAACTCCGCTTCAACGTGCGCCTCCCCGGCGGCAAAGGTGGTTTGGACGGCTTCTTGGATGCGGGATTTATCCTGGCCGGTGAAGAAATCCAGGGGATGCAAGGCGTCAATCTCCGGGGCCGAGTACTTCGATATCTCCTCCAGGTTTTTATTCCATCGCGCTATTCTCCCTGCTGCATCGAAAAGGTAAAAGATGCCCGGCAGGCTCTCCATGATGGACAGGGTGAGGTCCCGTTCCTTCCGGAGTTCCTCCTCTGCGCGTTTGCGTTGGGTAATGTCATGGCTCACCACCGCGGCATAGGCCACGGTCCCGTCTGCATTAAAATAAGGATTATAGGAAACGCTATAACAGCCCATGCCCCTCTTTCCGAAAGGAAACCACCCCTCGAATTCCACCGCCTGCCCGGTAAAGCATTGGTCTAAAAAGGGTTTAATAGTGGAGTCAAAGGTATCCTGTCCCCAAATGCTGGCCACGCTCTGTCCCACCACTTCTTCCCGGGTCTTGCCGTGGGCCTGGCAATAGGCGGCATTGGCCGCCTCGTAAAGGTAATTGCGGTCGATCAAGGTCATGCAGTCTTTGGCGGTGTTGGCGATGAACTCATATTTGAGCAAAGCTTCTGCCGCTTTTTTCCGCGCGGTGATGTCAGAGATTACCCCGCTGATATAGTCAATCTTGCCGTGGGCATCCAGGAAGATGCGGCCCTGGACCTGGACCCAGATAATCTCCCCGGACTTCTTGCGGATGCGGTATTCTCTCTCATAGGTCCCCGTGGTCTTTAGGCCTTCGAGGAATTTACCTTTAGCCTGGGGGAGGTCTTCTGCCAGAACCAGGTCGGACCATTTCCGGCGGCGGCTGTCAAAATCTTCCTTGGGGTATCCCGTTAATGTCTCAATTTTCCGGTCATCAAAAGTATCCATGCTCCAGTCCGCGTAGCCCCGGAAGACCACCGCCGGGATCTGGCCAACCAACAACCGGTACTTTTCTTCGCTCTCCCGCAGGGCCCGTTCCGCGGCCTTGCGTCGCGAAATATCCCGGCATACGCAGAATACCAGCTTCCGCCCCCCCAACACGACGCCGTTTGAACTGATTTCCACGTCAAAGATGGTGCCGTCCCGCCGGCGATAGCGGGTCTCGAAGTGATCCCCGGTATCATCGACGGTTCGGAGCATTTCCAACAGTTCTTCCCGGGTCCATTGCGCGTCCCAATCCCAGACGTATAGCCGGCTAACTTCCTCGGGGGAATATCCCAACATCTGGGCATATCGCTGGTTTGCCTCGTAGACCTGGCCGGTTTCATCCAGGACGACGATCCCGTCTCGCGACTGCTCCACCAGGATGCGCCTGCGGATGGCTTCTTCCGCCAGGGCCTCCTCCGCCTGCTTGCGCGCGGTGATATCTTCATATACCCCCAAAACCCCAAAGACCTCACCGTTAGACATCCGCAACGGCACTTTGCTGGTATTCAGCCAGATCTTGTCGCCTGTGGGGGTGGTTTGCGGCTCGATGATGTTCATCTTGGGGAGACCGGATTCCATGACCAGGCGGTCATCCGCCCGGTAAAGCTCCGCCTGTTCCCTCCAGCCCATGGCAAAGTCGTCCAGGCCTACAAGCTGCCCGGGCCAGCTTAAGCCTGCATCCCGGGCAAAAAGGGTATTGCACCCCAAGTAACGGGATTCCCTGTCCTTCCAAAAAACCCTGACGGGTATCGATTCCATAATCAGTTGCAGCATGTTCATGGATTGCTCGAGCTGCTGGGCGGTCTTCTGCAACTCCAGGTGTTTCTTAGATAACGCCTCCTCCGCTTGTTTGCGCTCAGTGATATCTTGCACCACCTCGATGAATCCAGTAATCTCGCCATCGGCACCGAAACTCGGGAAGGCATAATTGGCTGTCACAAAAGTAGTCCCATCATCCCGGACGCCCTCAGTTTCAACCTCGGCCAACTTACCGGTGGCCATCGCTATTCTCCCCGGGCAGTGTGGACATACGGCATTTCGTTTTTCCAATTCTCGGAAACACTCCTTACCAATAAATTCACTCACAGGTTTGTTAAATTTTTTTCCAAACGCGTTATTCACCATTTTTATCCGGTAGTCGGAGCCTATTAAAGTTATGCCGAGATCAATGTTCTCCACCAGGGATCGGTAGCGTTCCTCACTTACGAGCAACGCCTCCTCCGCCTGCTTGCGCTCGGAGATGTCGATGTGGCAGCCCATCATGCGATAGGGCTTTCCCGCAGCGTCCTTGATGACCGCCCCCCGGGCGTTGATCCAGCGATACGTGCCGTCTTTGTGCCGCAGCCGGAACTCGATATCATATTCCGGCGAGCGGTCGTCAAAGTATTCCTGCAAAGCGGCCAGGGTGCTTTCCCGGTCATCGGGATGCAGGCGGGACTCCCATTCTTCGTAACGATGTGAGATTTCGTGATCCGCGTAGCCTAACTGTCCTTTCCATTCCGGCGAGAAATAGACCTGATCCGTGCGCAGGTCCCAGTCCCAGAGGCCGGTGTTTGACCCTTGAAGGGCCAGCCGCAGCCGTTCTTGGGTCTCCCGCAGCGCCTCCTCCGCCCGCTTGCGGGCCGTAATGTCGGTGGCGATATGGATGACTTTCTTCAGGTTTCCCTGGCCATCAAACACCGGGGTGCAGGAAACCAGATAGGTGCCCTCCAGGGCCTCCACCTCCATTTCCATGGTTTCCACCCGCCCGGAAGCCAGCAGCTTCTCCATGGGACAATACGGTGCCGGGCCATCGCTCCGGAAGTGGAGCAATTCGTAACATCTCCGGCCCAGAATCTCTTCCAGGGGCAACCCCAACGCAGTCAGGGCCGCCCGGTTGGCCGCGGTGATCTTCTGTTCCTGATCCAGGAGAAAAGTGGGTTGGCCGATGGCCTGAAAGATCTCTTCCCAATCCCGGCGGGCTTCCTGCAAAGCCTCCTCCGCCTCCTTGCGCGCGGTGATATCCCGATGGATGGCCAGGAAGCCGATGGTCTGCCCTTGCTTATCCTTGACCGGGGTGCCCAGGGTTTCACACGTTACGGGACTGCCATCCTTGCGCCGGTATTGCCTTTCAAAGATCGTTTGCTGGGGCTGGGCGCCCACATGGTAGCGCGATTTTCCCAGCTCCTCGTATTCGGCCTTGCTGTTGTACAGGAACTCGGTAGTCTGCCCGATGATCTCTTCCAGGCTCCAGCCGAACATGGCCAGGAAGGCCGGGTTGGCCATGACCACGCGGCGCTGGATATCCGCGAAGAGGGCGCCGTCGCTGATGGCATTGAAAATGGCCTCAAACTCCACGTTCTTGCGGGCCAGATCGTCTTTCGCCTGCATCCGCTCGGTGACGTCCCGGATGTATTCAATTACCCCGGTGACCTGGCCGCTGGCCAGGTCCTGCAAGGGGTAGGCAAAGGTCTCCACCCAATCCGTTTCATCCCCACGTGTGTACTTTTTTAATAGATACCCCGTCTTTCCCGTCTCCATGGCCTGGCGGCAGGGGCACTCTTCGCAGGGTTGGGAAAGGCCGTGGCGGAGTTCGTAACACTTCCGGCCCACTATGGGCAGGTCGTGACGAAATTGGTGTTCCTCGGAGGGGTTTGCCCGGAGGATGGTGAAATCCCGGTCCATGACGACGATGCCGTCCTGGATGCTGGCGAAGACGCTGGCTAAAAAGTTCTCCCGCTCCCGCAGGGCTTCCTGGGCCTCTTCTATCTCCGCCAGGCGGGCCTGGATGGCGGCCAGCATTACTTCCATGGCCTGGGATAAGGTTGCTACTTCGTTGCCCCCCCGGCTCACGGCCATCTCTTTACTGGAAAATTCCTTGATTACGCCCACGGCCCGCTCTTGCAATTGGCGCAAAGGCCTGACAATGGAGAAGGCCAGCCCGGAGCCGATGCCGATAATGCCGATGACCACCCCGAAAAAGCTCAAAAAGAGGTGCCTTTCCTTCTGCTCTAACAGGTTATGGATAGGGGTGGTGTCGGTATTGACCACTAAACAGACGGTCTCATCGCCGATATCCAGGGGCACATGGAAAGAACTGGTGTTTGCCTGGGGATCAATGTGAAAGAATGACCTTTTTTCATTCAGGCTGCGGGTGACCCAGGGCAGGCCCACTTTCTGGCGCTCGCCTGGCGGCCAGGAACTGGCCATGATCTGGTAAGGCGTGCTAAAAGAAATGCTGGTGTGGGTGGCCGCGGCGATCTTCCGGGCAAAGGCGTCATCCAGGAAGATGCCCAGGATCAGAACCCCGCATTGCTCTGTTTCCCGGGAGAGCGGCGTCAAGGTGCGAATGGCCCAACCCTGGGGACCGTAGCCGGTCTCCAGGATGGTTTCTCCCGCTAAAGCCTCCTCCAGGCCCCAGCCCAGGGAGATGAGGCCGCCATGTTCCGGGTCAGAGGCCTGATAGGCTATCTTGCCCCGGCTGTCGGTCACCATCAAGAAATCCACCCCCATGGGGGCCAGGGTGAGGTATAAAGAGTTTATGGTCTCCTGTAACGGTTTTACTTCGCCATGGGCCTGGTATTGGTTGAGGCTGTTCACCAATTGGTCATTTTGTTTTAACAACTGCGATAATGTGGATATATTCTTAACTGTTTTCTGAATATCGGCATTTACCCAATAAGTTATATCACGGGCCTCACTGGCTTCCCTGGCTTCCATGGTTTCCTGCAGGGTGTTTGCATTTAAGTAAAAGCCGATAAAAAGAGAACTGCCGGCAACCATGATCAGAATGGCCAGAATCAGATATAAAAGGCTATATTTGAATCGCATAAGCTATTCCTTATCAACCGGTATTACTCCGTATTGTTCCATGAGCTGCTGGCATTCTTTGGAAAAAATGAAATCAAGGAAGAGCCTGGCTAGGTTATTCAGTCGCTCTTCTTTGTACACCAGGGCGTAGGGCCCGAGAAACTTGTACTTACCGGACCGGGCGGTTTCCGGAGTGGGGGCGATGCCGTCCAGGGCCAGAGGGTAAACGGGAGTTTGGGCCCCTTTCAGGGCGCTGAAAGTGAGCCAGCCGATGGCATATTTATATTTCTGCAACATCTCCAACATCTTGGGGTCGGTATGAGTCACCTTGGCGCTCGGGGGGTAGGTTATATTCCGAAATGACGGCAGATTTTCCTGGATTATCTTTAGATTGGAATCCCCTGGCTGCCGCGCCAACAACCGGATGGGACCGGGATCGCCCCCTAGCTCCCGCCAGTCGGTAATCTTGCCGGTGTACACGTCCACTATTTGGGCGCTGGTCAGGTCTTTAACCGTCACCTTGCCGCCCACGGCAAAGATGGTCATATCCTGGGCAAAGACCCGATACTGCAGCCCTTGGGTGGTCTGATCACCTTGCTGGGACTGGGCCACCCTGGCCAGCACCGCCTGGTCCTGGCGCACGGCGCGGATGCCGCCGCTGGTGCCGACACTGGGGGGTAGTAAAACCTGGTGGTCCGGATATTTGGCGGTAAAAGCCCGGGCCACCGCCCGGAGCAATACCTCGCAGGCCCCGGTGCCGGGAATTTCCAGGGTGTCGGCCCGGACCACGGCCGGGAAAAGCGCCGGGAACAGGAATAAAAATAAAAAGAGACGGACCCATAAACCGCAAACTTTCTTTACTATCCCCATCATCAGTGCCGGTTGCATATAGTTCTTCCTCTGTCTGGGATGGAGGTGAGGGAAATTTACATCATGATACGATAACTATCGGCATTTCACCCATAATTAAGTACAGTAATTTCGGGACCTCTGAAAAGAGGTATCTTCTGTCATTCTCAGGGAGCGAAACGGCTGGAGAATTTCATAAGTATACAAGATCCTTCGCTTCGCTCAGGATGACAAAGCTGGACTGTTGCGAGGTCCCCTCTTTTCCAAACGACGTTTAAGAATAATAGGTTCAGGACGGGAGCAAGGCCAGAGAGGCTCCCACCCCCAGCCCCAGGCGCCGGGCTGCGTGCTCCTGGTTGCCGGCGATCTCCAGATAGCCGTGGCTGCCGATCAGGGCCAGGAATTCTCCGGGAGCCGTGTCTTCATACGTGGAGGAGAGGCCGGAGATGGTGCGGGAGCCGATCCGGACTACGAGTTTGCGGTCCTGGAGCCAGGGCCGGAGTTCGGAAGCCGGGATGTTGCTCACCAGATTGCCGAAGTGATCCACATAAATAATCTGGCCGTGGATCATTCCGGACTCCCGGACCGGGGCCGGGAAGGGTAGGGGCAGGGGGTCGGTGATGGGGGGGCCGAAGCTTAAGAGGTCCACTCCCAGAGAGAGATGCGCGGCCACGGCTGCGAAGATGTCCCGGCCATGGAAGGTGGCCACGACTTGCGGTCTGAAATAGCCGGCCGCGGTCAGGGAGACGATGGTCAGGTCGGAGCTCCCGGCCCAGGCCCATTGAAAGAGGCCGTTGTCCGGCCCCACCCAATAGTGGCCCCGGGCGTAAGCCGCCAGGCCCCGGCGGCCCGGGCCCACCCCCGGGTCCACCACCACCAGGTGAATGGTGCCCGGAGGGAAATAGGGAGCCGCTTGGGCCAGAATGAAAGCCCCCCTTGGAATATCCTGGGCCGGGACCTCATGGGTCACATCCACCAGCACCGCCCGGGGGTTGAGACCCAGGATCACCCCCTTCATGGCCGCCACCTAGGCGTCCCGGACCCCGAAATCGGTAAGCAGGGTGATGATGGGCCAACTGGACTTGGGAGTAGGGTCAGGGGCCCGGGATTTCTGACCCCGTACCCCGCCGTCCCTGGCCGCCATTCCTCAACTCTCCAGGATTTTCTTCACTTCCTCCCGGATGCGCTCCACGGGCAGGGCCCCGGCAAAGCGGCCCTGGCCGTTGATGTATACTAGGGGAGTGGGGTAGGCCAGGGAGCAAAGCAGGGGGGTCTGGGGCAACTGGGGGCCCCGGGGGTCTTTGAGGACGTTGATGTATTCCACCGCTACTTGGCCGGGGAAGGCAGCTTCCAGGGTCAAGGCCAGGGCCCGGGTCTGAAATTCCATATTGGCCGTGGCCAGGGGATCGGCCCCCTCCTGGTGGTGATGGCCGCCGCAGCCGCAGCCGCAGTCCCCGGCCCGGGCTTGGGGCGCGTCGTAAACCACCACCTGCACTTTTTCCGGAGAAGTCATAAACCAGCCCCCGCCATCTTTGACCATATTATTATAAAGATAATGAGCCGTTAATTACCCTAAATTCTCGCGCCGAATCCCGGAGAACCCAACCATTTTCCCCCAGGTCCGGATATAATAAATGCTCTGGCAGGAAAAGAGGGTGCGCTCCGGCCCCCGGATGCTTAGAGTATGAACATTCTCAGGTATTAAAGATCAGGAGTGGAAGAAATGGAATCGGAAATTTTAAGGGCCATTGAATTGGCCATTTCCCATGAGAACGAGGCTCGCAAGAGCTACCTGGCCCTGGCCCAGGAGAGCGACGATCCGGAGTTGCAGCGGCTGCTGCGGGAGATCGCCGCGGAGGAGGCAGGCCATGAGGCCACTCTGCGCAGCCGCCTCCGCCTCTACGAAGAGAAGCATCTGCTCCGGGATACCATTTCCCGCTACGTCAGCCCCCAGATGTGCAGCGAGATTTTAAATAACCCCGGCCTGTTGCAACTGGGGGGGGAACGCCGCAAGGTCACTGTCCTTTTTGCGGACATCAAGGGGTTCACCGCGCTTTCCGAGAAAATGGAGCCGGAAAAGGTAGTGGAGGTTCTCAACACCTTTTTCACGGAAATGGTGGAATTGGTCTTTCAGCATCAGGGGACTTTGGATAAGTTTTTGGGAGACGCATTAATGGTGGATTTCGGGGTGCCGGTGGAAATACCCCAGGCCTCGGCCCAGGCCGTGGCCTGCGCCCTGGCCATGCATCGCCGCCTCCAAGAGATGCGGGACCAGGGGCTCACCCCCATTCAAGGAATGCGCATCGGCATCAATACCGGCGAGGCCATCGTCGGCAATATCGGCTCCCAGAAACGCATGGATTTCACGGTGATCGGCGACGCGGTCAACGTGGCCGCCCGGCTGCAGGAGCTGACCAAGGAATTGGAGGCGGACACCCTGGTGAGCGAAGCCACCTTCCGGGAAGTGGAGGGGCAGTTCTCTTTTCAGACTGTACCGCCGGTGAGATTGAGGGGCCGGAAGGAGACCACCGCGGTCTACCGCTTAACGGCTAAAGAACAGGAATGATGGGGGTTTCGGGATAGGGGGGAGAATAATAAAATTTGTGAAAAATTTATTGACAATATTTTAGATATAGAATAACCTGAGAATCTGAATGACATGTGAAATTTTTCACATTTCTCTCAATCCCTAGTCTTTAATCAAACAAAAATCCCGAGGAGGAAGATAGATGGCTTTAGTAAATCCGCTTGGAAAAGAAAAGAAATTAAAACCCTTGCTGCTTTCCGCGGCCGAGATAGCCGCAGAGAAAAAGCGGGCCAAGGAACTCACCGCAGTCACCATGTCCTCCCGGGAAACGGCCGATCTCATTATGATGGGCATCGGCGGTTTTACCCCCCTGGACGGCTTCATGGGCCAGGCCGACTGGAAGGGCTCCGTGGGCGACATGAAACTCACGGACGGCACCTTCTGGCCCATCCCCGTCACCCTGTCCGTCAACAAAGGCAAGGCCGATTCCATCAAGATCGGCCAGGAAGTGCTCCTGGTGGACGAAGAGACGGAAGAGCAGATGGGGACCATGAAGGTCACCGAAAAGTACACCATCGACAAAGCCTGGGAGTGCAAAGAGGTCTTCACCACCAACGACATGGAGCACCCCGGCGTGCGCATGGTTATGAACCAGGAGGAAGTCAACCTGGGCGGCGTGTGCAAGGTCTGGAGCGAAGGCCCCTTCCCGAAACAGTATCCCGGCCTCTACATGCGGCCCTGGGAAACCCGGCGCATGTTCGAGGAGAAGGGCTGGAACACTATTGCCGCCCTGCAGCTCCGGAACCCCATGCACCGCTCCCACGAGTACCTGGCCAAGATCGCCATCGAGGTCTGCGACGGCCTGCTCATCCACCAGCTCCTGGGCAAACTGAAACCCGGCGACATCCCCGCGGAAGTGCGCACCGAGGCCATCAATACCCTCACCCAGCACTACTTCGTGAAGGACACCTGCATCCAGTCCGGTTATCCCCTGGATATGCGTTACGCCGGCCCCCGGGAAGCCTTGTTCCACGCGGTCTTCCGCCAGAACTTCGGCTGCTCCCACCTCATCGTCGGCCGTGACCACGCGGGCGTGGGCGAATACTACGGTCCCTTCGACGCCCAGAAGATCTTCACCCAGATCCCCAAGGACGCCTTGGAGCTGAAACCCCTGAACATCGACTGGACCTTCTTCTGCCATAAGTGCCGGGGCATGGCCTCCATGCGCACCTGCCCCCACGGCAAGGAAGATCGCCTGATGCTCTCCGGCACCATGCTCCGGAAGATGCTCTCCGAGGGCGGGGAAGTCCCCGCGGACTTCAGCCGTCCCGAAGTGCTGGCGGTGCTACGCAAGTACTACGCCTCTCTCACCGAGAAGGTGGAGATCAAAGTCCACGGGTTCGCCACCGGCGACATCAAACCGAATAAGTAAGGCGTCAAGCTGGGAGGAGGCGGAGGCTGTCCGGCTGCCTCCTCCCATGTAAAGTATAAAGTTAACCGCTTAACCCTAATGAGGAGGTTTTACGTTATGCCGAGTTTCGTAATCGTGGAAAAATGTGACGGCTGCAAAGCCCTGGACAAGACCGCTTGCCAGTACATTTGTCCCAATGACCTGATGGTCCTGGAGCCCGAGCAGAAGAAGGCTTACAACCAGGAACCGGAACAGTGCTGGGAATGCTACAACTGCGTGAAGATCTGCCCCCAGCAGGCCATCGAAGTGCGGCACTACGCCGACATCATGCCCCTGGGCTCCAGCACCTTCCCCTTAAGGGGCACCGACTCCATCATGTGGACCATTAAGTTCCGGGATCAGAAGACCATGAAGCGGTTTAAGTTCCCCATCCGCACCACCGCGGAAGGTTCCATTGACTGCTTTAAGGGCAAAACCATGCCCACGGCGGATGATCTGAAGAAACCCGGTTTCTACACCGGCCCGGCCCGCACCGAGTAGTCCAGCAGCAGCGAAAATTCAAGGAGGTTAATGAGATATGGCTCTGGAAAGAGAATTCTGTAAATGGTCTTTTTGCGCGAAACCGGCGGTAGAAACCATTGAGACCGACCTGCTGCTGGTGGGCGGTGGCATGGCTTGCACCGGCGCCGCGGTTGAGGCTATGGCTTATGCAAAAGGTCTTGGCTTAAAAGTAACCCTGGTGGACAAGGCTGCCCTGGACCGTTCCGGCGCCGTGGCCATGGGGCTGTCGGCCATCAACACCTACGTGGGCGCGGAAAATAAGGTTGCCGACTACGTGGGCATGGTGCGCACCGACCTCATGGGCATCATCCGGGAAGATTTGGTCCACTCCCTGGGTTGCCATGTCGATCAGTCCGTGCATGATTTCCAGGATTGGGGCCTCCCCATCTGGCAGAAAGACGCCGAAAACCACACCGTGGACGGCCAGGTCGCCCGGGACGAGGGCCTGCCCCTTCTGAAAGACGGCGGCAAATGCTGCCGTTCCGGTAGGTGGCAGTGCATGATCAACGGTGAATCCTACAAGGTGATCGTGGCCGAAGCCGCCAAGAACGCCCTGGGGATGGAAAACATCCACGAACGCGTCTTCATCGTCAAGCTCTTGACCGACAAGAACAACAGCAACCGGGTCTGCGGCGCCGTGGGTTTCAGCGTCCGGGAACACAAGACCTACGTCTTCAAATGCAAAGCCATGATCGTGGCCTGCGGCGGCGTGGTCAACGTCTTCCGGCCCCGGTCCGTGGGTGAAGGCCAGGGCCGTGCCTGGTATCCCGTCTGGAATGCCGGCTCCACCTATGCCATGCCCGCCGAAATCGGCGCCAAGATGGTTCTCATGGAAAACCGCTTCGTCCCCGCCCGCTTTAAGGACGGTTACGGTCCGGTGGGTGCCTGGTTCCTGTTCTTCAAGGCCCAGGCCACCAACGCCTACGGCGAAGATTACATGGCCAAGAACTGGGATCAGGTCAAGAAAGAGTATCCCGGTTACGCCGATGCCCCCGGCACCTGCCTGCGGAACCATGCGGCCATGATGGAAATGCGGGCCGGCCGCGGCCCCATCATGATGCACACCGATAAGGCCATGCAGGCCCTGGCCCAGGTCCTCTCCAAGAAAGAGCTGAAGCATCTGGAAGCCGAAGCCTGGGAAGACTTCCTGGATATGTCCATCTCCGCCGCCTGTCTGTGGGCCTCCTTCAACATGGAGCCCGACAAGGTGCCGTCTGAGATCATCCCCTCCGAGCCCTATCTGCTCGGTTCCCATGCCGGCTGCGCCGGTCTGTGGGTCTCCGGTCCCTCCAAGAATTACTTGGGCGCGCCCGATAGCTGGTTCTGGGGCTATGACCGCATGACCACCGTGGAAGGTCTGTTCACCGCGGGTGACGGTGTGGGCGCCTCCGGGCACAAGTTCTCCTCCGGGTCCCATGCCGAGGGCCGCATGGCCGCCAAGGGCGCCATCGCCTTCATCCTGGACCACAAGAACGACAAGCTGGAAGCCGCGCAGAACATCGACGACGTCATCGCCGAGATCTACCTGCCCTTCGAGATCTACGAGAAGTATAAGGGCTACACCACTGCTTCGGAGATCAACCCCAACTACCTGATGCCCAAGCAGGTCCAGACCCGCCTGCAGAAGCTGATGGACGAGTACGTGGCCGGCGTCACCCCCATGTACCAGACCAACAAAATCATGCTGGAAGAAGGCCTGAAGCGCCTCACCCTGCTGAAGGAAGACGCCACCCGCTTGGCCGCCCGGGACCTGCACGAACTGATGCGGGCCTGGGAACAGTATCACCGCATCCTGGCCGGTGAGGCCCACCTGCGGCACATCCTCTTCCGGGAAGAGAGCCGTTACCCCGGTTACTACTACCGCGCCGACTTCCTGTCCATTGACGACAGCAAGTGGAGAGTCTTCACCATCTCGCAGTACGATATGAAGACCAACGAGTGGAAGTTTGAGACCGAGCCTTACAAGCAACTCTGCTAACCTCTGAGCGTCTCCGGGGCTCCGGGTTTCCGGGGCCCCGGGCCGCCTTGTGCCTGGCCGTGGCCGCAAGCCAGCCACGGCCATTTTTTTAGGGGGAGGTTATTAATCCACGGCCCCTGCCCAGAGAAGAAAATTAGCTTGCACATCTATTCACAATGTTATAGGGTAGCTGGTGAGCCCGATTTTAGGGCCTGGGCCGGATTATGGCCGACAGCCCTGGCTCGGGAAATGTCCTGAAGGAGGACTGGTGTGAACGCCGAAAATCGTAAGGTTCTGGTCATCGGGGGAGGCATAAGCGGCCTCACCGCTGCCCTGGAAGCAGCGGAAGCCGGGGCCCAGGTTATTATTACCGAAAAAGCTCCCTACCTGGGCGGCCGGGTGGCTCAACTCCACCGGTATTTCCCCAAACTCTGCCCGCCTACCTGTGGGCTGGAAATCAACTTTCGCCGCATCAAAGAAAACCCCAATGTCGTTTTTTACACCATGGCGGAAGTAACCCAGATCAGCGGCGCAGCAGGCGATTTTGAAGTCACCGTGAAGGTCAATCCCCGCTACGTCAATGACCGTTGCGTGGGTTGCAATGCCTGCACGGAGGCTTGTCCCGAATGGCGGGTAAATGACTTCAACTACGGTCTGGATAAGACCAAAGCGGCCTATATCCCCTTTGATATGGCCTTTCCCCAAAAGTACGTCATCGATGCCTCAGCCTGCACCGGCGACTGTGGGAAAAAGTGTCTGGAGGCCTGTAAGTACGAGGCCATCGACCTGAACATGAAGCCGGAAACCCTGAAGTTTAAGGTGGGCTCCATCATCATGGCCGGCGGCTGGGAACCCTACGACATCGCCAAGGCGGACAATCTGGGGTTCGGGAAGGTGGCCAACGTCATCACCAACATGCAGATGGAGCGCCTGGCGGCAGCCAATGGTCCCACCGGCGGCCAGATCATCCGGCCTTCGGATCAGGCCCCGGCCAAAAAAGTGGCCTTTGTGCAGTGCGCCGGCTCCCGGGATGAAAACCATCTCCCCTATTGCTCCTACATCTGCTGCATGGCGTCCCTGAAGCAGGCCACATATCTCCGGGAGAAAGACCCGGAAACCGAAGCCTACATCTTTTATATCGACATCCGCTCCCCCGGCCGTTATGAGCAGTTTTTCTGGAAGGTGCGCGATGACGAGGGCGTCCATCTCATCCGGGGCAAAGTGGCCAAGGTGGAGCAGGAGCCCGGAACCGGCAACGTCATGATCGTGGCGGAAGACACCGCCACCGGCGACAAGGTCCGCATGACCTTCGACCTGGTGGTCCTGGCCGCAGGCATGGTGCCTTCCACCAAGGCCTCTCCCTTCCCTCTGCCGCTGTCTTATACCCCGGACGGCTTCATCATCCAGGAGCTCTTGCCCCCTGGAATTTTCGCGGTGGGTACGATGAAGGGCCCCCTGGACGTGATGAAATCCAATGAGGACGCCACCGGGGCTGCGCTTAAGAGTCTCATCAGCGCGGGTGGGAGGTCATGATGGAAAAGAAATACGGAGTCTATCTGTGCAAGGGCTGTGGCATCGCCGATGCCATAGATTTTGAGAGTCTTGCCAAGGTGGTCAAAAAAGAGGGTAAGATTCAACATATCAAAGAACATGACATCATGTGCAGCCCCGACGCCCGGGCCATGGTCCTGGAGGACCTGAAGCCGGAAGGGGAGGGCATCAATGCCCTGGTCATCGCCGCCTGTTCCCCCCGGGTGAAGTACGAAGAGTTGGACTTCCCCAACTGCCTGGTGGAACGCTGCAATATCCGGGAGCTGGTGGCCTGGACCCAGGAGCCCAAGGCGGAAGAAACCCAGGCCCTGGCGGAGGACTATCTGCGCATGTACTGCGCCCGGGTGAAGAAATCCGATCTGCCCGAGCCTTACCAGTCCGAGTGCGACAAGACCATCATGGTCATCGGCGGTGGGGCCGCGGGCCTGAGCGCGGCTTTGGAAGCGGCCAATGACGGCTACCAGGTGTTGCTGGTGGAAAAAGAGGCGGAACTGGGCGGCTACGGCGCCAAGATGTACCGGCAGACCCCCTCCAGTTACCCCTTCACCACCCTCCAGGAGCCCACGGTCTTAAAAAAGATCAAAGAGGTCCAGAGCCATCCCAATATCCGGGTGATGACCGGGGCCGCCATCGACAAGATCGAAGGCCAACCCGGCCTCCTGGACGCCCACATCCAGACCAACGGCAACCTGGAGACCATCCGGGTGGGTTCCGTTGTTCTGGCCGCGGGCTCCAAGCCTTACGACGCCACGAAGCTGGCCCACCTGGGTTACGGCGTCTCCCAGGATGTGATCACCAACCTGGAAATGGAAGAGCTGGCCAAGAAGGGCCGGATCGTGCGGCCCTCGGACGGGAAAGCCCCCCAGACGGTGGCCTTCATCCAATGCGCCGGTTCCCGGGACCCGGAGCACCTGCCTTATTGCTCCGATTTCTGCTGCCTGACCTCCCTGAAGCAGGCCCTCTACGTGCGGCAGCAGAACCCGGAGGCCGTGGCTTATATCCTCTATAAAGATATCCGCACCCCGGGCCAGTCGGAGTTGTTTTACAAAGAAGCACAAAGCGATCCCGGAGTGATGCTCACCAAGGCGGAAATCACCGGGGTGACCCAGGGCGCTGGCGGCAAGCTGCTGGTTAATGCCCAGGAGTCCCTCCTGGGTGAAAACGTGGCCTTCGAAGCCGATCTGGTGGTGCTGGCCACCGGCCTGGTACCCGTCACCCTGGACGAGCCGGTCATCAACCTGGAGTACCGCCAGGGGCCGGGCCTGCCGGAGACCGAAGCCTACAACGGCTTTGCCGACTCGAACTTCATCTGCTTCCCCTATGAAACCCGCCGCACGGCAATCTATGCCGCGGGCGGCGTGCGCCAGGCCATGACCACCCCCATGGCCATGGAAGACGGCGTGGGCGCGGCTTGCAAGGCCATCCAGGCGGTGGAGCATGTGGCCGCGGGCATGGCCGTGCATCCCCGGGCCTGGGACGAGACCTTCCCTGACCCCTTCATGCAGCGCTGCACCTCTTGTAAGCGCTGTACCGAGGAATGTCCCTTCGGAGCCATTGAAGAAGACGAGAAAGGCACGCCTTTCTTCAAGATCAACCGCTGCCGCCGCTGCGCCACCTGCATGGGGGCCTGTCCGGAGCGGATTGTCTCCTTCAAGGACTACAGCGTCGACATCGTCGGTTCCATGCTCAAGTCCCTGGATATCCCGGAGCTGGAAGACGAAGACGACCCGAATGCGCCTTTCCGCGTTATCGGCCTGATCTGCGAAAACGACGCCGGCCCGGCCATGGATGCGGTGGCCCAGCACCGACTGCGCTTCGATCCTCGGGTGCGTTTTATCCCCTTGCGTTGCATGGGCTCCTTCAACATGGTCTGGGTCTCTGACGCCCTGTCCCGGGGGGTTGACGGCTTGCTGCTCATGGGCTGCAAGTACGGCGACGACTATCAATGCCACTTCGCCAAGGGCAGCGAACTCTGCAACTACCGTCTGAGTAAGCTCTCGGAAACCCTGGACAAACTGGGTCTGGAAGCCGACCGGGTGCAGCAGATCCAGGTGGCCATCTCCGAGTTCGACAAGCTCCCGCAGATCATTAACGATTTTGTGGCCCGGGTGGCGGAAATCGGACCCAACCCCTTTAAGGAATTCTAGGAGGTAACGTTCCATGGCCGGCGAAACTACGATTATCAAACCGGACCTGCAATTCGTCAATCAGGTCATTGCCTCCGGGGGGGACACCTTAAAGAAATGCTATCAGTGTGACACCTGCTCGGTGGTCTGTAACCCCACCCCGGATGCCAAGCCCTTTCCCCGGAAAGAGATGCTTCAGGCCCAATGGGGCTTGAAAGGGGTTCTCAAGTCCCCGGATATCTGGCTGTGCCATCAGTGCAGCGATTGCACGGTCTATTGCCCCCGGGGGGCCAAACCCGGGGAAGTGATGAACGCGCTCCGGAAAATGTGTATCCAGGAGTACGCTACTCCACCGCTTCTGGCAAAAATGGTGGGTGATCCCAAGTACCTCCTGGCCCTCATCGCCTTCCCGGTGTTGCTGTTGCTGGCGGCCTTGAAGGTCACCGGCCACCTGGCCATGCCCACCGGCACCATTGTTTACGCTAAACTCTTCCCCACCCTGCTGGTGGACGCCATCTTCGTGCCTGCGTTCTTCTTTGCCGCGGCCGTGCTGGCCAAGGGGGTGCTGGCTTACTGGCAGGATATCAACGCGGCCAACCCTTGGAAGGTCAAGGTGGAGGGCAACCTGGTGGGCAATCTCATCGCCACCCTCAAAGATATCCTGATGCACAACAAGTTCCGGCTGTGCGAAACCACCTATCCCCGTTCCACCAACCACCTGTTCGTGCTGTTCGGATTCATCTTCCTAGCCATAGTCACCGGCTGGGGCTTCCTCAACGAATGGGTGCTGCACGTGGAAGCGCCGTACTTCCTGTTGTCGCCCATCAAATTGTTGGCCATGGCCGGCACTGCGGCTTTGCTCTACGGGATCTTCAACATCATTAAGTCCCGCCAGGCCAATGCCGAACAGGCCGGTTTGGGCGGCTACTATGACTGGTTCTTCGTCTACGTGGTGTTTGCCGTGGGGGCCACGGGCTTGGGCGCCTGGCTCTTCCGCCTGGTTGGCATCCGGATCCTGGCTTACCCCACCTACTTCCTGCATCTGACCGCCGTGTTCTGCCTCTTCTTCTATGCGCCCTACACCAAGATGGCCCACATGGTGTACCGCACCGCGGCCATGCTCTATGCCCGGATGGCAGGACGGGGATTCTAAAACGCCACATCCTGGAAAGTAGACCTTACAGCCGGCCCCCATGGGGGCCGGCTCTTTTGCTTTGACAGGGGGGGCAAGTTAAGGGTCAATGGCGCCAACGTCTTGCCTGCGACTGCCCCCTACCTCCTGCCCAATAAATATTTAAGCGAAACTCGCGATAATTTTGGTAAAATAAATATTCAGAAAAAAGCAATAAGGAGTCAGTGATGGTTGATTTAAATATGCAGGTGGTGGAGCCCACCCAACTCACCAAGGACAGCCGGTTCAAGTTCCGGTGTTATCCGGGAATATCTTGCTTTACCGAGTGCTGCGGCAAAACCACCATTATTCTCACCCCTTATGATATCTTACGGCTGAAGAACCGCCTGCGCCTCACCTCCGGAGAATTTCTCGAGCGCTACACCCGCACGGAGGCCCATGACAAGTCGGGCCTGCCCATGGTGATTATGGATATGCCCCGTTTTGAGGGCAAATGCCCCTTTGTGCGGCCGGTCACCGGCTGCGAGGTTTACACCGACCGCCCCGCCACCTGCCGTTATTACCCCATCGGCCAGGGCACCCTGATCACCGAGGAAGGGGTGGAAGAGTTTTATTTTTTCGTCCGGGAGCCTCACTGCAAGGGTTATGAAGAGCAAGCGGAATGGTCTGTGGCCTCTTGGCGGCAGGACCAAGGCGTAGACCTCTACGATGAAATGAATCTGCCCTGGAAGACCCTGATGCTCCGCCGGGGCCAGGATGGCGGCCCGGTCACGGACGAGCGGGGCAATAAACTCTTTGCCATGGTCATGTACGACCTGGACCAGTTTCGGAAATTTGTCTTCAAGAGCCGGTTTCTGCAAATCTTTGACGTGGACGACGACGTCAGAGAGAAGATTTGGGATGACGATGAGGAACTTCTGAAGTTCGCTTACGAATACGTGCGGATGGTACTGAAAATCAAGGACAGCGAGGTCATCCAGCCGCGCATGGGCCCGGGCCCCGGGGCCACTACCATGACTTTTTAATGGGAAAGAGGGAAAAAGGGGAAAGGGGGAAAAGGGAAAAGATAAACCGGAAGTTAATTTTCCTTTTCCCCTCTTCCCCTTTTCCCCTTTTCCCCCTTTTTACGGAGGAGCAGATGAGCGGCAGCGCGGCTCCGGCCGATCCCCAGGTGATCACCGCGATCCTCAAAAACTACCGGGTCGTGGCGGTGATGGGGCTGTCCGCCGACCCCGCCCGGCCCAGTTACCGGGTGGCTGCCTACCTGCAACAACACGGCTACCGCATCATCCCCGTCAATCCGGGCTGCCAGGAGATTCTCGGGGAGAAGTGCTACCCCACCCTGAAGGACATTCCCTGCCCCGTGGAGGTGGTGGATATCTTCCGCAAGGTGGAGGCCATTCCCGCCATTGTGGAGGAGGCCATCCAGGTGGGGGCCAAGGCGGTATGGATGCAACTGGGGCTGGTGGAGCCGGAGTCGGCCCAAAAGGCCAGGCAGGCCGGTCTGGAGGTGGTCATGGACCATTGCCTCATGGTGGAGCACGCCAGGTTGTTCAAGGACTGAGATTTTAAACGAGCAAAGGATGCCCGAGCCGGAATTAAGCGAGGTTAAGAATGGAAAGTCTCGTGGTGAGTCTCGTTGTGGCCCTGGTGGCCGGGTTCCTCGGCGCCATTATTGGCAGTAAGGCTGTGTCCTACGGGCATTACCGCTATGCCCAGAAGCGGGATCTGGAGGTAAAAAGCAGCCAGTTGATCAATCTCTTCCAGGCCCTTAATGCGGAACTCACCGCGCTTTGGGAAAGATACATGGCCGTGGTGGGCGGAGGCCTGGAGAAGGCTATTAAGGGCGAGGATCTGCCCATTGCCGTGATCTTTACCGCCACCCATAACTATTTCAGCGTCTATGACAACTCCGCCCAGTTATTGGGAACTCTGGACCCGGAATCGGGCAAGAGGATTATCGAGACCTACATCAACCTCAAGGCCTTGCTGGACGAACTCCAGAACTACAACCAGATTGCCCAGAAACACCGGGACGTGCGCCTGGGCGCCAATCTCAATCTCTACGAGGTCAACCAGGTTCGGGAAGAGATGGAAGACTACTTCCGTTTGCTGAAAAAACGGCACGCCCAGGTAAAGGGACAGGTGCTGCTGACCCTGGAGATGTTGAAAGAGTTTCTCTCCCTGGCCGAGCAGAGCCGGACCTCTGTACAAATAAAAATCTGATTAACACCCGCTAAGTATCGGTAAAAAGTTGTACACCCCTATTTGTTAAGTTTCTATTCGATTAAAGAATGGTATTAGACATTTAATTTACATACGTTCTTTTCCCGCCTTTTCTTTTTCCCCCTCTTTGCTCAGATTTCAAGCTCATATACTATTGTCTCTGGAGCACTTTTGCCTGGCTTTTGGCGGTTTCCTCCGGATGGGAAGCTCTTATCCGCGCTGATCCACCCCTAAGAAAAAGGGCCCTCAGGGCCACTTTTTTCTTTACTTTAGAAGTCCTTGACTGTATCATATAAAAGTAGTATAGTATTTTTATGGTTAAGATTAACTTTTAATTAAAGAATTAAACTATGAAAAAGAAATCTATCTTATTAGTGGAAGACAATCCCCATGAGGAAATGCTGACCACCCTCCTTCTTGAACAGCATGGCATTTTTACCGAGGTAATGGTGGCTCGTGATGGGGAAGAGGCATTAGATCTTCTGCCAGGCGGAGAGCAAACAAATAACACCGAAGTTGAACTGCCGGCTGTAGTCCTGCTGGATTTGAATCTGCCCAAGATCCACGGTCTGGAGGTGCTGCGCCGCTTGCGCGCCCATCCCCTGACCAAGGTATTACCGGTGGTGATATTTACTTCTTCCATTGAAGAGAGGGATGTCGCCGCGGCCTATCAGTTGGGCGCCAATAGTTATATTCAGAAGGCCATCGATTTTGATGAGTTTTCCGAGTCCATCAGAAGGGTAAGCGAATATTGGGGGGTATTAAACACCTTCCTGCCTGCCTAGTGGCCTTCTCCGGCATCTGGTCAATAATCGGTAGATGTGCAACTGTAATATCTCTCTCCTCAACTTCCCGGCGCCGCCACCGAAAAAACCTTCACCGCTTGAGTCTTGCCTTTAAACTTCAATTTTCCCTGGGGCACGATGGGGATAGCATCGTCTAAGCCTAAACGGGTATTCTCCTCAATCAAAATAGGTTCCCCGATTACCTTGGTATGGGCCTCCAGGCGGGCCGCGAGATTGACCGTATCCCCCACACAGGTATAGGTGGCCCGGCGCTGCGTGCCCACATAACCGGCAACCACCGTGCCGGAGGCGATGCCGATGCCGATCCGGATCTGCACCCGATGCAAACGGGTCTGTTCTTGATTGAACTGATCGATGAGTTCCATCATCCGCCGGGCGGCGCGCACTGCCCGGCGGCGGTGATCCGGCAGCGCCAACGGCGCTCCGAAGATGCACATCAAGCCGTCGCCCATCATTTGGTTGACGATTCCCCCCTCATCGGCGATGGCATCAAACATCAAGGAAAAGTAGGCATTCAACAATCCGATGGTTTCTTCCGGAGATTGTGATTCGGCGATGGTGGTAAAGGAGCGGATGTCGCTGAAAAGAACCGTGGCCTCCACCAGCCTGCCGCCCAGGGAGAAGCCCGAGTTCAACAGCTCTTCCGCCACTTCGTCGGTGGCAAACTTGCGAAACAGGGCCCGCTGCTCATCCTGCAGGCGTTTTTTCTCCAGGCAGGCATCGACCCGGGCCTTCAGCAGGATGGGATTGAAAGGTTTGTTCAAATAATCCGCGGCCCCCATCTCGATGCACTTGACAACACTATCGATTTCCTCCACCGCGGAGATCATGATCACCGGAATTTGGCGCCAGTGAACGTCGGCGGCCAGGTGCGCCAACACCTGATAACCATTCATTTCCGGCATTTCGATATCCAGCAGGATCAGATCGAAGTCTTGATGGCCCAACAGCTCCAAGGCCTGCCGGCCATTTTCGGCGAAGGCCACCTGATGTCCCTGCTGTTCCAGACCCCGGGCCAGCATCAAGCGGTTCATGCGATTATCATCCACCACCAGGATGGAACCCGTGAGTTTCTGTTTTTCTTCCGGCGTCGTTTTATCTGAGCTTTGGCCAGTCATGACGGCATCATCTCTTTCAGGGCTTGCTGCACCCGCTGGTATTCGGCGGCGGCCCGCCTCACTTTTTCTGCGGCTTCTGCCAATCTGCCCTCCTTGCCCATGATCTCCAATTCCCGGGCCAGGTCGGCTAAGGCCACTGCGCCGAAGGAGGCGCTGTTGGATTTGAGGCTGTGGGCCGCGCGGCGAAATAGTTCCGCATCCTTGACGGCCAGGGCCTGCTCCATATTCTGCAGCAATTCCGGGGCATCTTCGTTGAAGACGGCAATGACCTCGCCGATAAAATCGGCCCCCATGGTTTCCTTAAATTCTGCAAACTTCCGGGGGTCAATGGCTGCCGCTGCTTGCGGTGGGGAGCCTTGGGCCCCGGACCGGGGCTGAGTCTTGCCTAAGGCGGCCACCAGGGCCTCCACGCGAATCGGCTTGGTGATATAATCGTCCATGCCCGCGGCCAGACACCTCTCCCGGTCGCCTTGCATGGCGTCGGCCGTCAGGGCGATAATCCGGGGGGTGGACGCAGCCGCCCCCCCCTGCTTGATGTGCCGGGACGCCTCCAGGCCATCCATCTCCGGCATTTGCACGTCCATCAACACCACGTCATAGGTTTGCCGCTTGAGCGCTTCCAGGGCTTCCAAACCGTTCCCCGCCACATCGGCGCGATAGCCCAGTCGTTCTAACAGGCGTAAAGCGACCTTCTGATTCACCACATTGTCTTCGGCCAACAGGATCCTGAGAGGCTGCCTTTTGGCCATCTCGGGATCGAGTTGGCTGGGCATCGTTTCCTCATCCCGGCGCACGCTTAGCGGCTGCGCGGCAAAGATGGTCATTAAGGCGTCGTACAACTGGGAGGGTTTCATGGGTTTGCTGACCTGGGCCAAGAAAAGGTCGGGGGTGGCGCCGGTTTCCCGCCGCCCCAGGGAAGTGAACAATACCAGGGGCAGGGCCGGGCGCAGGGCCCGGATCTCTTGGGCCAGCATCACCCCGTCCATGTCGGGCATCTGCATGTCCAGAATCGCCGCGTCAAAGGGATCGCCCCTTCTCACCCACTCCAGGGCTTCCCGGGGCCGGGGCGTACCCCGCACCAGCATTCCCCAGGATTGCCCCTGGAGCACCAGGATGCGGCGATTGGTGTCATTGTCGTCCACCGCCAATAAACGCCGGCCGGTTAGTTCGGGTTGCTGGCGGCGCAATTCCTGGCGGTCGACCACCGGCAGGGCCACCGGTTCGGCCTGGAGGGTCAGATGAAAGACGGCCCCCTTACCCGGCACGCCTTCACTTTCCACCCACAGCCGGCCGCCCATCATGGCGCTGAGACGTTTGCAGATGGCCAGTCCCAGGCCGGTGCCCCCGTATTTCCTGGTGGTGGAGGCATCCACCTGGCTGAAGGAGCGGAACATGCGGTCCAGGCGATCCGGGGGAATGCCGATGCCGGTGTCCGCCACGGAAAAGCGCAGCATTACTGCCGGTGGCGGCAGTTCTCCAGCTTCCCGGCCCTTTTCCACCTGGACAGTCAGCGAGACTTCCCCTTTTTCCGTGAATTTAATGGCATTATTGAGCAAATTGAGCAAAATCTGGCGCAGGCGGGTGATATCTCCGGCAATAGTGGCCGGGACCTGCTCCTCCACGCGATAAGCCAATTCCAGACCCTTGTTCACCGCCGCGGCGGCCACCAGGTCCAGGGCGCTTTCGATACACTCCCGCAAGTCGAAGGGCTGGTGCTCCAATTCCATCTTCCCGGCTTCGATCTTGGAAAAGTCCAGGATATCATTGATGATGCTCAGGAGGGTCTCGCCGCTGCTGCGAATGGTCTCGGAAAATTCCTTCTGCTCCCCGGAGAGGGGGGTGTCGAGCAACAGGTTGGTCATGCCGATGATGCCGTTCATGGGGGTGCGGATTTCGTGGCTCATGGTCGCCAGAAAGATGCTCTTCGCATCGTTGGCGGCTTCCGCCGCCTCCCGGGCCTCCCGGGCCTCGGCATAGAGCCGGGCATTGTCCAGGGCCACGGAGGCCAGCTCCCCGAAGCTCTCCAACAGGCCCTTTTCTTCGTCGCTGAACGTCTGGCCGGTCTCCCGGTGGCAGGCCAGACCCAGGACCCCCGTGACCTGGGAGCCGGATCTTAGCGGCACTCCCATAATGAAGCGGATGGCTTCATAATCAACCTCCATGTTCTTGGCCCGGTCACCCCAATCCTGGTAATCTTCCACGAGCAATGACTGGCCGCTTTCCCAGACCTTCCCGGACAGACCCTGGCCCAGCCTCAGGGTGGAACCGATCACCCCCTGGAACATCCCCACCCCCACCCGGCATTCCAGGAGATTTTTCTCCGGGTTCACTAGAAAGATGAAGCCATGCTCCGTGCCCAACAACTGAACGGCGCGGCTGATCAGGGCCTGCAGCAAATCTTGCAGTTGCAGCCGATTTATCAGGCCCAGGGTGGTTTCGTGCAACGCCTCCAGATATTCTTTCTGCCGGTGCAGGGCTTCCTGCATCCGTTTCCGGTCGGTGATATCCCGGATGATCTCGATGGCGCCCGACAGATTCCCGGCGGCATCGTAGAGGCCGCCCGCCGTGGCCGTCAGGTAGGCTCCCCCTTCCCCCAACTGGGGGACGTGGGCCTCGCCGCAGAGGGTTTCTCCCCGCCGGGATAAGCGGGCGTATCTGCTCTTAAACTCTTCTTCTTCCTTGAAGACGTAATCGATGAGAATGGGCCTTCTCTCCCCGTAAAAAGGCAAGGCGTATTCGTAGTTCCCCTTCCCCAGCATATCCTGGGCCTTGACCCCGGTCATGGTCTCCATGGCCCGGTTCCAGGCAATGACCGTGCCCTGCCGGTCAATGACCAGGGTGGCGTCCGGCAGGAAATCGATAATATCCAGCAGCCGTTGGGTGGACTCCCGCAAGGCTTCTTCGGCCTTTTTCCGCTCCGTAATATCTATGAAGGCCCCATAAATGAAATCAATGTCGCCCCTGGGGCTGCAAATAATCTGGCTGCCTTCCTGAATCCACAAAATATTGCCGTTCTTATGGCGGATGCGGTACTCCCGGACGTAAGACTTATCGGCCTTTAAGGCCGCGACCAGTTTTTCCCGCATCCCCTCCACGTCTTCGGGGATCACCAGGTCCAGCCATTTTATCCTGCGGGCGTCAAATTCCGCCTTGGGGTAGCCGGTCAAGGCCTCGATCTTGTCATCGATGAAATCCGCGGACCAATCCCGGTAGCCTTTAAAGACCACATTGGGCAGATTCTTGACCAGCAGCCGGTAATTAGCCCCGTTTTCCCGCAAGCTCTCTTCTGCCTGCAGAGCTACACCCTTGACTGTCCGCATCCGGGCCAATTCCTGGCGCAACTCTGCCAACTCTCTAATTAATTGGTTTTTAGTCTTAGCTTCGTCCTTCATTTTGGACCTCACGTTTCTGACTATTACCCATTCTTTCCGAAGCCCCTTCTTTTTGCAAGCCCAATGATATATTTGGGGCCAACTGTACATGCCCCGGCGACCCTGAGGCATCCCTCCAAATTTTAGTGGAAAATTTCCAGGCATCGGTGTTAATTAGAAAATTATGCTGGGAAAAGTGAAAAGCGGCGCGCTCCGGGGCGTGGACGCCTATCTGGTGGAGGTGGAGGTCTTTCTGTCCCCGGGTCTCTCCTACTTTGCCACCGTGGGCCTGCCGGAGGCCGCGGTCAAAGAGAGCAAGGACCGGGTGCGCGCGGCCCTGAAGACCTCCGGCTACAGATTTCCCGGAGGCCGCATTACCATCAATCTTGCGCCCGCGGACGTGCGCAAGGAAGGCACCGGGTTTGATCTGCCGGTGGCCATCGGCATCCTCGCGGCCCAGGGGATCATCCCCCAGGAGGTCCTGGGAAAATACTTGATCTTTGGCGAATTGTCCCTGGATGGCCGGTTGAAGCCCACCCGGGGGGTCCTGTCCATGGCCCTGGCCACCCGCCAGGCCCGGATGGCCCTGGTCATCCCCCGGGAGAATGCGCCGGAGGCCGGGGTGGTCCAGGATATCGAGGTTTTCCCCGTGGAGAGCCTGACGCAATTGGTGGAGTTTCTGGCGGGCCGGGAGCAACTGGCGGCCTTGCCCCCGCAACCGCTCACAGCCTTAAACCTGGACCTGCCCCTGGACCTGGATTTTCAGGAGGTTAAAGGCCAGGAGCCCGTCAAACGGGCCCTGCTTCTGGCCGCCGCGGGCGATCACAATGTCTTGATGATCGGCGCGCCGGGCGCGGGCAAGACCATGCTGGCCCAGCGCCTTCCCAGCATTCTGCCCCCCTTGAATTTCGAAGAGGCCCTGGAGACCTCCAAGATCTACAGCGTGGTGGGTCTGCTGCAGCCGGGCCAGGGGCTTTTGCACCAGCGGCCCTTCCGCTCTCCCCATCACACCATCTCCGATGCCGGTCTCATCGGCGGCGGCAACATTCCCCGGCCGGGAGAGGTGAGCTTGGCTCACAACGGCGTGCTCTTCCTGGATGAATTGCCGGAATTCAAGCGCTCCACCTTGGAAGTGCTGCGCCAACCCCTGGAAGACGGGGTGGTCACCATCTCCCGGGCCGCCACTTCCCTCACCTACCCGGCCCAATTCATGCTGGTGGGCTCCATGAATCCCTGTTTCTGCGGCCTCCATGGAGATGCCCGCCGCGTCTGCGCCTGCACGCCCCAGCAGATCAAAAACTACCGCTCCCGCATCTCCGGGCCGCTCCTGGACCGCATCGATATTCAGATCACGGTGGCCGCGGTGCCCTTCCGGGACTTGTCTGAGGAGGCGGCAGGGACCGGTTCCCGGGAAATGCGGGCCCGGGTCCTGGCCGCCAGGAGCAGGCAGGAAAAACGTTTTGCCCGGGCCCGCATCTTTGCCAACGCCCGGATGACTCCCCGCCTCATCAAAGAGTTTTGTCCCTTGGGACCGGAGGCCCGCCGCCTCTTGGAGACCGCGGTGGAGCGCCTGGGGCTGTCGGCCCGGGCCTACTCCCGGATACTGAAAATCGCCCGCACCATCGCCGACTTGGAGGGTGAAAACGACCTGGCCCTGGCCCACGTGGCCGAAGCCATCCAATACCGCACCCTGGACCGGCAGCTCGGCAGCGACCGGGGCGTCGTGTTTCTTAAGGAGACAGTGGAAAAATATCTAACTTAGCCACCAGATATCCTTGAAAAGAGTCCTTAGTTTCTGGCATAACTTAATACTTTAGAATGCAACTTCTAAAACTTTTCTTTTGCCAGGTCAGGAAATATTTTTCCTCCCATTTCGTGATCAGGCCCCTGCCTGGGAATATCTGGGCGGTGCTGGCGGTATGGGCTATGCCAAGGGAATTTCGCCATGAAGACAGAAAGTGGTAACCAAATCGATTCCAACCCAAAAAATGGACCAGACCGGGAAAAAATGGCAGAATATCAGCAGCAAGAGAATAACTGGCAAGAAATGGCAGCTCCATATGACGCCATTTTTGCAGCATTTGACGGCCTTATATATATCTGTTCCCAGGATTATGAAATTGGGTATATGAACCGGTATTTCATCGAGCGCACCGGCCATTACCCTCTGGGCCAGAAATGCCATCAGGCCCTTTATAACCTAGCGGAAAAATGTCCCTGGTGCGCGGGCGAACGGATATTCCAAGGGGAAAAGGTCCGCCGGGAATGGCTCAACCCCCAAGACAACCGTTGGTATGCCGCGGTCAATACGTTGCTCCGGACTCCGGACGGCGGCAAGCTGAAGATGGCCTTGATCACCGACATCACTGCAAACAAACAGGCGGAAGAAACCTTAAAAAGCCTGATCTCTCATTCCCCCATAGGCATTTATATTATTCAGGACCGGTTATTTAAGGTGGTTAATCCAGGTTTTCTCAACATTACCGGCTATCGTGAGGAGGATCTTTTAGGTAAAGATATTTTTTTCCTGGTGGCCCCCAAATACAGAGAGTCCGTCAGACAAAATGCCATCCGCTTGTTGAAGGGAGAAAATCCCGCACCTTATGAATACCAATTCTTCACCAAGAATGGGGAGAACAGGTGGGTTGTAGAGACGGTTATCTCCACCAATTACCAAGGGAGAAGGGCGACCTTGGGATATTTCCTGGAAGTCACCGAGCTCAAGCGGATTGAGGAGGCCCTGCGCCGCGCCAATGAGGATTTGCATGAATCCAACTGCCAACTCCACCTGGAAGTTGCAGAAAAGCGGCGGGCCGAAGAATTGCTGGAGCTTCAGGCCCAGGAATTGGCCCGCTCCAACCAGGAATTGCAGAGTTTCGCTTATATCGCCTCCCACGACCTGCAGGAACCGTTGCGCAAGGTCATTGCCTTCGGCGACCGTTTGCAGACCAAAGAAGCTGCAAATTTGAGCAGTTTGGGCAAGGATTATTTGTCCCGGATGCAGAACGCGGCCAAAAGAATGCGCCAACTTATAGAGGATCTCCTGGTTTTTTCCCGGGTAACCACCAAGGCTCAACCGTTCCAAAGGATAGATCTCAATGAGGTGGTTAACGGGGTATTGGTGGATTTGGAAGAACGGATCGCCCGCTTGGGGGCCCATATCGAGGTGGATCCTTTACCGGAGCTGGAAGCCGAACCTACCCAGATGCGGCAACTGTTTCAAAATTTTCTTGCCAATGCCATGAAGTTCCACCGTGAGAATATTTCCCCCGTTATCGCCATAAATTGCCGCAATATTGATGAGGCAACCTGTGAAATTAAAGTTGCCGACAACGGCATTGGCATGGACCCAAAATATATTGATCGCATCTTTAAGCCATTTCAACGTCTTCATGGAAAAGGGGTCTATGAAGGCACCGGTATTGGCCTGGCCATCTGTCATAAGATAGTTGTGCGGCATGGAGGAACAATTAAAGTGGACAGTACCCCGGGGAATGGCGCCACCTTTATTATAACCCTGCCTCTTTTTCAACCCAAAAAGGAGAGCGGCAATGATGGAAGACAGGAAGCCGATTGATATCCTGCTGGCTGAGGATGATGAAGACGATTATCTGTTGATTGCCGAAGCCTTGGAAGAATCGCGCCTGGCCAACAAAGTGCATTGGGTCAAAGACGGTGAAGAACTGCTGGATTATCTTTACCGCCGCGGGAATTACGCCCAGCCTGGGGAATCGCCGAGACCCGGCATCATTTTGCTCGATCTGAATATGCCCCGGAAGGATGGCCGGGAGGCCCTGAAAGAGATTAAATCCGATCCGGGGTTGCGGAAGATCCCGGTCATCGTCTTGACTACCTCCAAGGCGGAAGAAGATATCTTGCGGTCTTATGACCTGGGGGTGAACTCCTTTATCAGAAAACCGGTGCAATTTGAGGCCTTCGTGGAGATAATCAAGGTCTTGGGAAAGTATTGGTTTGAAATTGTTGAACTGCCCGGAGGATATTGAGATGTCCGCATCCCCGCCGGATGAATTGAGAGTGCTTATCGTCGATGATGACGGAGACGATATCCTCTTAATAAAGGACTATCTCCTTGAAGGAATAACCAGAAGCCGCGTCTCGGTGGATGCGGCCATGAATTTCCAGGAGGCCCGGGATAGAGTAATCAACTCCCGCTATGATGTCCTGCTGCTGGATTACCTGCTCGGTGAAGAGAACGGCCTGGAGTTTATTCAAACTGTTAAGCAGGCGGGAGTGAAAACGCCCATTGTCTTTCTTACCGGCAGGGGAGATGAAGAAGTGGCGGTGGCAGCCCTGAAGGCCGGGGCGTCCGATTATCTGGTAAAGTCGAACCTGTCACCCGAGTTTCTGGACCACAGCATCAGGTATGTTCAGGGATTGGCCCGCAAGGAAGAGGAACGCCGGGAAGCCTTGGCTGCGCTCCAGAAGAGCGAAGAGAATTACCGGATGCTGGTGAATAATCTCCCGGCCGTGGTTTTCAAAGGATACGCGGATTGGAGCATTGATTTATATGATAATAAGATCGAGGAATTTACCGGTTATAAAAAAGAGGTTTTTGATTCCCGGCGGCTGAAGTGGTGCGACGTCATCCTGCCGGAAGATCTGCAGAAGGCGAAAAACAAATTCATCAAAGCCCTAAAAACCAATAAGTTATATAAACGGGAATATCGAATAAGAACTCCTGACGGCAGGATAATCTGGATTCATGCCAAAGGGCAGATTATTATTGATCAAGCCGGAGCAATAGACCATATTGTCGGCGTTTTTTTCAATGCCACCGAACTGAAGGAAGCCCAGGAAAAGCGCAAGAAGGCGGAGAGGGAACGGGAAAAGGTCATCTTCGAGCTACAAGACGCCCTGGCCCAGGTCAAGACCTTGAAGGGGCTTTTGCCCATATGTTCCCACTGCAAGAAAATCCGGAACGATGAAGGTTATTGGCAGACCCTGGAGAAATATCTTCATGAACATTCCGAGGCCAAACTCACTCATGGTATTTGCCCGGATTGCTTAAAGAGATATTATAAAAATTTTGTTAAGGATTAATAGGGGAATTTTTCTCGCGCTATCCAGGTCCATGCAGTTAATCATTATTTAACCCCAGAGGCGTAGAGAACGAAAATAGTGCTTATTATTCATGACTTAAACCGCTGCTGAGATCATGAGGAAAGACCTGGGAAGACTAGTTGATGCAGCCAGAGAGGTGGCCTGCCGCGCCTATGCCCCCTATTCCCGCCTGCGGGTGGGCGCCGCGGTCCTGACCGCACAGGGGCACGTTTACACCGGCGTCAACGTGGAAAACGCCTCCTACGGCCTGACGGTGTGCGCGGAGCGCGCGGCTATTTTCACCGCGGTGGCCCAGGAAGGTCCGGAGATGCGCCTCCAGGCCCTGGCGGTGGTCAGCGGCGCGGCCGGGGCCTGCCCCCCCTGCGGCGCCTGCCGCCAGGTGATCTTCGAGTTCGGGCCGGACGCGGTCGTCATTTTTCAGGGACAAGACGGCCTGGAGGAAGCGCCTATTGCCCGGCTTCTCCCCGGGGCCTTCAGCCTGCGGTGACGAAATTTAAGTCAGCCGGAACTCCTCCCGATTTCCCCCCCCTATTTTTTGCGCAAAACCCTTTACCTCCTTGCGGCGGGAGCACCGCGGCCCTAATTTTAATACCAGGGACGCATATCCCCAAGTGTCATTTTTATCACCAAGGAGGGCGGATCATGGGCTATACAATTGCGGGTTTAAAGGATAAGATTTTGGAAATGTATCCGGAGATCGCCAAATATGGGGTAGTCTCCGGCCTGACCTACGACCAGGGGAAAAAAACCTACGTCTTCAAGTTAACTAAAGGGCCCCACGAATTATCCACCTATATTGACCAGGTGGACGCGGACGCCTGCATGGGCGGCAAGGAATGTATCCATCTGGGGGTGCAGATCAGCGAATTTTTGGATATCTTCAAAGAAGGCGAAAAATAGCATATAATTATAATGTTAATCAGAGGGAGGCGGCGCCGGACACCTGGCGGGGCCGCCCCCTCAAGTCAAGGCAAGCGGAATCATATGAGGCTCTTTAAAACCAGCCCCGACCGGTTGGAAAAGTATCATCAGCGGCGGCGCTGGGCCCGGCGCTTCACCTATTTGTTCTACGGCCTGTTCACCACCTGTCTGCTGGCGGGCGCGGGGGTGGCCGGTTATATCTACTTTCACTTTATCCGGGACCTTCCTGATTTCACCGCCATCAAGGAATTCCGGCCCCCGGTGGTCACCCAGATCTTTGCCCGGGACGGCCGTTTGATCGGCGCTTTTTATGCGGAAAAGCGCATTGAAGTGCCTTACAGCCGCGTGCCCCGGCACTTGGTCCTGGCCTTTGTGGCCGCGGAGGACGCCCGTTTCTTCGAGCATCCCGGGGTGGATATCAGCGGCATCATTCGCGCCTTTATCCGTAATGTGGAAGCCGGGCAGGTGGTGGAAGGGGGCAGCACCATCACCCAGCAGGTGGTGAAAAGGATTCTTCTTTCTTCCGAGAAAAGTTTCGCCCGCAAAATCAGGGAAGCGGTGCTGGCCTACCGCATCGACAACTATCTGACCAAGGAAGAGATTCTTACACTCTATCTGAATCATATTTTTCTGGGGCATGGGGCTTATGGGGTGGAGGCCGCGGCCCAGGAGTTTTTCTCCAAGCACGTGGAGGACCTGTCCCTGGCGGAAGCCGCCATCTTGGCCGGGATTCCCAAGGCTCCCAGCCGTTATTCCCCCTATCTCAACCCCCAACGGGCCAAGGAACGCCAGGCCTACGTCTTGCGGCGCATGGCGGAGGTGGGGTTCATCAGCCGCAAAGAAGAGGCCGCGGCCCTGTCCCAGCCCATCAAACTAAAGCCCTGGCGTCCGGATTGGATCAAGGAATGCGGTTATTTCACCGAGTACGTGCGCACCTTGCTGGAAAACCGCTTTGGCCGGGACCAGGTCTTCAACTTGGGGCTGAAGGTCTATACCACCGCGGACGTGGGGCTGCACCTGGCGGCCCAAGAGGCCGTCAATCAAGGAATTGCTGGCCTGGTGCAGCGCAACGGCTACCGGGGTCCCCTGCGCCACCTCCAGGGGAAGGAACTAACTGCGTTTCAGGAACGCCAGGTCCGTTACTACCGTAAGTATCCCCCCCGGAAGAAACAATTGGCCACGGTCCTGATTTCCCTCCGGGACCGCCGCAGCCAGGCCCTCTCTTTCCGCATGGGGGATTACCAGGGGGTGATGGTGGAGAAAGCCGGGGCCCAGGGCCGGGCCGCGAGCCAGATGGCGGCCTTGAGGCCCGGAGACGTGGTCCAGGTGCGCCTGGTGGAGAAGGACCGCCGTCAGGGCAAATGGACGGCCACTCTGGTGTCCGCGCCCATGGTGCAGGCGGCCCTGCTCTCCATGGAGCTGAAGACCGGCAAGGTCCGGGTCATGTTGGGGGGCAAGGATTACGGAGACAGCACTTTCAACCGGGCGGTGCAAGCCCGGAGGCAGCCGGGCTCCGCGTTCAAACCCATTATTTACGCGGCGGCCATTGAGAAGGGCTTCCGGCCGGATTCCACCTTGATGGACAGCCCCATCTCCCTGCCGGGAGGAAAGCGGGGCCAGGCCTGGGAACCGCAAAACTATGACCATACCTTCAGCGGCCCCATCAGTCTGGCCACGGCCATCGCCCGTTCCCGGAATGTCCCCACTGTGCGGCTGATGATGGCCATCGGCGTGCCCTCCACTTTGAAGATGGCCCAGAACCTGGGGATCACCTCTCCCATCTTCCCCAACTATGCCTCGGCCTTGGGAGCTTCGGAGGTCACCCTTCTGGAGCTTACCCGGGCTTACTCGGTCTTTCCCAATCAAGGCTTCTTGGTGGAGCCCGCGTTCATCGACCGCATTGAAGACCGGGACGGCCGGGTGCTGTTGGAGTATCATACCCAGCGGCGCCTGGTGATCAGTCCCCAGACGGCCGATACCATGACCCAACTGTTGCAGGGGGTGGTGCAGCGGGGCACCGCCACCCGGGTCCAGGCCTTGGGGCGCCCCATTGGCGGCAAGACCGGTACCACCAATAAGACCCGGGACGCCTGGTTCATCGGCTTTACCCCCTCCCTGATCACCGGGTCCTGGGTGGGCATGGATGATGAACGCACCCTGGGGGCCAAGGAGACCGGGTCCCAGGCCGCGGCCCCGATTTTTATCGCCTACATGCGGGAAGCCTTGAAGCAACAGCCGGCGGAGAAATTTGGGGGCGACGGCACGGTCCTGGCGAAAAAGGACATCGAAGAAGCCATAAAAGATGATGAAGAAGCCGCAGGCGAAGAGGATTCTTTCTATCCGGAAGATAATGCCATCCAGGAGAGACCCCCCTCCAGCTCTGCTTCCAGCCAGCAATTTTTCAAAGAAGACATGGAATAGTGAGGATAAATGCGGCAGATTGAGACAACGGAGATCACCCGGGCGGTAAAAGAGGCGGCCATTGCCGCCAACTATGATTTGGGAGAAGATTTGCTGGCTGCGCTTAAACGGGGAGAACAAGAGGAGGAATCCCCCAGCGGCCGGGAGATCTTCCGGCAGCTTTTGGAAAACGCCAGCATCGCCTGCCGGGAACGCGTGCCCCTCTGCCAGGACTGCGGCCTGGCCGTGGTGTTCGTGGAGTTGGGCCAGGAAGTGCACATCGTTGGCGGGGATTTTGCGGAAGCCATCCAGGAGGGCGTGCGCCAGGGCTACGGCGAGGGTTTCCTCCGCAAGTCCCTGTGCCACCCTTTAACCCGGGCCAATACCGGGGATAACACCCCGGCGGTGATTCACACCGAAATCGTTCCCGGGGACCGGCTGAAAATCACGGTGGTCCCCAAGGGCGGCGGCAGTGAGAATATGAGCCGCGTTTTTATGCTCAAGCCCGCGGAAGGACGGGCCGGGGTCATCGACCGGGTGGTGGCTACCGTCCGGGAAGCGGGCCCCAACCCCTGCCCCCCCATCATCGTGGGGGTGGGGATCGGCGGCACCTTCGAGCGGGCCGCGCTCCTGGCCAAGAAGGCCCTGCTCCGGGAAGTGGGCAGCCCCAACCCCGATCCGGAACTGGCGGCCCTGGAGCAGGAGATGTTCCAGGCGGTCAATGAGTTGGGCATCGGCCCCCAGGGGTTGGGAGGCAGGATCACCGCCATGGCGGTGCACGTGGTCATGCAGCCCAGCCATATCGCCTCCCTGCCGGTGGCCGTGAATATCCAGTGCCATGCCTCCCGCCATAAGGAGAAGGTATTATAGATTTCTTCTGGGAGGGAGAAGCCCGGTGAGCAGTGAGCAGTAAGCAGTAAGCAGTGAGCAGTCGCTTATTAGCCGCTGGCTCTCTCAAAAGAATGAAAATACTGGTGGGGCGGGCCTCCGTGCCCGCCAAGCGACTGGCGGCCAGGGACGGCCGCCCCACCATTTAATGCTGTTTATGAACTTTTCGTAGATAAGTTATAATCTTCGGAAAAAGTTTCTTCCTCTTATCCCTTCTCCCCCCGGGGGGGGAGAGGTTTAGGGTGAGGGGGGGGTGGCAAATGGCATCGATAACTTATTGAATCTGAAGTGCTTTTCTAACGAAAAACGAAAAACGAAAAACGGTATTATAGGGGCGGGATAGATGTCCAAAACGGTGAAATTGACTCCTCCTTTGACTGATAAAGACGTGGAAGTTCTGGAGATCGGCGACCGGGTGCTGGTCAGCGGGGTCATCTATACGGCCCGGGACGCGGCCCACAAACGTTTGGTGGATCTTCTGGCCGCGGGCCAGGTATTGCCGGTGGACTTTAAGGGCCAGATCCTTTATTATGTGGGTCCCAGCCCCGCCCGGCCCGGCCGGGTCATCGGCGCCGCGGGTCCCACCACCAGTTACCGCATGGATTCTTATACCCCCACCATGCTGCAACTGGGGTGCAAGGCCATGATCGGCAAAGGCAAGCGCAGTCCCGAGGTTATCGCCGCGCTGCAACAATATAAAGCCGTGTACCTGGGGGCCACGGGAGGAGCGGGGGCCTTGATCTCCCAATGCATCAAGCAAGCCCAGGTAGTGGCCTTCCCGGAGTTGGGGCCGGAGGCCGTCCATCGCCTGGAAGTGGAGGATTTGCCCGCCATCGTCATTAATGATTGCCAGGGCCGGGATCTTTATGAAATTGGCATCAAGCAATACCGACGGACGGCCGATGTTATTATAGAGCCGACTGTTTGCCGTTAATGTGACCGGGAAGAATTACGCTCTTTTTCGTTTGATCGCCGCAGGAGGCCAAGATGACTGCCCCGCCGGACCTGGAAATCGTTGTGGCCAGGGTAAAGGAGAAGCGGCAGAACTTTTTGGATTATAATTTTGGCACCCTGAGGGACGATTTCCTCAAAACCTTCTTTGACCTGGCCCAGGAATATGAAACCTTAGAAAACTTTTACCGCATCTGTGTCAGCGTCGTCAAAGAATTCTTTGATTTGGATTCCCGCCTTTATCTCCTGTGCCAGGAAAGCGCCCTGGAGCTGGTGTGCGACAGCCTCCAGGGGCTGTACCAGGAAAAACCCAAGGCTCCAGCCCATATCCAGCTCTCCAGCCAGGCCTACCATGCCGAAGATGCCTGGGTCATCCCCATCCGGGGCAATCAACTCCTGGTAGACCGCCTTCCCTTTTACACCAAGGACCAGGTAATCGGCATGCTGGAGTTCTTTCCGGGGGACCGGCTCACGGAAAAGGACCGGTTTTTCTTTGAGAAGTACGCCAATCGGGTGGGCTATAATCTCCATATCAAGATCATCGGCTGGCAGAACATTCAGCGTATCCGCTTCATCAACAGCCTGGTGGCCGATATCGAACACAACGTCATCATTCCTAATATCAGCCTCAGCCTCTATCTCCGGCACCTGCGCCAAAAGATCAACACCTTGAAAGACCTTCAATGCCTCTGTGAATTCAAGGATGAAAAATGTCCAGAGCTGCCTGCGGCCCAGGAGAAATTCCGGGCCCTGGTCCAGGATATGGAAACGGATTATCAGACCCTGGAGCGGCATTACAAAGGCGTCAGCCTCTTCCTGGAATCACTGTTTAGGCCCTCCCATTTCCAGAAAGGGCAACTGGTGCTTAGAAGGCGCACCTGCCGGGTGCAGAGCGAGATCATCCAGCCCCAGTTGCAGCTCTTTCTCCCCAAGCTCAGGGAGCGCAACATCCAAATTGACGACAGCATGGGGGTGATGCCGGATGAGGACTTCAGCTTGTCGGTGGACAAAGGCCTAATGGCCCAGGTCTATGCCAACCTGTTTTCCAACGCGGTGAAATACACTCGCCGCAACTATGAAGACCGCAAGTATGTGGCTTATGGCCGGGATGTGGTCCCGGATTATTTCGGCCCCGGCAAGGACGGTATCAAGTTCAATATGTTCACCACCGGTCCCCACATTCCGCCGGAAGACCGGGGCCATATCTTTGACGAGGGTTACCGGGGGAGCAATGTGGACGGCGAAGTGGGCACCGGCCGGGGTCTCTATTTTGTCCGCAATGTCATCGAGACTCACGGCGGGGAAGTGGGCTATGAGCCCACCCCGGGAGGCAATAATTTCTACTTTGTCCTGCCCCTGGTAGTGAGCCCCGAACCTCCCCTGGCCGCAGAGCTGGTGGCCATGCACTGAGGGAGATGGGGGCGCCATGACCACCATCCGCTTCCTGGCCCAGGAACTCTACCGCCTGACCCGGCAGGTGGAGGAACTGGAAAAGGCGCTGCCGACTGCACCCTTAGCGGAACGGGTTCGCCTGGAAGCCGAGCTGCGTCAGGCCCGCCAGGAACAGGAACACTACCGCCAGCTGCTGGCCGCCAAGAAAGAAAAACCTGTCATTTAATGCCATATTGAGACCTCTGCGAAAGTCTAAATTACTTTCCTCTTTAATCAAAATGTGGAGCAGGCGCCTTTTCCTGCTACTAGATGAAGGGTGGACAGCCGAGGGCGGCTGTTCCACATGAGACTTTCGCAGAGGTCTCATGTTCATATTGTCGGGGCGGGTTTAAACCCGCCCCTTGTTAGTCCGCACAGGCTGGAAAGCCGGTGCTACGAGCTCACAAATCCAGGCGATAGGCGATGGGGCCGGGATGGGGGTCAAACTCCGGCGCGCGTTGAAACCCCAGCTTTTCATAGATATGCCGGGCCGCGTGCATGAACTCCCCGGTGAATAAGAAAATGGTGGAAATCTGCATCGCCTTGGCCCGGCGCAGGCATTCCTCCGCCAGCCGGGTGCCGTAACCCCGGCCCCGGGCTGCCGGCGACACCGCCAGGATCCTGATGGCCGCCACTCTTTCCGGCCAGTGGCCCATGCCCGACTGGGAGGCTTCGGGATAGAACTTGACGACTCCCTGGATGACCCCGCCGGCCAGGGCGACGATGAGCATGCCCGCAGGCGCCCGGACAGTCTGGCTGACGTTGTCCATCCAGGCCTGCCAGACCTTCTCCGGGAATTCGGGCCGGAATTCCAGGTAGGCCGCTTTCACCAGGGCTTCGATATCATCCAACTCCTCCGGTGAAGCGTCGCGGATGAGGATTGTGTTACTCATTCCAACCAATCTCAGGATATGAGCTTTCAGCTATCAGCCGTCAGCTTGCAGCTTTAAAACCAAAAGACATATCGAAACAGAGGCCACCTTATTAATACCTAGCCGACATCAATAGGAAGTTTGCCGTAGGGGCGAACCTGGTGTTCGCCCAGATGCATTCGGGGCGAACACCAGGTTCGCCCCAGCACTGTCCGGTTAGGTTTTTGCAAAAGCGTAATCCCTCAGAGGCTGAGACTCTGGGGGGTGATTATGCAGAATCCGAGCTTCATTTTGGATGTTAATGCGTAATTCTCTGACTC
>JBFLXM010000013.1:0-69654 GCA_040757175.1 Thermodesulfobacteriota bacterium
CTAGAATTATCTATCTATTTCAAGAGGTTATTCTTCAACTAATGCGCCGCTGGGACTGAATCATTTTAAAGCGAAGAAAACGACCAATACCGCATATTCCATACCAAGGCTACATGCGATTGCCCTGGAATGGCACACCCAAGGTATTGAAAAAGGAGGAGGTTTAAAGGATGGAAATATCGCGGCGTGATTTTCTCAGATACTGCGGGCTGACTGCGGCTGCTCTGGGACTAAGCAGTAGTGAGCTGCTTCTCCTGAAGGAAGCCTTGGCCAATCCCAGCGCACCGACCGTGCTCTGGTTGCAAGGCTCAGGTTGCACCGGATGTTCCATGTCTTTTCTCAACTACCTTTCCACTTCGGCCCCCACTTCGGCTGCGGACATCTTGATTAATAACATCAACCTGGCTTACCATCCCAACCTCATGTCCCTGGCGGGACAGGGGGCGGCCGAGGTTGCCAGGCAGGCTTACGACGCCGGCGGCTACATCCTGGCAGTGGAAGGGGGGGTACCCACGGCTTTCGGGGGCCGGGCCTGCTGGGCCTGGAGCTACAACGGCGAGGACGTTACCTTCCAGCAGGCGGTAACCGACCTGGCCTCCAGGGCCTCGATGATTCTGAGCATCGGTTCTTGCGCCGCTTTCGGCGGCATCCCCGCGGCCGGTCCTAATCCCACCCAGGTGAAGAGCGTGAAAGCGGTTACCGGCAAGGACACCATCAACATTGCCGGTTGTCCCCCTCACCCCGACTGGATCGTCTATACCATCGTGCAACTGCTGTTGGGGAACTCCCTGCCCCTGGACGCCTCCAGCCGGCCCACGGCCATCTTCGGGCAAACCGTTCACAGCACTTGTCCCCGGAGAAATAGGGAGGAATCCTGCTTGGCGCCACGGGGCTGCCGGGGGCCCGGGACCTTCGCCAATTGTCCCACCGTCCAATGGAACAATAAGGCCAACTGGTGCGTCACCGCCAACGCCCCTTGCTACGCCTGCACCGAACCCTCTTTCCCCGGCACCGCCTCCCTCTACACCGTAATCTACAACCCCCATGGGGGTACCAATCTCAATTGTAATAGTTGCCATGATGACGACTGATCCAGGTTTCACCGTTAAGTAAGGAGAGATTGAAATATGCCAACCATCACCACTATCGATCCGGTCACCAGGTTGGAAGGCCATCTCAAAATCCAGGTCACCGTGGACACGGTGAACGGGGTGCAGCAAGTGGTCGACGCCAAGGCCACCGGCACCCTGTTCCGTGGCTTTGAAAATATCCTGTTAAATCGACATCCTTTCGATGCCCAGCACATCACCCAACGGATCTGCGGCGTCTGCCCCGTGTCCCACGGTATGGCTGCAGTCATGGCCCTGGACGCGGTCTGCGGGGTGACCGCTCCGACCAACGCCAGAATCATGCGCAATCTGGTGTTGGGGGCCAACCTGGTGGATTCCCATATCCTCCACTTCTACCACTTGTCAGCGCCGGACTTCATCGACGGCCCCAACATGCCGCCCTGGCAGCCCAGTTGGAGTGTGGACAAACGCTTCAATACGACCCAGACCACCAGCCTGGTCAACAACTACGTCACGGCCCTGAATATGCGGCGGATGGCCCATGAAGCCGGGGCCATCTTCGGGGGCCGCCTGCCCCATCCGCCTACGTACATTGCTGGCGGCTTCACTACCCGGCCCACCTCTGCCGGGATTACCAAGTTCAAGGGCTTAATGAACCAGGTGATTGACTTTATTCAGAATACTTACATCCCTGATGCCCAGGCGCTGGCGGCCACCTACGCCGACTATAACCAAATCGGCCGGGGTTATGGTAATCTGTTGGCCTACGGCTGCTTCGACCTGAACTCCAGCGGCAGCAGCAAGCTGCTCCAACGGGGCCAGGTGGCGAACGGCTCCACTGCCGTGCAAGCAGTAAACCTGCAATCCATTACCGAACATATGACTTATTCCTGGTACAAATCTCCCCTCACCATGATCTCGCTGGATGAGATGATGATACCCATGCCCGTCAGCCAAAACCCAGCGGTGGCGGTCACCAACCCGGTGGATCCGGCAACCAAGAAAAAAGCCTATTCCTGGTTGAAGGCGCCGCGCTACGGTGGTTTGCCCTATGAGGCCGGCCCCTTGGCCCGCATGTGGGTCAACGGCGACTACCGGGCCGGCATCTCCGTCATGGACCGGCACCTGGCCCGGGCCGCGGAGGCTTTGAAAGTGGCCCAGGGCATGGTGGCCTGGGTGGACGGTCTCAATCCCAGCGGCGCGGTTTCAGTAACGGCCAATATTCCCGCCAGCACCTCCATCCCCAGCACCAATCCCAATGTGCCTCCTACCACCACCTCCTTCTCGGCCATCGGCTTGACGGAAGCCCCACGGGGGGCCTTGGGGCACTGGCTGCAAATTACCAACGGCAAAATCTCCCGTTACCAGATTGTCACTCCCACCTGCTGGAACGCTTCCCCCAGAGATGACTCCGGCAAGCGCGGCCCTATGGAGGAGGCCCTCATCGGCACTCCGGTCCAGGACCTCCAACAACCGGTGGAGGTAGTGCGGGTGATCCACTCCTTTGACCCCTGCCTATCCTGCGCAGTCCATGTCATGCGGCCGGACGCAGGGAAGAAGATCTTTACCCTGGCCCACTACCACGGCGGCGAAGAGCTCCATAGCCACGATCACAACCATACCCATCACGGCCATGAGCATCATCAGCACCAAGATCATGACCACTCCCTTGATTAGCCCCGTCCATTAACCCCTTTACCTCGGACCCGGCCTGGCCGCGCCGGGTCCGAGCCTTTAATGCTGCCACCGAGGCCCTAAATGCCAGGGAAATCCAGTCCCCCCCGCATCCTTATTGCCGGATTGGGAAACTTGCTCCTCATGGATGACGGCGTGGGCGTGCACGCGGTCCAGGAGCTGCAGAATGATCCGCCTGCCGGCGCGGTGGTGGCGGAGGTGGGCACCGCGGTGCTGAACGCCCTCCACCTCCTGGAGTGGGCCGATAAGATCCTGGCCATCGACGCCATGCAGGCCGGGGGCGCCCCGGGAACAGTCTACGCCTTCGGGACAGAAGACGTGGCCCAGGGCGGCATCCAGACCTCCCTCCATGAACTCAACTTCCTGGCGGCCCTGGACTTCCTCAAGGTTAAAGCCCAGCCGGAGATCATCATTTTCGGGGTGGAACCGGCGAGGATCGACTACGGCCTGGAACTGACCCCGGCCGTGGCCGCGGCCCTGCCGGCACTGACCGCCGCGGCCCGGGAACAGGTGCGGCGCTGGCGGGGGGAGAAGTGAAGTGAAGTTTTGGGGGAGGGTACTAAGGGCCGTGGGCCCTTATACCGTTTTCGGTGTTCGGTTTTCAGTTTTCGGTGAAAATATTGCTTACTATCAATAAGTTAGTTAAGCGTTTTAAGGAATTGGTGGGCAATGCCCACCCTACATTTTTCCTCCTCTTGTCATGCTGAGCGAAGCGAAGCATCTCGTCTATAGAGATTCTTCAGTCGCCTGCGGCTCCCTCAGAATGACAAGGGAAATGGTCTTGGATCACCTCAAAATGCTTAATTGAACAGCATTGACCCTAACCCCATGGGGGGAGAGGGAATAAAAGGAAAAAATTTTTGGCAATCGCTATAAAAAAGTGCGGCCCAGCGGGTCGCCCCTATTCATGCGGCTTGGGGCAGGGTCCCGTAGGGCGGGCGTCCCCGCCTGCCTTTAGCCCTGGCCCCTCCCTCCACTCCCCTTCAGCAAATCCGCGGCAGTAGCTCCCCCGAAGGCGGGTCCAGGAGGCGGGCGGTGCCGATGGCGGTGCGCACCTGCACCCGGCCCGGGGGTCCGGCCTGCACTGCCCCGATGATCTCCGCGTCTGCGCCGTAGCGGCTGGCCCGGACTAGAGCCAGGGCCCTGGCCGCGTCCACTGGAGCCACGAAGATCAGCATCTTGCCCTCGTTGGCGACTTTGAAGACATCGAGACCCAGGGCCTCGCAGGCCGCGGCCACCCCCGGCTTGACCTTGACCGCGGATTCCTCGATTTCCAGGCACACCTGGGACTGCCGGGCGATTTCGTTTAAGGAAGAGGCGATGCCCCCCCGGGTGGGGTCCCGCATGGCGTGGATCTCGCATCCCTCCCGGAGCAGATTCAAGACGATTTCCGTCAGAGGGGCCGCGTCGCTGCTTAGGGAAGTCCCCTCCAGGAGATTTTCCCGGGCCAGCATCACCGTGGCCCCGTGATCGCCCACGGAGCCGGTGAGGATGATCTGGTCGCCGGGGACCGCGCCGGCCCCGGAGACTCCGGGCCGCAGCACTTCCCCCACCCCGCTGGTGGTGATGAAAACCCGGTCCGCGGAGCCCCGGGGCACCACCTTGGTATCCCCGGTGACAATGGCCACGCCGCACTCGGCCGCGGTCTCCCGCATAGACTGGGCGATCTTCTCCAAATCATTAATCTCCAGGCCCTCTTCAATGATAAAGGACGCGGACAGGGCCAGAGGCCGGGCCGCGGCCGTGAGGAGGTCGTTCACCGTGCCCGCCACCGCCAGCCTGCCGATATCTCCCCCCGGGAAAAAAATGGGGGTCACCACGTAGGAATCGGTGGTCAGGGCCAGGTGCTGGGCGCCCAGTTGCAGGATGGCGCTGTCATCGCCCCGGAAGGAGGCGCTGCCATAACGGGAGAGGAAGACTTGGTCAATCAGGGCCGTCATTTCCAGACCGCCCGCGCCATGGCTGAGGAGCACAAGATCCATTTTCCGCTTTCCGTTCTTCGTTGTTCCTAAAAAAGAGGGATCAATTTACCTGGCCTGGTTTGGCCATCTCCCAAATAATTTGGGGTTGGGGGAGGGGGTTTGGGGGAGGGGGCAGGGGTCTGTGATCCCTGGCCCCCTCCCCCAAATCCCTTCACCCCCTCTCATACCGGTACACCGCGGCGCAGGCGCCTTCGCTGGAGACCATGCAAGGCCCCAGGGGGTGGGCAGGGGAGCAGGCCTGGTCGAAGAGGGGGCACTCCCGGGGCCGCATCACGCCCCGGAGGACCTCGCCGCAGCGGCAGGCCGAGGGCGGCGGTGGGGGCACCTGGGCCAGAGCCGCGGCATAGCGGGTCCGGGCGTCGAACTGCTGATATTTTTCCCGGATGGCCACCCCGCTCCCGGGAATGACCCCCAGCCCCCGCCACTTGGCGTCCCCGGCGGCAAAGACTTCCGTCAGGAGCGCCTGGGCCCGGGGATTGGCTTGCACTTGCACGGCCCGGGGATAAACGTTATCCACCCGGGCCTGTCCCTGGGAAATCTGGTGGAGGATTGATTCGATGCCCAGGAGCAGGTCCAGGGGTTCGAAGCCCGTGACTGCGCAGGGGATGCGGAAATCCCGGGGGATGAAATCATAGGCGGACGCACCGATGATGGTGGTCACATGGCCGGGGCAGAGCAATCCCGAGACCCGGACTTCCCCGGCGGCAAGCAAGGCCCGGAGGGCCCCGGGCATGGTCTTGTGCACGCAGAATACGGAAAAATTGGGGAGTTTTTCCGCCGCGGCCAACTGAACGGCCATGGCCGTGGCCGGCATGGTGGTCTCAAAACCCACGCCGAAGAAAACCACCTGCTTCCCGGTTGCCTGCCTGGCCAGGTCCACCGCGTCCAGGGGGGAATAAACCACCTTCACCATCGCGCCCGCAGCCCGTTCTTTCTCCAAGGAAGTGGCAGTGCCCGGCACCCGGAGCATATCTCCGAAAGAGGCGAGGATGACCCCGGGTTCTTTCCCCAGGGCCAGGAAACCGTCCAGGTCTTCCTGGGCGGTGACGCACACCGGACACCCGGGCCCGGAAACCAGATTTACCTGGGACGGGAGCAGGGATTTCAACCCGAAGCGGGCCGCAGCCATGGTATGGGTGCCGCAGACCTCCATGATGGTGGCCGGCCCTGTAGCCAAATGCCCCAGCCGGCGGACGAGGTCCCGGACCAGGCCTTTATCCCGGAATTCGTCAATAAACTTCATCGGCCAGCTTCCTGAGCAGAGAGAGGGTTTCTTCGGCTTCCCCGGCATCCACCCGGGCGATGGCCAGGCCCGCGTGCACCAGCACATAATCCCCCAGGTACACCTCGGGGAGCAGGTCCAGGCGCACCTTCCGGGTGACGCCGTCCACGTCGGCCACGCCGATGACCCCCTCAATCTCCACGATGCGCATGGGTATGGCAAGACACATGAAAAAAACCTCAGTTATTAGTTTTCTTTAAACAGCCGGGCCGCGGCCACGGCCACCTGGCCCAGGGAGACGCCCCCGTCGTTGGGCGGCGCCTGGGTATGGCAGAGCACCTCAAACCCCAGCTCCTCCAGGCGGCGCCGCAATTTGGTAAAGATCAACGCATTCTGGAATACCCCGCCGGATAGGGCTGTCAATGTCAGGCCGGTTTGTTCCCGCACCCGGATGCACGCGGCGGCGAGGAGCCGCACCAGGGAATTATGGAACCGGGCCGCGACCTTCTCCACCCCGGTACCGGACCGGTAATCCTCCAGCACCTCCCGGAAAAGGGCTGGGGTGTCCAGGAGCAGTGTTTGTTCTTCCTGTCGCCGCGGCGCCGGGTAGAATCCCTCTTCCTCCGCAGCCGCGATCATCTCCAACTCCACCGCGGGCTGCCCTTCATAGGTGCGGACGCGGCAAACCCCCAGGGCCGCGGCCACCGCGTCAAAGAGCCGCCCGGTGCTGGAGGTCAAGGGGGAATTCAGCCCGGTATCCAACTGGCGCTTCAGGACCTGCCATTCAAAGGGGCTGAAATTGAGGTCCAGGCGGTTGGCGGCTGCCTCAAAACCTTGGCCATACGCGGCCTGCAAGTAAGCCGCGGCCATGCGCCGGGGGTCCCGCACCGCGGCTTCGCCCCCGGGCAGACGCACCGGGGCCAGATGAGCGGCCCGGGTGAAGTCCGCCAGGTCCGCCACCAGGATTTCTCCACCCCAAACCGTGCCGTCCGTCCCATAGCCGGTGCCGTCCAGGGCAATGCCCAGGCACTTCTCCGTGCGCCCGTTTTCGGCCAGGCAGGCGGCAATATGGGCGTGGTGGTGCTGCACGCCGATGAGCCTGACTCCCTCCTGCTCCCGGGCATACCGGGTGCTGAGGTATTGGGGGTGCAGGTCATGGGCGATCACCGCCGGCTCCTGGCGGCAGAGACCCGCGAAATGCCGGATGGCCTGGCGGTAATAATCGAAGGTCTCCGCGGTGTCCAGGTCGCCGATATGCTGACTGAGAAGCGCAGTGCGTCCCCAGGCCAGGCAGAAGGTGTTCTTCTGCTCCGCGCCCACCCCCAGAACCGGGGGAGTCGGGAGAGGCAACTTCACCGGCCGGGGCACGAAGCCCCGGGCCCGGCGGATGGGAATCACCGCGGCCCCGGCCACCGGGCGGACCACCGAGTCGTCGCAAGGCGCCTGGATGTCCCGGTTGTGGAGCAGCAGGGCGTCGGCCAGGGCTGGAAGACGGGTCCTGGCCCCCGCGTTGGTGAACTCCAGGGGTTCTTCACTCAGATTGCCGCTGGTCATCACCAGGGCCGGGGGCGCATGGGCAAAAAGCAGCAGATGCAGCGGCGTGTAAGGCAACATCAATCCCAGGTAATTGTTGCCCGGGGCCACTTGCGCTGAGGCCGGACCGTTCTCCCGCCTTCTCACCAGGACGATGGGCCGTTCCGGGGACAGGAGCAGGGACCGTTCCCGGTCCCCCAATTCCCCCAGAAGCTCCGCCTCCTCAAGGTCCCGGACCATGACCGCAAAGGGTTTGGCCACCCGGCCCTTGCGGCTCCTGAGGGTAAGCAGCGCTTCTTCATTCCGGGCGTCCGCGGCCAGATGGAAGCCCCCCAGGCCCTTGACCGCGACGATCTTCCCTGCCCTTAAGAGGCGGCCCGCGGCCTGCAGGACGTCCTCTTCAACTCGACCTCCGTTTTCTTCCAGCCAGACCCGGGGGCCGCAGCGGGGGCAGGCCGTGGGCTCGGCATGGAAGCGCCGGTCCTCCGGGTTGGCGTACTCCTCCCGGCACTCCGGGCACATGGCGAACGCGGCCATGGTGGTCTGGGGCCGGTCGTAGGGCACCTGGCGGATGATGGTAAAGCGGGGGCCGCAATTGGTGCAGTTGGTGAAGGGATAATGCCAGCGCCGGTCTTTAGGGTCCATGATCTCCCGGAAACAATCCCCGCAGGTGGACACGTCCGCGGGGATCAGGGCCTCCGCGGCCGGGAGGTCTTGGCTCTCCAGAATACAAAAGCCTTCTTGGCCCCAGGGTTCGGCGGCCAGGGGCAGGATGGCGTCGATCCGGGCCAGGGAAGGCGCGTCCGCGGCCAATTGGCGGACAAAACTGTCCACCGCGGGGGCCGCGCCCTCCACCTGGATCTCCACGCCCCTGGAAGTGTTGCACACCCAGCCGGCCAGGTGGTGGTCCCGGGCCAGGCGGTAGACGAAGGGCCTAAAGCCCACGCCCTGGACGATGCCCGTCACTCGCAGCTTGCGTTGGGAAATGGCGCCTGGGTTCGTAATCGTCACCTCGGAAACGGTCTCTGCCGGGGACCGGGAACTGCATAGAACCTATTGCAAAACCTTAATTAGCAATACTTGTCATTCTGAGCGAAGCGAAGAATCTAGTTTTTTCAATTACCTAGACCTTTCGCTAGGCTCAGGGTGACAAAAAGGAGGGTTTTGCAATGGCTTCTAATATTGATCCGCTTCCATTATAACAGATTGCCGCCCCGGCCAACAGTTCTGGTAAATATATCGTCTAGATAATAATGAGTGCATATAATAGACGGGACAGGCCGGTGGAAAAGGCGAAGCACCGCCAGCCAGGCTGATGGCGGGGTAGGGGTTACTAGAGAGGAAAGGGGATTGACCTTTCCCTCTTCAAGGGTTATAAAAAATTGTTAAGCGAACGCGAGTAAGACCCCAGCCATTTTCCCGAACACGCGCCCGTAGCTCAGTCCGGATAGAGCAATGGACTACGAATCCATGTGTCGGGGGTTCAAATCCCTCCGGGCGCGCCAGTTATTTCAAGAACTTAGCAAAATTATAACCCCTAATACCCTGGCAAGGGTGCGTAAAGGGGGGTAAGTTGGCGCCGGTGCCAGAAAAGTTGTCGGCGTCTATTTTTTTCCATAAAAATATATCATATGATATACTTTCCATTGACTTATTATCTTATGATATTTATCATAAGCTAGCAGTAAGGAAAAAGGGAAGCTGCTGCAGAGGTATAAGGAAGAGAAATTATCCGAGGCATGAGCGAGAGGAGGCTTTATTATGTCCAGCGAAAAATTTGCAAAATTATCTGAAGGTGGTCTTTGGGAGGTGTCAATTGGAAATCCTGTCATCCCTTTGTCATTTACCGTGTGCTATTTTCCTAAAGGAATTCAAACAGTTGATTCAGCAGGGGAATTTATTGGTATCCTATAGCTTGAAAAATCTAAACTCCCTGGCCTCATTAGGACTGACGACCGAAATCCGAAAAGAGATATTGCTTTCACTTGCTGTCGATGATTACTCCTCCGGCCCCGAGCCTGACCATAATTTCCCAGGGGATGTCTGGAAATTTGGAAAAGAGGTTGGAGACAAGACAATCTATATTAAGTTAAAAATTGATGACCAGGGGCATCGTAAGGTTGCCAAGTGCTTATCATTCCATATTGCTGAACATGAGATTTGTTACCCCCACAAGCCTTCAAAATAGGGGGGAGCACAATGGCTAAAGAAATTTGCTGGAATTGCGGAAAAGAAACTGATTTAGAACATATTGAAAATTATGAAAATATTTCCGTGCGCGGTGAGGGAATAAGTGTTCTCATCAAATATTATAAATGCCACGAATGCGGAGGAGAGTATGAAGACCCAAAGTCATCCTATGACCCTCTGGCGTTAGCGTATAAAGAGTATCGAGAACGCCATAGCATGATACATCCCAATGAGATTCGTACGTTACGCCAAAGATATGGATTAACCCAAAAGGATATGAGCAAACTTTTAGGATGGGGAGAAGTAACGCTTTGTCGTTATGAGAATGGAGCTCTTCAGGAGAATTCTCATGATACCACACTTCGGTTAATTAAAGATGACCCCCATGTTCTTCTTAACCTTGTTGTGCAAAATGGTGATTTTCTTGCAAGCAAGAAACGAGAAAGGCTTATATCATTATTGGAGAACGAAATTCAAGAAAAACATTCATTTCCTTTAATTCTTGTAGAACTTTTCGGTAAATATGCTCCTAATATATATAGTGGTTTCCAAAAATTGAACATCGATAAGGTGTTTCAAGCAATTATCTTTTTTTGTACTGATGGAACTCTAAAAACTAAACTCAATAAGCTTTTGTTTTATGCTGATTTTAAACATTATAAAGATAATGCATTATCGATAACTGGACTAAGATATGTCCATCTTAAGTATGGACCAGTGCCAGATAATTATGAGCACTATTATGCTACATTACAAGACATTGAAGGAGCTATTAGAGTTGATGAAGAATTTATAGGTGAATATGTTGGAGAGGTGTTATCTGCTGCCAAAAAACCAGATTTATCAATTTTCTCTGAAAGTGAGATAAAAACCTTAATTGAGGTTAAACAATTTTTTAAGCCATATAATGCGAGTGGTATTAAAGAATTCTCACATAACGAGGAAGGATATAGAGAAACACGTGATGGTGAAATTATATCATACGTTTACTCTGACCATCTTCAAATATAGAGGGGAATAGAAAATGGGAAAACCAAGGGATACTTATAAGTATGTGGCTAAGGTAGGTAGAAAGATTGTTCACGGCGGCATTACTAATGACCTTGAACGCCGAGAGGCAGAGCATCAGGGAAAATGGCCCGGTTGTCGTATAGTTCAGATCGGTCGGCGAACTACTGAGGAAGCTGCGAGAGATTGGGAGAAAAAAAGGGGGTACGACTAAGGATACGACTAATTGATATCAGAATAATTGTTCTTGGGGATAGTTCTCATCATTCACAGGATTAGGTGCCCCCTGGCGCTTACCTTAGCAGACACCCAGTCCTTATTTCTCCAGTTCCACCTTCAGGGATAGGAATTTCATCAGGTCCCTTAAAGTCAAGATGCCCACCAGCTTGTTGCCCTCCATCACCAACAGCCGGCTGTTTTCGGTTTGGTGCATCAGGGCCAGGGCGTGGACGGCATCGGTCTCCGGGGAAATGGTATTTTCGGGCGTGCCTTGGCTGGCCAGCTCGCCGATGGTGACCCGGTGCCATTCCTCCCGGGGCACTTCCTTAATCTGGCGGGTGGTGACGCAACCCACGAGCCTGCCGTCATCCAGCACCGGGAACATCTTAAAATGATATTTATAGATGTAGTCCTCCACCAGTTGCTCCACCGTAATGGTGCCGGGCGCGGTTACGGGGTGGGGGTTCATGAAGCGCCGCACCGGTTCGCCCTGCAGGGCGTTGCGCACCAGGACCTGTTGATACGAAGTCTGGGCCGCGCCCCGGATGAACAAGCCGATCAAAAACCACCACAAACCGGCAATAAAATTGCCGCTGATCAGTTGCAAGACTCCCAGGGCAATGAGGCCGATGCCGAACGCGGAGCCGATGATGGCGGAAACCCGGGTGGCCCGTCGCAGATCATTCCAGGTCCCCCAGAGAATCGACCGGAGGACGCGGCCGCCGTCCAGGGGAAAGGCCGGCAGGAGATTGAACACGGCCAGCAGGACGTTGATATAGGCCAGGTAGCGGATGACCCCGTTCACCGGCGGGGGCCACCCGGCTGCCAGGCCCTGCCCATAGACCAGATAAAATACCCCGGCCAGGGCCAAGCTGGATAAGGGGCCGGCAATGGCCATGAAAAATTCCACCTTGGCGCTGGGCGGTTCGTCTCCCATCTCGGCCACGCCCCCGAAGATAAAGAGGGTGATGCCCTTCATGGGCAGGCCCAGGCGGCGGGCCACCAGGGAATGGCAGAATTCGTGGAAGATCACGGACAGAAACAGGCCCAACGCCCCGATCATCCCCATCAGCCAATAGGTCTGCTGGGAGAGATTTTTGTAGAGGTACGGAAAGAGCCCCGCGGCCAGGGACCAGGAGACCAGGACGGCGATGATCAGCCAGCTCAGATCGATACTCACTTCAAAGCCGAAAAGATTAAACAGCTTGAAACTGCGGCCAAACATTTCCCACCTCCAACTTGGTCACGATAATTCTTGAGAGATTGCCAAGTAGATTAGCCTTGCCCCAGGCAACCGCCATTCTCCATGGGTCCGCCCCCGGGGATTATTGGAAAAATAAGAATTGCTTTGGCCTCCCGCAATAGGGGGCGGCATTGGCTTTTTCCCCTTCGCCTCGCCCCATCATGCCGGGTGGAGGTGAGGCCTGTCCAGGCTAAAATGATAAAAAATGGAAAAAGATCGCTATGGTCGGTCCGGCCAACAAGAGCAGCCGGAGGTTTTACTATGATAGTTTATATCCACAGTCTTCAACCGAAACGGCCCGTGATATATTCCTCGGTCTTTTTCTGGGTGGGATTGGTGAAAATTTGGGACGTGGGGCCGAACTCGATGATCCGGCCCTGGTAGAAAAACGCGGTGAAATCGGAGACCCGGGCCGCCTGCTGCATGTTGTGGGTGACGATGACCATGGTGTAATGGGATTTCAACTCCCGGATCAATTCCTCGATCTTGGCGGTGCCGATGGGGTCGATGGCGGAACACGGCTCATCCATCAGCAGCACTTCCGGCTCCACCACCATGGCCCGGGCAATGCAGAGGCGCTGCTGCTGACCCCCGGAGAGGGAGGTCCCCGGCCGCCGCAATTCGTCCTTGACCTCCTCCCACAGGGCCGCCCGCTGCAGGGCCTCTTCCACCCGGTCGGCGATTTCGCTTTTGCTCAGCGCATAGTGCATCTTCAGGCCATAGGCTACGTTGTCGAACACGGACATGGGAAAGGGAGTGGGCTTCTGGAAGATCATGCCCACCCGGCGGCGCAGTTCCATGAGGTTATAGGCGGGATCCAGGATATTCTCCCCGTCCAACAGCACCTCACCTTCTGCCCGTTGGTCCCGGTAGAGTTCATAGACCCGGTTATAGACGCGGATATGGGTGGATTTGCCGCACCCGGAGGGGCCGATAATGGCCGTTACCCCGTTTTTGGCGATGTCCAGGTTATTGTCGAACAGGGCCTGGGTTTCCCCATAGAAGAAATCAAGATGCCGGGTGGCGATCTTGCTTTCCAGACCCTGGGCGGCGAGGATTTGCTCCGGGGCGTTGGCGCTTTCCATGTACAGCCCAGGCTAATCCGGCAGGAGGTGCAGGGAGAAGATACTTCCCTTCCCCGGGGTGCTCTCCACCGTCACCTTTCCCAGGTGGGCCTGGGCGATGTGTTTGACAATGGCCAGCCCCAGGCCGGTGCCTCCGGAGGCGCGGCTGCGGCCGGAGTCCACCCGGTAGAAGCGCTCAAAGAGCCGGGGCAGGTGCTCCGGCTTGATGCCGCTGCCCTGATCCTTAACCCGGATAATTACTTCCGCACCGGGACGTGCCGCCTCCACCCGGACCTCCCGGTTGGCCTCACTGTATTTGATGGCATTGTCCACCAGATTCACCAGGGCCTGCTCCAGCAAGGGCGCATTGACGCGGGCCCGGAGATCGTCCGGGCAGTCCAGGTGGACCGCGATGCCCCTGGCCTGGGCCTTGGGCCCACACACCTGGATGGCCGTTTCCAACACCCCTTTGATCTTCTGGGTGGTCAGGAAGATCCGCCCCCGTTCGGCATCCTGCTCCAGGCGGGACAGGCTTAAGAGATCATCGATAATTTCATTGAGGCGGTCAGCCTGCTTGGCGATGATGCGGAGAAAGTTTTCCGCGTTTTCCGGCTCATGCAGCGCCCCTGTCAACAGGGTCTCCACAAAACCCTTGATGGAGGTGATGGGGGTCTTCAGTTCATGGGAAACGTTGGCCACAAAATCCCGGCGCAAATGTTCCAACTGCCGTAAATGGGTCACGTCGTGGAGCACGATGAGGACGCCGATATTGGTCCCTGACGCGTCTCTCAGGGAGGTGCCGTGAGCTTGCAGCACCCGCTGGCCCTCACTGATGGCCACTTCTTCTTCAATGGGGTCTTTGGCCACCAGGGCCCGGTTGATAAACCACCGCAGCCCGGAATCCTGAACCACCTCCTGAATATTTTGATTTAGGGTTGCTTCCGGATCCACTCCCAGCAGGCGGGCTCCGGCCCGATTCAAGGCAATCAGGCGCTGCTCGGCGTCAATGGCCAGGACCCCCTCAATCATGCTGGACAGCACCGCTACCTGCATCTGTCCCTGCCTGATCAGGGCACTGATGCGGTCCTCCAATTTGGCGGCCATATCATTCAAGACTTCGGCCAGGCTGGCCAATTCGTCGGTTTGCGGAATGGGCAGTTTCCGGCTCAGGTCCCCTTGGGCAAAACGCAAGGCCCCCCTTTTGAGGTTCTCCAGGGGATCGCTGAGGCGCCGGGAGATGAAGAAGCTGAGGAGGGCCACCAGCAGGGCAATGGCCAGCCCCCCCAGGACGATCTTAAAATAGAAGACCCGCAGGGCCTGGCCGATGGCCGTCATGGCCAAAGACGCCCGCACCACCCCAATGATGCGGCCCTGGTCTTTCAGGGGTACGGCCACGTACATCTGCTCGTGTCCCAAAGTATAACTGAACCGGGTGGACACCCCCACCCGGCCCCGGATGGCTTGCAGGAATTCCGGGCGGTCCCCATGGTTATCCATCCTGGCCGGGTCCTCTTCCGTATCCCCCAGGACCTTGCCGGCAGGGAGAATCACCGTCAGGCGGGTGGCGGTAATCTTCCCCAAATCCTTGCAAAGCTTGTCCACCCAAGGGCCATCCTCCAGCGCGGCCTTTCCGCCGATCCTGCCTTCCACCAGGTGGGCCCGGGTCTCCAAATCCTTGGCCGTTTGCTCCAGGAAGAACAACCGCCAGGAGCGGGCGGAATACCAGGAGACCGCCACCAGGGTGACCAGGGTGACCAGGAGGAATGAAGGGAAGAGATGCCAGAGCAGTTTTTTCCGGCGCATAAGTTATCCTTTGAAGCGGTAGCCGACTCCCCGGACCGTTTCCAGATATTTGCCGCAAGACCCTAATTTCTTCCGCAAACTCACCACCTGGACGTCCACCGACCGGTCGGAAGCCGGATAGTCGTCCCCATGGACCCCTTTGACGATCTGGTCCCGGGTAAAGACCCATCCCGGGCGGCTGGCCAACAGGTGCAGGAGCCGGAATTCCGTGAGGGTGAGGTCCAGGGGCTGGCCGTTCACCAGGGCTTCATGGCGGCCCGGGTCCATGACCAACTCGTGCCTCTTAATGGTGGCTCCCGCGGGCGGAGGCTCCGCCTGCCGCCGGCGCAGCACCGTCCGCACCCGGGCCAGCATCACCCGGGGACTAAAAGGCTTGGTGATGTAATCGTCGGCCCCCAACTCCAGGCCGGTGACGATATCCGCCTCTTCCCCCTTGGCGGTGAGCATGATGATGGGGATCCGGCTGGTTTTCGCCTCCCGCTTAAGGAGGCGGCAGACCTCCAGACCGTCCATTCCCGGCAACATCAAGTCCAATAATACCAAATCCGGCAAGTTTGGTTTTAAAGCTCTTAAGGCTCCTTCTCCCGAAACAGCCGCAGCGACCTGGTAACCCTCCTTGGCCAGGTTATACTTGAGCAATTGCAGGATATCCTCGTCATCTTCAATAACTAAGATCTGCTCCTTAGCCATCAGAAGTCTCCCTATTTTCCTTTATTGCACCGACACCTCGATGCTGTCCCCCATACCGTCCAGGCCCAGGGCGGTGAGGCGGTGCCGGCCCCGGGCCAGGGACACCGTCAGTTGGTAGGGCGGGCCCACGGTTCCCACTTCCCGGCCGTCCACGAACCAGCTCACCTGTCGCAGGTGGTGGCGGCACATGGCCTTCAAGGTCACTTCCAGGCCTTCGTCCCGGGGAGCCAGGAGGAAGCGGTCGCCGGGCAGGGGATAAACAATGCTGACCCGGCTCCCTTCCCTGGAATCCCGGGCCGACGGGACGGTCCAGGCCGCGGCCGGGGCCGCCGCGGTTTCCTCCCGGAAGAGCCGTTGCAGGTCCGGGTCGAAGCCCGCCAGGCGGAATCTGCCCGCGGCGCTTCTCTCATGGCGCTGCTGCAGCCAGCCCGCATAAGAAGTATCCAGCCGGTGCCAGGGTGAATTTTGTTGATGATAGGTGCATTCCCGGGCGGGTTCGGTGCCGCTGACAAAAAATTCCTCCACCAGGAAGGCACAGCCGGGACCGGGGCGCATTCCGGAAAAAGAACAGACCTGGCCCCGGGTGACGCCCTCCGGCCGCGGGCAGGGCTCAGGGGGGGCGGCTCTATAAAGGGCCTCAGCCATCTCCGCCAGGATGGGGGCCGCGGCCGTGGCCCCGCTCTGCTGGGCCGTGGGGCGGCCGTCAAAATTTCCCACCCAGACAGCCAGGGTGTGGCGGGGGGAGTAGGACACGGCCCAGCAGTCCCGGTAGCGGGTGCTGGTCCCGGTCTTGATGGCCAGGCGGAAAGGCGGGTTCATGGCCGGGGCGCCCCCGAAGGCCCGGGACCGGGCCAAGGGATCGGCCAGGATATGGCTGACGATGAACGCGGCCTGCTCGGAGAAGACCGTGACCTCCTCCCCGGGAGGCTGATCCCGGCGCAGGCGCACCGTCCGGTACACGCCGCGGTTGGCCAGGCAGGCGTAGGCCGCGGCCAGTTGCAGGAGGCTCACCTCCGGGTTGCCCACCACCAGCCCCAGTCCGTAATATTCCGGCCCGCGCTCCCCCCGGTTGATGAGGCGCAGGCGGTTCAGGGTCTCGTAATAATGCTCCTGGCCCACCAGGCTGAGGAGGCGCACCGCCGCCAGGTTCAGGGAGTTGCCCAGGGCCTCCCGGAAAGAGACGGGGCCGTGGGCGACCCGGTCGAAGTTGGCCGGGTGGAACTCTCCCCCCGGGATGCGGTAGCGCCGCTCCACGTCCTCGATGATGGAGGCGGAGGTAAACCCCCGGTCCAAGGCCAGGGCATAGAGAAAAGGCTTTAGGGCCGAGCCGGGGGAGCGCCAGGCCGCGGCCCCGTTGTTGTAGCCGCCGTCTTTGGGGCCATAGCGCAGCGACCCCGCCAGGGCCAAGACCTCCGGTCCCCGGTTGTCCAGGATCACCGCCGCGGCCTGGCGGATACCGCCGGCCCGGAGCCGGACCGCGTGGGAGCGAAGTATCTGCTCCACCTGCCGCTGCAGGGTGAGGTTCAAGGTGGTGCGGACCGTCCCTGTTTCTCTCCCCTTTTTCCCGGCCAGCACCAGGTTCACGAAGTGGGGGGCCAGAAAGGGGAATTTGGCCCCCCGGCCTGCTGTCCCGGAGAGAACCAGGGGCTCGCTCCGGGCCGTTTGCAGTTCCTGAGGGCTCAGAAGGCCCAGGGCGGCCATGCGGCCCAGCACCCAATCCCGGCGGGCCAGCAGACGCCCCCGGTGGCGCCCCAGGGGATTGAGCCGCCCCGGGGCCTTGGCCAGGGAGGCCAAGACCGCGGCTTCGGCGGGGGAGAGGTTGGCCGCGCTCCTCCCGAAATAGGCCCGGGCCGCGGTCTCCACCCCCGTCAGGTTATTCCCCTGGGGAACCCGGTCCAGATACCGCCGCAATATTTCCTCTTTGGACAAGGCCGCTTCGAGGCGCAGGCTCCGGCCCATCTCCACCACCTTCCGGGACCAGGTGCGGGGCCCGGGATCGGTGAGGCGGGCCAGTTGCTGGGTGATGGTGGAAGCCCCGGAAACCACCCTGCCGGCCCGCAGATTGCTGAGCGCGGCCCTAACCACCGCCACCGGGTCAACCCCGGGGTGTTCCCAGAAGCGCTGGTCCTCCGCGGCCACGAAGGCCGCGGCCACCAGCACCGGCAGGGGCCCCGGGGGAAGCTGCACCACCCGGCTGCCGTCAGGCCCGGACCCCAGAAAGAGGAGCCGGTCCTGGCGGTCCAGGACCAGGGGCCCGGCCCGGGGGTCCAGCGCGGCGATATCCACCGGGGCCAGGCGGGGCAACAGCAAGGCCCCCACGGCTAAAACCGTCATCAGGACCGTTACTGCCAGTAAGCCTTTAGCTAGAATGTTTGTAAAACGCATGGTAATTTATCAACTCGGGTTTTTTGCACCCTGCTTGATCTTTTCTCCCTCCCCCTTGAGGCTTATCATTACCCACAAGTTTTTTCATCGGTGGCACAGCCTTTCCAGGCTGTGCCGAAAAGCCCGCACAGGCTGGAAAGCCTGTGCCACCACCAGAAGCTTTGCCAGCGTAGGGTGCGTCTTACGCACCATCTTTTAACGCGTAAGAAGCACCCTACAAATTGCCTTTCCAGAAAAGCTGCGCAAAAGCCGTTGACTCCCCGTCAGTCATGAACACCCAAGGGTGTCGCTGCCTTCTTAACTTTGAACCTTGAACTTTGAACCTGGAACCTTTCTTCACGGCCGCGCCTTGATAGTGATCGCCCCCTTGGGGGTGCAGCCGTACACCGAGGGGGAGTACATGGCCGACACCTTGGTGGCCGGGTGGACAAAAATCCCCTCGCACACCGCCCGGGCGTAGTATTCGAACACCTGGGGGCCATGGTAGACCCAGTCCCGGAAGGCCAGGACCCGGTCTTCCCGCATCTCCAGGTGGCTGGGCCGGAAGCGCATCAGGCCCTCCGGGGAGAAATAGTCGAACCGGTCCTCTTCCTCCGGCTTGGGCTCCTCCGTCTTAAACACCGGGTTCACCGCGACCAGGCCCGCGGGCAGGGGATCGTCAATCACCACATAGCGGGTGCTGCGGGCGGTGGGTTCCACCTGCACCGACACTTTCACCATGTCCCCCACCCGAATCTCCGGGGAGCCGTCGGTATTGGCGATGGTGCGGGTTACCTTGAAGCCTTGGGCCGCGCCGCTGGGCGCCAAGTCCAGGCGGGGATAAGTGAGGGTCAACTGGTAGAGCCAGGTGCGGCCCGCCTCGGCGTTGATCTTGAGGGACGGGTTTTTCAGGAGGTCATCGGCGTTGAGGGTAAGCGTCTGGGACCGCCGGGGGTCCAGGGTTAGTTCGTAGGTGGACCCGCCGGGCTGGCTCACCTTGATCTTCCCGGGTTCGCCGCCGAACTTGGCTTTCTGGAAATGCTGGCCCAGGGCCAGGAGGGCCCAACCCGTGTCGCTGGTGGAGGTCCAAATGCCCTGCTGGTCCAGGCCGCCCAGCAGGACCGCGGCCGCCTTGCCGGTCAAGGGATTGTCCGGCATGATGGCTTCGCCGGCCAGGAGCGCCAGGGCCGGCCCCCGGTAGCGGGCCATGAACTCGTCTTCGGCCGCGTCCGCCTCGGGCCGCTCCTCCAGGAGGGGCTTCAACATCGCCGCCAAGTCCTTGGTCTGCTTGAGATTTGCCTGGCGGGCCGCCAGCAGCGTCAGCAGCTTGGCTTCCCGGGGGAAACGGGGGTAGTCGTTGGCCACTTTATTATAGGCGCCCCGGTCCAGGTTCTTGTTGAGGGCCAGAAGATAAATCACGAAACCCTCAAAAGAGGGGGATCGCCGCTCACTATAGAGTTTGTTTCTCAGGTAATTGGCGGCATCCCCCAGGGCATTGGCCGATACCGGCAGACCTTGGGCCTTGGCTTGGAGGAGGGCGGCGGTGGCGTACACGCTGCCCCAGGGATGCGGTTCCAACTGACCCGGCCAATAGGGAAAACCGCCGCCGCTGACCTGCATATTCAAGAGGCGGGAGACGCCCTTGGCCAGATACTTGTCCACCTCCTCCAGGGTCACCCCGGACACCAGGCCGTTCTTCACCAGGCCCCGGAGGCTGGCCAGGGCCAACACCCCGGAGCTGGTCTGCTCCACGCAGCCGTAGGGATAATGCAGCAGGTAGTGGATGGCCCGGGACATCTTGATAAAGGGTGACCCGGCCAGAGTCAGAAGGGCCTTGATCTCCTGGGGGTTCGCCTCCTGGCCGCCCTTTGAGGTCAAAAAGGAGGGCAGGGGGGCCTTGAACGCGGTCTGCCCGGCAAAGGTCCCGAAGGTCACGGCCGTCTCCCGCAGATAACCGGAGTTGACTTTCACCGGCAGTTCCACCGTATCCCTTTGATGCTGGAACTCCCCGGTGAAACTGACGGTGGCGGCCCCGGCTCCGGTGGCCTCCCCGGCCACCCGCAGCTTGAGGCTGTCCTTGGCCGGCAGATCAACCGCGGGGTCCAGGGCCTTGAGGGTGAGCCCCACATCCCCGATGGCCGCGAATTTCATCGGGCCGCCGGCCGCGCTGGAGTTGAAGGCCGCCACCTGGAACTGGAAGCGGTCCCCCTTGGTGAAGAAGCCGGGCAGGCCGGGCTCAATATAAAAATCCTTGGTGGCCAGCAGGGGCCGCTCCGGGCTGGCGAAGCGGCTGCCCTTATCCAGGGCCACCACGTAGATGCGGTAAGTGGTCATATTGTCCGGCAGGGTGAAGGAGACCGCGGCCTTGCCCCCGGCATCGGTGCGCAGGGCAGGGCTAAAATAAGCTACGGGTTCGAAGCGCTTGCGGAGTTGGGCCAGGGCCGACTCGCTCATGCCGCCGCCGCCGGTCAGGGTTTCGCTGCGGGCCAGATAGAAGGGCGTCTGGTGCACCAGCAAGGCCCGCAGCTCCCCGGTATACACCGCCAGAGGCTGGTCGAAGCGGAGCAACCGGTCCAGGGTGGGGGTCTTAAAGCCGGTGAGGGCCAGGACCGCCTCATCCACCACCGCCACCGCCAGTTCCGCCTCCACCCCCTTGCCGTCCGGGGTCTGCACCAGGAAATCCAGGGCCACCTTGGCCCCTGGTTCGGCCTTGAGGTCCTTTTGCCCCGGGCTGATTTTCACCACCAGGGGGTCCACCTCCAGGCGCACCGGCAGATTGAGATTGCCCCAGACGAATCCCGGGGCCTCGGTGTCATAGCGGCCGGGCAGGACCGGGAAATCCCCCCGGGGGGTGACGCCCAGGACCGACACATAGAAGTTGGGGGCATATTCCTTTTTGATGGGCAGCTTCAAGGCCTGCAACCCCTGTTGGGCGGTGAGCACCTGGTGTTGGAGGACGCCGTTTTGTTCCAGGGTTACCAGGTAATAGGCCACGCGCTGGGGCGGGCTGATGGTGACCTGGGCGGTCTGGCCCGGCTTGTAGGCCGTCTGGTCCGCGGCCAGGGCCACGGAGGGGAAAGGCCTTCCCCTCCGGGGTTCGGTGTCCCAGAAGATATTGCCCGAGACCTCATAGTAGGTGGAGGAAAGGAAACGGCGCCCCTTCTCGTCCTGATAGGCGAAGGCCAGGAGGTAGCGGCCCCCATGATTAAAGTCGAAGCGGAAATCAGCCTCCCCATTCTTCAGATTCAGGTCCGCGGTGCGGGTCCGGCGCCATACCTCCTGATCCTGCCAGAAGACGTCCCCCTGCTCATTGCGCTTGGCCACGTAGCCCCAGCGCTGTTCCATGATCTCCGCCTGGATTTTCCCCTGGGTGAGGAGCTTGCCGTCGGCCTGGGCCAGACGCACCCGCAGGGCCAGGTCCTGGTTGGCCCTGACCCGGTCCGGGTGGGTACTGATGCCCACTAGAATTTCGGGGTCCACCTGCATGGTCTTGGTGGCGGTGGCGGGCCGGCCGTCGAAATCCACCACCGTGGCCAACACCAACAGGCCGTACTGGCCGGAGAGCATCCGGCGGTCCAGGGGAAATTCCACTTCCACCCGGCCCTTTTGATCCAGGACGGCCTGGCCGCCTTCCAGGAGTTCCCCCTTCTCTTCACCCGCACAGCCGAAGGTGAACCCCTCCTGGCCGGGGACCTGGTAGCTGGTTTTGGTCTGGTGAATCTTCCACTTGACCTGGCCGTTTTTCACCGGGCCGCCCGCGTAATATAAGCCGCTGATGATGATGCGCACGAACTCCCGGGGCCCGGCCCCCGGGTCCTGGTCCTTGCCGGGGCGGGTGAAACGCTGGAAGGCAACCTCGGCATAGTGCCGGGGAGGTTTGAACTCCTGCACCTCAAAGGTGCACTCCACCTTGGTCCGCTCCCCCCTGGCGGGCTGAGGTGAATCCTCATCTTCGGCGTCCGTTTCCTCCGTTTCTCCCTCTTGGGACTCTCCCCCCTGTTTCTTGGGGGTCTTGCCGCCAAACCGGAGGGTGAGGGTATAGGTTCCCAGGGGCCAATGCGGCGCTACCTGGAAGTCGCCGGCCGCGGTGCCGAAGTCCGAAAGCTTGGCGTTGGTGTCAAAGACTTGCTCCTGCTTGGAGTTGCGTACCTCAACAGACACGGCCGCGCCTGCGGGCGGCGAAATTTCTCCCCCGGCATACTCCCGGACCGCGGCCTTGTAAAACACCTTCTCGCCGGGGCGGTACACCCCCCGCTCCGTGAACACCTGGCCGGTGAGGGAGCGGGGTTTTTCCCAGCCCTTGGCCTGCCAGACGCCCACAGGTTTCAAGGAGTCCAGGAATTTGAACTCGGTGAAAGAGACGTCATTCTTGGTGGCGGCCAGGAGGAACCTGATGTCGCCGGCAGCCACCCGCCGCTGCACCGTCCCGAACTCGCCCAGCCGCCGGAGGGAAATCCCTTCCAGGTTCCGGTCTTGCCAGGTGAGGATGCCGTCTTTGTCGCTGGTCCCCAGGGGATAGATTTCCAGGTCATCGCTGATGGCCGCCACCTGGGCTCCGGACACCGGGGTCCCGGTCTTGAGCGACGTGACCCACAGCAGAAAACCCCGGCTGCCCAGTTTATAAGTGAGGCCCAGGTCGGTGACCTGGAAGACCATGGGTTCTGCCGCTACCTTCGGGTCCAGGTGGTCCCGCACCCGGATGAGGGAGAACGCTCCTTGTTTCGGCTCCGGCCGGAAGGTAAGGGGCAGGGACACCACCTGGACTTTATTCTTTTCCCCGGGCGCGGCAAAGAGTTGTTTCTCCGGGAGGAGCTTCCCCCAAAACGGAGCCAGGGCCTTTTGTCCCTGCACCAGCGCCTCGGCCTGGGCCGCGGCCGTCTTCAGGATCTCCAGTTGCTTCTCCCAGGCCCCGGGGTCTTTCTCTGCGGCCAGGGCCATGGGCAGGAGGACCGGGGGCAGTTTCACCCCTTCCACCAGCAGATTGCCCACGTTTTGGGTGCGCACATGCAGGAGTTGGCGGCTGTCCAACTCGATGACGCTCTTGGCCCCCACATACTCCACCTTGGGCGGCCGGTCGGGCATGGGGAAGGTCTTCACCGTGGGGGCATAGGTCCGGTTCTGGACCTTCACGTCCTCGGGGAGGGAGAGGAGGTACTTGGTGCCATAAACAAAGGCGCCCTTAAGGGTCAGGACCTTTTGGTCTTCGCTCATGAAGGAGTTGGCCCAATCCACCTTGCTCCGGGGCAGGAGGCGGAGATGCTGGCGCAGAAATCCCAGGGTGAGGGGGTGGCTGAAAGTCACCCTGATCTCTTCTTTGGCGGGGTTCGGTTCGATCTTCTCCATGGTGAAATGCTTGGCTGGATCAAACGCGGCCTTGGCCGCCGCCGGGGGGCCGCTCCAGGCCGCGCTGCTCCAGGCCCCGGCGAACAGCAGGGAGGCCAAGGCCGCCCAGACGATCATTCTGCCCGGATACCATTCCCGGAAAAAGCCGGATCGTCCTGTATCTCCCTTGCTTCCCCTCCAGAATACCCGTCTCCGCGACTTCATAACCGTTCTCCTCCCTGGGTGATCCTCAAGAAAGACTTGGCTCTGCGGTTCCATTGTACAGGACTACGAATCTGCATAGAAAAGATTAAATGGGGCAGGTTATCTTTTTATCCGGGTCTGATTAACTATTCGGGTGGAGATACGCCTGACCCCGGAAGTGGCCGTTGAGGAATTTATCGGCCGGGGCAGCTCAAGGAAGAAAAATATCCCCATCAATTTGAGTCTGCGACTGGATAATCGCCTCCATCGCGCCGGCGGCTTGGCGGTGGGAAAGTCAGTTCTAGGCCGTCTCATGCCACTCCTGATCGATGCCGGTGCAGTCCCGATTGACGCCCTCCCCGAGAATTTCCGGCTCGCCGGGAACAGGCGCCGGGTCCACCACCACCAGGGCCCCGCAAATCTCGCAGACCGCCACCTTCGCCGGCCTCTCAATTTTTGGCCCATCCGCGGGGGTAATGACCGAATCCTTGAATCGCCCTAGCTTGTGGCCCCTTAACTTTGCCGTCTCCCGGGCCTCTGCCTTTAACTGCTCCATTCTGTCAGTCATGGATGCCTCCTAAAGTTTAGTAAGCAGTAAGCAGTAAGCAGTTTTTCATGAGCCTTTGATCCCGCCCATAAACTATGAAAAAGCTGGTAGGGCGGGCGTCTCGCCCGCCCCGGTAATCCGCACAGGCTGGAAAGCCTGTGCTACCGATTTATCTTTTCGGAACAGTTGTTCATGAGCCACTGGCTCACCCGTAAATCATGAAAAGCGGAGTTATGGTGGGCAGTGCCCACCCTACAGAAGACTTTTCGTAACAGTTGCTCATGAGCCAGAGGCTCACCCAAAAAGCAGGAAAAAGTTGGTGGGGCGGGCCTCCGTGCCCGCCGGGCGTCCGGCGGCCAGAGACGGCCGCCCCACCGGCTCATTGCTGGTTTGTTAACTTTTCGGAACAGCTCCTCATGGGCATCTGGCCCACCCCCAAAGCATGAAAAGAGTAACGTAGGGGCGGGCGTCCCCGCCCGCCCGGGTAACTGCCCACAGCTCACAGCTCACAGCTTACTGCTCACTCTCCTCATCCCCGCAGTTTCTTCGCCATCTCCGCCACCCGGCGGCCCAGGGCCTGGGCAATGGCCAGGTCCTCCGGCGCCGGGTTAAATTCATTGCGGGAGCCCGCCAGGGTGGAGGCGCCGTAAGGGGTGCCGCCCCGGCCTTCGGTGTGCAGCATCCCCGGGGTGGAATAGGGCACGCCGACGATGACCATCCCCAAGTGCAGCAAAGGAGCCATCATGGTGAAGGGGGTGGTCTCCTGGCCGCCGTGGGCGGTGGCCGTGGAGGTGAAGATGCCCGCGGGCTTCCCCTCAAAGGCCCCTTCCAGCCACAATTGGACCGTGGAGTCAAAGAGACGCTTCATCTGCGCGGTCATGTTGCCGTAGCGGGTGGGGGTGCCGAAGACCATGCCGTCCGCGGCCTTCAGGTCGTCCAGGGTGCAGACGGGGATATCCTGCTGGCGGTTCCAGACCGCCAGGGCGTGCTCATGCCGGGGAATGTCCCTTTCGATCTCCTCAAATTCCCGGACCCGCCGCAAGACCGGCTCCACGCCCGCCACCGACTTGACTCCCTCCACCACCGCCTGGGCCATTTGCAGCACGTGGCCGTACATGGAATAATACACCACCAAAACTTTCATGTTCCTTCCTTTGCTATCGAGAGTTCAAGGTTCAAGGTTCAAGGTTAGCTGGCACCGCGCCCACCATGGTTAAAATCGCCGTATTTTCCCCGGCGTCCAGGAAAACCCCGACCCATGGGTAGCTCCTACCCATAGTTGACCATAACTTAAACACCGGAAAGGAGATGTCAATCTGGTGACCGGGGGCGTGGCTGGACCATCCCTGGGGATGTTGCCGGCCCCTGGAAGATATGTCGAATACTTGCGTTGCCGCAGTTAGGTATTATTTTGAAGTCAGTGCCAGCCTCAACCCTGGGTAGTAGGAGACAGGCATTTTTGAACTTTGAACTTTGAACCTTGAACTTTTCAAAGGAAACAGACATGGATGACCTCCAGGACCGGTTTCCCCCGCTGCCCCAAAGAATCGCGGGTTTGGGAGAGTTGGCCTACAATCTCTGGTGGAGCTGGCACCCAGAAGCACGGATGCTTTTTAAGCTTTTAAACCGCATGGCCTGGAAGGCCACCGGTCATAATCCGGTGAAGCTGCTCCGGGTGCTCCCCCGGGAATCCCTGGAGGCCGCGGCCGCAGACCCGGAGTATTTGCGCCGCTACGACGCGGTGCTGGCCGATTTCCGGCAGCAGACCCAGACCCAGGTCTGCTGGTTCACGGAGAATATCATCCCCGGGGAATGTCTGCCCATCGCCTATTTTTCCCTGGAGTACGGCCTGCACCACTCCCTGCCGTTCTATGCCGGGGGCCTTGGTTTCCTGGCCGGGGACCACCTCAAGGAAGCCAGCGACCTGGGTATTCCCATGGTGGCCGTGGGCTTTATGTATCCGGGGGGCTATGTCCGCCAGAAAATCGATGCGGACGGCTGGCAGGAAAGCGTGGACGAAGTCCTGGACCGGGACGCGGCCCCCATTACCCGGGTCCTGGACGGCCAGGGAGCCCAACTCATCGTCCAGGTGCCTTTTACCACCCCGCCCATTCATGTGGCCGTCTGGCAGGTGATGGTGGGCCGCATCCCCCTATACCTGATGGATACCGACCTGGAGATCAATGACCCCGCGCACCGGCGCATCTCCGACCATCTCTATATCGGCGATCTCGAACAACGCCTGCTCCAGGAGGTCGTCCTGGGGATCGGCGGCAGCCAGATGCTGGCCGCCATGGGCATCAAGCACTCCGTCCTCCATCTCAACGAGGGCCATCCGGCCTTAGCCCTGCTGGAAAGGATCAGGGAGCGGGTGGAAGGCGGCATGGCTTACGAGGACGCGGTGCAGCAGGTCCGGGCCACTTCCATCTTCACCACCCATACGCCGGTGCCTGCGGGCCACGATGTCTTTCCCTTTGACCTCATGGATAAATACATCTGCCATTGCTATCCGTTGTTGAACCTGAGCCGGGAAGAGTTCTTCCGCTTGGGGACCTCCCCCACGGACCCCGACAACGCCGGTTTTAACATGACCGCCTTTGCCCTGCGCCTGTCCCACCATCACAACGCCGTCAGTGAAAAGCACGGGGAGGTGGCCCGGCGCATGTGGCAGCCCTTATGGCCCGACCTGGCGGTGGACCAGGTGCCCATCGGCCATATTACCAACGGCGTGCATGTGCCCACCTGGATCGATCCCAAAATCGAACTTCGCTGTGTGGAATGCATGGGCCCGTTTTGGCTGGCGGAGCATGATGACCCTGGGGCCTGGGGGGACGTGGAAGATATTCCGGAGGGGGAATTCTGGGGCCTGCATTACCGGAAAAAGATCAAGCTGATCAATTATCTCCGGGAGCGGACCCGGCAGCGTTGGGTCATGAACCATGTGGGTTTGGGAAACGTGGTGGTGGGAGGGGCTCTACTGGACCCCGCGGTCTTGACCCTCGGTTTTGCCCGGCGTTTCGCCACCTACAAGCGCGCGGACCTGATCTTTCATGATCTGGAGCGTTTGAAAAAACTCCTCAATAACGACTGGCGGCCCCTGCAGATCATCTTTGCCGGCAAGGCCCATCCCGCGGATGATCCGGGGAAAAGTATCCTCCAACGCATCTTCAATTGGGCCCGGGACCCGGCCCTGGGGGGCAGGATTGCCTTTGTGGAGGACTACGGGGAGCAGGTGGCCCAATACCTGGTCCACGGGGTGGACGTCTGGCTCAACAACCCCCTGCCCCCCCTGGAGGCCTGCGGCACCAGCGGCATGAAGGCCGCCATCAACGGGGTCCTGCACCTGAGCATCCTGGACGGCTGGTGGCTGGAAGGGTTTGACGGCCACAACGGCTGGGCCTTCACCGGCGCGGCCGAGGGGGATAGGGACGCCAGGGACGCCGCGGCTCTTTATGACCTTTTGGAGCAGGAAGTCATCCCCCTCTACTACCAGGTGAATGATGCGGGGGTGCCCCTGGCCTGGGTGCGGAAGATGAAGGCGGCTATGCGCACTATCGGCCCCAAGTTCAGTGCCCGGCGCATGGTCAAGGAATATTCCCAAAAATTTTACCAGCCCGCGCTGCAAGCCGCTTCCGCCTAATCCATTTAAGAGAATTCACCCACACCCTAGTGCCCGCATTCGCTCTCTGGAGGGAAAAGGAGAGGTTTCGGAAGCTACCGTTTTCTCATCAAGACTGGCAGACTATTGGCGGGGAATTAAAAAGTATTCACTTAAAGTTTAAAATGTGGTATTGGAATTGGCATTTTTTAAGGGTTGATAATTTTCTAATTTATCGTTTCATTCAAAATGAAAGCCAGTAGCCCCAAGCAAACAAAATATTATTAAGTTGATGTTCCAAGTTATCCGGCAATTCTTCCTTCTTGATCGCATTTGATTTTATCGTGTAAAGGTTTATGTGAAAGGAGGGAAAATGCAATCTGAAAATGTTAAAGAATATGAGATGGTTAGAGAGGAGATGAGTTCCGTCAAGGATTGCATCACCAAATATATCGGGTTTGTCTTGGGTGGTTCCGGTGCTGCAGTCTTTTTAATAGCCCGCATGGGACAAAATCTAAATAAAGAAAACTTGCAGATATACGATTTTGAAAGCGGGTTCGTTTGTCTGTCGCTATCGATAATTATTAATTTTGTATTATTAATCCTTTTCTACAAATTTCATTCTCATAATCGCTTCGCGGGCTACTGTAAGCTATTAAATCATGAGAGACACAAAATAGTACGACGCTCCCGGCATATCCCCCGAAGATGGCCGTTTCAACCAACCGGAGATTCCTCGATTTTTGCCTGGGAAGTGGCAGTTGGCATGTTGCGTGATCAAGATATTAAGAAAAAGCTACTTGACGTTAATATAACAATAGCAAATATTGATATTGAGAAGCTTCGAGAATGCCTAGAGGGAATTTATGGACAAGTTGAGAATTATGAAAAGATTAAAATATTAAAAAGGGGTTTAGTTATTCTTGGATCAGCGATCTTTGGAAATATAAAAACCAAATCATGGGCTTTCCCGCCATTAATTACTGCCATGTTGTGTGTTTTATCATTTGGATTCTTTATTATAGGAGACTATTATTTGATTAAATATCTGCGTTTAAACTATCCTAAAGACTTTTTGGGCTTCTTTGCTCTATTCTTGATTTTTGCTGTCTCGGTTAGTCAGCTAGTATTATGGTATTTTTTGGCCAAGCGACTACAATATTTAATGGAAGGGGGAGAAACAGTTGAGTCTTTTTTCTGGAAATTTATGCCCATTAGAGCGGCCTTCTTAAATAAAGACAATATCATACCAGAGTATTTAGACGCTAACCTTGATACCCCCTGTTTTGAGCCTCCGGCCTGAGAACCTTAATTTCCATTCATGGATTTTGCCTTGACAAAACGTTCTCTAGGAATTAAATTTAATTGCGATGTTTCGAAACAATAAAACAAAAAATCCTGGCCCTGACGCCATTGACCAAACCGAGGCCCGGCTCTGGGAGATGCAGGCGGAAATCTGCCAGACCCTGGCCAACCCCAAGAGGCTGCGGATTCTCAACCTCCTGAAAGAGGGCGAACTTTCCGTGGGCGCCATGGTCAAAGCCCTGGGGGTGGCCAAGGCCAATCTCTCCCAGCATCTGGGGGTGATGCGGCAAAAAGGTATCCTGGCCGCCCGCCGGGAGGGCACCACCATCTACTACCGCCTCGCCACCCCCCACATCACCGCGGCCTGCAAGATTATGCGCCAGGTGCTCCTGGAAGCCCTCACCGCCAGGGGCGGGCTCTCCCGGACCCTGCTCGATTCCCAACTCAGCGCGGGGGAGGGACAGAAAAGTGGGGAAGATCAATAGGTGAATTTTTTTTAATGAAGAGTTTCTAATATGCTAAACAATGCAACAATAATGGAGGTTCCATTCATGGTTAACCGGAAAGAGAGAATGGCCGAGGCGGTCCGGGTTCAAAAGGCACGCCGCCGCAAACAGATAATCCTGGGCGCAGCTTTTCTGATAATCTTGGCAGTAGGTTGGCTTTACCCCCTCATCGGCTTTTTCATCCCCGCGTGCATGCTCCTGGGCCTTGGCCTGGCCGCGTTTAAGGGCCGCAAATGGTGCGACTGGCTCTGCCCCCGGGGGTCCTTTGAGGACGCCCTGCTGGCGCCGCTCAGTCCGAAGCGCCCCATTCCCCAGATCCTGCGCGCCACCCCCATGCGGCTAGGGGTTATGGCCGTTTTGATGGGGATCTTGACTTTCCAGATCATCCGCTTGTGGCCCGACCCCTGGGCCATCGGCGGGTCTTTTGTCCTGCTCCTTTCCATCACTACCGGAGTGGGCGTGGTCTTGGGCGTTATCTTTCACCAACGGACCTGGTGCTATCTCTGCCCCATCGGCACCATGTCCAAGTGGGTGGGGGGCAAGCGGCTTCCTCTGCTCCTGGCCCCGGATAGGTGTACCCAATGTCAGCTCTGCGCCCGGAAATGCCCCATGCAACTGGCCCCCGCGGCCCTGCAGCAGGAAGCCCCCAGGGCTCCCCGGGGCGACTGCCTGAAATGCAGCCTGTGTGTGACGAGTTGTCCCACTGCGGCGTTGACTTTCCAGGATAGGCGCCCGCATAAAGAAGCGGCCTGAATCGGGCCGCAATCAAAAAACCCGGAATTATAGGGACGCGCCCTCGCCTGCGCCCTCATTAAGGGGGGCAGATAGGCCCACCCCCACCATAAAAGTGCCCCTTTGAGGGCGGTTGGCATAACTAATACCATGTTCGCTTTGAAATGAAACAAACTAACATGCTAACATATTGATATCACTTGTAGGGGCGGGTTTAAAACCCGCCCCTACAATGCGAACATGGTATAAATTATTCTATTTTGTTAGCAAATTATATGTATAGGTGCTTTCTAGTAGGTATTTTTACCTATACATTAGAGAGTATATCTAATATAATGGCTACCAATAAAAAGTCCCGAGTGTTGGAAAGCCTGCCGGGTGCAAGACCCGGTCCGTCATGGAGAGGCACTTGGCTATGAGGGATTTGCCTAACCTAAAACCAAGGAGGTTCTATGACAGGAACACCCCCAAGGTCCAAGAGACGATTTTTGCACCGGGTGACCGGAGCCGGTCTGGGGATCATCACCCTCAGCCTGGCCTTAGGGGTCGCAGTCCCCGCCCCGGCCGCATACAACCATTTCGCCCACGGCGTCACCACTTATGAAGGCAGTAAGACCTGCAACCAGTGCCACCTGGACAAAGCCAAAGAAGTTTACGCCTCGGAGCATTACCAGTGGAAGGGTAAGCTCGGGGCCATCAACGATTTTTGCACCTACCCGGACACCAATTGGCTCTTCAACTTTCCCGTGGGCAGCACCGCGGCCGCGGGTTGCGCCACCTGCCACGTGGGCCTGGACGACACCAAACCGCCCTTCCCGGCGACGCCCACCGCCGCGGCCCTGGATAAGATCGATTGTCTCATGTGCCATTCAGACACTTACAACCATGTGGGCCAAATGGTGAGCGGCCAACCCGTGGTGGTCCCGGACAACGCTTCCGCGGCCAACATGCCCGCCATTCTGGCCGCCATCGGCAAGCCTTCCAAGGCGGCCTGCTTGAAGTGCCACGCCAAGGCCGGCGGCGGCAACGGCATCAAGCAGGGGGACCTGGACCTGTCCATGGCCCACCCGGACATCAGCGTGGATGTGCATATGTCCTCTGCGGGCGCCAATCTCACCTGTGTCTCCTGCCACAAAACCCAGGCCCACCGGATCGCGGGCAAGGGTAATGACCTGCGGGTGGCTGATTCCCCGGCCAAGGTATCTTGCACCAACTGCCACGGCGCCCTGCCCCATGCCCGGATCAATGAAGATCTGGACAAACATCGGGAGAAGGTGGACTGTACGGTCTGCCACATCCCCAACTATGCCAAGGGGGTCGTCACTGAAATCAATAGGGACAATGAATTTCCCGAACTACTGGCAGGCAAATACGAAGGCAAACGGACCCTGGGCGCCAACCTCGTGCCCCAGATATTGAAATACGATGGCAAATCTTTCTTCTATAAATTTAACACCGTGATGTCGGTTGAGGCCCCGGACGGCAACTTCCTGATGGCCGGACCCTATTCGGTGGTGCCCGGTGCAAAGTTAAATAACCCTAAATATTACCCCTTTAAGGTCCACACGGCCAGGATGGCGGTGGACCGCGAAAACCGGATCATCCCTCTCAATGCCCAGACCTTCTGGAGCACCGGCGACATCGATGGGCAGATCAGCAAGTTTGTCGACGTCAGCCGTTACCTGGGACTGTACCACCAGGTGGCCCCCAAGGCCCAGGCGTACGGCGCTTGTGTGCAATGCCATAAAAACGGCATTCCCCATTAAAAGATGCCGGCTTGGCCCGCCTCCGGCTGACCGGGTAAAGGCTTGGCGGCCAACTTGAACTGCGGGGTGGAAGAGACGCACTTCCACCCCGTTTCTTTTTAGGGGGCGTCTAGTCAACCAGGAGAATTGAGGTTTAATGAGGCCCGCGGCCGTAAAAAGCGACAACCCATATATGGCTGGAACTTGTGGATATTTATTAAATTTATTGATTTTTGAGATGGTTTTTACCATAATTTGCTCATACCGTCGCGTTTGTTTACGCGTTTGTTTAAAGGAATGATTAATGCCCGAAATTTGCAGATTTTATGGGATAATAATTTTTATGCATTACCATGATCATGATCCTCCGCATTTCCACGCCAGGTATGAGAATCAAGAGGTTATCATTGAAATCCAAACAGGCATAGTAAAGGGCTATATGACGAAACGGGCATTGCGTATGCTATTCGAATGGCATGATATCTATAAAGAGGAACTCATGGAAAATTGGCAATTGGCGAAAGATCGCAAACCTCTCCGGAAAATCATGCCCTTGCCTTAGGAGATTAAAATGTTTTTGCACATAACGAGCCTAATGTATCTTGAAGATTACCGGTTAAGGCTGCATTTTAATGATGGGACCGTCAAGGATGTGGACTTGCGGCAGGAGTTGGACGGCGAAATATTTGAGCCACTGAAGGATATTGGGTTGTTCAAACAGGTGCAGATAAATCCCGACACCGCAACTATTGAATGGCCTAATGGGGCCGATTTTGCTCCTGAGTACCTGCATAAAATCGGCACAGAAGTGAGGAAGATTGCCTAAGGTCCATAAATCTCCCCATCAGACTCCGACTTATCTTATTTCAAGGACTTACCCCACCCGCTCCCTTTCCTGGAGAATATAATCCAGCAGTTCCCGGGCGAAGGGAGAAGAAAGGTGGATGCGTTCCAGGTCCAGGGGGGCGTTGAGGTACTGGAGGCGCAGGAAGTCCCCGTCCCCGGCGAATTCCGGCTGCACCCCGGAAAAAAAGAAGCCGTCCGCTTCCGCGGCCTCACAGAGGAAAGGCGTGCCTCCCTGGGCCAGGGGCAGAAGGAGGCCCACCACCTTGGCTCCCACCATGTCGCCTAAGTCGCGGCGGGCCTGGTAGATCTCCGGCAGGGTGTCGATGCCGATGCGGTTGACCTGGATGGTGCCGGCGCCGGTGGTGTGATCGTAATGGACCGATAATTTTCCAGGCCCGGTGGCGCCGCTGGGCTCCAGAAAATGCAACTCCACTTCCAGGTTATCATAAATTTTGGCCAGCATCTGCCGGTGCCGGGAGGGGGCGCAGACCGCTTTGGAGCCCGGGCGCGCCAGATACTGGAAATAGAAGACCATGCTCTCCCGCTGGGGGGCTTCCTCGGTGCCGGTATCCCCCTGGTAAAGATACTGCAGCCTTTTAAAATGGGCCTGCCAATCCAGGAGTTTGATGCCGGTGGGGTGCAGGCCGCGGCTGTCGCTGCCGTGCTGGCTGACGGTGTGGATGGTCACCGCCTCGGCAAAGAGGCCGATCAACCCCAGGCGCCGGATCTCCTCCTGGAGCCGGTCGCCCATGAGTTTCCGCAAGCCCTGGCCCCGGTGCGCCGGGGCCACCGCCAGTTGGCCCAGTTCAGCCAGGGGCCCCAGATCGGGGCGCTCCACCCCCACATGACCCACAATCTCCCCATTACCGGCCACGGCCACCACCCCCACGTGCCTCCCGGTTGCCAGGTCGTGGTCGAGACGGTCGGGATAATAGAAGTCCACGTTGGAATAGGTATAGCCATAGACCCGGTACATCAACTGGGCGATGCGCCTGGCGTCCCCCGGGCCAAGGAGGCGGATGGTGTAGTCTCCGGCGGCTCCCGGATGGATGGGCTCGGGCCGGGGGTCCTCAGTTTGGTCCAGGCGGCAGACCCCGGAGAGGTATTTGGTCAGGCGCAGTTCGTTGCCCTCCACCCCGTGGTTGATCCAGCGCACCTCGTCCGCGCCTTGCTGGATGGCGGCCAGGTTCCGGCCGGGAAAGCAGGCGGGGGAGGGAGCCTCGGGATCAAGCGGAGGCGTATCCGGCTCCAGGGTCTCGCAGAAGGGGAGGCCCCGATCGAAAAGCGACAGGGTCAAGGCCCCGGGGGTCAATTCCCCCACTAGCTTTAAGGCGCCGGTTTCTTCCTCTTCAGAGGCCTGGTCCACGGAATTTTTACACGCCTCCCGGACCGCCAGGGCCAGGGCTTCCGCCTGGTCGCCAGGGAGGCCGGCCAGGGCCGCCAGGCCCCGCACATGGTCTTGGAGCAACGTCAACATGGCCACAACCGCGGGCAGGGTAAGTTCGGTCTTTACCGGCGCAGGCATCGGCTGGCACCTTTATCGGGATTAGTAAGTCTCACTTGCATTCCTCAGGCCTGGGTAACGAAATTATGGCCCACTCCAGCCGCAAAAGTCCACAGTTAAGCCCCCCTTTTTGTCTATCCCCTGAAGGGAAAAAAATAAAGGAAAATTCCCAAGCCCTTCCCTCCCCCAGGGGAGGTGCTTATAATAATGGGCACATTCAGCGAGGAGGAACCTGTCCATGGAAGTGCGCACCATCCTGTGGCCCACAGACCTGTCCAAAAATTCCATCAAAGCCGCAAAGAACGTGGAATCGCTGGCGGAGACGTATAAAGCCAAAGTCATCCTGCTCTATGTGGGGGTGGATTTAATGTCCCATTTCGGGGCTTACGGAGAGCCCAGCCAAGAACACCTACAGCACTTTCAGAAATGGGAAACCGACCATGCCAAGAAAAAATTGGAAAGTATCTGCCAAAAAGAATTGAAAGCCTGCCCGGCCCTGGAAGTCCGGCTGGTCCAGGGGGACGCGGCCACGGAAATCATCAAGGCCATCAAAAAGGAAAAAGCGGATATGGTGGTGATCACCACCCATGGCCGGGGCGCCGAGAATGTGGACCGGGTCAGCGCCGAGTTCGGCAGCGTGGCCAAAAAGGTCATCGCCAACTCCCCGGTGCCGGTGCATCTGGTGAATCCGTTGAAGAGGTAAGACAAAAAACGCCGGCCTGGAATCAGGCCGGCGTCGCCGGTCAACAGTAATAAGCGCCTTAGGTTTCGGTTACGACAATTGCGGCAGAGGGGCAAACCTCTATGCAGCTCTCGCAACCCAGGCACTCATCCTCGTTAACGGGGACCGCTTTGCCGTCCTGCATCTCGAAAACGCCAGTAGGACAAACATTAACGCATTCTTCATCCCCGGTGCACTTGTCAGCGTCGACTTCTACCCGCCAGGCCATTAAGCTTTACCTCCCTTAGATTTGCACTCTTAAATATTCTAACCGGGGACCAGAAAACGGGCCCCGGGGAAGACGCATTTCTCAGGACTTGATCTCCTCCTTGACCGACACGGCCACCTTATAAAGGAGGGTGAGAACCAGGAAGCCCAGGGCCCACACCCCGATGGTGATGGCGGCTTCGGGTATGGTGGGTGCGTATTCCGTCACTTTTTCCATGGGGTTGGGCACGAAGCCGCCGGTCATCAAGCCCAGCCCCTTGTCGATCCAGGTGGTGAGGATCACCATGCCGCACAGGGCTGCCAGGGTATTTTCATTCTGGCGCAGTTTGGGTTTGGTCAGGAGAATGGCGGTGATGGTCATGCCGACGATGGAGAACCACATGAAGGGTACCAGCCGGGCCTTGCCCTGCAGCCCTGCGAAGAGATACTGGAAGTGCAGCATGTGGTCGGGAATCTGGCTGTAGAACACGGTGAAGACTTCGCAGAAGAAGAAGAACACATTGATGAGAGTGGCGTAAGTGACCACCTTCGCCAGGCTCTGAATCTGCTCTTTACCAGGGTCGAACTTGGTGTACTTGCGGACGAGCAGGCAGAGGAGGATCAGGAGCGAGGGACCCGCGGCAAACGCGGAAGAGAGAAACCTGGGGGCCATGATGGCGGTGAGCCAGTAGCCCCGGCCGGGAAGGCCGGCGTACAGGAACGCGGTCACCGTGTGAATGGAAACGGCCCAAGGGATGGAGACGTAGCTGAGAAACTTGATCCACTTAGGCGGCGCCACGGAATGGCGCTCGCACTCCAGAACGTTCCAGCCAATGATAATATTAAGAAAAAGATAGCCGTTCAGGACAATGATATCCCAGAACATGACGGAGTTGGGGGTGGGGTATTTAAAGACATTCATAACCCGGTCCGGCCGCCCCATGTCCACCAGCACGAAGGTGACGCACATGGTCACTGCGGCCACCGCCAGGAATTCCCCCAGGATGGTCACCCGGCCGAAGGCCTTGTAATTATGCAGGTAATAGGGCAGGACCACCATCACCGCCGAGGCCGCGACCCCGACCAGATAGGTGAACTGGGCAATATAAAAACCCCAGGAGACGTCCCGGCCCATGCCGGTGATGCTCAGGCCGACCTGCAGTTGTCTGAGGTAGAAGAGAAACCCCAGGGCGAAAATACCCGCCAGGATGGCCAGCAGCATGTAGTATCTCTTGGTACCGACTAGTGCTTTCTCAAGCATGACCTACCTCACACGATATAGTAGACTTGCGGGTTCGTACCGAGATGGACTTTGCGGCGAATGCTGAAATATTTCTTCAAGATTCCCCTTGCCTGGGACTTTTCATCATTCAGGTCGCCGAAAACCATGGTCCCGCCGGAGGCCTCCACACACGCGGGCGCCAGGCCCTGGGCCAGACGCTCGGCGCAGAAGGTGCACTTCTCCACCACCCCGATTTCCCGGGTGGGATACCCCGGATAGTTGTCCTTAAGGTAAGGTCTGGGGTCTTTCCAGTTGAAGCTCCGGGCCCCGAAGGGGCATCCCGCCATGCAGAAGCGGCAGCCGATGCAGCGGTGCATGTCCATATTGACGATGCCGTCATCCCGCCGGAAGGTGGCCTTGGTGGGGCACACCCGCACACAGGGAGGATTGTCGCAATGGTTGCAGAGCAAGAGAAAGGCCATCTGTTTGATCTTATCCGGCAAGTTGGTTTGGTCTTCCACGAAGGCGTTATGGTAATGCTCGGTCCAGATCCACTTGACCTCATAACGGTTGGCGATCTCAGGATCAAGTTTATTCTTGGTATCATTGGGGTTATTGAAATCCGGGACATTATGAACCCGGTGGCAGGCGTCGATGCATTTTCGGGCGGTGGCCTCGTCCATTTTCTGCATGTTCACCACCATGGCCCATCTTTTGCCCGCCTGGGCTTTCGGTTCGGCCCCCAGGGCCGCTTCCACCTGGCCCGGACGCAACAGTTCAAAGGCCCCTTTGCCGCCCAGCCCCAATAACGCCGCAAGTCCAGAAATGCGGATGAATTCTCTTCTGTCGATACCCATCACTTCGCCTCCGCCAGCTTCTTGCCTTCCTGGAGATGACAACCCCAACAGTTGGGTGCGACCGCTACGTAGTTGTGGCACTGGTCGCAGAACTTTTCCTTGTTGGAATGGCAGTCCAGGCACGTGTTGGTGAGGCTGGCAAGGAATTTTCTACCATCAGGAGAAACAAATTCCCGAACTTCGGGCGCGCCCTTCTCATCGCTGCGGACCACGCTATCCCGCCAGTCGACGAGCAGTTGCATGTGGTTGGCCCGCATCCATTCCGTGGGCATGATACACTTGCGGTCTTTTTCCGCGATCTTTTTGATGACCGGGGTATCCAACTGCCGCTGCGGCGGCGGCACGGTCTTCCCCAGGTTGGGCGCCAGAGGCAGAATAATCAGGATGAGGAAGATGATCAGCCCGCCGAAGATAAATTTCCCGTTGTAGAACTTCTTTTCCACCTGGGGACGCCCGGCGAACACCCCGAATTCATTTTTGTATTTGTTGTCCATATTATTCGGCTTCCTCCGCTTCCTCCGCTTCCGCTACTCCCTCGGGCTCTCCCATCCCCTCCAGGTCCCGGTCCCTAAGATCGGTGGTCCGCTCGATCTCGCCGGGGAAGACCAGGGCGTTGCCCACCAGTTCGGTGATGCCCGTGACGTCCACTTCCGGCACCCAATACTGCAGTAGGGTGGGCAGGGTGGCCCGGTCCAGGGCGCAGATGCAGCCCAGGTGGTTCACTCCGTAATTTTCGTAGGCAAAGCGCACGGCATTGGCCCGGGGTAAGCCGCCCTGCATGCGGACGTCCATGTTTTCGCTGGCGTTGAGGCCGCTGGAGCTGCCGCAGCAGAAGGTCTTCTCCCGGATGGTGTTGGGAGCCATCTCGATGAAGTTGCCTTCGGGCAAGACGTTATTGATGATGTAGCGCGGCTCTTCAAAGATCCCCATGCCCCGGGCGGTATTACAGGAGTCATGGAAGGTCATTTTGATATGAGCGTTGCGCTGGGGGTCCAGGTTGAGTTTGCCGTGCTTGATGAGGTCCGCGGTGAATTCGGAGATGTGCACCATTTTGTGGACCTTGGCATTCTCAAAGCGGGTCCCGGTGATGGGGGATACCGGCTCTTCCAGGAAATCCACCGGTCCCCACCAGGTGGGCATGTACTGGTTGCACACCCGCCACATGTGGCCGCACTCGCCGCCCAGGATCCACTTGACCCCCAGGCGTTTGGCTTCATGGTAGATCTTGGCGTTGAGGCGCTTGCCCATCTCGTGGGAGATGAACCAGCCGAAGTTGCCGCCCTCCGCCGCGTAGGTGCTGAGCGTGTAGTCCAGGCCGAGATACTCGAACAACAGCAGGTAGCCCATCATGGTGTAGGTGCCGGGGTCGGCGAAGTAGTCCCCGGAGGGCATGACAAAGAGGATTTCGGCGCCTTTGCGGTTATAGGAAGGGGTGGTGGTGATGCCGGTGATGCGCTCGTTTTCCTCGGCCAGGAAGTCCACCATGTCCTTGAAGGCCTGGGGGGTGGCGCCGATGTGGCTGCCTTTGTCGTAGCACTGGGCCACCGAGGCCATGGCCCAGTCAATATTGATGCCGATGGAGGCCAGCAGTTCCCGCCCCAGGAGGGTCATCTCCGCCATGTCGATGCCGTAGGGGCAAAATAATGAGCAGCGGCGGCAGATGGTGCACTGGTGCAGGTACAGGAACCACTCTTTGATGACGTCTTCCGTCAGGTCCCGGGCGCCGGCGATTTCCCCCAGGACCCTGCCGGCCCGTTTGAAGTAACGCCGGTAAACCGAGCGCAGCAGTTCGGCCCGGAGGACCGGCATATTCTTGGGGTCGCCCGTGCCCAGGAAGAAGTGGCATTTATCCGCACACGCGCCGCAGCGCACACAGATATCAAAGAAGACTTTCAGGGAGCGGAACCGGCTGAGGCGGTCCTCCATCCCTTCCAGGATGATCTCTTTCCAGTTGTCGGGCAGTTGCCAGTCTTCATCCTTAACGGCCCAGGTCCGGGGGTAGGGGTAGTTGATCCACTCCAGCCACTTGGGATTGGCGGCATTGACATAGGTGCCCGGCCGTAAATCCGGCTTAACGTCCATCCACCCTTGGGCAGGGGGCTGGTAGTTGTTTCCAGGCAGTAGTTCTGCGGGTTTTGGAACCTTAGCCATAAAATCATGACTCCTTTTCGACCGGGATGTCGGCCTCGATCATGGCTTCCCTGAATCTGTCTTCGTACTCGTCATAATGATGGAACTTGACCGGATAGTTCCAGGGGTTGACGTGCAACACCCAACGGTTGTTGGCCACCATGTTTCTGGAGGGACTGAAAAAGACCCCCGGCGCGTGCATCAACTTGCTGAAGGGGAAATAGGCAAAGAGCACGCTCACCAGGAAGAGGTGGACATAAAAGATGCCGCCGATGCCCGGGGGCACCACCGGATGGAAGGTGGCCAGCCCCAGGGCCAGCTCCTTCACCGCCACGATGTCCACTTTATAGACGTAGCGCATGAGGATGCCGGAGATGCCGATGCCCAGGATGAGGAAGAGCGGGAAGTAATCCGCGGCCAGGGAGATGTAGCGCAAAGTAGGGTTGGTGAGCCTCCGGGCCAGGAGATAGCCCGCGGCCACCACCAGGACCACGCCGCTCAGGTACACCGCGGGCACGAAGAACTGGAAGAAGCCGTCCATGTGCTCCAATAACTGCAGGGGCAGGGGCACCGGTTCGGTAAAGAACCGCAGGTGCCGCAGAATCACCACCAGAAAGGCGTAATGAAAGGCGATGGCCCCCAGCCACAGCCATTTGTAGGACCAATGGATCAACCGGGCCCCTTCGGGATTGTCCGGGTCCTTACGCAACTCGGTGCGCAGGTTCCGGAAGAGGCTGCGGAAGGCCAGGACCTCCAGGGCCATGCGGCCCACCAGATACTTGAAGGTGGAGGGGTTGTCCAGCTTATCGTCCAGGCTTCTTTCGATCCAGGGCAAAGTCTGGTTTTGGCCGGCAGTGGTGGGGATGCGGAAGGGAACCGGCGAGCGGGCCCACTGGATGAGACGGTAGATCAGCCCCTCCACAAAGATGAGAATGGCCAGATAGGGGACCACGACCCCGAAAAATACCTGCAGGCTGGCCGTCTGTGCGCCGAGGTAGGCCACGGCGACCAGTCCCAGCACTGCTAACAAGGCCACTAAGAAATGACGTTTAAAAAAATCCATTTACTGTCACCTCGTTTCATGTTGACCGTTGGTCAGGCCCTTGCTGCTACAAACTGTTGATACTCAGACCGGATTTGCGCAACAGTCCGCTCACCCGGTTTTTCACCTCATTAATCCGGATTTCGTTGAGTTTCTCCCGGCGCCGGGTATAGACGTCGAACCCCAACAGGGACAGTCCGTCGATCCGGGAATCCAGATCCGCGAGTTCCCCGGCTAAATTTTGTTGCTCCAAATCCTCTTCCAGCTCTTCCCGGACGATGTTTTTTAACAGAAAAATAAAGGCCAGGGCCTGGGAAGGGGAACAATCCTGGAGGGCCCGGATGCGGATGATCTCATCCAACGCGGCGAGGACCTGGTCAGTCTCCATCTCCTGGACCAGGGCGTCAAAGAGTCCGTCCAAACCCCGGGCAATCCGGTAGCCCACCGGGTTGTCGAATTTGTCCTTTTCCTTCTTCAAAAAGATCGCGGTTTGGGGAGGATAGCTGTCATAGAGCAGTTTGATCCACCGGTCCACGATTGCAGACTTTTTTTGCGTTAACAGGTTTGCCAGTTTCATATTTCGGTTTTTGTATGGCGGGAGACAGCCCGCGCCCTTGAAGGACGTGCCGGTGCTGATTAAGTGAATTTCATCACAAATTCAACCTCCAGATAATTAAGCATATTGAAGGGAGGTGTCAAGAAAAAAATGGGTAAAAGCAAATTATCAAGGGTATTATGGGGATGCGGGTGAGATCAGGCTTCCGGGGCGTTTTCCGCAGAAGGAGCTTCTGCCCCTGGGGGGGCCGTCTCCGGGGGTGGCCTTTCCGGTTGGGGGAGCCGGAAAGCGATGCGGTCCCGGTATTCCAGGTAGTCAAACCAGTAGATATTGACCAGGAGGATGACCGTCAGGCCGATGAGGTAGGGCTGGAGGTCCAGGCCCAGGAGCCGGAGCAGGAGCTTGGCGCCCACAAAGCAGAAAAAGAGGCGCAGGAAGAAGATGAAGACTACCTTCATAGTTCCATTTCTAACCCGTCCGCCTTGGAATATCAAGGGGATTGCTTGCTAATGAGGCGGTGGGCCAGGGCCAGAGGCATCTGCACGAGGGATCAGGGGATTCTTTCTTTCGTGCTTTCTTGTTTTCGTTCTTTAACGATACCCCGAACTTTTTTTTCTATCTTTTCAAGATATTAAAACGAAAGGAAGCAAGCAAGATTTTTGTTGAGCCAAAAACAGAACAAAAAAGTTTTGCAAAAGAGGTTGACATGTCTAATCCATAGTTTTATAGTTTATAGTATTATAGGGGGGGGGTGGCGTGCGGATTTTTAAAACCAAGTGGTTCGTGCGCTACGCGCGGCATGAGCGGATCGGTGATGACACCTTGCGCCACGCCATAGGGCGCGCAGAGCGCGGAATCGTGGATGGCGATTTAGGCGGTGGCGTCATCAAGCAACGGGTGGCGCGGGAAGGGCAGGGGCGCTCGCGCGGCTATCGGTTTCTGATTGCCTACCGCTCCGGTGATCGTGCGGTGTTCCTCTACGGCTTCGCGAAAAACGAGCGTGAGAACATTGGAGACGATGAACTGGCGACGTTGAGAGAGATTGCGGCGGTGTGGCTTGAGGCGGATGACGAACGCCTTGATCACGCGATTCAAGGGGGGATTTTGCAGGAGGTAACATGACGGCTAAGAACAAAAAGCCTTCACGGCTGACGCAGGCGCTGCTTGAAACAGCCAAGGACATGCAGCAAGCGGGGATTCTGAATGAGGCGGCTTACGGGAAAATAACCATGCGCCATCTTGGCGTGGAAGACAAAGCCGAAATAGAGCCGCTAACCGGGGAAGATATCCGGGCCATGCGCGAACGGGCACACATGAGCCAAGCCGTGTTTGCTCATTACCTGAACCTGACAGTTGGGTATGTATCGCAGTTGGAGCGGGGCGCAAAGCGTCCGACCGGCGCGGCGCTCGTTCTGCTGAATGTAATCCGCCGCAAAGGAATTGAAGCAATCCTTTAAAAAGGACTTACCGACGCTCGTAAAGCCAATGAAGAAATCGAGCGGAGATTCACAGCCCCGCCCACAGTAAGTATTTCTCGGGGTCTAAACCTCATAAACTGCCAGCTAAAGATTGTAGCGTCTTGAAAGTCTTCGCCGTCTTGATTGATTGTAGCTCTCGTGCCACCTGCTCTATATTGAAAAGGGCGTAGCGGTCTCCCGTGATGAAAAAATCACAATAAGACAGCGCCGCGACCGCATGCTGTAAATCAATCGCGTCCGATTCTTTTGGCACACGGTTTGGATCGCGAGCTCTAATTTCACATAGTTTGTCCTCAACAGCCATTGCTGGACACGTCGAGTAAAAGTCCTTCTGGTTGGCATAGCAAAACTCTAATAGTTCTTGGCGCACTGCCTTTGCCATTGGTCGGTCTTCTGGGTCGTATTCCGGAATTTTGGGGAGAACCCATTCCCGGAAGATATCAGCATCTATGCTTTTCATTTTCTTTAGGATCGGCACTTTGAAGTGTTTGGAGTGCAGAAACGACACGCTTTTTTTCGTCGTTTACATCCGTTACGTCAGTATCTTCCAACCATTTTTTTGCTGTGTACCCTATCGGCGCGCTGCTGCCTTCGTCATAGGATAGAACTACCGAAAGGTGCTCACTGAACACGCTAAATGGTTCGGCGTCGCGCTTAAAATAATTGATCCAAAGAAAACGACGCACCTCATGTCTTTGAATATGCAGCCGTTCAATCATCCATAGCGGATTCAAAGAGTCTAAGAATTCACCTCGCTTGATTGCTCCAATTCGGTCGCCAAAATTTCTAATTTCAACAAGCAGCCATTGGGATACAACCAATCGCAGGCCAGTGTTCGGGGCACAAAGGCTCGCAAGCATAGGTAAGTTATCTTTGTTCGCCAAAACGTGATTATCTACATAGAGGTTTGCATATTAGGCACCTAAGGGATCGGCTCTACTACTACCTCCACAACCTCTCAAACCTCGCAGGGTTGGTCGCCGTATAAATGACGGTGTGCCGGATGTCCCGATGCCCAAGATAGTCTTGCCAGGGGCCAGAGATACTTAATGCAAATCGACTGACCCCTGATCCCTGACACCTCAAAAGGCCATTTCCGGGGACCAGATTTCGCAGACCTTGCCGGCCAGTTCGGGGCTGGGTTTCAGGGTCTTCTTTCCCGGCTCCCAGCCCGCGGGGGTGGCCTCTCCCGTTTCCCGCACATGCGCGCAGGCCTTGACCTGGCGGATCATTTCCGCGACGTTGCGGCCCACCGCGGGGGCCAGGATCTCCATGGCCTGGAGCACGCCGTCGGGATCGATGAGGAAACGGCCCCGGATATCCACGCCGTTTTCTTCGTCATAGACCATATATTCCTGGCCGATGCGGCCCCCGGGGTCGGAGAGCATGGGGTAGGGGAGGCCTCCGGGCACAATCTTTGAGAGTTCCCCCTCGGACCAGACCTTGTGGGTATAGGGGCTGTCCACGCTCATGGCCAGGACCACTGCGCCCAAAGCCTTGAGTTCATCGTATTTGGCGGCAACTGCCGTCAGTTCCGTGGGTCAAACAAAGGTGAAATCCCCGGGGTAAAAGTAGAGCATGACCCACTGCCCCCGGTAATCCGCGAGCTTTACCTTGTGGATCTCTCCTTTCTCGTAAGCGCTGGTCTCGAATTCAGGGGCGGGTTTGCCGACGCGCAGAGCCATGGCGGTCTCCTCCATAAACAAAAGGGGTCTTAACTGCGATTTGAGACCCCGGTTTCATGGGGGAAAAGGGGAAGAGGAGAAAAGGGAAATAAAGAAAGAAGGAAATCGGCTCCGACATACCTTTCCCCTTTTCCCCTTTTAACCTTTTTCCCCCTCCCTAACCCTAAAATAATTACCCAAGGTCTCTTAATTAATATGGACACTGGAGGGCCAGGTTCAATATCAGATCCATTTTTTTCTGCGGAAATACCGGACCATGGACAAGGCGACCACCAGCATCAGCCCCAGGGCCGCGGGGTAGCCCCAGATCCATCCCAACTCCGGCATGTATTTGAAGTTCATCCCCCAAACCCCCGCCAGAAAGGTGAGGGGCATGAACATGGTGGCGATGATGGTGAGGACCTTCATGATCTCGTTCAGCCGGTTGCTGATGCCGGAGAGATAGATATCCAGCATGCCGGAGAGGATGTCCCGGTAGGTCTCGATGTTGTCAATGGCGATGATGGTATGATCGTAAACATCTTTGAAATAGATGCCGGTGGCCTCCTGGATCAGGTCCGATTCACGCCGTTCCAGCCGGTTGATAACTTCCCGCAAAGGCCACACGGATTTACGCAGCAGGATCATGTCGTATTTGAAGCGGTGGATGTCCTGGAGGGTCTTCGGCGTGGGCTGCTTCACCACTTCTTCCTCCAGATATTCGATGGTTTCCCCGAATTTCTCCAGGACCACGAAATAGTTGTCCACGATTAAATCCATCAGCGCGTAGGCCAGATAATCCGCACCGCTTTTGCGGATACGCCCTTTCGAGGTCCGGAGGCGCTCCAGGATGGGGGCGAAGAACGCGCCGTTGCCTTCCTGAAAGGAAATCAGAAAGTTGTTCCCCAGAATCAAGCTGATCTGCTCGCTTCTGAGTTCATTATCTTCAGAATAGTTGATGATTCTCAGGACAATATAGAGATAGTCGTCGAAATCCTCGATTTTGGGGCGCTGATCCGTGTTGAGAATGTCTTCCAACACCAGGGGGTGCAGGTTGAAGCAATCCCCCAGTTTTTGCAGGTTATCCACGGCGTGGATGCCGTCCACTTTGATCCAGGTGACCCCGGTTTTATTCCTTAATAGCAGGCATTCATCAAAAGAAGCTTTTTCTTTTTCGTGAAAATGCTCCTCGTCATACTCGACAACGGTGATACTGACCTTTTCGTCCACCTTTTCCCCGGTATAGACCAGGGACCCGGGGGGCAGGCCCGCCTTTTTTGCCCGCTTCCTTAAAAGCTTACTCATCCGGACTAATCCTCATCGGCAGAATTATTACACCAAGGCGGGGCCTGGGGTTTAGGAGCCCCGCCCTTCCTGTACAACCTACCGGAATAATTTAAATTATCGAACAGGCTGGGTCAAGGGAAATAAAGGAGCGGCGAGGGAAGGAACGAGGCTCTGGCGCGGCCCGGGGGCCAATGGACAAAACCTCCGGGAGTGCTTAAGTTTGGGGAGATTATGAGCAGGATAGGCTCCGGCCTGGCTGCCGGATACAGGGGGAAAAGATATGCAGGCCATACGTGTGCACAAATTCGGCGGCCCGGAGGTGATGCGCCTGGAGGAAGTTCCGGACCTCAAACCCGGCCCCGGACAGGTGGTGGTGCGGGTAAAGGCTGTGGGCGTCAATCCGGTGGATACTTACATCCGGGCGGGTATCTATGCCGCTCCTCCTTTGCCTTTCACCCCGGGGTTCGACGCGGCCGGGGAAGTGGAGGCCATCGGGCCGGGGGTCACCCGCGCGGCCGTGGGCCAGATGGTTTATACCGCCGGCACCCTGAGCGGCGCCTATGCCCAACAGACGCTCTGCCAAGAGGCTCAGGCCCATCCCTTGCCCCTGGATATCTCCTCTGCCCAGGGCGCGTCCCTGGGCATCCCCTACGGCATTGCCTACCGGGCCCTGTTTCAAAGGGCCCGGGCCCTGCCGGGGGAAACCGTACTGGTCCACGGCGCCAGCGGCGGCGTGGGTACGGCCGCGGTGCAGTTGGCCCGGGCCGCGGGCCTGACGGTCATCGGCACCGGCGGCACCCCCCGGGGCCGGGAACTGGTGGCCCAGCAAGGCGCGCACCAGGTCCTGGACCATCACGCCCCGGCCTACCTGGAGGAGGTCCTGAGGCTCACCGGCGGCCGGGGGGTGGAGGTCATCCTGGAAATGCTGGCCAACGTCAACCTGGGGAAGGACTTGAAAGTCCTGGCCCCGGGGGGGCGGGTAGTGGTCATCGGCTCCCGGGGCCCGGTGGAGATCGATCCCCGGGACGCCTTGAGCCGGGAAGCGGCCATCCTGGGGGCCTTGATTTTTGGGGCCACTCCCCAGGAATATGCCGGCATCCACGCGGCCTTGACCGCGGGCCTGGAAAACGGCACCCTGCGCCCGGTCATCGGCCGGGAACTGACCCTGGCGGAAGCCCCCCAGGCCCACCAAAAAGTCCTGGAACCCGGCGCTTATGGTAAGATTATCCTGATTCCCTGAGGAATAGCTTTCAGCGGTCAGCCTTCAGCTTTTAGCAAAAGAGAAAATGTGCCTGCTTTTTTAAGCTGATAGCTGATAGCTGAAAGCTGACAGCTATCTCTCATTCTCGTCCCCAAGTTGTACTTGGGAACGCAATTTTGCCCCAAGCTTTGCTTGGGCAGACCACGGCCATCGCCTGGCAGCCGATTGCAAAGCGCAGCTTTGCATCAAATTGGGTTCCCAAGCACAGCTTGGGAACCAGAATTGACAAACAAGGCTGCCTACCACCATTCTTAACTGCTTACTGCTCACTGCTTGCTGCTTATTTTATTCAAAGGTCGCCCATGAAAAACAAGGAAATAGCCAAGCTCTTCAACGAGATCAGCGAGTACCTGGAGATGGAGGGGGTGGCCTTCAAGCCCTATGCCTATCAGAAGGCGGCCATGACCCTGGAGACCTTGAAGGATGATGTGGAGGACCTTTATCGCCAGGGAGGCCCCAAGGCCCTGAAAAAGATTCCCGGGATCGGGGAGAGCATGGCCCAAAAAATCGAGGAATATCTCACCACCGGGAAGATGCAGTATTACGAAGATTTTAAGGCGAAGATGCCCATCAATCTGGAGGAAATCGTGGGCGTGGAGGGGGTGGGGCCCAAAAAAGCCAAGGTCCTTTTCGAGCAACTGGGCATCAAGACCCTGGAAGAATTGGAGGAAGCGGCCAGGGCCCATAAAATCGCCCCCCTTTTCGGCTTCGGCTCCAAGACCGAGGAGAATATCCTCCAGGGCATCGGCTTTTTGAAAACCGGCCAAGGCAGGTTTCTGTTGGGGGACATCCTGCCCATCTCCCAGGGGGTGCTCCAAAAACTCCGGGCTTTGCCGGAAGTGGAAAAAATCGATACCGCCGGGTCTTTGCGGCGGATGAAGGAAACTATCGGCGATGTGGATTTCCTGGTCATCTCCAGCCACCCCGAAAAAGTCATGAATTTTTTCGTCTCTTTGCCGGGGGTGGTCAAGGTCTGGGGCCATGGGTCCACCAAGTCCTCGGTGCGCCTGCAAGAAGGCCTGGACATGGACCTCCGGGTCATCCCCCCGGCCAGCTACGGCGCGGCCCTGCAATATTTCACCGGCTCCAAGGAGCACAACATCGCGCTCCGTAAAATTGCCATGGATCAAGGGTATAAGCTCAGCGAATACGGCCTCTTTAAGGGCGATACGCCGGTGGCCGCGGCCACGGAAGAAGCGGTTTACGCCAAGTTGGGCCTGGCCTGGATACCCCCGGAACTGCGGGAAGACCGGGGGGAGATCGGCGCCGCCCTCACCGGCAAGCTCCCGGAGCTGATCGGGTATCAGGACCTCAAGGGAGACTTGCACGTCCACAGCAATTGGAACGGCGGCAAGGAACCCATCCGGGAGATCGCGGCTGCGGCCCGGGAGATGGGCTACGAATACGTGGGTATCTCCGACCATACGAAATTCCTGAAGATTGAACACGGGCTGGACGAGGAGAGGCTGCGGGAGCGGAACCGGGAAATAGACTCCATCAACCTGGAACTGCGGCAGGCAGGCGTTAATTTTACGGTGCTCAAAGGCTGCGAAGCCAATATCATGGGCGACGGCTCCATTGACATCAATGATGAGGTGTTGGCCGAAATGGACTACGTCATTGCCGGGGTGCACTCCCAATTCAAAATGCCCCGGGAGGAAATGACCCAAAGGCTGCTGACCGCCATGGCCAACCCCCACGTGGACATCATTTCCCACCCCACCGGGAGATTATTGAAGAAGCGGGACGAATACGACCTGTCTCTGGATAAGATTTTTGAGGCGGCCAGGGCCACCGGGACAGTCCTGGAAATCAACGCCTATCCGGAGAGATTGGATCTGCATGACTTGAATATTCATATCTGCAAAAACCTGGGCCTCAAGATGGTGATCAACACCGATGCCCACCAGGTGGACCAGTTGCGGCTCATGAGGTTCGGTATCGCCCAGGCCCGCCGCGGCTGGGCCGAAAAGGAAGATATCATCAACGCCTGGCCGGTGGAGAAATTGTTGCAGATGCTGAAATAGTCACTGTGTCTGGCCGGGGGGAAAGGGACTGGCACCGGGCCGGGAGCGGCTTGACTGAAACGGCCCCAGAGGCCATAATGGTGCAACTTCGGGGCCGGTAGAGGGAGCGCCCCCCGAGGACCTAGGGAGTGGGCCGTTGAGGGGGAGATGCCCCCCGGGCCACCTGCGCGCCGGTTTTCACCCGCATGGTGCCATGAAAGAACTTTTTGACCAGAAGCAAGTGGCCAGACTGGCAGGGATCTCCGAGAGCCAGGTGCGCTATTGGGACAGCGTCGGTCTCATTCCCCACGTGGAGCGCCAAAAGGGCAAATTGTTCTTTGATTTCCAGGCCCTGGTGGCCTTCCGTACGGTCAAGGAACTCCTGAACCGGGGAGCCTCGTTGCGGAAGATCAGAAAATGCCTGGCCCAGTTGCGGCACCGGCTCCCGGAATTGGGGCAACCCCTGTCCGAGGTGCGGGTGGCCGTCCGGGGGGAACAGATCATCTTTGGCAAAGACAGCCAGACCTTTACTCCGGAAGGGCAACTGCTGATCAAGTTTGAGACCGATGACGCTTCTGCTCCTTCCGTGCCGGTGGACCCCGCGGAAGAGCTCTTTTTCCAGGGTCTGGCCGGGGAGGAAGAGGGGGAGTTGGAGCAGGCCCGGGAAAAGTATGAGGCCGCCCTGCACCTCAAACCCGAATACCCCAATGCCCTGGTCAATCTGGGGGACTTGCTGCTCCGCCTGGAACTGAACCCGGCAGCCGAGTGGGCCTACCGCCGGGCCCTGTTCCTTAATCCGGATCATCCGGAGGCCAACTGCAACCTGGCCAAGCTCTTGGAGGAGCGGGCAGACCTGGAGAACGCCCTCCTGTTTTACCGCAAGGCCGTGCATGAGGACCCGGAGTTCGGGGACGCTTGTTTCCACCTGGGCCGGGTCCTGGAAAAACGGGGGGACGTGGAGGGGGCCGGGAAATACTGGCGGCAGTACCTGCTGTTAGACCCTGAAGGGGAATGGGCCGCTTTTATCCGCCAGTGGCTGGGGGAAGAAGACCATGACCTTTGACCTGGCCCAGTTCCGCGCCTGCAGGTTCAGCGTCCCCGGCTCCTCCCGGGACGAACTTCCCCCCGGTTGTGGCCGCTGCCTCTATCTGGCTGCAGATGTTGCCGCGGTCTGTTCCTGTGACGCTTCCTTTTATACCATGTTCGCTTTGAAATGAAACAAAATAACACGCTAACATATTGATATCACTTGTAGGGGCGGGTTTAAAACCCGCCCCTACAATGCGAACATGGTATTATTTCTGCACCTACAACTGGCCGGACAAACTGACCGAGATCCCCGCCCCCTGCCTTAACGAGCTTTAGCCCCATGGGGTTTCTCCAGTCCTCCTGGGTCTTGCCGCTAGGTCCGCAAGCTTGACAGTTTTTGTTCAAGTGCTTAATTTCCGCTCATAAATCTGATCGAAAGGAGGTGAAGACAGGATGAAGCTCAATGAAGAAGCCCGGGCAAAAGAGGCTGCCTTCTGGGAGAACATCAGGAAGATGTTGGTGCAAAATCCTGGCAAGGTATGTCACAAGTGAAAAGAATGAAAAGGGAAACCCTAGTTGCTGGTGCAGCAACTAAGCCGGGCAGATATGGCAAAGGAACCTATCAGCCTGATCTTTTGCCATATCTGCTTCCATATCGGTTCATCATCGATACACACATTTAGATAGTGGTGGCTTCCCATGTCCGTGGCCCAGGCTTTCGACTTCCTGATTCAATGGCACCTCACCGAAAGGTGTAATTTGCGGTGCCAACATTGTTATCAGGATAATAAAAAAATAGAGGAAATGTCATTTCCGGAAATCGCAGGGGTAATGGCGACCGCGGTCCGGATGGTGCAAGAATGGCAGGAGGCTTACGATATTCAGTTTCTCCCCAGTTTTAATGTCACCGGCGGGGAACCTTTCTTAAGGGAGGATTTCTTTGCCATCCTGGAGCGGATGATAGCCACGGGATTCGAGATTTACCTCCTCTCCAACGGCACCTTGATTACCGGGGAAATAGCCAGGAAGTTGGCGGACCTGGGTGTGCATGGAGTCCAGGTCTCCTTGGAGGGCCTGGAAAGGACCCACGACCGCCTCCGGGGCCCGGGCAGCTTTGCCGCGGCGGTGGCCGGGATACAAAACCTGCTGGACGCAGGAGTCTCAGTCTCCCTCAACACCACCTTATCCCGGATGAATGCCGGGGACTTTCCCCATCTGGCGGACCTGGCCCTCTCCCTGGGGGTGCCCCGCCTGGGCTTTTCCCGGCTGGTTCCCTCCGGCCGGGGCCTGGCCTTGCTGGACCAAGCGCTGACCACCCCGGAGGTTAAAGAAATTTACGGAAAAATTGCCGCTCTTAAGATCGAGGGGCTGGAGATCGCCACCGGGGACCCCATGGCCTCGCAGATGCACGAGGCCCCACCCGCCGGGGATGCCGGGGACATTGCCCTGGGAGGCTGCGCCGCCGGGGTTTCCGGCCTCACCCTGCTTCCCGACGGCACCGTCACCCCCTGCCGGCGGCTGCCCCTGCCCATCGGTAACGTACGCCGGGATTCCCTGCGGGAACTCTGGGCCGCTTCCCCGGTTCTGGAAGCCCTCCGGGACCGGAGACGGTATCAGGGACGCTGCGGCCCGTGCCCGCGCTGGGCCCAGTGCCGGGGCTGCCGGGCCATTGCCTATGCCTGGTCCCGGGCCCAGGGGAGTCCGGATTTTCTGGGGCCTGACCCCCAATGCGGCCTCGACTTTGAGGTTGGCCCAGGAGATGGGAGAGATTCCGGGCGCTTTTCTTAAGGGGGGCGCGCCAAGCCCCAGGCGTTAATCTTTTCCACCCGGCCGCGCCACTCCGCCGGCACCGCCGGCAGTTGCCCGAAACCCACGGCCGCGGTTTTGCCAAGCCCTGCCCGCAGTTCTTCACACGACCAAGTATCTTCCTTTACTCCCTGCACTTCACCCCGGGTCCTGGTTTTGGGGCCATCCTTCTTGAAATTCAGTCCGGCGATGCCTACCTTGCTTTCACTAACGCACTTTCTCCAAAGGGGGATGAAAAATTTAGGAAAAAGGAAGGGCAGGGGACATGAAGAAACTGGTAATTTTAGGCAGTGGCACCGGCGGCACTATTATCGCCGCCAAGATGCGGGCGATATTGCCCGAGAACCAATGGGAAATCACTATCATCGACCGGGACTGGCAGCATCACTACCAACCGGGATGGCTCTTCATTCCCTTTGGTATTTATACCGCCCAGGACTGCGTTAAACCCAAGGTCAAATATATCCCGGCAGGTGTCAAATTTGTGCTGGATGAAATAACCGAGATCGATCCGGCCCAAAAGCAGGTAAAGACCAAGAGAGATGCCTACCCCTATGATTGGCTGGTGATAGCCACCGGCTGCCGCCTCGTGCCCGGAGAAGTGGAGGGCATGATGGAGGGATGGGGGAAGGATATCCACAATTTCTATTCCCAGGACGGCGCGGTGGCCCTGTACGAAAAACTGAAATACTTTGATAAGGGCCGGGTGGTCATCAATATCGCCGAATTACCTTTCAAATGCCCGGTGGCCCCCCTGGAATTCGCGTTCATGGCCGATTGGTATTTCACGGTCAACGGGGTGCGGCCGAATATTGAGATCGAACTGGTGACCCCCCTGGGCGCGGCCTTCACCAAGCCGGTGGCCGCCGGGATTTTGGGCCATATCTGCGAGCAAAAAAATATCAAGGTGACCACCAACTACCAGATCGCCCAGGTGGACGCAGCCGGAAAAACCATCAAATCCTACGGGGGCGAGGAAGTCCCTTACGATCTCCTGGTGGCCATCCCTCCGAATTTCGGGGCCCAGTGCATCATCGACAGCGGCCTGGGGGACCCCATGGGCTACGTGGATACCGACCACCATACTCTGAAGGCCAAAAACTATGACCACGTCTATGTAATCGGCGACGCCACCAACGTCCCCACTTCCAAGGCCGGGGCCGTGGCCCACTATGAGGCCGACACCATCATCGCCAACTTGCAGCGGGAGATCGACGGCCAGCCGCCCCTGCCCGATTACGACGGCCACGCCACCTGACTGGTGGTTACCGGTTACGAGAAGGGGTCCCTTCTCGACTTCAACTACAAAATTGAGCCCCTGCCCGGTAAATTCCCCTTCCCGGGCCTCGGCCCCATGGACCTCTTGAAGGAAAGCTTTGCCAATTACGTCGCCAAGATGATGTTCCGGTGGGTCTATTACAACCTGATGCTCAAGGGCAGCCATCTGCCCCTGGAAAACCAGTTTGTGATGGCCGGCAAAGTGCGGGGTATATTGTCCCCGGATATCGAGATGCCCCTCAGGAGGAAACGGCCATGACCAACGAGGAAATGCTGCTGGAACGGCTGGCCCGCATCGAAGAACGGCTGGAAGGGATCGCCCGGGTGGAGAAGCAGGTGCAGGAGTGGGCCAAGCCTTGGGAATCCCTGAGTGACCTGGGCAAGGATCTCTCCATCCTCATGGACCCGGCCGCCAGGAGGCTGACCGAGGAACTGGTGGAAGTGGAAATAGGGTTCCAGTTGGAGGACTTCTTTGCTCTCCTCAAAAGGCTTCTCCCCAGTCTCAGGTACATTACCTGGGGCCTGGAGCAGATGGAAAACCTCATCGATTGGTGGGCCGATATGGAGCCGGTGCTGAAGATTGCGGTGCCCAAAATGATCGACCAGTTGGATGTCCTGGAACAGCAGCGGGTATTCGGTATTTTCAGCAAGATGTTCTCGGTGGAGATGCTCCAGTTCATGGAAAGGCTGGCGGATGTGGCCTTGACCGCGCGCCTGGAGGAAGCCAAACCCAGGGGGCCCTTGGGACTGCTCTGGCAGATGCGGAGCCCGGAATGCCGCCAGGGGTTGGGGGTCCTGCTGGAGCTGACCCGGGCTTTGGGCCAGATGCGGCCGGAGACCGCACCGGCCTCTTAACTCGGCTGGGAAAAGGCGTTGGCAGGGGAGGGGGCCAGAGGCCGGGGCCCCCTGCCTCACCATCGTCTTGAACCTATTTGATAACCGCGTTTTGAGTTAAAAAACAAAAATACAATAAATTCCCCCCCTTTTCCTTGACACGGCTAAATTAGGTCCTAGAATTTGAAAATGGGAAAAGGTGCGGTTTTTCTTTCCACCTACGCGTTTAGCGAAAGGAGCCCATAATGGTGCGCACCGCAAAATGGTCCACAGTCCTGGCGTTGTCAGTCTTAGCGGTTTTCCTGGTAATCACCTCTTCAGCCTTTGCCCAACCCCGGATTATGCCGGAAGATGTCTATACTCCTCTGGCCAAGGGGTATGATTTGATGCGGGAAGGCAAATATGCTGCCGCTGAAGCCGAGTTCAAAGCGGCCTTGAGCAAGGATCGCTATAACCCCTTTGCCCTCAATAACCTGGCAGCCATCAAGACCCAGGAAGGCAAACTGAAAGAGGCCATGGCTTACCTGACGGACGCGTCGGCCCATGCCAAAGATTACCTCGATAAGTACCAGGAAGTGTGCTTTACCGGAGGCCTCTGCACGGGGGTCAAACCTGTGAAAGTGTTGGGTAATGAGAGCACCATTGCCAAAGTGGTGGCTGAAAATACCGCGAAGCTGCAGGCCAAAATAGCCGCCACCCCCGAGAAGCCGGTGCCGTCAAGCCCTCCTCCCATGGAGAAAACCCCCCCCGAGAAAAAGGGGAAGTAAGACGGCTTCCCTTAACTCTCGTTAATCTTGACCGCTCCTTTTCCCTGCCGTCTTGACGCTGCCTTTACTTTGCACCTCCGAGAGGCCCGGGCGGGCAACCCGCCCCGGCCTGTCCTTCCTTTCAGGGAAATCCCCTCGCGTCCTGTCCCAGGATTATCTTCCCAAGTTTCTTGGCCTTTTCTTCCTCCCCCTTGAGGGGGGAGGGCGCATCCTTATGTCCGCCCATGGCCGGCGCAAATCTGGGTGTGCCCCGACAACAGCATTTTGCTTTATGCCTCGGACTATCCTATAATTTACCATCTTTGCGCTTCTGGCAGGAATAAGGAAAACATGGTCTATACCACCGGCAAAGGCGAATCCTTCGACCTGGAAAAAGACTTTTCCGGGCCGGAGCGCCATATCCTCCAGAAATTGTTGCTCTGGCGGGACCTGGCCGCCAGCGTGGAGGAATTCCGCCATAAACAAAAGGAAGCCCTGGCCAAGGGCTGGGGCGATTCCGGCCCGGTCCCGGCAAGCCGTAATCTGCAGGTGCTCACCCAAGACCTGGAAGCGCAGGTGGCCCGGCGGCTCCTGGCGGCGCAGCAGGATTAATGTAGGGCGGGCATGGCCCGCCATTTTTTCTCTAAAGAAGTAAGTTAACTTCTGTATGTTAGCGGACAATCCGGGCAAAAGGTTTTGGTAATCTTTGGAAAATTATTATAATTAAATACAAATGAAGCTCATCACATGGAGAAAATTATGAGTCTGGATGAATTAAGAGAAGAGGCAATGAAACTGGCCCCTGAGGCCCGGGCAAAACTGGCACACGCCCTTTTGGCGAGTCTCGAAGACCTGTCGGCAGCGGAGATTGAGCATCTATGGGTTGATGAAGCCCTGCGTCGGGACGAGGAGATTAATACAGGTAAGGTGTCCTTGCGTCCTGGAAATAAAGTGCTGAAGGACGCGAGGTCGCGACTGCGGTGAACCATTCTGTGTGGTTTCACCCCGACGCCGAAGCCGAGATCAACGAGGCTGCCGCGTTCCTGGAATTGGAATCACCGGGTCTTGGCGAGATGTTCCTCAACGATTTAGAGCACGCCATCGAAGTCATAGTTTCTTATCCGCAACTCGCTCCTCTTATCAGAGGAAGAGCGCGTAAAAAATCCCTTCGCAAATTCCCATATTTGCTTATCTACTCTGTTAAAGTAAAGGCGCAGAGATTCGCATCTTGGCGGTCTCGCACCAGCGACGCCGTCCTTTCTACTGGCGGTTGAGACGCTAACCGTTCTTCGACGGCATTCCTCGGAAACCGACCCTTGTCCCGATCTCTTGCCGCCGCCCAACAATTCGCCCCCCAGGACCAGGTCTTGGAGGTCCGCGACTACGGCCAGGGCAACGTCAACGACACCTTCCTGGTGACCCTGGAGGGGGCATTTACTAAATATTTTATCCTGCAGCGCCTCAACCCCCGGGTCTTTCCCCGCCCGGAACTCATCATGCAGAACCTGCGCACCTTCACGGAGCACCTGCGCCGACGGCTGGAGCTGGCCCCTTTGCCCCCGGGCCGGCGCTGGGAAGTGCCCCTAATGCTCCTGACCCGGGACGGCGGTGACCATTGGCTCGATCCGGAGGGGTCTTTTTGGCGGGCCCTCAGCTTTATTGACAACGCCCAGTCTTATGATACCCTTCAGGACCTGGAGCAGGCCCGGGAAGTGGGCTATACCTTGGGCCTGTTCCACCATCTCCTCAGCGATCTGCCCCCGGAAAGACTGGCGGACACCCTGCCCGGGTTTCATATTACCCCTTCCTATCTGCGGCATTATGAGGGGGTCTGCGTCCAAAACCCCGGGAAGTGGTCCCCGGAAGCGGACTACTGTCACCGGTTTATTAAAGAGCGCCGGGGTTGGGCCGGCGTTCTGGAAGATGCCAAAGCCGTGGGGAAACTTCCCCTCCGCACCATCCACGGCGATCCCAAGGTGAACAACGTCATGCTGGACCCGGCCACGGGCCGGGCCGTGGGCCTGGTGGACCTGGACACGGTCAAGCCCGGGCTGGTGCATTACGATCTCGGGGATTGTCTCCGCTCCTGCTGCAACCCTTGGGGCGAAGAAACCATGGATTGGGACGCGGTGCGCTTCGACCCCGAGACCTGCCGGGCCCTCCTCCAGGGCTATCTGTCCCAGGCCCGGAACTTTCTCACCGCGGCTGATTATGACTATCTCTATGACGCCATCCGTCTCCTGCCCTTCGAACTGGGGCTGCGCTTCTTTACCGATTATCTGGAGGGAAATGTCTACTTTAAGGCCCGGGGGCCGGAACATAACCTGGCCCGGGCCTTGGTGCAGTTCCGGCTGACCGCGAGCATCGAATCCCAGGAAGGGGCCGTTAGGGGCATCATTAAGGAGCTGTCCGGGGGAGAAAGCTGAGGGCCGCAGGGGATCAGCGCGCTTCTCGGGTTGCGGGAAGATTAAGAATGGTGGCCGGAAATCCGGCCTCCCGGCGTCAGACTAATGACCCTGAGTTCTCCCAGAGGTCTCAAATTTGGAGGCGCTCATGATTACCGCCTCATTTTTGTGGTGCAACTGGATGATAGCGCGATAAGCGCGGTCCTGCCGTTCCTGCCAGCTTTCTCATCCTTTCTCCACTATTCCGGGGTTCCCCGCGGTTGGAATTCCCCCCGCCACCTTCGTCTCCGGGCCCTGGGCCTGGCCGTTTGCCAGGTTTGCCGGTACTCCCGGAGCTTGACAAGCAGCGGCGTTCTTGTATAAATGAATTGGTGAATATGGTGGAAATCCCTGTCAATTTACAGCTTCCCCCCCAAAGAGAACCCATTATCATCTCCCCAGACAAAAGCTGGGCTCGCGTTGACTTCCGGGAGATTTGGGATTACCGGGAACTCCTCTTTTTTTTAGCCTTACGGGATATCAAGGTGCGCTACCGGCAAACCGTATTCGGGATTGCCTGGGCGATTATCCAGCCCTTCTGCACCATGCTGGTGTTCAGCTTGTTCTTTGGGCGCCTGGCCAAAATACCCTCGGACGGCGTGCCCTATCCGATTTTCAGTTATGCGGCCATGGTGCCCTGGGCCTTTTTTGCCAATGCGGTGTCCCAATCCTCAGACAGCCTGGTGGGCAGCGCCAACCTGATATCCAAAGTCTATTTTCCCCGGGTTTTGATTCCCCTGGCCGTGATGCTTTCCGGCCTGGTGGACTTTCTGGTGGCCTTTGTCCTGATGTTGGTGATGATGGTCTATTTCCAGATTTTTCCCACCTTCCAGATTATTTGGCTGCCCGGCTTGCTGCTTCTGGCCGTGATCACTGCCTTGGGCGCGGGATTATGGCTGTCCGCGCTGAATGTCCAATTCCGGGACGTGCGTTATGCCCTGCCCTTCATGGTCCAGATTTGGCTGTTTATTACTCCCGTGGCCTATCCCAGCAGTCTCCTGCCCGAACCCTGGCGCACCTTTTATGGGATTAACCCCATGGCCGGGGTGGTGGAAGGGTTCCGTTGGGCCCTCTTGGGCACCGCCACCGCGCCCGGTCCCATCATTGCCGTTTCCTCTCTTTTTTCCCTGATTCTGTTAGTAAGCGGCCTGCTCTATTTCCACCGCATGGAAAAAAGCTTTGCCGATATTATCTGAGCGCCCCTAACTCATGAACTCTCCGATTATTAAAGTCGAAAACCTGGGCAAGAAATATCGCATCGAAGGCCGTTTTGACCGCTACAGCACCATCCGGGAAACCCTCAAAGAGGCTTTCCTGACCCCGGTGCGCCGGTTGCGGGCTTTGGCCCAGGGACACGGCGTCAGCGATGCCCCGGAAACCTTTTGGGCCTTGCAAAATGTCTCCTTTGAAGTGCAGCCCGGGGAAGTGGTGGGGATCATCGGCCGGAACGGGGCCGGGAAAACCACCCTCCTCAAGATTCTCTCCCGGGTCACCACCCCCACCACCGGCCGGGTGGTCCTGGCCGGGCGGGTGGGGTCCCTGCTGGAAGTGGGAGTGGGCTTCCACCCGGAACTTTCCGGGCGGGATAACATTTACCTGAGCGGCGCCATCATGGGCATGAAGCGGGTGGAGATCGCCCGGAAATATGACGAAATCGCCGCGTTCTCGGGAGTGGCGGATTTCTTAAATACCCCGGTCAAGCGCTATTCCAGCGGCATGTACACCCGCCTGGCCTTCGCGGTGGCCGCCCACCTGGAGCCGGAAATCCTCATCGTGGACGAAGTGCTGGCCGTGGGGGACCTGGGCTTTCAGAACAAGTGCCTGGGCAAGATGTCCGAAGTGGCCCGGAGCGGCCGCACGGTCCTGTTTGTCAGCCACAACCTCTCCGCCATCGCCACCCTCTGCACCCGGGGCCTGCTCCTGGAGAAAGGGGAAATCATTTTCCAAGGTAACAGTAGCGAAGTCATTTCCCAGTATGTTAAGCTCACCCGGTCCATGGAACCCCAGGATCTCAGCCACCGGCTGGACCGCAAGGGTACCGGGGCCTTGCGGGTGACCCGGTTCTACCTGGAGGACGAGGAAGGGGGAGTCCTGGAAGCGGCCCAATCCGGCGGGTGCGTACGGTTTGTCTTGGAATATGAAGGCGCGGCCGGCACCCCCCTCCGGGAGGTGGCGGGCCACATCATGGTGGCGGACGGCTCCCGCTACCGTATCTTCTCTTTCCTGTCGGAGATAGTGGGAGAGCCTTTCTCCTCCTTGCCGCCCTCGGGCCGGCTAATCTGCCGGGTCCCTGATCTGCCGCTGCTCCCCGGTAATTACGATCTCCATTTCTCCTGCCTGGTGGGCCGGCAGTTGGCGGACAAGATGCATTTCGCCGCCTCCCTGGTGGTGGCGGAAGGGGACTTCTTCGGGACGGGCCGCTTGTTCACCGACCGGGATGCTTACGGCAACGTCCTGGTGCACCACTCCTGGACGGTGGATACCGCCAGCCGCACTTTTTAGAAAGGCAACCGCGCATCCATGGGCAGCCTACGGTTTCTGCACCTGGCCAACTATCACAGCGATAACATCGGCAACGGCGCCCTGATTGCCGGCACCGAGCGGGTGCTCCGGGAAGACCTGGGGAGGGAACTGACCTTTATTCCCGAACCCTGGGCCGACTACACCGCCCTTAACGCCAAACCCTTTGATGAAGCCTTTGTGGCCCGGGTCAACCGGGAGGCCGACGCCCTCCTGGTAGGCGCGGCGGTGACCCTGGACGGCCGGGCCCAGTACCGGCACACCGGCATGCGCTTCAATCTGCCCCTGCCCCTCTGGGACCGCATCCACAAACCCATCATCTTCTATGCCATCTCCCACCGCCACTGGCCGCTTCAGACCTATCACCACGCCGACCGCCTGGCGGAGACCCTGAGGTATGTGGAGAGCCGCCCTAACATCCTTTTCAGCGTGCGCAATGACGGCACCAAGGAGTGGCTGGAACGCCTCCTGGGCTTTGCCTCCGTGAAGGTGGCGGCCATTCCCGACCCGGCCCTGTTCGTGCCCACCCAGGAGGCCTGGCACCCCGAACTCCGGGACGATTGCCTCAACCTGATCATCTCCTTGAACAACGAGGACCCGGTGTACCGTTACGGCGGCAAGATCCAGGAACTGGCCTGGAGAAATTTGCGCTTTCTGGACCAGATGCTCCTCACCCGGGTCTGGCGCCACCTCCCGGAATGGCGCTGGCGTCGCCGGCGGTTCCTCACGGCCCTGGCCCAGGCCGTAACCCTGGTGGCCCGGGAAGGGGACCTGAACCTGATCCTTTGCCCCCACTCCAGCGACGACCTGGCCATCATGGAGGAGTTCATCCGGCGCCTGCCGCCCCGGCTGGCCATGTACCAGGTGACCTGCGCCGGCCTGCTGCCGGAGTCCCGGGCCCCTTATGTTTACGACCTTTACCGCCGGGCGGACCTGGCCCTCAGCATGCGCATCCATTCCATGAGCCCGGCCCTGGGCCTGGGAACCCCGGTGATTACCTTGGATACCGACACCCGCATGACCCAATTTATGAAAACTGCCGGCTTGGCGGATTTTGCTCTGCACATCTTTGACCCTGATCTGCCTGGAAAAGTCCATCAATTGATCAAATTTATCTTGACCAACAAAAAAGTAATCAAAACGAAAATACAAAGAATCTGTACAGATATGCGCAAACAAACAAGGGCTTTTAACCAAACCGTGGCTTCATTACTCAATGTGGCGGCATAATTTGGTTTTTTAATTAATTATGAAATGGTACGGCTTTTTATTAATTCTGTTCTTTTTAATTATTACTGCTCTCGGCACAGTTTTAAATTTTTTCTTGCCGAGCCTGCGTGGTTCGGATTTAATCTTTGGAACCAAGGCAATATTAAATAGTTATCTATTATTGCTACTAATATTGACGATAGCATTTATATTTTTTAAAAAATATTACAGACAATTAGTTTTAACAGGATTAATATTGATATGCACACTCAGCATTATATTTGGTGGGAGTGAGTTATACTTATCTTTAAACAAGTCTCACTTGGGACCTCAACATAAATATGACTTAAATGCCCTGTGGAAATTTTATCATGGATTTTGTATACAACATCTTCATCCATATTATATCTTTTCCCTGCCTTATGAAGTTTCTTTGATAAATAAGATTAATAATCCTGTTTGTTCCATTGATATAAATGGTTTTCGCGGCCAGGGGCCGGAAGAACGGCAGGGAAAAAAACTCGCTTTCCTCATAGGAGGGTCGGCGGCCTTCGGCTTGGAAGCTTCGAGCAATGCCGCCACAATTACCGGGTTTTTAAATAAGCATCAATCTCAGTATTTTTTTGTCAATGCCGGAGTCCCGGGATGGAATTCCTTGCAGGAATTGTATCGCCTTTTATTACAGCTCCAAGATTATCATCCTGATTTGATCATAGTGTATGATGGCCATAATGACGCCAGCATCAGCTATAAGCACGCCAAGAGCGGGCATGATTATTTGTTGGGCACTCCGGACTCCTATGGGGCGTTGGCGGAAAAGGTGGATGACATCCGTAGCCAGGGAAAGAATATATTCAATTTTTATATTAATTATGGGATGTTATGGTCCAAACTGAATGCCTTATGTTTTCCGGAATTGAGAGATTACCTGACAAATAAGTGGGGGAAAAATTACAAGAATGTGGTAAACTTGCCTCTCCGGGAGGAACCGGAAAGAAGCGGCAAGCTCGACGCTGCCTGGAAGAAAAGGGCTGAGGCCACCGCCAGGAATTATCTCAAGAACTTGTCCCTGATGCGGGCGATTGCCGGAGAGCGGAACATTAAAATAATTTTTATCTTTCAGCCATACTTATTCGCACACCAAAACAAGGGGCAATGCCTGCAGGCATATTTTAATAAATATAAATCCATCAATGCGGAAAAAATTAATTATATAAACGAGTTTCATGAGATAGTAATTAATAATTCCCTGACGCTCGGCCGCTTTTATGATTTTTACACTTTATTTGACAAACACTATCAGGATATCCCGGGTGGACAAATATTTGGCGATGAGGTTCATTTGTACGACCGCGGCAATGAAATTGTGGCCCAGGAAATTGTCCCCCTTTTGCCTTGAGTGACCTGAAAAAACAAGATTTTCTGAAACCGGGAGCCTAGTCCCCCGAAACCGGCTGGCAAGGTCATTTCTGAAAAACCATATATGGATGAGGAGAAAAGATGCAACCCGTAAAAATCGGTAATCGACTGGTGGGGCCCGATTCATCCACATTTATTATCGCCGAGATCGGCATCAATCATAATGGGGATGTGGAAATCGCCAAAAAACTGATCAGTGCGGCCGTGGGCGCGGGCTGCGACGCAGTGAAATTCCAAAAACGCACGGTCGATATCGTTTACACCCCGGAAGAACTGGCCAAGCCCCGGGAAAACCCCTTCGGCCCCACCAACGGCGACCTAAAGCGGGGTCTGGAGTTCGGCCAGGCCGAGTATGCCGAGATTGACCGCTTCTGCCAGGGCCTGGGCATCCTCTGGTTCGCGTCTTGTTGGGACGAAGGCTCGGTGGATTTTATCGCCCGGTTCGATCCCCCCTGCTATAAAATCGCCTCCGCTTCCTTGACCGATGATGCCTTGCTCCGGCATCACCGCCGGCAAGGCAAGCCCATTATCCTGTCCACGGGCATGAGCACCCTGGAGCAGATCGACCACGCGGTGGAGGTCCTGGGAAAGGACGGCCTGGTCCTCATGCACACCACCAGCACTTATCCCTCGAAGATCGAAGAATTGAATTTGCGGGTCATCCCGGCCCTTAAAGCCCGCTATGATCTCCCCGTGGGTTATTCCGGACATGAAGTGGGCATTTACCCCACCCTGGTGGCCATGGTTCTGGGAGCCTGCGCGGTGGAAAGGCATATCACCCTGGACCGGGCCATGTGGGGCAGCGATCAGGCGGCCTCCGTAGAACCCCACGGGATTGCCCGCCTGGTGAAGGATATCCGGGCCGCGGAACTCGCCTTGGGAGACGGGGTCAAAAAGGTTTATGACAGCGAAAAGCCGATTATCCAAAAATTGCGCCGGGTGGGCGGATGATTCGGGTTCTGGCCCTGGACATCGATGGGGTGTTAACGGATGGCCGGGTGTTGCTGGATGAATCGGGGCGGGAATCCAAGTTTTTATGTTTTCGGGACATCGACGCGGTCTTTCACGCCCGCCGGCAGGGGCTGGTGCTCGCCCTGATCACCGGGGAAGACACCCCCATGGTGGAGGTCATTTCCCGGCGCCTGGCCATCACCCAGGTATATCGTCAGGCCAAAGACAAGCTCGCGGCTATCCAGCAATTATCCCGGGATCTGCAGGTATCTTTAAGGGAAATCGCCTATGTGGGGGATGCGCCCAAAGATGCGCCGGCCCTGGCGGCCGTGGCCTGGGGCTTGGCGCCCGCGGACGCGGATGAGAAGGCCCGGGCCGCGGCCCGCCAGGTTCTGCGCCACGGCGGCGGCAACGGCGCGGTGAGCGAGGCGGTGCATCTGCTGCTGGCAGAGCGGGAAAGAGAAACCGGGCCCCAAGTAATGACCGAGGAACACCTTATATGAAGATCTTGATTGCCGGGTTGGGCAGCATCGGCCAACGGCATGCCAGAAACCTGCGCCTGCTTTGCGGCCGGGATTTGGAACTCATTACATATAGAACCCGGGGGCTTCCCCAGGTAATAACCCCCGACCTGAAAATCAAACCGGACGCGACCATTGAATCCGAGTATCACTTCCGGACCTATGCCCACCTGGAGGAGGCCCTGGCCCAAAAACCCGACGCGGTCATGGTCTGCAATCCCAACAGCATGCACCTGCCCCTGGCCTTGGCCGCGGCCCAGGCCGGATGCCACCTGTTCATTGAGAAACCTCTGTCCCACAATCTGGAGGGCGTGGCGGCATTAACCGATCTAATTGAGAAAAAGCGCCTGGTCTGCCTGGTGGGCTATCAACTGCGATTTCACCCGGGATTAAAAATCGTCAAGTCGCTGTTGGACTCCGGGGCCATCGGCCATACTATCTCCGTCAGGATGGTTTTCGGGGAGTATATCCCCCACTGGCACCAGTATGAGGATTATCGCCAGTACCATGCCGCCCGTCAGGACCAGGGGGGCGGTGTCATTTTGTCGCAGATCCACGATCTCGATTTTATCTACGCCCTCTTCGGCCTGCCCCGCCGCGTCTTTGCCTTGGGGGGCAAGCTGAGCAGCCTGGAAGTAGACGTGGAAGACACCGCCAGCATCCTCATGGACTTTCTGGTGGCTGGCCGGCCGGTGCCCATTCATGTCAGCCAGGATTACGTGCAGAGGCCGCCGGTGCGCCGCTGCGACATCGTGGGCGATAGCGGCACCATTACCTGGGACTACTATAACCTCATGGTCCAGGTGGAAAGGCCGAGGGAAGGGATATCAGAGACTTACAGGTTCGACCGCTTTGACCGGAATCAACTTTTTCTTGATGAATTAAGGCATTTCCTGAATTGTCTCCAGGGCCTGGAGACCCCGGTGGTCAATATCCATGATGGGGCCAACAGTCTAAAGATGGCCCTGGCTGCCAAAGAATCGTTGGCCACGGGCCGGATAGTGACCCTGGACTGAGGCGAGAAATGGAAATTCTGGCGCTAATTCCAGCCCGGGGCGGTTCCAAAGGCGTGCCCCGCAAGAATATCCTGTTAGTCGCGGGCAAACCGCTGATTGCTTACTCCATCGAACAGGCCCGGGCTTCCAGGCGCATTACCCGCACCCTGGTGTCCACGGACGATGAGGAGATCGCCGGCATAGCCCGGCAGTGCGGCGCGGAGGTGCCGTTTCTGCGGCCTCCGGAATTCGCCCAGGATCTCTCCCCGGATCTTGACGCCTTCCGCCATGCCTTGACCTGGCTTCAGCAACATGAAAATTATACCTGTGAATTGGTGGTGCAACTGCGGCCCACCGGACCGGTGCGGCGGGTGGAGCTGATCGACGCGGCCATTGATCTGATGTTGGCGCACCCCGAGGCCGACTCCCTCCGGGCCGTGAGCCTGGCCGAACAGACTCCTTATAAGATGTGGCGGCTGGAAGGAGAATTCCTCACGCCCTTGTTGAGCCTGCCCGGCGTGCCGGAACCCCACTCCCAGCCCCGCCAACTCCTGCCCAAGGTTTACTGGCAGAACGGTTATGTGGATGTGGTGCGGCCCCGCACCATCCTGGAATTGGGTTCCATGGCGGGCCGGAAGGTCCTGCCTTTCGTGATCCACGATCCCATCGTGGAGCTGGATTATCCTGAGACCATCCCCCGGCTGGAAGAGGCCCTGCGACTGCTGGCCCGGGGGGAGTGGGGCGGTTCCAGGCCGGACGCGGGCCGGTATCCGGTCTAGAGGGGAGCAAATGAGCGGAGACGGCAAAGACCTCTTTGATCTCACCGGCCGGGTGGCGGTGATCACCGGCGGGGCCGGTCTCCTGGGCCGGAAGCATGCCGAGGTGGTGGCCGCGCATGGGGGCATCCCGGTGCTGGCGGATATCAATGGCCGGGGGGCCAGGGCCGCGGCCCGGGAAATCGCCCGGCGTTTCCGGGGGGAATGTCTGGGCGCGGCCACGGACATTACCCGCCGGGCCTCCCTGGAGCGGCTCCTTTTAATGCTTCTTAAGCGCTACGGCCGGGTGGACATCCTCATCAACAATGCCGCCAATAACCCCAAGGTGGAGGCAACCTCCGCCTCGGGGGAGGAATGGTCCCGGTTTGAAAACTTCCCCCTGGCGGTGTGGAACCAGGACCTGGAGGTGGGGTTGACGGGCGCGTTTTTGTGCTGTCAGGTAATCGGCACGGAGATGGCCTCCCGGGGCCGGGGGGTGATTCTCAATATCCTTTCGGATCTGGCCCTCATCGCCCCGGATCAGCGCCTCTACCGGACTCCTGACCTGCCGGAGCATCTGCAGCGGGTGAAGCCGGCCAGCTATTCCGCGGTTAAGGGCGCCCTGCTGATGCTCACCAAGTACCTGGCCACTTACTGGGCCCATAAGAATGTGCGGGTGAACGCCCTCTCTCCCGGGGGCGTTTATGCCGGCCAGGACCAGGACTTTGTGGCCCGGCTCACCAATCTCATTCCCCTGGGGCGCATGGCCCGGGTGGACGAATACCAGGGCGCGGTGCTCTTCCTGGTCTCCGACGCCTCCTCCTACATGACCGGGGCCAATCTGGTGGTGGACGGGGGGCGCACCGTCTGGTAAGTTGAACTGTCCGCGGGCCATTAAGTCGCCGTAACCTTTGATGCCAATAGATTAACCAAGGTATCTTCCTGTATGAAAACCGTGCTTTTACTATCCGGCCACCTCCACGTCCGGGACCTCACCCGGAGTCTGGCCGAAGACCTGGCCCGGGACCACCGGGTCATCGTTTTGATCAATACGGTTCTGCCCCAGCCGGAGACGAAGTTCTGGCGCGACTTTAGGGCCGGCACAGTGGTGGATTTCCGCCAGGCCGTGCAGCAAGCCAAAGGCCGGAGCGACCTGCGCACCCCCGCGTTTATCCACCGCCTGGAAACGGAACTGGGGGTGCCCCTGTACAAAGCCACCAGCAATTTTCAACTCTACCGGCGCATCTTTAAATCCTATTTCGGCTGGTGGCCCCGGGACTCTTTTTATGCCAAGGAAAACGAAGTCCTCGATGAGTACCTGGGGTCCTATCTGGCCTTAACGGAGATTTTTGAGCGGTATGCCCCGGACCTCATCTTCCAGGAGACGGTGGATCTCATCTCCACTTTTGTGGCCCTGGCCCTGGGCTACCGCCGCGGCGTCTTCGCCCTGGGGTTCGACATGGCCCCCGGCTTTGATGATGCCAGGATGGTGATCTCTTACGGGATTCACCGGCAGAACCTCATCCTCAACAAGCTCTTTGCCCAGCCGGAACTCCTCTCCCCCGGTTCCCGGGAAGGGGGGGAGAAACTTCTGGAGCGCTTCGCCCACCTGGCCGACCACGCTCCCTGGTATGTGCGCCCTTATGGCAAAAATATGCAAGGCGTCCTGGGGGTGGCCCGGGAAAAACTTCAGGGCAAGCTGTTCAACAAGAACTTCTGGGGGCATCCCCTCAAGTCCCTGGAGCGGCTGGAAAGCCTTATCTGGCTGGAGAAGCATTGCCAGCGGACCCTGCCGGCAGAGCCCTATATCGCCTTTTTCCTGCAACACCAGCCGGAGGCCTCCTCCTGCACCTATGCTCCCCGCTGGGTGAACCAGGAGGCGATCATCGAACAGTTGGCCATCAACGCCCCCTATGGTCTGAAAATCGTCATCAAGGAGAATCCCCGCACTTACGGGATCAGGGGCAAGCGCTATTTCGGGCCGCTCCTGGAAATTCCCAACGTGCATATGCTGCACCCGGCAGTGAATTCCTACGCGGTGGCCCAGCGGGCCGAGGCCGTCCTGGCCATTATCGGCTCCATCGGCCTGGAAGGCATTTTGATGGGGAAGCGGGTGGCGGTCTTGGGAAGGCCCTATTACTCCATTTATCCCGGAGTTAAAAGACTCAATTACCCGGAAGAGGTTTTCGACGCCCTCCAGGATTCTTCCTGGCAACCCGCGGCTCTGAAGTCTGAATTGCATAATTTCGCCGCGGCTTTCTGGGAATCGGCCCATGCCTTTGGGAAAGTGGCCCCCGGCGAGGTCTGGCCACCGGCCGCGGTGGCCGGCCCCAACTTGGGGCAGGCGCTGCGCCGCACTCTCGGGTTCATCGAACAGCACGGCCTGCGCCCCCGGGATTACGACCCGGGATTGCCGGTGGAGGCCATTCTTTAGACCTAATGAAAAATCTTCTGATAGTCAGCTATTGCTTCCCGCCGCAATTGACTCCAGAGGCCCTTCTTATCTTACGCCGGGTGAAGGAACTGGCCCGGTTAGGCTGGGATCTCACGGTGCTGACCATCGATCCGGACGCCACCCTGGAAAGGCTCGACCCCCGCCTGGAAGAGTCTTTGCCGTCCTCGCTGCAGGTGCTGCGCCCGGGCCGGCCTCTGTATCCCCTGTTTGCCGTCAAAGTGCTGGCCAAATTAATCCTGAAACCTCTCACCTTCCTGGGCCTGCCGGAGATGCAATTCCCCTGGTATTTTTTTGGGTTGCGGGCCGGCCGGCGTCTGGTCCGGGAGAGGAAATTTACGGCCATCTATTCCCATGCCTGCTACTATGTCAGCAGCATGGTGGGCCTGGCCCTCAAACGCCTCAGCGGCCTGCCCTGGCTGGCCTATTTCAGCGACCCCTGGGTGGACAATCCTTATCTGCGGCTGGCGCCGTTACAGCGCCGGGTGAGCCGGATCATCGAGAGGGCCATCATCCGGGAGGCGGACGCGGTCGTCTTCGTTACCCAGCAGACGGCTGAGGTAGTGATGCGGAAATACCCCCGGGCCTGGAGAAACAAGATCCACATCGTGCCCCACGGTTATGAATCCGGCACCTTTGGCAACCCGGACCCCACTCCGGCCCCTAGGCCGCGGCTGCGCCTGGTCTACACCGGCATGTTTTATAAGGGCAAGCGCACCCCTGAAGGCTTATTCCGGGCTTTGCAACTGCTGGGTCGGACCCGGCCTCTGGCAGAGCAACTGGAAGTCCGTCTCATCGGCCCCTTTGTCCCCGATTATCAGCCCCTGGCCCGATCCCTGGGGTTGGGGCAGGTAGTGAGCTGCTCCGGGCCTATCCCTTTTGCCGAGTGCATGCAGGAGGCGGCCGCGGCGGACGTCTTGCTGGTGATTGAGGCCCCCACCTGCCCCAGCCTGATTCTGCCTACCAAATTGGTGGACGCCCTGGCTTTTAGGAAGCCCATCCTTGGTCTGGTTCCCCAAGAGGGACCGCCGGCCGACTTGCTCCGGCAATTGGGCTGTCCCCTGGCCGCGCCGGATGATGTCGAGGGCATTGCCCGGGTTATAGGGGGGTTGCTAGATCTTTGGCAAGAGGGCAAGCTCACGGTTTCTTCCGGGTTTGCCGAGGTCGCCCGGCAGTATGATATCCGGGAAACGACCCGCGCTTTTGACCGGGTATTGAGCGAGTTGACGCCCCGGGGTTCGGAAGAAAAAATTTCCTAACCAAGAGTTTTGCCACCAAGTTGCCGTCAAAGATTTTTCAGGTATTTCAGACCCTTAATCTTCTCAACCCGCAGTCCCTGAATCCCAATAGTACCATGTTCCCTGGCTAAAGCGCTTCCTCCAGAAGGTCGGCGCTGTCCACAAAGTAAGGCTCCAGAATATTGTCATTCACTCTGAGCATCAGGCCTTTACACTTGATGCAAATAGCGGTTGCATCATCAAGTCCGGCCACTCTCTGGTCCCAACTGCCGCAATCAAGGCAGCGATAGGAATATATAGGCATAGTGTTTCATGTTCCCCCGTGCACTGGTAATTCACAAGAACTTGAATTTTCTGAGGATTATCACCCGCAAATATTGTCGATTAATTAGACAGACAATAATAATTTGTTAGAAATGTTGGTCCGGCAGAGGTAAGGGTCACGAAGGATGGGCCGGGCCCGAATCATTAATACCAAGTCGCACTCAAACGGCAAGATATGGTAGCCGCAGGCTGAACGGGCTGTTGCCTAAATACATTTTCTTTGGACTGTTTTGACCACTTACTGATGGTCGGGCTGCAATCTTGGGACGTCGATTCAGAAGCAGCCAACCCAGCGGAAATAGCCTTTAGG
>JBFLXM010000014.1:0-4044 GCA_040757175.1 Thermodesulfobacteriota bacterium
AAGGGGCCGTAGGCGTAGGTGGCGGCCACGTTGGCGTTCTCGTCCAGGAGCGCGGTGACGTTCCCCTTGCCGTCGAAAAGATAAGAATAATGCGATCCGCCCTGGTTCAGGTCCAGCAGCCCGCCGATGCCCCCGGGCAGGCCCTGGCCCCAGGTGTATTCATTGATGACGTTCTGGTTCTGGTCCCGTTCCTGCACGATCTGAAAGCCGTCGTGCAGATAGTTTCTCCCGCCGGTAAACACGCCGTTCACATAATTATTTTTGGTCATCAGGAGATGGCCCAGGTAGTAGTACCTGGTTTTATAGACATCGCTGCCCACCGTGTAGCTGAAGTCGGTGAGGCGGTTGCTGCCGTCATAAGCCGCGGTGAAGGGATAGCCATCCGGGGTGTAGCCATTGGTCAGATTCCCGGATGCATCGTAAACCAGAAGCTTCTCCCCGGGATCGGTTATGCGGGTGATAGCATTGACGCTGTTATACTCGTAGTTCATCAGGCCGCTGACGTAGGGCGGGGGTGAGGCGGGTTCGGCCGCGGTCTCCCCGGCCCGCAGGTCCTGATCATTATAAGTGTAAGCATAACTGCTGATCACGTTATCCCAAATCTTGGTGGTCATCCGGGTCAGGCGGTTGAGGAGGTCGTATTCATAGGTGGTCACCGCGCCGTCGGGCCGGGTGAGAGACCGGACCAGGGGGCTGGCCCCGGTATAGCCGTAGGTGTAAACCTTACCCCCCACGTTGACGCTTTTGAGCCGGTTCAGGGTGTCATAAATGTAGGCCACGGACTGGCCCTTGCCCCGGGTCATGAGGGTCCTGCGGCCCAGGGCGTCGTATTGATAAGTAACCTGGCGATCTTGCTGGTATTTCTGGGTAACAGTCAAAAGTTGGGAATTGGCGTCATAAGTGCGTTCCACAGTGCCGGCAGGATCGTAAGCAGTAACCGATATCTCCCTGCCGAAATTATCATAGGAGAAGGTCGTTGTCGGGTTATCACCAAATTGGGCGAGCTTCCAGAGTGCGGTATAACTATAATCGGTGGTAATGCCCCGGGCATCGGTCCGGGCCAGCAGTAAATTGGCGGGATTCTGATTATCATAAGTGAACGCGTCAAACGCGCCGTCCGCGTAAGTCTTTTTGATCAGGTTGTTATTGGAGTCGTAATCGAACCTGGTGATATTGCCTTTGGGGTCGGTGATGCCGGCCCGGTTGCCGTTGGCGTCGTAACCGAACCGGGTGACCCCGCCTGCGGGATCGGTTACCGTAGTCAGCCGGTTGGCCTGGTCATAGGCATAGAAGGTGGTCCGGCCCGAGCGCTCCGTGACGCTGTCGATTTTGAAAGGGCAGCAACTGGAATACTGGTAGGTCTTGGATTTGCCGTCCGGATAAGTGATGCGGGTCACCTGATCCAGGTTATTGTACTCATAAACCAGGGTCAGGCCGGAAGCGTCGGTATGGGTCAGGACCCTGTCCAGGTCATCGTAGGTGTATTGAGCCAACACGTGCATTTGCATGTCCCGGGTGATGGCCGTCAGGCGGTGGCTGCTATCATAGCTATAAGCGGTGACTAGGCCCAGGGGATCTTGAGACGAGGTGACCTGGCCGTAGTTGTTATAGGTATAGGTGGTGGTATGTCCCAGGCGATCCGTCACGGAGGTGAGGTCATGGGTGCTGTTGTAGGTCCTGCTTTCTTCTCCCAAACTATTGATGATGGAAATGAGATCGACTTTATTAGCATAGGTCATAGTAGTAGTAGTAGGTTCAGGAAGAGGATTAGTCACGGACGTAACCTGGCCATAATCATTGTAGGCATATCGCCAGCCCTGGCCGGCTCCATAAACAACCTTGATAAGATTTCCTCTGGTCGCCGGATTTGTCGTCTGATCGTAGGTATAATATATGGGGTAGGTCACCAATGGCTTATATATTCGACCGATTTTTCCCTTACCATCGATGGTTGTAAAATAGCCGTATATTGCTTTGGGGGCATTGGATGCCAAATTGTTGATGTTTTGGTCAACATATTCGACATAATCTAAAGGTCTGACATGCCAGCTTTGTGTAAAATGACCGGAATAAAAATACTCCTCCTTAAATTCCAGGGGATTGGTGACGGTGAGGCGGTAATTTTCCCACATTACTCCCCCCGGAGCCGGATAATAAATAAAATCGTTGGAAATCCCATCCGCGGGCTCGGTATAGAAGGTCCAGGTCCCCCGGGCATTGCCGATGCTGGTGATAAAAATAGTCTGGTCATAGGTGAAAGTGGACCAATATCCCCCCATATCGGTGATCTTGGTGAGGTTGCCGTTGGCGTCGTATTCAAAAGCCGCCTGGCGGCCGAAGGGGTCGGTGACCGTGGTCACCAGACCGGCGCTGTAAGCAAGATTGGTGATGCGTCCCTGGGCATCGGTGATGGTGGTCAGCGGCACGTCGGGGATGCCGGTGTCATAGCCGAAGCGCAGGCTCAAGCCGTGGGCGTCCCGGATTTCCACCAGAAGAACCTGCTGAGAGCCGGACGAGAGGGGCAAGTCATAGATGTAGACGGTATCGTCCGGGAAGCGCAGCTCATAATGACTGTCGCCAATTTTGAGAAGCCGGTTGTGAACCCCGGTGGGCGATTCGTACTCCTGTGTCTGGTCATTGTAGAGGTATTGATCCTGGCGGCCGTCGGGCATGAACACCAGTACTGTGCCGCTGCTGTTTTCCACCAGGTAGGTGGCGTAGTTGAACTGCCACTTGTTCCCGAAGGGTTCGCGAGTGGCGGTGGCTGATTGCGAATTGTAGCTCAGGGCAATCTCCACCCGCGGGCCGATGGGGGGGCGGTGCCACAGGGGGATATCCCTGACATAGAGATTCATGTTGACCTTGTTCACCGACCAGACGGGGGAGCCACAGCCGGGTCTGGGGCAAGCGTCGTCGCCTGGGGCGGGTTTGCAATCAGGATCGCCAGGCGGGGGATCGGGGGCTCCCTGGTTGTTTTGCGGTCTGGGAGTACCACAGCAGCCGCCGTAAAGATTTTCCATCTCCCGGGCGGCCAGGACCGTGCCGGGAAGTTTTTGACGGCGGGCCAGGACCAGGGCGTGGCCGCCCCACTCCCTAGCAAATTCGGCGGTGGTTTGGGTAAAGCGGCTGCGGCTTTGGGGGTCGAAAAAGTTCAGGGTGTCCTTGCCCGTCTTCTCCAAGACCCAGTAGTGGCCCAGGTCTCCTCGATTTAACCCGCTCAATTGGACGATGGCCGGCAGGGGCAGCTTCTTAAGTTGGGAAACGCTAAGGCGCAGCCCGGTCAGCCGGTAGCCGTAGCCCGCGGCCACCAGTTGGAGTTCCCTCATACTCTGGCCCCGGGGCGATGATGCCTGTAAACCCAGCACCCTGGCCGCTTCCGCCTTTTTGCCGCGCTTCTCCAACAGGCGGGCCAGGGCCCGGGCGCCGCAATTAAAGATGGCCGCCTGCTCATGTTTTTCCCGGGAGAGCCTTTGAATCCAGTGGGCCGCATAGGTGCGATGCCGCCAGTCGGGACTGTATTGTTTAAGGAGTCTATACAGTTCCATGGCCTCGGCGAAATTGCCTTGCGCGGTTTTCAGATTCGCCAGGCGCAACCGGGCCTTATGGACCAGCATTTGCGCGCCCGGATGGTTTTTGTCGGCATTTCCTTGAATGATCCCCTGAAAAGCGCTTTGAGCTTCCGTGTAGCGCCCGTGGTAAAGAGCATCGCAACCGATATGCAAAAGGGCCTCCGAGGCCCAGGGGCTGTCGGGATAGTGGGCGATGTGAGCCCGGAATAATTCCACCGCCTCTTTATATCGATGCTCATTCCAGGCCTGCATGGCCGCGCCGAAAGAGGCGTTGGTCGCGGCGTTGGTCATATTATGGGTGGGATGCAGGGGCCCGCCCAATTGTCCGGCAGCCATCAGATCTTCAAAGGTGAGGGGCCTGGAAAGGTCTAAGGCCTTGAGGGAATATCCCCTGGGATATTTTGGGCTTGCTTCGGCTTCAAGGGCAAAAAGTGGTAAGATTATTGGCAGCAGGAAGATTAAGGAAGTGATTAGA
>JBFLXM010000015.1:0-29991 GCA_040757175.1 Thermodesulfobacteriota bacterium
CTCAACAGAGTCAGAGAATTACGCATTAACATCCAAAATGAAGCTCGGATTCTGCATAATCACCCCCCAGAGTCTCAGCCTCTGAGGGATTACGCTTTTGCAAAAACCTAACCGGACAGTGCTGGGATTTAGGGGGATTTCAAACGCTTATCAAATCCCCCCTAACCCCCCTTTTTCAAAGGAGGGGATAAGAACTGCTTATTATTCGGCCCAAAGACTTTTTTTCAACAGCCTGCTAAAGATGGGGCGGGATCGGGTCTGCCTGGACCGGGAGCAAAGAGGCTTCACCCTGTTGGAATTGGTGGTGGTGCTGGCCCTCCTGACCCTGATGATGGGCCTGGTGGTGCCGAATATGTACGGTTCCTGGCAGCGGGAGCGGGACCGGGCCGGTGTGCGGCAGCTGATGACCACCCTGCGCACCGCCCGGAGCGTGGCGGCCACCAGGCACCAGCGGGTGCGCGTCTTTCTGGACCTGGGCGCGGGGCGCTACCAATTGGAAGGATCTCCCAGGAAAGTGGATTTGTCCCGGGGTTTTCGCCTGGGCGAGGCCCACCTGGTGTGGGAGGATCGTGAGGCCCGGCGGGGTTATATTGCTTTTTACGGGGATGGAACTTCCAGCGGCGGGTATCTGGCGCTGGTGGACCGGGGTGGCAAGGTCCAGGTCATCGACGTGGAAATCATAACCGGCAAGGTTAGCCTTAAAACTACAGGGTAATGAAAAGGCGAGCGGTTCGAGATAAGGGAGAGAAAGACGCGGGGTTCAGCCTCCTGGAAGTCTTGGTGGCCGCCACCCTGATGGGCTTGATGCTGGTGATCATCCTGGAGGTTCTCACTTCCACCTTGCGGGCCCAGGAAGCCTCCCGGAGCAATACCCAGGCCGTGCTGGCGGCGGAAAAGGTGCTCGAGGAATACAGTGAACTGAGAAATTATAAGGAAGGCATATTTCAGGGACGGGAAGGGCGCTTTGACTATCAGGTGCGGATAACGCCCCAATTTCAGGTCGCCTTTCCCGTTCTTCAAGATAAGAGGTTGCTTTGTTATCTGGTGCAGGTGACGGTCGCCTGGACGGAGCAGGGGAAGACCAAGACCCTGGAACTGGAGACCCTGAGGACGGAGGCCTTAAAGAAATCGTGAACCTGCCGGGAAAACCAGGAAATGCCGCGGCCGCGGGCTTTACACTGCTGGAGTTAATGGTGTCTTTGGCCCTGGTGAGCCTGCTCAGCCTGGTGGCTTTTGTGTCCTTGAACCTGAGCCTGAAGGCGGTGAGCCGGGGGCAGGCCGCCGCCGCCAACCTCCAGGAATTGCGGGTGGGCCAGAGCTTTTTGGAAAGGAGTCTGAGTTCCGCGGCCCCGGGCCTCAGAGAGGTCAAAGAGGCCCGCTTGTATTTCCTGGGCGACCCCCAGGAGATGCGGTTTTTCACCTTTTTGCCCCTGGAGGCTCACAATCTGGGAGGCATCTTTTATTGGCGGGTCCTGGTGGGCCGGGATGCGGCGGGGCAGGGCGCCATAGCCGTGGAACAATGTAAAAGCCTCAACTGGACCCGGGACCCCGAAAGGGTGGAGGTAAGGCAGATCTTGTTGACCAACTTGACTGCCGTCCGCTTTTTTTACGGCCAGAACGGCAAGGAATACGACCATTGGGACGCCCACCGCCAGGAGGAGCTGCCGCAGTGGGTGAGGGTGCGATTGACCGTGGGAAACCAGCCACCAAGTGATTGGTTAATTCCCATCCATGTCAGGGATAATAGTGCCACAAAGTCGTAGACCTGCCGATCAGAGCGAAACCGGACGCCCATCGCCGCCGCGGGAAGAAGGAGCGATCCTGCTGCTGGTGATCTGGATTCTGGCCTTGCTCAGTGTGCTGGTTTTAAGCTGGGCCCAGGAGTGGCGCACAGAGATCAAGCTGGCGGCAAATTTTCGGGATGACCGTCAATGCTACCACCTGGCCGAGGCAGGAATCTACTACGCCCTGGCCAAGGTGACGGCGGCCAAGCTTGCCGAGCGTCAAGCCCAGTCTCTTTTGTCGCCGAGCTCCCTGGGGGCTCCTAACACCTGGAATGGGGACCAGCAGCGGCATCTCTTGGAACTGCCCGGCGGTCAGGTGGAAGTGCGGGTGGCGGACGAGGCCGGAAAGATCGATCTTAACCAGGCTGACGGGCGCATAATGACGAATCTCTTTGCAGCGTTGGGTTTTTCAACCTTAAGAGTACCGGTCATGGTGGACTCCATTCTGGATTGGCGGAGTCCTGATTCCCAGACCCGCCCCTATGGAGCTAAAAGCAGCTATTATTTAAGTTTGGACCCGCCTTACCCGGCGAAAAGCGGTAAGTTTGATACGGTGGAGGAACTGGCCTGGGTCCGGGGTTTTGCCGCCGGCGCTAACCCTGCCAGTTTGTCTGCGTATCTCACCGTGCAAGGGGGCCGCCAGATTAATTTGAATACTGCCCCCCAGGAGGTCATGCTGGCCTTGGGGTTACAGCCGGACCTGGTCAGCACTCTGATCCAGGAGCGGCAGGTTGGTCCTTTGCGCTCGCAGGACGTGATGCCCCGATTGGCCGGGGAGCCGCAAATGCAGCAACTGTTCCCCTACATTAGCTTTAACAGTTCTCCTTTTTTTAGTATCTTAGCCACAGGCATGATAAATAACAAAGAGGGGGCCCGGCATACCATCAAGGCTATAGTGCGTTTGGATGATAAAAAGGACGTGCCCTGGAAGTTTCTCTATTGGGCGGACGATTACCCCGGTTGAAGAAAACCCATGAACTGGAATCTTAGTAGCTGGTGGGAGAAAATTTCCGCCGACCTCCTGGCGGAGGCCGACGGCCTGGGGGTTTACCTGGACAGGGAGGGGCTGACCCTGGCCCGGGTGCAGAAAGGTCTTACCGGCATCCGGGTGCTGCATCTGGAGCGCCTACCTCGGGCCGGTGCGGCTCTGGACTCCCTGGAAGCCCGCTTCGGGGAGATCATTTCTCCCCGGGAACTGGCAAACTGCCCGGTGAACCTGGCGGTAAGCGGAGACCTGGCCTTTTTCCGGGAGGTGGTGCTACCGGCCGCGGCCGCGGAAAATTTGGCCCAGGTGGTGGGCTATGAGTTGGACCGCTTCCTGCCCTTGCCGGCCGCGCAATTGTTTTATGACTATCAGATCTTAAACCAAACCGAGACCGGCATTCACTTGCTATTGATGGCTTTGCCCCGGGAACCGGTGGAGGAGTGCCTGGATTTCCTCATCCGGTTGGGTTTGAGGCCCGTCGCCTTAGAGCCTGGGCCGGTGGCGGCGGCCAACGCCTTTGCTCTTTTGGGGGGGAAACCGCCGTCTTCCTGGCTTCTCCTGCAGGAGGAGGCCAGGGGATTGGAGTTGACCTGCATCAGAGGGCGGACCCTGGTTTTCTCCCGGCTACTGCGGACCCAGCCGCCACAAAAACCGGCGGACGCGCTGCTAGTGGAAATCCAGCATCTGGAAAAAGGGGGTTATCCCCCCCAGGCCTTGGGTCTATGCATCCAGTCAGCCACCGCGCCGCAGATCACGGCGGTGGCTAGAGAAGGGAATTTGACCATCATTACCCCGGATAATTTTCTCATCCAGGGCCTGCCCCCGGGAAAAGACCTGGAACCCGGAGCCCTGCCAGCGATGGGAGCGGCCTGCCGGGGGCTGGGAAAGGTGCCGATACGGACCAATCTCCTGCCGCCGGAAGAGAGGGCCGCGGCGGGACCCAGCGGCTTTTCTTTGAACAGGCTGTTGCTGGTGGTCTTTATGGCCCTCATCCTGTTGTGGGTCGGCAGCCTGATGATCCATAAGCGGGTGTTGCTTTACCAGGTAAACCAGCAACTGGCCCGGCTCACCCCGGATGTTCGCGGGGTGGAGAAGCAGTTGGAGGAAAGCCGGGTCCTGGCCAAGCACCAGCAGAACCTCCGCCACCTGGAAAAGACGCCGAACAGACTGAATATTCTTAAAGATCTGACTCAACTTATCCCGCAGCATACCTGGCTGTTCAATCTGCGGATCAATCGACAAAATCTGGAAATGGGAGGCCTGTCCAAGTCCGCGGCCGATCTGATTCCTCTGCTGGAGAAATCCGGTTGGCTCACCAAAACGGAATTTGCCTCCCCCATAGTGACCGATGCTAATAAGCTCGAGCATTTTAAAATTAAAGCAGAAATTAAAGACCTGGAACTGGGTTCCTGAGGGGCTGACTCCCCGGCAGCAGCGTCTGGCCTGGGTGTTGGCAGGGGGATTACTCCTGTTGACCCTCTATCTGGTCCTGGTTTATCCATTGCTGGCCTTGAATAGGAGCTGGTCCCAGGAGTTAACCCGCAAGCGGCAACTGCTGGTGCGGTATCAGACTTTGCAGGAAAGCAAGAATAAAGTGGGGCGGGCTCTTCAGGCCTTGAAAGGCGCGGTGTCGCAAACGGAGGGCCAGTTCCTGGCCGGGGGCAACCCGGCGGTGGCCTCCGCTGATCTCCAGGAAATATTGAAAAACGTCACCGGGGCCCACGGGGTGCAAATGACCAGCATCAAGGTTTTACAGCCCCGGGATGCCGGTCCTTACCAGGAAGTGCCGGTGCAAGTGCAACTGTCCGGGACTATGTCCCAATTGCTGACTATTCTTTATCATCTGGAGCACCATAAGAAGTTGCTTTTTATCCCGGAATTGGAGATTAATGCCCCCCGGTTGATGACCAAACAGAAGGAAGACGATCAGCCGGTGCAGGTGAATCTGGTGGTGACGGGGCTGATTAAAAAGGGGACCACCGCTTGATTTGGCGCCGCAGTCTGTGGTGGCAACTGCTGCTTTTGGGGGGCTGTGGCCTGCTGCTGCTGGGGATTGTCCAGGTGTGGCTGGGAAACGACCTGGCTCCGGAAGCGGCCCGCGGCCGTAAAGGTCCGGAGGTCCCCCAGGTCAAGCCCCTCAGGGACCAGCGGCCCTTGAGCGACTTTGTGGTGGTCGCGGCCAAAAATCTTTTCTCCCAAGACCGCACCGGTCCGATTCCCGGGGCCAAGGCCCCCAAGACCCAGGGGAGTCTGGAAGGCCGCATTCTTCTGGGCACCATTCTCATCGGCGACGAAAGGGCGGCTATGATCAGCTACAAGGAATCCAAAGGCCGGAAGTCTCAGGTGCAGGTGCTGCGCCTGGGGGAGGAATGGGAGGGCCTAAAATTGGTGGAGATTTCCAATGAGGGGCTAGTTTTTCAAAGCAAAGAAGGCAAAAAGACTTTAAACTTTCCGGAATAGAGGGCTAGATTGAAAACGATGAGTGGTCTCTCCGTTTTAAGGGGTTGGTCAGGAATAAGATGGTGCCTGACGCGCCTGCTGGTCCTCCTTCTGGCCTTGGGCCTGGCGGGTTGCGCAGGCCCCTCCACGGTTGCCACCCCTCCCCTCCTCCCCCCTGCCTCCCACCAGGTGCCGGTGCGGGTGTCTCAACCTCCCGTTAAGCCGGATAGCAAAGCGGCTCTCCTGGCCGCGGCGAAAAAAGAGCGTCTGCAAGCCCGTCAGGAAGCAGGTGGGGAAGACTTGGGAATGCAGCATTACGCCACGGCCATCAAAAAAGTCCCCACCAGGCGCAGCCAGCCCAAGAAAGGGGAAAAAGTCTACCCCCTGGATCTTAACCTGAAGGGTGCCGATCTGGTGGAAACCATCCGGGTCCTGGCGGACACCATGGGTCTTAATTACGCTATTGATTCCCGGGTGAAGGGCACGGTGAATGTGCGGGCTACCGGGAAACTGACCGAGTCCGATATCCTGGGGATCATGGAGTCGGTCCTGGTGGTCAATAACGCCACCCTGATCAAGGACGGCAATCTTTATAAGATCGTGCCCCTGGATAAATCGCACGCTGAGTCCATGCCCGTTTTCCGCCGGGGGGAGATCCCCGTGGGCATGACGGTGCAGGTGCTCTTCCCCCAGCAGACCGCGGCCAAGGAATTGGTAGCGGTTCTGAAACCAATGATGACTCCGGGGGGCGGCATCTATGAGGGGTCCCATAATGCCCTGATCCTGGTGGAAACCCCGGCCAATCTGGAAAAGCTCCTGCAATTGATCCAGATGATCGACACCCAGGCCCTGTCCCAAACCCTGGTGCGGGTAGTGAAGGTGCAAAATACCGACCCCAATGAAATCATTACCGAGTTGGAAGTGATCTTTTCGGCCTACGGCACCCTGGCCCAGAAGGGGAAATTCGGGGTCAGCTTCCTGCCGGTGCAGCGCCTCAATTCGGTGATGATCCTGGCTAATTCCGGCCCCCTGATGAACCGGGCCCTGCACTGGGTCAAGCAACTGGATCTGCGCACCGACATGCTGGCCAACGTCCATGTTTACAACGTGGAGAATTATAAAGCCAGGAACCTGGCCGACCTCCTGACCCAAGTTTATGGGGGCACGGTTACAGCCCCCACCATCAAGGAAAGGAAACCGGAAACCGGGGCCCGGGGTCTGGGGAGTTCGGCTTTTGGGGCCAGAGGCGCCGGCGGTACCGGTATGGGCGGCACGGGCGCGGGCGGCACCACCGGGAGCCAGACCGGCACCCAAAGGACCACGGGCATGGGTGGCCTGAGCGGCGCTACGGGTACGGCCGGCGCCGGGGGCCTGCTGTCTCCAGCCGGTGGTGGCCCTGAGGCCACAGCCTTGAAAGAGCGGGCCGTACCCATGGGGCCAGGGGCCGCGGCCGCGGGTACCGGCAAAGAAGGGGTGCGCATCATTCCCGATGAGGAAAACAACCTCCTGGTGATAGTGGCTCCGCCCCACGAATGGCGCATTATCTCCCGGCTCTTAAAAAGTCTGGACATCATGCCCCGGCAGGTATTGAACGAAGTGCTGGTGGCCGAGGTTCGCCTCTCCGACGAACTGGCTTTCGGCATCGAATTCCTCCTGGGCGCGACCGCCCAGGCGCCGAGCACCTCCACCGGCACCTCAAGTACCAGCGGCACCACCGGGGTCCTGGTTGCCAGCGGCACCTCCTCCAGCAGCACGGCTCCGACCACCCTCCAGGGTGTGGCGGTCTCCTCGCCGGCCTCGGCCACCTTTGCCGCGGCCAGCGGCTTCACCTTTGTGGCCACGGATACCCTGAACAAGCTGAAAGGCCTCATTAATTTGCTGGCTTCCCAGGGCCGGGTGGATATCCTGGCTTCCCCCCACATCATGGCCGCCAACAACCAGGAGGCCACCATCATGATCGGTGAAGAAGTGCCCACCCTCACTTCCCAGTCGGTGCCCCTGGTGAGCCAGACCACCTCTTTTCAGACCTCCACGGTGCAGTACCGCAATACCGGCATCATCCTCTCGGTGAAGCCCCAGATCAATGCCAACGGCATGGTGACCCTGGAAATCGCCCAGGAGGTGAGCAGCGCCGTCACCACCAGCACCGGGGTGAGCGGCACCCCCACCTTTACGGTGCGCCAGGCCAAGACTTCCCTGATTACCGGGGACAACCAGACCGTGGTCCTGGGAGGCCTCATCCGGGAGGACAAGACCACCAGCCAGGCCGGGATTCCCGGGCTGCGGAAGATGCCGCTGCTGGGCTCCTTGTTCGGGTCGGAGAAGGTGAGCAAGCAAAAGACCGAACTCCTGGTCTTGATTACCCCGCATATTGTTACTACTTTGGAGGAAGGGGCCAAGATCACCCACGACATGAAAGAGAAGGTGGGTATAGAAGAGCCTCCGCCCCTGCGCCGGGAGAGCCCGAAACCCCAGGGGGCCCCTCCCAGCACTTATTGATTTGATTTAAGAAATAGAGTATGGTATCCGAAGAAAAGGAAAGGAATTTAACCACCCGGGGAGGCAAAGGAGAGAGCCATGATCCGTCCGCTGCTGGTGGTAATCTTGACCATAATTTTGGTGGGAACCTGGGGGAGCTTCGCTGTTGCCAAGGAGGCCTATAGCTTGAGTAAGGCTTACAACATGGACAAGGCGGAACAGGGGTTTAAAGATCCCCCCAAATCTGAGCCCAGCCCCTCGGCAATTGCAGCCGACGCGGTGATTGGGCGCCCTCTGGGGTTGGCCACCACTATTGTCGGCGCCGGGGTCTTTCTCAGCACCTTTAATTTTTACATTCATTCAGACAGTGTGGGTACCGCGGCCTGGGGCCTGGTGGGCCGCCCGGCAGGATGGACCTTTGCCCGCCCCATAGGTCGCAGCGACCCCAGATACGATAGGCCGGGCATCTTCAAATAAGCAAAAATAGGGGGCGGGTTCATCACCCGCCCCCGGTTTTTCCCTTGTCCTGCTACAGTAGAGCCTCCAGGTTTCATACCATGTTCGCTTTGAAATGAAACAAAATAACATGCTAACATATTGATATCACTTGTAGGGGCGGGTTTAAAACCCGCCCCTACAATGCGAACATGGTATTAATTCCCCCCCGCCACTAACCGGGTAAGTTCCCGGGTGCCAAAGAGATACACCAGCGCCGCGCCGGCCAGAAACGGGCCGTAGGGGATGGCCGTCCCCCGCCAGCCGCCCTGCCGCCAGGTGCCGGCGATCAGGACCGCACCAATGCCCACCAGGCTGCCCAGGACCGCGCTCACCAGGATCACGAAAGGCAGGGATTTAATGCCCAGGAAGGCCCCGATCAGGGCCAGCAATTTCACATCCCCCCCACCCATGCCCATCTTCCCTGTCAGTTTCTCATAAGCCCACATCAAGCCATAGAAAAGAGCCCCGCCCAGCAGCGCCCCGGCCAGGGCCTCCCCAAAAGAAAGATGGGGGAAGATCAGAGAGAAAGCCAGCCCCAGGCCGATGCCGGGCAGGGTGATGACATCCGGGAGCCAGCGGTGTTCCAGGTCGAGGCCGGTGAGGGTGAGGAGCATGGCCCCGAAAGGTCCGTAAACCAGGAGGAGATAACTGCCGGGAAAGGAGGCCCACAAGGCCAGGGCCAAGAGACCCCCGGCCAACTCCACCCCGGGATAACGCCAGGAAATGGGGCGGCGGCAAAAGCGGCAACGCCGCCGCAGCAGCAAGAAGCTCAACAGGGGCAGGTTATCCTGCCAGGGGATAGAGGCGCGGCAATGGGGGCAGCGGGAGCGTCCGGCCCAGACCGGTTCCCCCAGGGGCAGGCGGGTGATCACCACATTGAGGAAGCTCCCCAGGGCCAGTCCCACCAGAAATGCCAGGAGAAGGGCTGCCATCACTTAAGCTCGGGAGCGACCCGCGTTCAAGGTCAATCGTCGCCCAGGTCCAGGCGCTCCACCCGGGATAAGGGCATATTCCAATACCCCAGGTCGGTGCTGCCTTCCACCACAACATTGACCACATAGACTTCCCCCCCCATCTTTTCGCCGGAAATGAGGAAGATCTCGGCCTGGCGATAGCCCCCCTGGATAGGGCCGGTAAACCGTATGCTCTTCAGGAGATTAAGGGGCACCCACTGTTTGGCGCCGCCGTCCCGGACCGTGATCTCCTGGCGGGTGCCGGGGAGCTTGAGGCGCTGCACCATGTAGGCCAGACCGTCCTGGGTGATCACCCGGCTGGGATAGGTGGGGGGCGGCGGGGGCGGGGGCAGCTTCCGGGGAGCGCAGGCCGCCACCAGCAAGAGGGCCAGGACCCAGCAAAGGGAAGGGGCGGTGCGCCGGGGCACAAACCGGGATAATTTCGCCTTCATTAAAAGGAAAAAGTGTCCAGCATGCATCTGATAACCCCTTTGCCCCTAACGGAAAAGCAGGAATGCTCTAGTCCCTATTCATATCACAAAGAGGCGATCTCCGGGGATTAAAATTGGGGGCACCGGTTTTTAAGCAGCCAGGACTATTTTCTCCAAAGTTTGGAGCTGCCGGCGCGCAAACAGGAAATATACCAAATTGTAACCGAAATTAAATAATATACTACATTATTGTATAATACCGGTTTCTCTCTATTGTGGTATAATATTAATATCATTAACTTTTTCGGTGGCACCGACTTTGCAGATTTAAACCTCCGAAATTATCTATCCTCATAGGGAGGGAATTAAACCATGATTCCGGCTGATACGGCCTTTGTTCTGGTCTCCGCCGCCCTGGTGATGCTCATGACTCCGGGATTGGCTCTCTTTTATGGAGGCATGGTGCGCAGTAAAAACGTCCTGGCCACCATCATGCAGAACTTCATTTTGCTGGGCGTTGTGGGCGTGCTGTGGGCCATCTATGGTTATAGCCTGGCTTTCGGGCCCGATGTGGGGGGCATTATTGGCAATCTGGACTGGTTGGGTCTGGCCGGCGTGGGGGCCGAGCCTTTCAAGGCCTATTCCGAGACTATCCCCCACCAGACCTTCATGATCTACCAGGCCATGTTCGCCATTATCACTCCGGCGCTGATTACCGGGGCCTGGGCCGAGCGCATGAAATTCAGCACTTTTCTGGTCTTCATGGTGCTCTGGTCCACCATCGTTTACTGTCCGGTGGCCCACTGGGTCTGGGGTGACAACGGTTGGTTGAAGACCCTGGGGGCATTGGATTTCGCGGGGGGCACGGTGGTGCATATCAACGCCGGCATCGCCGCCTTGGCCGCGGCCCTGGTCATGGGACCCCGCAAAGGTTACGCGGGTTATGGCAATGGGGTGGAGGCCTTCATTCCCCATAATTTGCCCATGACCGTTTTGGGCGCAGGGTTGCTGTGGTTCGGCTGGTTCGGTTTCAACGCCGGCAGCGCCCTGTCGGCCGGGGCTCTGGCCAGTTCCGCATTTACGGCCACCCATCTGGCCACCTGCGCCGCGGTCCTGTCCTGGGTGGGAGCTGAGTGGATTCACCGGGGCAAACCCACGACCCTGGGCGCGGCTTCCGGCGCGGTGGCCGGGCTGGTGGCCATCACCCCGGCCGCGGGTTACGTGGGCCCCATGTCCGCCATTATCATCGGCTTGGTGGCCGGTATTGTCTGCTACCTGGCGGTTCTGGCCAAACCCAAACTGGGCTACGACGACTCCCTGGACGTGGTGGGCGTCCACTGCGTGGGGGGCATCGTGGGCGCCCTGCTCACCGGCCTGTTCGCCACCAAACTGGTAAATTCCGCGGGCGGCGACGGCTTGTTCTTCGGCAACCCGGGGCAACTGGTGACCCAGATAATCGCGGTGGCCGCGACCCTGGTTTACTCTTTTGTTATCAGCTACGTCCTCTTCAAAATCCTGGACGCCACCATGGGCCTCAGGGTCACCCCGGAAGACGAAGTGGCGGGCTTGGATATCAGTGAACACCAAGAAACCGGCTATAGTCTGTAAAAAATCAGGAGGCACGCTATGAAAAAGGTAGAGGCTATTATCCAGCCTTTTAAGTTGGAACCGGTGAAGGAGGCCCTCCATGCTCTCAGCGTCCAGGGGATGACGGTCACTGAAGTCAAGGGGTTTGGAGTGCAAAAAGGCATCCGGGAAGTCTACCGGGGCATGGAGTACCAGGTGGACTTTCTCCCCAAGGTGAAGATCGAGATCGTGGCCCCGGACGAGAAGGTGAAAGCCATTGTGGACGCTATTGTCGAGAAGGCCCGCACCGGCCGGATCGGCGACGGCAAGATCTTTGTCTACCCGGTGGCGGAGGTCATCCGCATCCGCACCGGCGAGACCGGAGAGAGCGCGGTTTAAGTGGGGCAGCGGGCGGAACGCCGGGGGAGGATCCTGCCCCCGGCCTTGCCATCCGGCCGCGTCCGTCGATCGCCTCTACGCCGGGAAACTTTTTCACTGCCGGGGCGGAGGAGGGAAATCCTCCGCTCCTTCAAATAATCATTGAAATTTAAAATACTTAATGCTTCCATATGATTCAGGGAACAACCGCTCAGGCGGTGATTATCGGAGAAGGGGGATAATGGCATGATAATGCACAAATTTAAGGTTAAGGGAATCAGTCTGAAAGCGATTCTAACTTGCCTCATTCTGGGAGGCTTTTTGGTGGGGCTGATGCCGGTGACGCCGGCGTGGGCCCAGGGGGGCGTCCCGGCCATGATGGAAAAACCGGCCGCACCGCCCGGGGAAGAAAAAAAGGAAGAAGCACCCACTACCTGCGGCCCGATGATCAGCGATACCTGCCTGCCTATCTCGACGGGCAAATTTGCCATACAGGCCTGGTGGGCACTGTCCTTGTACCCGGGGGTCTTCAGCAATAACTGGCGGTCGGTGAGCGCGGGCGGGAATTATGCCACCTTTTTCATGCCGGTGAAATTTGTCTACGGTCCCACCAAAGACCTGGAAACCTACGTCGTCGTGCCTTTCGTCAATAACTGGCTCAGCGATACGAATTTTCCCGGCCCCAACGGCGAAACCTCCGCCAGCTACGGGGGCATCGGCGACATCACGGCGGTGGTCAAATATAACTTCCTGCCGGAAGGCGATTATTACCCGGCCCTGAGCGCGGTGGGGGGTGTCGGTTTTCCCACCGGGCACGCCAGCAACCTCAACCCGGGACGCCTGGCCCAGGATGCCATCGGCACCGGGTCTTTCAACTTCATCACCGGCGTCAATATGTTCAAATACCTGAAACCGGTGTTGCTGCACGGCCAGCTCTGGTTCAACTCTCCCATCAACCTCTATAAAATCCATGGTGTAGACGATGGCCCGGTAAACGTCCGTTCCCGGGAATACCTGACCGCCAACCTGGCGGCGGAACTTCCCGTGAGCAAGCAATTTGTCTTTTTGCTCGAGGTTTACAGCAACTGGACCTGGCAGAATCTCAATACCATCCAGGGCTACCAGACCCCGCAAACGGTTATCGGCATCCTGCCGGCCATCGAGTTCCTGGCCACGGATAAATTATCTTTGGCCGCGGGCGCCTCCCTGGACCTCTGGGGCAAAAACGGCGTCCAAAAATATACTCCCATGATAACCGCGTTCTATACTTTTTAATTTTCAAGGGTTTGTCGGCATCAGCAGGAGGAGGTATGGCCCAAGGGCATACCTCCTTTTTTATGGCGCCGGCCCGGTGGTGAGGCCTTAGGCGGTCAGGGCAGGGAATGGCATTTCCTCCCGTTTTGCGAAATAATCCCGGCTTCCCGGGTCATGACTAGTGAATCAGATAGACCTTTAGAGGAGGAAATGCCCGTATTGGCAAGGAAAATAACTGGCGGCAGCCAGGCTGCCGGGGGCTCCGCCATTGCCGACGAACTCGCCCTGCCTTTAATTTTCCTGGGAACCCTTGCAAATGTCTCTGATTTTCCCTACTTTGAGTTTTAGTCCGGAAATCATCTAGCCCTAAAGTAAAATTCCCCGGCATCAAGGGGGCGGAGGCTGTCTTCTGCCGCCGCCTCGCCGCTTTGAGGGGCTTCTCAGAGGAAATTTCCCGGCCTCGATTAAAGGAGAAAAGATAGATGATGGCGCCTTTCCCGGGAGCAAAGATTTTTCTCGGGGGGGTTGCCATTTTTTTAGCTCTGGGTCTTATCGCCTGGCCGGCTGCGGCCCAGGGTCCCGAAGCCCCTGCCATCTCCCTGGAGAAGCCGGCGACGCCCGCGGCTGCAGAAAAGAAGGAAGAGGCTCCCGCCACCACCGGTCCCATAATCGGTGACACCTGCCTGCCCATCGCCACCGGCAAATTCGCCCTGCAGGTCTACTGGGCCTTGTCCTTCTATACGGGCAATTTTTCCCCCAACTGGAGGCGGGTCAGCGCGGGCGGCAATTTCTACACCTGGCAAATGCCGGTCAAATTCACATACGGACCCATCAAAGATACCGAGGTGTATGTCATCATTCCCTTCATCGCCAACTGGGCCAATAGCGTCAATCCCGACCTGGCCGGTCCCAAGAACGAACGGGCCGCGGGTTACAGCGGCATCGGCGATATCTCGCTGATCGGCAAATATAACCTGCTGCCGGAAACCGCTGACCGGCCCGCGGTCACCGCGGTGGCCGGATTTGCCACCATTCCCACCGGCCATGCTTCCCGCCTCAACCCGGGGCGCCTGGGCCAGGACGCCATCGGCACCGGTTCCCTATCTTTTGCCACCGGCGTCAACCTGCACAAATACCTGCAGCCCTTTCTGCTGCACGGCCAGATCTGGTATAATGCGCCGGTCAATATCCAGCCCGCGGGACCGGGCAACGTCCGCAACACCGAATGGGTGACTGTTAACCTGGCCGCGGAGTTGCCCTTCACCCGGGACAAAAAATGGGTGCTTTTGCTGGAGATGTACAGCAACTGGACCTGGTCCAACCTTGATACTCCCACGGGTTTCCAAACTCCGACGACCCTTTTGGGGGTGCTGCCGGCCATCGAATATGTAGCCACGGATAAGTTGTCCTGCACCGCGGGTACGGCCTTCGACCTGGTGGGCAAGTTCGGTAGTCAAAAAATCACTCCGGTGTTTACCGTACTTTATAACTTTTAGGCAGAGGCGCATGCCAGAGTTACGGGGGAGCGAGGCCACCGGGACCCTCCCCCTCCTTCTTCGCCACGGACTCGTCCCGGCCGTCCGGCGTACCCTCCCGAATCCCGGCTTTCGGTTGGGCCTAGCGGTTCGGCTTGACGGCTTCCCTATGGATAACTATACTTACGCCTAGCTGTTTTCTCTGGATTAGTTGTCTTTCGTGCGTCCCACAAAATAGGAGTGCACGCCAGTAATGAGCCCTGCGCCCGCAGACATTGGGGAGGAAGTGGTCCTGGAACCCCAGGGTCTCCAGCAGTTGCTGGAGATCTTGCAGAGCCAGGGTTATCAACTGGTGGGCCCCACCCTGAGCCAAGGCTCTCTGGTTTATGGCCCCCTGTCCGCCGCGGCCGACCTCCCCCAGGGTTGGGGCGATGCCCAGGAGGCAGGCGCTTTCCGGCTGCGGAAACTTAAAGAACCCATGTTTTTCGGCTACGGGGTGGGCCAGCAATCCTGGAAACAGTTTCTCTATCCCCCCCGCCGCCGGTTGTGGCAAGCCCGGCAGGAAGGAAACGGCTTCCAGATCCCGCCCGAAGACGAAGAGATGGTCAAATTCGCCTTTATCGGCGTCCATGCCTGCGATCTCGAGGCCATCTTGGTGCAGGACAAGGTCTTCCTGGAGGGGCCTTTTATTGATCCCCACTACCGGGCCCGGCGGGAGCAGGCCTTCATCCTGGCGGTGAACTGCGGGCATCCCTGCCATACCGGTTTCTGCGCCTCCATGGGCTCCGGCCCCCGGGCCACCCGGGGTTTTGACCTGGTCCTCACCGAAATTCTCCAGGGGCCGCGGCATTACCTGGTGGCGGCCCCGGGCACGGAGCGGGGGCGGCAATTAATCGGCCAGGTCCCCCACCACAAGGCCCAGCCCGGGGAACGGGAGGCCGCGGACCGGCTGCTGGACCAGACTACCCGGCAGTTGGGACGCACCCTGGACACCACGGACCTTAAGGCCCTGCTTTACCGCAACTATGAAAATCCCTGTTGGGACCAGGTGGCGGCCCGCTGCCTGAGTTGCGGCAACTGCACCCTGGTCTGCCCCACCTGCTTCTGCCATACCCTCGAGGATACCACCGACCTGACGGGGACCCAGGCCGAACGCTGGCGGCGCTGGGACGTCTGCTATACCGTGGACTTCACCTACCTGCACGGCGGCAGCATCCGCAATACCATCCGGTCCCGCTACCGTCAGTGGCTGACCCACAAACTGGCCACCTGGATCGACCAGTTCGGGGTCTGGGGTTGTGTGGGCTGTGGCCGCTGCATCACCTGGTGTCCGGTGGGCATCGATATCACCGCGGAAGTCCGGGCCATCCGGGAGAGTGAACTGACGGCCGCGGCCGCGGCAAAGGAGTAACGGCATGGAGACGCTGGAGCCCATTTTGGCGGCCCACCCTTTTTTGCAGGGCCTGGACCCCCGGCACCTGAAAATCATCGGGGAGTGCGCCTCCAGGGTGACCTTCGAGGCCGGGCGGTTGCTTTTCCGGGGGCAGGATGAGGCTGCGCAATTTTTTCTCATCAATCAGGGGCAGGTGGCCTTGGAGATTTTTAGCGCCCGCCGGGGTCCCATAATCATCCAATCCCTGAATGAAGGGGAGGCCGTGGGTTGGCTCTGGTTTGCCAAGCCTTATCATTGGCATTATGACGCGCGGGCCATCTTCCTGACCCGGGCCCTGGCCCTGGACGTCAAAGGCTTGATGCAAAGATGCGAACAGGACCATGAACTGGGCTACGCCCTGATGAAAAGATACGCCCATATGCTGGCGGTGCAATTCCGGGTGACTATTTTGCAGTTGGTGGATATGTATGGATAAGCTGTCAGCTATAAGCTCTCAGCTTTCAGCTTTAAATGAAACTTGGGGATTTCCTTACTTAATAGATTTTGAGAAATGCTGAAAGCTGACCGCTGAAAGCTTATAGCTCCTTTATCTCCCAGGAATTGACAAATATGCTTACCAGTCCAGCCGAGCCCATGTTGCCGAGGCCTTACCGGGTCCTGAAGGTGGGCCGGGAAACCGCGGACACCTTTACCCTGACCCTGGCCGCGGCTGCCGGGGATCAGGGTTTTTCCTTTGCCCCCGGGCAATTCAATATGCTCTATGTCTTCGGGGTGGGGGAAGTGCCCATTTCCATTAGCGGCGACCCGGACCGGCCGGAGACGCTGGTGCACACGATCCGGGCCGTGGGCGCAGTGAGCCGGGCTCTCTGCGGCCTGAAGAAGGGGGACACTCTGGGGGTGCGGGGCCCCTACGGCGTACCCTGGCCGGTGGAGGCCGCCCCGGGTTGGGACGTCTTGGTGATTGCCGGGGGGTTGGGGCTGGCTCCCGTGCGGCCTGCGGTTTATCATCTCCTGGCCCGGCGTCCGGAGTACGGCAACCTGGAATTGATCTACGGCGCCCGGACGCCGGAGGACCTGGTCTATCGCCGGGAACTGGAGCATTGGCGGGGCCGCTTCGATTTCCGGGTGCACGTCACCGTGGACTCGGCCCGGGGGAATTGGCGGGGCAATGTGGGGGTGGTGCCTAATCTCATTTCCCGGGCCCGGTTCGTCCCCGAACAGACCATGGCCCTGATCTGCGGCCCCGGGGTAATGATGCGTTTTACGGTCCAGGAACTTTTGAACCGGGGACTGAGGAGGGAAAACATTTACCTGTCCATGGAGCGGAACATGAAATGCGGCCTGGGCCTGTGCGGCCACTGCCAGTTGGGGCCCTTTTTCGTCTGCAAGGACGGTCCGGTCTTTCCCTATGACCGCCTCCAGGACTGGTTCCTGATGCGGGAGGTTTGATATGCCCCGGAAGCGGCGCCCCAAGCTGGCGGTCTGGAAATTCGCCTCCTGCGACGGCTGCCAGTTGTCCCTGCTGGATTGCGAGGACGAGTTGCTGGCCATCGCCGGGGAACTGGAGATCTCCTACTTCGTGGAGGCCTCCCGGGCGGTGGTCAAAGGCCCCTACGACCTGTCCCTGGTGGAGGGCTCCGTGGCCGCGCCCCATGACCTGGAGCGCATCCGGCAGGTGCGGCGTATTTCCAAATTGGTGGTGGCCATCGGCGCCTGCGCCACCGCGGGGGGCATCCAGGGGCTGCGCAACTTTGCCGACGTCAAAGACTATATCCCCCTGGTTTATGCCCGGCCCGAGGTCATCGAAGCCCTGGAGCAATCCACTCCCATCTCCGCCCATATCCCGGTGGATCTGGAACTCCAGGGCTGCCCCATCAACAAGCGGCAACTGGTGGAGGTGGTCAGCGCCTATCTTCAGGGGCGTAAGCCCGGGATACCGCCCCACAGCGTCTGCCTGGAATGCAAGATGAAGGGCAATATCTGCGTGCAGGTGGCCCATGGCACCCCCTGCCTGGGGCCGGTGACCCACGCAGGTTGCGGCGCGCTGTGCCCCACTTACCAGCGGGGCTGCTACGGCTGCTACGGGCCTAAAGAGACTCCCAACACCGCTTCTTTAAGCGCCTGGTTCAGCCAACATCTGGAGGTGACGGAAGCCGAACTGCTGCGCCTCTTCCGCACCTTCAATGCCGGCGCGGCCGCGTTTCGCCAGGAGAGCGAGGCCCATGAGCACTCATAAGATCGTTTTCCGTTTTCCGTTTTCCGTTTTTCGTAAGAGAAATTATCATGGCCTCTAAGGGAAAGAATACCAGAACCATCAAGGTGGATTACCTGGCCCGGGTGGAAGGGGAAGGGGCCCTGCACGTCAAGATCAAAGACGGCCGCGTGGCCGGGGTGCAACTGCAGATCTGGGAGCCACCCAGGTTTTTCGAGGCTTTTCTAAAGGGCCGCCATTTCACCGAGGCTCCGGATATCACCGCCCGCATCTGCGGCATCTGCCCCGTGGCCTACCAGATGAGCGCGGTGCAGGCCATGGAAGAAGCCCTAAAAGTAAAGGTGGAGGGGCCGCTCCGGGCCCTCAGGCGGCTCCTCTATTGCGGGGAGTGGATCGAGAGCCACGCCCTGCACCTCTTCATGCTCCACGCCCCGGACTTTTTGGGATATGACGATTCCCTGCAGATGGCCCGGGACCACCCGGACCTGGTGAAGATGGGCTTGCAGTTGAAAAAAGTGGGCAATGAAGTGGTGGCCCTCCTGGGGGGCCGGGAGATCCACCCCATCAATGTCCGGGTGGGAGGGTTTTTTAAGGTTCCCACTAAGGGGGAACTGGCTCCCCTGGCCGAAAGGCTCAAATGGGCCCGGGACGCGGCCCGGCAGACCGTGGATTGGGTGGCGGGCTTCACCTTTCCCGACTATGAGGCGGACTATGAGTTCGTGGCCCTGCGCCATCCGCAGGAATATCCTCTGAATGAAGGCCGGCTGGTATCCAACCGGGGTCTGGACATCCAGGTCCGGGACTATGAGAAGTATTTCCAGGAAGACCACGTGCCCCACAGCCACGCCCTGCATTCGGCCCTAAAATCCCCCTGGAGCCAGGGGCGGGGCTCTTATCTGGTGGGCCCTCTGGCCCGATATAACCTCAACTTCGACCGCCTCTCCCCCCTGGCCCGGGAGGCCGCCCAGGAAGCGGGCCTGGGTCCGGAGTGCCGCAATCCCTTCCAGAGCATCATCATCCGGGCCGTGGAGATCCTTAACGCCGTGGATGAGGCTTTGCATCTGCTAGAGGCTTACGAAAGGCCGGAAAAACCCGCGGTGGCCGCGGACCCCCGGGCCGGGGTGGGTTATGGCTGCACCGAAGCCCCCCGGGGCATCCTCTATCACCGTTACCGCCTGGATGAAGCGGGGCTGATCCAGGAGGCCAAGATCGTGCCCCCCACCTCCCAGAACCAGAAGAGTATGGAGAGCGACCTGCGGCTATTTGTCTCCGGGCACCTGGATCTCCCCCAGGATCAGCTCACCTGGCAGTGCGAACAGATGATCCGCAACTATGACCCCTGCATCTCCTGCGCCACCCATTTTTTGAAGCTGCACCTGGAACGGGAATAAGCTGCCAGTCATCTTTCCCAGAGTGTATGGTTACAACACCATGTTTATCTAAGGTGCGGGCGATGGCAAGGGCAGCGGAGGCGGGCGGGGACGCCCGCCCTACGATTTTTGGGGTTTAAGGGCAGGCCAAAAGGCCCAAGAGTGAATTACAAAATGGATCAGGATGGCATCTTAATCATCGGCATCGGCAACATCTTCCGGGGGGATGACGCCGCGGGGCTGGCCGCGGCCCGCCTGCTCCGGGAAATGCAGCTTCCGGGGGTGAAAGTCCTGGAACTCGATGGGGATATCAGCGCCCTGGCGGAAGGGTGGCAGGGGGCCCAAAGAGTCGTGGTGATCGATGCCGTGGCTTCCCAGTCGGAGGCGGGCAGGATCTTCCGGTTTGCCGCGCATGGGGAGCCCTTGCCCCGTAAGCTCTTTGCCACCTGCTGCTCCTGCCATGCCTTCGGGTTGGCCGAGCAGATTGAAATTGCCAGGTCGCTCCAGCAACTGCCCCCCAGCCTCATGGTGTACGGCCTTGAAGGCCAAGACTTCATGCTGGGTTCGGGGCTTTCCCCGGAAGTGCAAGAGGCCCTGCCCCGGTTAGTGGCGCAGATCCGGCAGGATTTGGGATTTTCTTGACCTGAATACACCTGCTTCGAAAAAATAGGCCTCACGCAAAGACGCCAAGGCTCAAAGCAAGACGCAAGATATTGAAATAACATATGTTCCCTTCTCAATAAAATTGCTATAAAAACAACAAGTTAATGTAGGGTGGGCATTGCCCACCAATTCCTTAGCTAATGGATTTTATAATTATGGGTGGGCCGAAGCCCCCCATGGGAAACTGGTATGAAAATTGGTAGGGAGACTGGGGGAGGGGCCAGAGGCCGGTGTCCCAGAGGCGTTCCGCCTGGTGCCGTCCCCGGGTCCCCTCCCTCAGGATTGCAGTCGCAGATCTCTCCGCTTAAAGCGGGCTCAGGCGTAGTAGTCCATGCCTTGAGAGTATTGAGAATTCTGGGACCATTGGGAAGATTGCTCGTCTTGCAGCTTGGCCACCAATTCCAGGAATTGGGCCAGCAGTGCCGCTAGGCTGGTTTCCTCGGTGGAACTGGTGGCATCCGTGGAAGTGCTGGCCGAGGTGGTGGACGTGGATGCGGCCGCGGTGCTGTCGGTGGTGGCAGATGCGGCCGTGGTGATGCTGCTGTCCGACTGGCCCTCAAGCTCCTCCATGGCCGCCTCGTACTCGGTCTCACTGATGACGCCGTCACCATCGGTGTCCATGGCGGCAAAGATTTTTTCCACCAGGTCGGATAACTCGCTGGCCGCGTCCGGGGGAGGCGGCGGTGGGCCCATGGGACCCATGCCGGCTGCGCCCATGAGGTCTGCCATGTGTTGTTCCCACGTGGGGCTGGCCTCGGTCTGTTCGGCCTGGGTGATGACGCCGTCCTGATCGAGGTCAAAGATGGACATCATCTGCTCCGCAGTAATAGACAGGCCGGTTTCTTGGGACATGGTGTCCGCCGCGTTTTGGCACTCGGTGGCGCTGACCACTCCATCGCCGTCCGTGTCCCACTTTTTGAAGATGTTTTGCCGCATCTCATTGATGGACATGGATTCATACCCGCCACCGATGCTGCTCATCGCTCCAATGCTCATGACCCTCTCCTTTTCACGTGAAGAATTCGGTGGGGAAGTTTAGTTTTGGCCGTCTCCCTTGCCGCATGTTGTTTCATCCTGACTGGCGACTGTCATCACCCCCTTGGCGTCCTTCGCCATCCCGGGAGGGGTGTTCACCTTGGCCAAAGAGGATCCCATCTTTACTGCCGGGCCTGCGAAGTTAGTTAGGCAGCCCCGGGAAGGCGCGTCTGGCCATCCCTGGGACTGCCGGAATAAATGGTGCTGGCAGAGAGTTGCTTAATACCTTCGAGAGATTAGGGATACCAAATTGATTTTTGAAGAAAATTCCATAGTTATGGGACGCAAGAGATATGCCAGGACCATCTTCACCAACCTATTAATAATATTAGAAAAATCTTTAAAATAATTAAAAGGGACATGAAGAAAGCAAAATTTTCCCCATTCCCAATGGGAAAAGCTTGCCGGTTAGGAAAATTTTTGCCCACAAAGGTGATGAGAATGCGGCAATAATAGGGCAAAATAATGGCTCGAAGCAGTGAGGGGAGAGATGGCTTCGCCTCTGGCGATACTCCCCTTCCAACTCAGTCCCCAGAAAGGCGGCACCATGGCTGATTCCCTGCAAGGCTCCCACCTCCAAAGAATCTTCTCCCCCCAGTCGGTGGCGGTCATCGGCGCGTCCACCCGCCCGGAGAGCGTGGGCCGGGCGGTCTTCGGCAATATTCTGCATTATGAATACACGGGCGTGGTCTATCCGGTGAACCCCAAGGCCCGGTCCGTCATGGGGGTTAGGGCCTATGCCTCGGTCCTGGAGATCCCCGACCCCGTGGACCTGGCGGTGATCATCGTCCCCAGCGCCGGAGTGGCCCAGACTTTGGAGGAGTGCGGGCGGAAAGGGATCAAGGGAGCCATTGTCATTACCGCGGGCTTCAAGGAGTTGGGGGGAGAAGGGGTAAGCAAAGAGGCGGCGCTGTTGGAAACGGCCCGGAAGAGCGGCATCCCCCTGCTGGGGCCCAATTGCCTGGGGATCATCAACACCGACCCCCGGCTCTCCCTGAACGCCAGCTTCTCCCGGCTGATGCCGGCCCCGGGAAACATCGCCCTCATTTCCCAGAGCGGCGCAGTGGGGGTGGCGGCCCTGGAATACGCCCAGGCGGAGCGCATCGGCCTGTCCAAGTTCGTGTCCGTGGGCAATAAGGCCGACCTCAATGAGAACGACTTCCTGGCCTATATGCTGGAAGACCCCCTGACGGACGTCATCCTCCTGTACCTGGAAGACCTGGTCGATCCCCACCGGTTTTTTCAGTTGGCCCAGGAAAGCGGTCTGAAGAAACCCATCCTGGCCATCAAATCCGGCCGCACCGCCGCGGGGGCCCAGGCCGCGTCCTCCCATACCGGGGCCCTGGCCGGGTCGGACGCGGCCTACGACGCCCTCTTCGCCCAGTGCGGCGTCATGCGGGTGGAATCCCTGGAAGAGCTCTTTGATTACGCCGCGGCCTTTGACACCCAACCCCTGCCCCAAGGGGACCGGGCCGCCATCGTCACCAATGCCGGGGGTTTGGGCATCATGGCCACGGACGCGGCGGTGCGCTATGGCCTGACCATGGCCAGTTTTCAGGAAGAAACCGTGAAGCTATTTAAGGAAGGCCTCCCCCCTGCGGCCAATATCCATAACCCGGTGGACGTCCTGGGGGATGCCACCCCGGAGCGCTACGCCGCGGCCCTGGAGGGGGTGCTGGCCGACCCCGGGGTGGACGGGGCCGTTGTCATTTCCACCCCCCAGTTGATGACCAATCTGGCGGCCATTGCCACGGAGGTGGCCCGGGTGGCCGCCCGGCATCCGAAGCCCACCCTGGTCTGCCAGATGGCCCTGGGGGAGATTGAAGAGACCCTGAACATCCTCACCCAGGCCCGCCTGCCCCATTACCACTTCCCGGAGGAGACGGCCCGGGCCCTGGCCGCCATGGCCCGCTTCGCCCAGAGCCGCCGCCGGTCCCGCTATGAGGTAAAGACCTTCACCGACGTGGACCGGGAGACGGCGAAAAAGGTGTTGGCTGCGGTGAGACAGGCAGGGCGGAGTCTGGTTTTGGAACCCGAATCCCACCAAATCCTCCAGGCTTACGGTTTCCCGGTGCTGCCCCATCGCTGGGTACATTCCGCCGCAGCCGCGGCCCGGGCCGCAGAGGAGATGGGCTTTCCCGTGGCCTTGAAAATCGTGTCTCCGGATATTGTTCACAAATTCGATGTGGGGGGGGTCAGGGTGCCCCTGCACACCGCCGGGGAGGCGCGCCGGGCTTATGACGAGGTATTGGCGGCCGTGGGTCAGGCCCGGCCCCAGGCGGCCCTGGCCGGAGCCCTGGTGCAGAAGATGGCGGCTCCGGGCACGGAAATGATCCTGGGCATGACCCGGGACCCCCACTTCGGGCCTCTGCTGATGATCGGCCTGGGGGGCACCCTGGTGGAACTTTTTCAGGACGTGATGTTTTCCGTGGCCCCCATCTCCGAACAGTGGGCCCAAAGAATGATCCGGCAACTCAAGGCCTTCCCCCTTCTGCAGGGCTACCGGGGCAACCCCCCTGCGGACCAGGAGGCCATCGCCACCTGCCTGGAGCGCCTGTCCCAGTTGGTCCTGGACTTCCCGGAAATTAAGGAACTGGACATCAACCCCCTGATGGTCTTCCCCCAGGGCCAGGGCGCGGCCGTGGTGGACGCGCGGATTTTTGTGGGGTAATACCATGTTCGCATTGTAGGGGCGGGTTTCAAACCCTCCCAACCCTTTATTGGGTTTGGGGAAGTGAGTAAGGCGGGAAAGCGCAGCGCCTCCCGCCATTAACATCCGGTAGGAGGAGCAGATGAAAAAGATCACAGGACCAGGGGCGATACTCCTGGCAGGCTTATTGGTAATCCCCGGCCATCTCTGGCTCGCGAGCCAAGTCCAGGCCCAAAGCCAAACGCCGACGCTGACAGATAAGCAGTACCAAGAATTACAGCAGAAGCGGCAAGAGGAATGGGAATATTACGATCAGAAGGAGAAAAAACAGCATCCCAGCCTGCGCCGCCCAGAGGCCCTCAAGCGCCAGGAGGATGCCATCAAGCGCCAGAAAGCCGCAGAAAAACGGCTGCGGGAACTAGAGAAACAAGGGAAATAAGCGACTACCCAAGGCGGGAGGCGCTTCGCTTTGCCGCCCTACATCTCTACAGCTATTTTGGTATCTCGGGCGGATAATTCCCGTCACCCACAATTCGGAAACCTTTACGTTCCAACCGGGTCTTGAACACAACGGCGGCTGGATTCGTGGCCTTGGTGAGTTTCCGAATATCCTCCAGCGAGAGAACGTTTCTTACCCCCAGGATGACCTCTTTGAGAATCATGTCTTCGTCAAAGGGCAAGAAATACAGCCTCTTTTCTTTTTTCGCTTTGGACAAATAGACAATTTTCCTGATTTCATGCTCATATTCCCATCCTTTAAATTTCGTTAGGAGCAGGAGATCTAGAATATTCTTTTCCATCGAGGACGGATCTTCGATCTTATCTAGCTTCGCCCGTGGCCGTTTTTCTTTGTAGATCACCTTCTGGACCCAGCTTCCTCGTTTTAGGTCGAACCCCAAGCAGATGCCCTTGTGCTTGTCCGCATAGTGGCTCCATAACATAGGGGTCGTCCAGTTTTCGCTGAAGCATAACAGTCCCATATTTCTATTCTGCAAACCCCTGAGGCCCACTATCATTTTATGGATTTGGGCGTTGGAAGAAATCAAAGGCATTAGTTCAAACGGATCATTTATCTCCGAAAACCTAGCAACCTTTAGTCGGCGAAGGCTGATGTTACTAATCCCATGTTCTGCGGAAGTCAGGTGGTACGCACGAATGAAATCGCGATCTGGTGGAGGAAGCCGGAATTTTGAACTACCCATCCCTTTCGGGTAACCCAAATCCGTCCATTCCTTCTCATTATCTCTTTTCGTCATTGGAATCCTGACCCCTAATATAGATTAGCCCGTGGGGCGGGAAAGCATAGCGTCTCTCGTCTTCGAAGCCTATACCCCTCTCATGTTCTATCCTCTCACCTCTTCAATTCTCGCCACCACTTCCGGGGCCTGCAAATCCTCGATGTCGCAATATTGCCCGCCCAGAATTTTGCTCAGTTCCGGCAAACAGCCGAAGTCGATCATGGGGGTATGCACTTCGGTGTCCAGGACCAGGGCGTTGATGTTCAAAGAGCGGAGCTGCGCGGCCAGCTTCTTGGTCTCGACGATGGCCGGGCTTTTCCCCAGGCTGATGTTGGCCTTGCCGTCGGTGATCAGGACCAGGAGGAAGGCGTCTTTGGGATGCTTCAGTTTTTCCTGGTTAATCACCTCATAGGCCAGGTGCAGGGCGTGGGGCAGGGGCGTTTTGCCGCCGGTGGGCAGGTGCTCCAGGCATTTCCGGGCGGTCTCGATGCTGTTGGTGAATGGCAAGGCCAGCTCCGCTTTCCGGCCCCGGAAGGTGATCAAGCCCACCCGTTCCCGTTTCTGGTAGGCGTCCAGGAGGAGGGACAAAATGGCGGCCTTGGTTTCGGACATGCGCTGCTCCACGCCCATGGAGCCGCTGGCGTCCACCACAAAGAGGATATGGTGGCCGATGCGTTTTTCCCGGACCTTGTGACGCACGTCCGGGGGGGCCACGGCCAGGGCCAGGTTGCCTTTCTCCCGCAAAGTCTGGTAGGGGGCCGCGGCCCTTAAGGTGGCGTCCAGGGCCAAGTCCGGCGGCCCCTTAGGGGTAGGGGTGGAGCGCACGTAGCGGCCGCTTTTGTCTTCGGTGGGGGCCTGGGTGCGGCGGCCCAGGGCCTTCTTGGGGGTGCGGTCCGGGGGCAAATCCAGGGGTTTCACCGGAAAAGTCGCGGCCGGGGCAAAGACGACTTCTTTCATGCCCGGGTCCTGGCTGGAATGGGCAGCCGCGTCTTTTTGCGAGCCCGGGCCGGTGGGGGTCTGCTCCCGGTGCTTGCGGGTTTCCTCGTGGCGGCGCAGGCTTTCTTCCAGCTTTTCCAGGTCCAATTGCCGGTCGCTCAGGGGCTTGCGCCGCAGCCGGTGGGGGAGCACCAGTTCCGCTGCCTCCCGCACCTCCTCCGGCCCGGCTTCCTCCCGGCCATGGTAGGCCGCCAGGGCCAGGGCCACCTTGAGCATGTAGATGTCAGCCCGGTGGCCGTCCACCCCCTGGTCCAGGCAGATGCGGGAGATGAGTTCCAGCAGGCCGTCGCCGGCGCGCACCCGGGGCAGGCGCTCCCGGGCGGACAAGATGGCCTGGCGCAGCCGTTCCTGCTCCGGCTGCCACTTGTGGGAAAAGCCCTCCGGGTCCCCTTCGTAGTCCAGCCAGCGCTGCACCACGGTGATGCGGTCCTCCAGGTCTTGGAGGCCGGTGACTTCCACGCAGAGGCCGAAGCGGTCCAGGAGTTGGGGCCGCAGCTCCCCTTCCTCCGGGTTCATGGTGCCCACCAGGAGGAAGCGGGCCGGGTGGACAAAAGAGACGCCCTCCCGCTCCACCACGTTGAGGCCCATGGCCGCGGCGTCCAGGAGCACGTCCACCAGGTGGTCGTCCAGGAGATTGACTTCGTCCACGTAAAGGATGGAGCGGTTGGCCGCGGCCAAAATCCCCGGCTCGAAGTGCTTTTCGCCACTTTTGATGGCCTTTTCCAGGTCGATGGTGCCCAGGAGCCGGTCCTCGGTGGTGCCCAGGGGCAGATCCACCACCGCCATGGGCCGCTCCCTGACGGCAAGTTTCTGGCCCGCGGCCGCGCGGCCCCGGCAGGCTTCGCACAGGGATTCGACAGCCTCGGGGTCGCAGTTGAAGGGACAATCCGCGACCAGGCGCATGGGGGGCAGGAGCGCGGCCAGGCCCCGGGCCGCGGTGGATTTGGCGGTGCCCTTTTCCCCTCGGATCAACACTCCGCCGAGGAGGGGGTTGAGGGCATTGAGAATCAGGGCCTTTTTCAGGCGCTCCTGGTCCACCAGGGCCGCGAAGGGAAAAACCGGGCGTTTATAGGTCATGCAGGTCTCCGTATTTGCCTCAAAAATAGAATTCTACTTTGGCGCTTTATAAATGATAAGCTAATTATTGGCCACGTTGCTGTTTCTAAACCGCCTTTTAAGTCCCCCTTTCCTAAAAGGGGATTTAGGGGGATTATTGAGAGGTTATTTAATCCCCCTACCCCCCTTTCAGAAAGGGGGGGGTAAAAAAACCTGGGTTTCAAATTTCTAAAGTAATGGCGAAGCACCGCAATAGTCCATTCTCATTTTTTCCCCTGATTGGGGCCGCCTTTCCTGGGCCAAACCGGGGTGAAGCGCTCCGGGCCGGAGACAATGGGTTTACCCACCGTCGGGGCCAGGGCCTTAAGCATGCCCCGATAGACCCACTGGTGAAAAGGGAAGAGGCTGTACCAATAGAGTATACCACCAAGTCCCCGGGGTAAAAACCGGGAAAGCTGCTGCACTTCGGTTTGCCCCCCGCTAAGGGGGGTGAGGCGAAACTCCATGAGGGCCTCTCCCGGCATTTTCATTTCCGCCAGGAGCAGCAGGCGCTTAGGGGGCTCCACGGCCAGCACCCGCCAGAAATCCAGGGTGTCGCCGACTTTGAGATTCGTAGGATGCAGCCGGCCCCGGCTGAGACCCGCGCCCCCCACGACCCGGTCCAGCCAGCCCCGCAGCGCCCAGAGCCAATCTGCGAAATACCAGCCCGTGTCGCCGCCGATGCTACTGATGGGACCCCAGACCTCCTCCGGCGCGGCCTGAAGGCGCAGCCGGTAACCGCAACTGAGGATGGTGCCCCCGGCAAAATCGGTGTCGCCGCAATGGGTCCATTCCGGGGGGAGCAAAGGACCAGCGTCCCGCCAACAGGTGTCCACGGTCTGCTGCCGGACCCTTTCCAGGGCCAGGCGAATGGTCTGGCGGCAGTCCAAAAGTTCCTGGGGGATCAGGTCCCGGATGCGGTTATCCCGGCAAACCACAGGGTTACTCAAACCCTCCGCCAGGGGCTGGGCCAGGGACGCGGGCACCGGGGTGATGAGATGAATCCAGTAGGCGCTGAGGCGGGGGGTGAGCACGGGCACGGGGATGATGAGGCGCCTGGGAAGATGGGCCTCTTCCGCGTAAATATCAAATAACTGGCGGTAGGTCACCACCTCCGGGCCGCCGATGTCGAAGGTCTCCCCCTTCACCCGGGGATGATCCAGGCAGCCCGCCAGGTAAGTTAAGACATTGCGGATGGCGATGGGCTGCACCGGGGTGTCCACCCAGCGGGGCGTAAGCATCACCGGCAGCCGGTCCACCAGATAGCGCATGATCTCAAAGGCCGCGCCCCCGGACCCCAGGATCATGGCGGCCCGCAGGAAAGTGGCGGGCACCGTTCCGGACTGGAGGATGCGGGCCACCTCGTGGCGGGAGCGCAGGTGCTCGCTCAGACGGGGATCGGCCGCGCTCCCCAGGCCCCCCAGATAGATAAGCCGCTCCAGCCCGGCCGCAGCCGCGGCCTTCGCCATGTTGCCCGCGGCCCGGCGGTCCTTCTCCGAGAAATCCCCGGCCGCGCCCAGGGAGTGGACCAGGTAATAGACGGCCCGGCAGCCTTGGACGGCCTGGAGCAGGGAGTCATAGTCCAGCACGTCCCCCGGGGCCAGTTCCAGCAAAGGATGCCCGGCCCAGGCGCGGCCTTGCAGCTTGTAGGGAGACCGGGCCAGGGCCCGCACCCGGTGGCCCGCGTCCAGCAGGCGGGGCACCAGGCGGCCGCCCACGTAGCCGGTGGCGCCGGTGACCAACACGGGTTTAAGGGCAGGCAAAGCTGCTCCTTTCAGACAGCGGCTTATCGAGGCGGGCGAGACGCCCGCCCTACGCCTTTTCAGGCCTTATGGGCGAAACCTGGTCCCATGAAAAACTGTTATCAATGTACTACTTACTAAAAAACTAAAAACTAAAAACTAAAAACTGTATTAAGCATGGTACCTCAATTGCAACTCCAGAGGATGGGGATGGAGATAGTATTGCTCCTGGAGGTAAGGGGGTCCGTATTTCCGGACATAGTGGTTGATCAAAGTGAGGGGCGCCGGGAGGGGCAAATCGCCCCGGCGGTAGGTGTCGATGAGCTCCAGTAATTCCTGTTTTTCCTCGGGAGATAAGACTTTTTTGAAGTATCCCTGGATATGCTGCAGGACGTTGGCCTGTTTCTTGTTGGTGGCCTGTAGTTTCATGGCTTCCAGGAGCAGGGTCTGGTATTGGGCGGCCAGTTCCCGGCCGGGGTTGTCCTTGGCCTGGGCTGTAAGTCGGCCCAAAAGTTGGTAATGCCTGGGGCTATGGGCCAGGAGCAGCAGTTTGTGCCGGGTATGAAAGGCGATGAGATCGCTGATGCTCCATTTTTTGGCCAAAAGCTCCTGCCAGCGCCCCAAGGTAAAAACCCTCTCGATGAAATTTTCCCGAATCCGGGGATCATGGAGGCGGCCTTCATCCTCCACCGGCAAATAAGGGAAACGGGCCATAAACAGGGCGGCAAACAGACCTGAACCCCGCTTTACCGGCACCCCTTGGGCATTATAGACCTTGACCCGGGCCATGCCACTGCTGGGGGAGCGGCTCTTAAAGATGAAGCCGGCAAGATTCTCCTTCGCCAGTTCCTCCAGGCGGCTCCGGGCCCAGTTAAGCATCTGCTCCGTATGGTCCCGGTGAGTGCGCACGGTTACCAGCCGGGGAGCTGCGGGGTCCCCCGCCAGGCGCATGGCTTCCCGGGGCACCCCCAGGCCGCACTCCACTTCGGGGCAGACCGGCACGAAGTCCACGTAACGCCCCAGGGTGTCGGTGAGAAACCGGTCCCACTTGTGGCCGCCGTCATAACGGACCTTTTCCCCCAGGAGGCAGGAACTGATGCCTAATTTGATTTTGGCAGGCATGGGTGCATCTGTCCTGAAAAGTGCCAATTTTAAGGTTCCGGGTTAGAGGTAAGCCCCGGTGGAACTTTTCATAATTTAAACCTTTAAGGGCAAAAAAGCCCGGGAGACCCCAGCACTGTCCGGTTAGGTTTTTGCAAAAGCGTAATCCCTCAGAGGCTGAGACTCTGGGGGGTGATTATGCAGAATCCGAGCTTCATTTTGGATGTTAATGCGTAATTCTCTGACTCTGTTGAG
>JBFLXM010000016.1:0-4006 GCA_040757175.1 Thermodesulfobacteriota bacterium
AAACTTCTCTCGTTTCGGGGTGTCGGGGGGCAAAAATTAGGGAAAATTTAACTTGGGCCTAACGGAATGCTAACAATCACCCTTTATAGTCTGTTTATAAAAAGATCGTTGAATCTCCGGGATAAGGGAGCGAAAGATGAAAAGATTATGGGGCTTTTTAATGGCGGGACTTTTTTTGCTGACCCTGGCGGCCGTCAGCCAGGCCCAGGAACTGGCCATCAATGGGGCGGGGGCTACCTTTCCCTACCCCGTTTATTCCCAGTGGGCTCATAAATACTACGATCTCCACCAGGTCAAGATCAATTATCAAGGCATCGGCTCCGGGGGCGGCATTGCCCAGATCAAGGCCAAGACCGTGGATTTCGGGGGCACCGACGAGCCTTTGAAGCCCGAGGACTTGGAGAAAAACGGCCTGGTGCAGTTTCCCACGGTCATGGGCGGGGTGGTGCCGGTGCTCAATGTGCCGGGCCTGGACGCCGGCAAACTCAAACTGGACGGCCCCACCCTGGCCGCCATTTTCCTGGGCAAGATCAGCAAATGGGACGATGCGGCCATCAAGAAACTGAACCCCGGCCTGCAACTGCCGGCCCAGGCCATAGTGGTGGCGCACCGCACCGACGGTTCCGGCACCACCTTCATCTTCACCAGTTACCTGGCTGCGGTCTCCCCGGACTGGAAAGCCAAGGTGGGCGCGGGCAAGGCCGTAAAATGGCCGGCGGCCAACAGCATCGGCGGCAAGGGCAATGAAGGGGTGGCCGGACAGGTGAAAGCGGTGAACGGCGCCATCGGCTACGTGGAATACGCTTACGCCTTTCAGAACAAGATTCCTTACGTCCTGCTGCAAAACCGGGCCGGCAAGTTTGTGGCCCCCAGCATCGAGACCTTCCAGGCCGCGGCCGCCAATGCCGACTGGAGCAAGGCGCCCCAAGGTTTTTCCCTGATGCTCAATAACCAGCCCGGGGACAATAGCTGGCCCATCGTCGGCGCCACTTACATCATGGCCTATAAGAATTATGCCGATGCCGCCAAAGGCAAGGGCATCCTCAAATTCTTCGACTGGGCTTGCAAACATGGGGGCGATATGGCCAAAAATTTGCATTATGTCCCCCTGCCGGACAACCTGGTGAAGCTGATTGAGGCGGAGTGGGCCAAAGAGGTGAAATCCGGCGGCCAACCGCTGTGGCCTTAAACCCTTTCCGGCGGTAAGCAGACCAGGGAGGCGGGCCCCGGCGGGCCCGCCTCTTTGCCGATTTTCGGGAAAACCTGAGGTTATGCCGAAACCAGCCCCCCAAAACGACCCGGAAGACCCCACCCGGCCCGGCTTACGGGTGGTGGCGGCCGGCGGCAAGGTCCGCTCTTCGGAGCGGGGCGACCAGATCTTCCGGTGGCTGAGTTTTTTCTGTTCCTTGCTGGTGCCCCTGGTGATGCTGGCCATCGGCCTGGAGTTGCTCCAGTCGTCCTGGCCGGCGTTGCGGCAATTCGGCTGGCGTTTTTTCTTTTCCCAGGAGTGGAACCCGGTGCTCCAGGAATTCGGCGCGGCCAGCAGCATCTACGGCACCCTGGCCTCCACCCTCATCGCCATGTGCATTGCCGTGCCCTTAAGCCTGGCCATCGCCCTCTTCCTGGTGGAGCTGGCGCCCCCCAAAGTCAGCCGCACCGTGGGCACCCTCATTGAACTCCTGGCCGCGGTGCCCAGCATCATTTTCGGCATGTGGGGACTCTTTGTCTTCGCGCCCTTTATGGCCAACTACGTCCAGCCCCTCCTGGGGCAGAACCTGGGTTTTCTGCCGCTATTTCAAGGCCCGCCCCTGGGGATCGGCATGCTCACCGCGGGCGTCATCCTGGCCTTCATGGTGCTCCCCTTTATCAGCGCCATCACCCGGGACGTCTTTCAATTGGTGCCCCCGGTGGTCAAGGAATCGGCCTTTGGCATGGGGGCCACCACCTGGGAGGTGACCTACAAGGTCACCATCCCTTACGGCCTGGTGGGCATCATCGGCGCGGTCTTCCTGGGCCTGGGCCGGGCCCTGGGAGAGACCATGGCGGTGACCTTTGTGATCGGCAACGCCCACCGCATCTCCGCGTCCCTGTTCGCGCCCGGCAATTCCATTGCCTCCACCCTGGCCAATGAATTCAGCGAAGCCACGGAGCCCCTGTACGTCGGCTCCCTGGTGGCCCTGGGGCTGGTGCTCTATCTGATCACCTATCTGGTGCAGGTGGTCTCCCAGATGCTGCTGCGGCGCATGTACCGCTCCTGGAGCGTGGGCCTGTGAAGCTGCGGCCTCCCACCGGCCGCCGCCTGGCGAACCTGGCGGTGTCCATCTGGGCCGGGGCCTCCGCGCTCACCGGCATCGTCATCCTCTTCTGGATCCTTTATGTGGTGATTATCCGGGGCCTGGGAGCCATCAATCTCTCTTTCTTCACCCACCTGCCCACCCCGCCGGGGATGGGCGGGGGCGGCCTGGCCAACGCCATCGCCGGCACCCTGGCCCTCACCGGCGCGGCCACCTTGATGGCGGTGCCCCTGGGGCTGCTGGCCGGAGTGTATTTGGCGGAATTCAGCGAAGAATCGAAGGCGGGAGACTATAGCCGCTTTTCCGCCAACGTCCTCATGGGCATGCCCTCCATCATCGTCGGCATCTTTGCCTATTCCCTGGTGGTGGTGCCCCTGGGCCACTTTTCCGGCTATGCCGGGGCCCTGGCCCTGGCCATCCTCATGCTGCCGGTCATCACCCGCACCACCGAAGACATGCTGCGGCTGGTGCCCAACACCTTAAGGGAATCGGCCCTGGCCCTGGGGGCCCCCAGGTGGAGAGTCACCCTGGCCATTGTCTTTAGGGCCGCCAAGGGCGGTCTGATTACCGGCATCCTCTTGGCGGTGGCCCGGGTGAGCGGGGAGACCGCGCCCCTGCTCTTCACCGCCCTGAACAGCCCCTACTGGTTTCATTCCCTGGGGGAACCCACCCCCAACCTGACGGTCACCATCTTTAATTACGCCATGTCTCCTTATCCGGACTGGCAGCAAAAGGCCTGGGGCGCCTCCTTGCTCATCACCCTGGGCGTCCTCTTGATCACCGTCCTGGCCCGCTTTCTCTTACGGGAGAAAAAAGTGTGACTAAACGGAGAACCTGCCCATGACCGCGCCTTCCCTGTCAAAACCTTTGATGCCCGCTTATCACGACACCTATTCGGTAGAGCCCAAGATCTCGGTCCGGGATCTCAGTTTTTTTTATGGGCAGCACCAGGCCTTATTCAATAACCACCTGGACATCGCCCCCCAAAAGGTGACGGCCATCATCGGCCCCTCCGGCTGCGGCAAATCCACCCACATCCGGGTGTACAACCGCATCTTTGAACTGTATCCGGAATTTCGGGCCCAGGGAGAAGTGCTGCTGGACGGGAAGAACATCCTGGACCCCGGCCAGGACCTGATGGAGCTGCGGCGGCGCCTGGGCATGGTCTTTCAGCGGCCCATTCCCTTCCCTTTGAGTATTTACGACAATGTGTCCTTCGGGCTGCGGCAGCACTATCGCTTGAGCCGCGGCGAAACCATGGACTGGGTGGAAGAGGGTTTGCGGGGCGCGGCCCTGTGGGCGGAGGTCAAAGACTGCCTGCACCGGCCGGGGACCTCGCTCTCCGGGGGCCAACAGCAGCGCTTGTGCATCGCCCGGGCCATCGTGGTCAAGCCGGAGGTCCTGCTCATGGACGAGCCCTGCTCGGCCATCGATCCGGTGGGCACGGCCCGGGTGGAAGAATTGATCGTCGAGCTGAAAGCCAAATACACCATTGTCATTGTCACCCATAATATGCAGCAGGCGGCCCGCATCGCCGATTTTACCGCGTTCTTCTACCGCGGCCGCATCCTGGATTTCGGGCCCACCCCGGACATTTTCAACACCTATTCCCTCCTGGAGGATATCCCCAGGAAAGAACATCTGGACGCCCTCCTGGAACCCGGGAGGCCGCCCGCGCCCCGGTTTTCCTGAGGGGCCGGAGTCCCTTGTCT
>JBFLXM010000017.1:0-9447 GCA_040757175.1 Thermodesulfobacteriota bacterium
TTCAAGAAGATGGGCCATGTTACCATAATAGTCAATAATTACCAGCATTTATTGAATATTTCGGACATAAAAATGACCTTGGAAATTAACAAAACAGCTACTCAGGCCGATTTGGGCAACAGCCCGTGAAGCCTGCGCCGGCATAGGCCGGCAAGCCCGTGCCACCATTTGCTTGAAGCTTGCCAAGACCCCAAGTCGCCAGCAAACGGCGAGGAATTGTCGGGGCGCACCCGCGTGTGCGCCCTCTCCAGGGCGGACACAGGGGTCCGCCCCTTGGAATAATGCAATTAGATTACGACAAGGTATTACCGGTAAAAATCTTGCAGGGAGGCAGGATGTATAAATTTATCGTGGGATTGGTGGTGCTGCTGGTTTTGACTTCCTGCGGCGGGGGTGGAGAGACCGCGGAAAAGTACATGCAGGACGGCTTAATTAACTTCCAGAAGCAGAATTATGACCAGGCCATCGCCGATTTTCAAAAAGCCGTGAAGCTGGAACCCCGGGCCGCGGCCGCCTACAACATGCTGGGTATGGCTTATCGCCACAAAGCCGCCAAACTGGGGATTGCCGAGCTGCGGGCCCAGGAGATCGCCGCGTTTCAAAAGGCCCTGCAGGCCGATCCCCAATACTGGGTGGCCATGATCAACCTGGGGGTCACCTATTATGGCCAGGGGGAAAAGGCCAAGGCCGCGCCCCTCTTCAAGAAGGCCCTGGCCTTGAATCCCCAGCACCCGGAAAAGGCCCAGTTCGAGAAGATGATCGCCGCGGGCGAGGCGAAACCTTGAGGAGGGAAGCGGGGCTGGCCGGACTGGGGCTGTGCCTCCTTATTTCCCTGGCCGCGGCTCCGGGCCCGGAGGTCTCCGCCCCGGATCTGGTCCAGCGCCTGGGTTGCCTGGCCTGCCATTCGCTGCCAGGCCGGGGGGGAAAAGAGGGCGGGTCCCTGGATCAAATCGGCGCCCGCCTCCGCCCCGAGGATTTGCAGGCATCCCTCATCCGGCCCCGCAGCCGCCATCCCCAGGCCAAGATGCCCAGTTACGCGCACCTGCGCCCCTGGGAGATGCAGGCCCTGGTGGATTATCTGGCCGGTCTGAAATGAAGGGGCCTAATTGATACCGTTTTCGGTTTTCGGTTTTCGGTTAAATAATAAAATATATCATAGAGTTATTTGGCGAGTTTGTTACTTTTAATGTTAAAAGAGTATAACCGGAACATGAACCGAAAACGAGCCATTCATGTTCCAAGGGAACACCCAAAACCATAAAAAGTATTGGGCGTTTTACGCACCATTTTGGCGAGTGAGACGCGCCCCACGATTGACATTTTCAGAACAGTTCCTCATGGGCCAATAGCCCACCCGTAAAGCATGAAAAGCTGTAGGGCGGGCGTCTCGCCCGCCTCGGTAATCCGCACAGGCAGGAAAGCCTGTGCTACCGCTTTAACTTTTCGAAGCAGATAAAAAAGGGAGGTGGATATTTCCACCTCCCTGGGAAAAAAGCAGTTTCATCCGGCGTCAGGGCCGGCCTTGGGACTTTTGGTATTGGTCATAGACATAGCCGCCCGCCACTCCCGCGGCGCCGCCGATGGCCGCGCCGCAGGCCGGGCAACCGGCCGCCCAACCGACGAGAGTGCCCCCGCTAGCGCCGATGGCGCCGCCGCTCAGCATTCTCTGTTGAGTATTGGACATCCCGGAGCATCCCCCCAGCACCATCACTGCCACCACTGCCAGGATGAAAGTTCTTTTCATTACTTTTTCTCCCCGCTTTTGCTCTCCGGAGGGCAGACCGTGGTGCACTGCCGGAGGACCACCTCGATGACCGAGGTTTGCAGCTTGTCCGGATTATCTTTATAAAACTGGTCCACGCTGGCGATGACCTGATCCACGGTTTTGTCCTTCAGGTGATCGGCAAAGGCCCGGGAGACACAGACCACTTTCCCCTTACTGGCCGCGTACTCGAAGTCGGCCAGATTGCCCATGCCGAAGATATAACCGGCTTTGCCGTCAAAGGATACTTGGGACCAATGGGTGCCGTTCCACAGAAATCCGGTTTTTCCTGCGGCCCGGGCGCCGGCAGCCAGGCCCAGGAGCAAGAACAAGGCCGCAATCAAAACCTTTCCCCTTAAACTCATCGGCTTCCTCCCCTCAGGGGTCAAAAAAGTGGGTTAATAAGTCTTGGAACCGTCAGGCCCGAATCTTAAGGGTAATCCCTCAGGGGCGACCCTGGGATTTCTCGTAACGGTCGTAGATAAAGCCGCCCACAGCCCCCGCGCCTGCGCCAATGGCCGCCCCGGCTGCTGGCGAACCTGCGGCCCAGCCGATGAGGGCGCCGCTGCCCGCACCGATGGCTCCGCCGCTCAGGACCCGCTGCTGGGTATTGGACATGCCGGAACAGCCAGCCAGCAGCATGGCCCCCACCATTACCAGGACGAGGGTCTTTTTCATTTTTTCTTCCCCCCTGCCGGAGGCGGCACCAGACAGAGCTTGGTGCAACGCTGGAGAACCACTTCGATCACGGGGGTCTTCATCTTTCCGGGATTATCTTTATAGAACTTGTCCACCTCGGCGATGACCTGCCCCAGGGTCTTGGTTTTCAGCTCCTCGGTAAAGGCCCGGGAAACGCAGAGGGCAGTCCCGCCGGCTGCGCCCAACGCGGTTTCAAAAGCAGCCATGTTCAGCACGCCTTTGACATAGGCGACCTTGACCTCTTGGTTGAACTCTTTCCATTGGGTCCCGTCCCAAGCCAGTTGTTGCGATTGGGCCAAAGCCCCGGTGGCCAGGGCCAGGAGTAGGGCCAATCCCAGAATCCCGAATTTCCCTTTAAATTTCATCGCCTGTCCTCCCTTTATTTAGGGAAATGTTAGGCATTTCCTCAGTTAGCCTTCGTCAGGGCCTCGCTGCTGTTTGGTCGTGGCAGAGGGCTTCTTCACGGTGGCCTTCTGGTTTTTCTTCTTGGCGGCGGCCTGGCGCTTCTTGGCGGCCGGCTTTTTAACCTTCGCCTTTTTTTGATTTTTTACGGATTTAGCCTTGGCCTTTTTCCCCTCCGCCTTTTGAGGAGCGGCCGGTTCCTTGGTCTCCGGGTTCTCCAGAGGCCTCTGCCCTTCCAGGAGGGGTGAGATAGGCGGCGGGGCCACTTCTTTCTGGGCCCGGCCCGGTCCCTGGAGGCTAAAAACAAAGATCCCCGCCATGGCTAGAGTGGCAATTTTTTTCATCGTGATCCTTCACGTTTGCTGCTCCGAAATGCAAGACCGGCAAGCTTTTGATCCCGGAGCAATTGGCTGCAAACCCTGATCTAAGCGGTCTACTCCGCCGGAGCCTTCGGTTTTTTGACTTTTTTCGGCTTGGACTTCTTTTTCTTGTCCTTGGCTTTCTTGTCGGCCTTGGTTTTGGGCTTGGTGTCCGCCGACTTCGCCTCGGGCGCTTTGGGAGCCGGGGCTTCCGCTTTGGGCGCAGCCGGAGCCTGCTTTTCCATCATTGGTGGAGGCGCCGGAGCCTTCTCTTCTTTTTGCGCTAGAGAAGCACCCTGGAGACTCAGCAGGAAGACTCCGGCAGTGGCCATGGTGACAATTTTCCTCATGTTATTTCTCTCCTTTAAGAAAGTTTATCAGGATTTTAATAAATTTGGTGGCGGTGCAGGGATTCGAACCCCGGACACTGCGGATATGAGCCGCATGCTCTAACCGACTGAGCTACACCGCCATTAGCTTTGAAATATATTCAGGTCCTCCTTGTCTGTCAATAGAATTGCGGCTGGACCCGGCTCCCTGAATGGGGGGAAAACCGGAAATTACCGCCTAAGCGCCAACTTGGCCCCTCCTCATGCCCTCCGTCAAATGGGGGGAAATCCTGACGGCCTAATTTCTTTCTTTAACTTAAAGATAACAATACCAATCTAAATGTAAAAAATGGCCGGGGAGTTCCCGGCCCGACTTTACCTGGGAGGGACCCCTTGATTTCTCAAGGGAACCAGGTTCCAGGACTTTGACAGGAAGAATTTTGGTCTCTAACCTCTTTTCAGGATGACAAGGAAAAACCATGAAAAAGCTGCTGTCCCTTTCCGGTCTGATGTCTCTTCTATTGCTGCTCATGTTAATCACTACCGGGGCCCGGCCCCTGGGCTCCGGTCCGGAGCGCGCTCCCGCCCCGGATAAGACTCTCTCCCCTTACTTTCTGGTCAAGACCGAGGAGCCTGGAAAAGACCTGCTGCCTCTGAAAGCCACCCGGGCCGAGGTCAAGATTGCCGGGGTGGTGGCCGCGGTGAAAATCACCCAGGTCTATCAGAACCAGGGGCAAAAGGCCCTGGAGGCCATTTATGTATTTCCCGCCTCCACCCGGGCCGCGGTCCACGCCATGCGCATGACCGTGGGGCAAAGGGTGATAGAGGCCCAAATCATGGAACGGCAAAAGGCCCGGGAGACCTATGAGCAGGCCAAGCAGGCAGGGAAAACCACCTCACTGCTGGAGCAGCAGCGGCCCAACGTCTTTCAGATGAATGTGGCCAATATCCTGCCGGGCGACGAAGTGAAGGTGGAACTGCAATACCAGGAACTGCTGGAGCCGGAAGACCAGGTCTATGAGTTTGTCTTCCCCACGGTGGTGGGACCCCGCTATTCCAACCTGGACGCGGCCGGAGCCCCGGACACGGAGCGCTGGGTGAAGAACCCCTATCTCCACGAAGGCCAGGCCCCTCCCTTCAGTTACGATCTGGCCGTGGAGGTCAACAGCGGCCTGCCCATTGCCAAGCTGGCCAGCCCCAGCCATGAAGTGGAAGTGAAGTACCCCAGCCCCAACTCCGCCCGGGTCAGTCTTAAGGACCCGGCCACCGCGGGCACCAAGGATTTTGTCCTCCGTTACACCCTGGCAGGGGACCGCATCAACAGCGGCCTGCTCCTTTACCCGGGGAAGGAGGAAAATTTCTTTCTCCTGATGATGGAGCCACCGGCCCGGGTGAAGCCGGAGGCGGTGGTCAAGCGGGAATATATCTTCATCGTGGATATCTCCGGCTCCATGCACGGCTTTCCCCTGGAAACCACCAAGGCCCTGATGGAAGACATCTTCCAGGGTCTCAAACCCCATGACTATTTCAACGTCCTGTTGTTTGAGAGCGCTCCTGCGGTCTTGTCCGCGTCCGGGTCCTTGCCGGCCACTCCGGAGAATAGAAAAAAAGCTGTGGATTTTATTAAAGGACAGATGGGAGGAGGAGGCACGGAGATTTTGACGGCCTTTAAACAAGCCTTGAACCTGCCCCGGACTCCGGATACTTCCCGCATCGTGGTGGTGGCCACGGACGGTTACGTGCACGTGGAGCCTCAGACTTTTGAGCTCATCCGCCAGAATCTGGTGGCCGCCAACCTCTTTGCCTTCGGCATCGGCACCTCCGTCAACCGCCATATCATCGAAGGCATGGCCCGGGCCGGTTTGGGGGAACCTTTCGTGGTCTTGGGTCCCGGGGAGGCCGCCAAACAGGCCGCCAGGTTCCGGCGCTACATCGAGAGCCCGTTGTTAACCAATATCCGGGTTTCCTTCCAAGGTTTTGACGCCACCGAAGTGGAACCTGCCTCTTTGCCGGACCTCTTCGCCCAGCGCCCCCTCACCTTGCTGGGCAAATACCGGGGCAGCCCCGGGGGCGCCATAGTGGTGACCGGGAAGACTGCGAAGGGGGATTTTAAACAGAAAATAAAGGTGACCCCGGACCAGGCCAGCCCGGACAATGCCGCGCTGCGGGTGCTCTGGGCCCGGCACCGCTTGCTGCGCCTGGCGGACCAGGGGGTCCTGGAAAAAGACAAAAACGAAGGCCGCATCAAGGAGATTACCGCGCTGGGCCTGAAGTACAGCCTGATGTCCCCTTACACCTCTTTTGTGGCGGTGGACCAAGTCAAACGGTCCGATGGCAAAGTGGAAACCGTCAAGCAGCCCCTGCCCCTGCCCGCGGGCGTCAGCGACCTGGCTGTGGGCGGGAGCGCGCCGGGCATGGCCAAGCTCATGCGGCACGCCCCCATGGGCTCCAGAGCAGATATTGCGGTGAGAGAGTCCCCGGGAAGGCTAGTCACCGCGCTGCCCTCCACCGCCCCCCCGCCCTCACAAGGCGCCACGGCCCCGGGAGTCAAAGTCAGTATCCAGGTGGTGCAGGTTAAGGGCGGCCTGAACCAAAAGGCGATTAAGGAGGCCCTGGAGGCCGAACTGCCCAGATTGACCGCGTGCTGCCAGGAGGCCTTGAAAAACGGAGTCAAGCTGCCGGCGGCGGTCACCCTCACCTTTAACATCAGCGCCGGAGGCAAAGTGAGCGGCCCGGTCCTGCCCAAGCTGCCCCTGGGTTACGAGGCCCTGACCAAATGCCTGAGCCAGGCGGTGCAGAGTATAAAATTCCCTGATCCGGGGAAAAAGGCGGTCAAGGCCACGGTCAAGCTGCTGTTGGAGGCCAAATAGCCCGGAGAGAAGCGGCGGATACCTCACGCCAAGACGCCAAGGCGCAAAGGCGCAAGAGTCTTAAATAATACTAATTTTGGCGTTCTTGCGGCTTGGCGTGAGAAATATCCGGAGGGAAGGCTAAGGCAGAATAAGGCCGGCGATGGCGGCAAAATGGTCCACCAGAAAATCGGGGGCCGCGGCCTTTAAGGCAGATGGGTCCCCATAGCCGTAAGTAACCCCCAGGGTCAGGGCCCCCGCGCCTTTGCCCGCCAGGACGTCCGCGGTCTTATCCCCCACCATCAGGGTGCGGCCCGGTTCTTCCTGTAATTCTTTAATTAAGGCCAGAAGCGGCTCCGGGGCAGGTTTCAGAGGCAGCCCCCTGCCCCCGCCCCGGACCGCAGTAAAAAAGGGGAAGAGGCCCAGGGCTTGGAGCACCTTCTCCGCAAGCCTCTGGTGCTTGTTGGAGAGAACCGCCAGCTTTTTCCCCGCCAGACGGGGGAGCGTTTCCTCCACCTCCGGATAGATGCGGGTCAGATCCCCGCAATGGCGGCTGTAATAATCCAGATAGAGCCTTAAGCCCTCCTCCAGCAGTCTTTCCTGGCCCGGCCCCAGGAACCGTTCCACGAACTTGCGCTCCCCGCCGCCGATCATCCCTTTGACGGCCGCGGCCGGATGCTCCGGCAGGCCCAAAGAGCGGCAGGCATAATTGGCGGCATTGGCCAAATCGGGTAAGGAGTCCACCAGGGTGCCGTCCAGGTCGAAAACCACCAAGTCTATTTTTTGAATCATAGTATGTCTTTTGGCGGGGAGCGGCAAACAGTGATCAGTGGGCAGTTATCAGTGATTTTTACTGATTACTGATTACTGATCACTGATCACTATCTTCCCCCCTCCCTCCCCGTAAATCCGCGTAACAAGGCAGCACCCCCAGGCCGTGGGCGGATTTCACCGCGGCGATGATGGCCTCCTGGATGGCCGTCTCCGCCAGGAGGCCGACGATGTGCAGGTCGGCGCCGACCTGGGGCCGGGCCAGGACGAAAATGGTGTCCCCGTCGAACAGGGTGTGCACCGGGCGGATACAGCGGGCCAGGCCGTTTTGGCTCATCTGCGCGATCTTTTGGGCCTCTTCCCGGGTGAGGCGGGCGTTGGTGGCCACCACGCCGATGGTGGTGTTGGCGGGCTCGCCGAAGCGCCGCCGCACTATCCCCTGGCGCATCAGCTCCACGGAATCCGCGAATTCCCGGCTCTCCGGGGCGGTGCGGGCCCCGGCCAGGATCTCCCCGGTTTGGGGGTCCACCACGTCGCCAAAGGCGTTGACTACGGCCAGGGCCCCCACCATCAGGCCCCCCGGGCCTTCCAGGAAACTGGTGCCCAGTCCCCCCTTGGTGGCCTGGTGGACGCCCAGAAGCTTGCCGATGGTGGCCCCGGTGCCCGCGCCGATGCTGCCGTCACCTTGGGGCTCGGGGCGCGCGGCCCGGCAGGCGGCATAACCCATGGCCTTATCCGGCCGGGCCCGGCAGTTGCCCACGGACAGGTCATAGATGACCGCAGAAGGCACGATGGGCACCCGGGTGATGGTGACGTCAAAGCCCCGGCCCTGCTCCTCCAGGAACTCCATGGCCCCCCCGGCCGCGTCCAGGCCGAAGGCGCTGCCCCCGGAGATGCACACCCCGTGCACCTCGTTTACCACATGAAAACCCATGAGCGCGTCCAACTGGCGAGTGCCGGCCGCGGAGCCCCGGATGTCCACGCTGCCCACGGTGCCCGGCGGGCAGAGGATCACGGTGCAGCCGGTGATGTTTTTAAAGTCGCTGGCGTGGCCTAAGAAAAAACCGGGAACCCGGGTGATCATAATTACTTATCCTGATTTAAAAAGTTCAAGGTTCAAAGTTGGAGACCTCTGCGAAAGTCTCAATTGACCTTCTTTTTAATCTAAATGTGGAGCAGGCGCCCTCGCCTGCTACTAAATGAAAGGTGGACAGCCGGGGGCGGCTGTTCCACATGAGACTTTCGCAGAGGTCTCAAGTTCAAGGTCGGCGGGCACTAGGCCACAGATACCGGTGACGGGCGAGACGCCCGTCCCACGATTTTCTTAATCTATGTGGGAGCAAAAGGTCCCTAACCTACCATCCATTAAATACAAGTTGCGTAAATATAAATATTTTTGGTCAGCATCTCAAGGGGGGCGCCGCAAATCACCGGGGACGGATGGAATAGGCGGTGGGGAATGGGCCAGCCTGGGGCTTTAAAAATTCGCCAAATAGTCCATAAGTCTTTTCCGGTCCGGTTCCTCAAGGGGCGGGCAAGCCCCGGGACTTTTGAGACCCTCGCTCACCTGCGCGGCAAAAACCATGCAGGTGGGCGAGCCGCATTGCCCGCAATTGGTTTTCGGCAACAGTCTTAAAATATCCAGGATGTGGGGCCGGGAGGGAACGTCAAACCGGGGTGGAATCTCTTGCCGCCTTTCCCAGGTGTCATCGATCACCTGCCGCAGCCACTCCAGGATTGCCCCGGCTTCCTCCTGGTCTTTAACGATATTGATGGCGATCATCCGGGGATAGATGGTAATGAGCTGGGCCTGTTCTCTCTGGAGCTTCACGGTGAGCATGGGCGGCTGCCGGGAGAACTGGTGGCCCCTTAAGACGGTATTCAGGTGAGGGAGGATCTCACCGATATCCGCCTCAAAGTGGGCGAAGCACCGGAGGTGCCGGGCGCTGGGATGGGGCGGTCGCACGTACTCCAGGCGATATTCCCGGATCAGCATAAGTCTCCCTAAATCCAATACGGTTCACTTAAGCGTTAAAGGAATCGGTGGGCAGTGCCCACCCTACGTTTTGTCATTCTGAACGGAGCGCAGCTTCTTTGCGAATCTCTGCTTTTCCAAGAAGTTATAGATTCTTCGGCCGCCTCCGGCTCCCTCAGACTCATCTTCGACAGTTGCAAAAAAATAGTTTTGGTTTATTAATAGGTTAAGCCTTGTGAACAAAGCTTTACCACTACGCGCCGCTGCTCGGCGAGTCGGATTGCGGCTGCGGTTCCAGGGG
>JBFLXM010000018.1:0-34691 GCA_040757175.1 Thermodesulfobacteriota bacterium
AGAATTATCTATCTATTTCAAGAGGTTATTCTTCAACTAATGCGCCGCTGGGACTGAATCATTTTAAAGCGAAGAAAACGACCAATACCGCATATTCCATACCAAGGCTACATGCGATTGCCCTGCATCTCTTTAAGTTTGTGCTTTCCTGAACAATCCGTTATAATTATCATTCTGGTAATATACCCTGGGAAAGGCAAAGGCAGGGCATGATGGACTTGCAGGTGGAGTATCTGGACCGGCTTACTCCGGCGCGGCGGCAGGCGATCCTCAGCCGCTCCCAGGAGGACGTCAGCCAGGTGCTGGAGACGGTGAGCCCCATCCTGGCCGCGCTGCGCCGGGTGGGGGACGAGGAAAACCTGCGGCAGCTCGGCCTTGAACCCGGCTGCACCATCGCCGACCTGGAAGTCAAGGAAGAAGAAATCCAGGCCGCGTACCGCGCCCTTGACCCCAAAATCCTGGAGGCCCTGAAAGTCGCCGCGGCCAACATTGAAAAATTCCATCAGGCCCAGTTGGAACGGGAGATGTGGGCCGTGGAGCTGCGCCCGGGACTGCTGGCCGGCCGCCTCACCCGGCCCCTGGAGCGGGTGGGTTGTTATATTCCCGGGGGCCTGGCCTCTTATCCTTCCAGCGCCCTGATGAATATCATCCCCGCCAAAGTGGCGGGGGTGGACGAAATAATCGCCTGCTCCCCGCCGGGGGAGGGTCTGGCCCTGAACCCCGCCACCCTGGTGGCCGCGCATTTGGCCGGGGTGCAACGCTTTTTCAAGCTGGGCGGACCCTGGGCCATCGGCTCCATGGCCTACGGTACGCAGATGGTGCCCCGGGTGGACAAGATCGTGGGTCCGGGCAACAAATACGTCACCGCGGCCAAGCTCCTGGTCTTCGGGCAGGTGGACATCGATTCCCCCGCGGGCCCCAGCGAGGCTTTAATCCTGGCGGACGAGACCGCGGAGGCCCGCCTCCTGGCCGCGGACTTCCTGACCCAGGTGGAGCACGACCCGGACGCGGCCGCGGTCCTGGTCACCACCGACGCGGCCCAGGCCCAAAAAGTGGTGGACCTGATTAGGGCCGAGCTGCCCCAACTCCCCCGCCGGGAGATCATCGAGGCCGCGCTGGCCGGATACTCCGCGGTGCTGGTGGTAAAAAATCTCGAAGCGGCCCTGGAATTCGCCAATATTTACGCCGCGGAACATCTCCAGGTCATGACTCGGGACCCCCTGGCGCTGTTGCCCCGCATCCGCCACGCGGGCTCCATCTTTCTGGGGCCTTACGCGCCGGTGCCCGTGGGGGATTACGCCTCCGGGACCAACCACGTGCTGCCCACGGGGGGCTGCGCCCGCATGTTTTCCGGGTTGTCGGTGGACGACTTTATTAAGAAGCCCACTTTCCAGCACTTATCCCGGGAGGCCCTGGCCTCCTTGAAAGACACGGTGATCACCCTGGCGGAGGCCGAGGGCCTGCCTCTGCACGCCCGGGCCGTGGCGGAGAGGTTTAGGTATGCTTGAGGTGGTGATTGGGGGAGGGGGCCAGGGAGCGCCCCTGCCCCCTCCCCCAAACCCCCTCCCCCAGTCCTTTATATTAAGGGTTAGTGTGAGGACTTAAACTCATGAAATCCCAAAAATCGACAATCATCCTCCCTCCTTTAGACATCGCCGACGTCCAGAACCACGTCAGCCCCCGGACCATCGACATCGACAAAGTGGGGGTGAAAAATATCTCCTACCCCATCGTGGTCCTGGACAAATTCAAGGGCACCCAGCACACCGTGGCCCGCATCAACATGTACGTGAACCTGCCCCACCGCCACAAGGGCACGCACATGAGCCGCTTCATCGAGATCCTCAGTGAATACCGCCGGGACATCAGCCTCAAGAAGATCGGCGCCATCCTGGAGGAAACCCGCCACCGCCTCAACGCCCAATCCGCCCACATCGAGATGACCTTTCCCTATTTCATCGATAAAGCCGCGCCGGTGACCAAGGCCCGGGGCCTGATGGAATATATCTGCAATTTTACTGGGGCCTTGGATGAAAAAGGGCATCTGGACCTGGTGGTGGGGATCACCGTGCCCATCACCACCCTGTGCCCCTGCTCCAAGGAGATCAGCAAGGTGGGGGCCCACAACCAGCGGGGGGAAGTGCGGATTCAGGTACGCTACAAGAAATTCTTTTGGCTTGAAGACCTGATCCGCCTGGTGGAAGAGTGCGCGTCCTGCGAGGTTTATGCCCTGCTGAAGCGCCAGGACGAGAAGTTCGTCACCGAAAAGGCCTACACCAACCCCATGTTTGTGGAGGACGTGGTCCGGGAGATCGCCCACCGCCTCCGCCAGGACGACAACTTCACCTGGTACACGGTGGAATCGGAAAACTTCGAATCCATCCACAACCACTCCGCCTACGCCTACATCGAATCGAAGGGGAAGTAGGGGCGGACCCGCATGTCCGCCCTGGAGCGGATTGTTGGGAAATTATCTCATAGTGAAATTCAAGTTCTCCAAGAAAACCGAAGGCATCTTAAGTCCCCCTTTGAAAAAGGGGGATTTAGGGGGATTTCAGGCGCTTAGCAAATCCCCCCTAACCCCCCTTTTTCAAAGGGGGGGATAAGAACTTCGTCTAATCGGGCCATTCTCTTCTTCTGCTCACTGCTTGCCGCTCACTGCTCACTCCACCTTCACCTTCACCCGCCAGAATTCTTCCGGGGCCTTTTTCTCCCAGGGACGGTAGATGTTGATGATGATCTCGGTTTGGCCCGGGGCGATGGCTTCCCACTCATAGAAGAGTTGGCCGAAATCCCCGGCCCGGGGAGGTTTCCGGGACTCAGGGGGGAGTTTTTTCTGGGACGCCAGTTTGAGGACGGCGGGATCAAAAACGGGGGGATTGGTATTATAGCCGCCGGACCCGGGATTGCGCAGATACAGGAGCAATTTTTCCCCCACCTGCATAGTAAAGGTGTGGCCCCGGTCCTTCTCGTGAAGGATTACCGGGCCGGCAGCCGCCAGCGCCGCCCCGAGAAATAGAGCCGCCAGGAACCCCGCGAGGATAAAGGTAGTCCCACTGCCTCTCATGCTTTCCACCTCCCCGGGAAAATTAGCCGGGTGACCTTCCCTCACTTCACCCGGGGTTTACCCTCCACCAACTCCTTTTGCTCCGGGTGGGGCCCCAGCCATTCCACCCGCCCGCTCTCCAGATCATAAATAGCGCCGATCACTTGCAGTTTTCCAGCCTTTATCAGGTCTTTGACCATCCGGCTTCTGATAATCAGGTCGGCCATGGCCTGGTGCACATTGGCCTTGATGACCGCCGCGATCAAGGGGTCCCCCCGCAGATCCCGGTGGGCCATGCGGGTCTTGAACACCACGGGTCTGATCTTGGCCGCCAGAGACGGCAGGCTGCCGTGCAAACGGGCTTTTTCCACCACTGCGGTCACCGCCCCGCATTTGGTGTGGCCCAAAACCACCAGCAAGGGAGTATGCAAATGCTCCGCGGCGTATTCCATGGACGCGATCTCATCCGTACCGGCCACATTCCCGGCCACCCGCACCACAAAAAGGTCACCCACCCCCCGGTCAAAGATCAGCTCCACCGGGGCCCGGGAATCGGAGCAGGAGAGAATGGCGGCAAAAGGCTGCTGGCCTTTGGTGGCGGTCAGCACCCGCCGTTCCTTATTCAGGTGGGGATGTTTAAGCTTGCCCGCCACAAAATGGGCATTGCCTTCCTGGAGCAGGGTTAGGGCGGCGTCCGGCGACACTCCCGGTCCGGGGGCGGAGGCCAAGGCCGGAGCAGCCAGGGCCCACCACCAAGCCAGGATAAACAGCAGAGTCGCTTTTCTCACCATCACCTCCCGCAGGCAGGGGCCGGGGCCGCAGGGGATGACTTGGTTCCCCCCTCCTCTGCTCCCTTCATCAGTTCTTTGGCCAGTTCCATCAGGTGGCGCAGCTTCTTATCCACCTTGTCATTGACCGTCTCGGGCTCCCAGGCGCCGTCGGGGAGGCGCCGGCCCGCGGGCAGGCCGGTTAAGAGTTCCAGGGCCTCGTCGATGTGGCCGATGGCCCAGACATGGAACTTGCCGTCTTGGACCGCGTCCACCACTTCCTTTTTCAGCATCAGGTCCTGGACGTTGGCCTTGGGAATGATGACCCCCTGGGTGCCGTCCAGGCCCCGGGCCTTGCAGACCTTATAAAAACCTTCGATCTTCCAGTTGACCCCGCCGATGGGCTGGGACTCGCCCCGCTGGCTGACGGAGCCGGTGATGGCGATGTTCTGGGCCAAAGGCACGTCGGCCAGGGCGGAGAGCAGGGTCAGGAGTTCCGCGCCGGAGGCGCTGTCCCCCTCCACCAGGCCGTAGCTCTGCTCGAAACAGAGGCTGGCGGACAGGGTCAAGGGCTTGTCCTGGGCGAAGCGGCTCTTCAAGTAGCCGGCCAGGATCATCACCCCTTTGGTGTGGATATTGCCGGAGAGCTGGGATTCCCGGTCGATGGCCACCACCCCTTCCCGGCCCAGGGCGATGGTGGCGGTGATGCGGCTGGGACGCCCGAACGCGTAGTCCCCCAGGGCATAAACGGACAGGCCGTTGACCTGGCCCACCACCTGGCCGCTGGTCTCAATGAAGAGCATGCCTGCGTCGATGAAGTCCTGCATCTTCTCTTCCGGCAGATCGGAGCGATAAATCTTCTCCTGGATGGCCTTGTCCACGTCGGTGCCGAAGATCACCTCGTGGGTGTTGTTCTTGGCCCAGTAATTGGCTTCTTTCAAGGCGTCCAAGACTTCCGAAAGTTGCAGGGTAAGCTTTTCCTTGTGTCCGGTCAATTCCCCGGCGTATTCCAGCAGGCGGGCCATGCCGGTTTTGTGCACCGGCATCAGCTTCTCGGCGGCGATATACCCGGCCACGGCCTCGCAGAACTTTTGGATATGGTCCGGGGTCTTTTTCATCTCCCAATCGAAATGGGCCTTGATCTTGAAAAGCTTATGGAAATCTTCGTCGTAGATATAGAGAATCTGATAAATGTACGGGTCACCGATGAGGACCACCTTGACCTGCAGGGGTATGGGCTGGGGCTGCAGGGTGCGGGTGGAAATCAGGCCGAATTGCTCGGCCAGGTCTTCGATCTTGATTTGCCGGTCCTTAAGGCAGCGTTTCAAGGCCTCATAGGAAAAATACCACCGCAGCAGGTCCATGGCCTCCAGGATGAGGTAGCCCCCGTTGGCCCGGTGCAGCGCGCCGGCGCGGATGAGGGTGAAGTCGGTGACCAGGGCGCCGAACTGGGCCCGGCGCTCCACCGCGCCGAAAAGGTTGGGATAGGTGGGATTGATCTCCATCACCACCGGGGCCCCCTGGGTCTCGGAGTGGTCCACAAAGACATTCACCTGGTACTGCACGAAACTGGGCTCGGGGGTGGGAAAGGGAAAAGGGGTTTGTCCGCCGGGCCGGCGCTTCAGGTCCTCGATATTTTTCAGGATATCGTTCTGCACCTCCCCCAGATATTCGGTCACCTGGGGAAGATCCTTGTACTTTTCCAGTAATTCCTGGATCAGGTGCCCCACTACGTACATGGCCACATCCTGGTCCAGCTTCTTCTCCATCTCCTGGAATTCCTTTTCCATTTTGCGGATCTTGCGGATGACTTCGTTCATTTCGGTATGGAGGGCGGTGGACTTCTGGCGCAGGGTTTCCCGATCCTCGTCGTTGAGGGCCTTGAGCTCATCCTCGCTCATGGGTTTGCCCTCTTTACCGGGGAAGATCATCAGGCCGGTTTGGGAGATGTTGAGGATGAAACCCTCCTGGGTGGCCTTTTCGTCCAGCTCCTGGAGCATGGTATTGCGTTCCTGGGCAAAGCGGTGCACCAGGGCTTCCCGGCGTTGCGTATAGTCTTCGCTCTCAAAGACCTCCGGGATCTGCACCTTTAAGGTGGAGATCAGTTCATCCATATCGGCCTTGAGGGACCGGCCCTGGCCCGGGGGGAGAGCCAGGGCCTTGGGCTTCTCCGGGTCCTTGAAATTATGGACGTAGATATAATCCGGAGGGGCAGGCTCGGACGCGGCCAGCTCCGCCACGTAGGCCTTAATCATTTCCGTTTTCCCGGCCCGGGGGGGACCGGCCACAAAGACGTTATATTCCGGGTCCTTAATGGCCAAGCCGAATTCCAGGGCGTGCTTGGCCCGATCCTGGCCCACCACCTTTTCCTTGGAGGGGGTTAAATCCAGGGTGGTTTCAAACCCCAGGCTATCAGCGTCGCAGACGGCGCGCAGGCTCTCCGGTTTCAGTTCCCAGCGATTCGGTGACATGGGTCCTCCTCTGGTTCAGGTCTGCCGCAAGTGCTGACTATTGGTGATGGTGGTTCCGTTTGTTCAATCCTTCCAGACGGGTCAAAGGACACACCCGGGGATCATGAAACCCCGGGCCTTCTATCTGAATGGTATTATGCTCCAAGCCGAAGCGGCGCCGCAACAGCTCTTCTATCTCCCAGGTGAGGCAGTCCCGGTCTTCGCTGTTGCTGATGTTCACGTGCACACTGAGGGCATAAATCCCGGAGGCTATGGTCCAGATGTGCAGATCGTGCACCTTTTCCACCAGGGGGTGCTCTTCCAGGGCCGCGGTCACCTCCTCCAGGTGGATATGCCGGGGAGTGGCCTCCATGAGGATCTCCGCGGCTTCCCGGACCAATTGCCAACTGCCGGCAATGATCATCACGCCGATGACCCCGCCGGCCAGGGGGTCGAACCAGTACCAGCCCTGCCACAGGATGGCCACGCCCGCGGCCATGGCCGCCACCGACCCCAGGGAGTCCGCCAGGAGATGGAGAAACGCAGAGCGCAAGTTGATGTTGTGCTGCCGGGTGGGATAAAGAATATACGCTCCGAAAAGATTGATCAAGAGCCCCAGGGAGGCGATGATGAGCATGGGCACGGTGCTGATCTGGGGCGGCTGAAAGAATCGCCCGTAGGCCTCGTAAAAGATATAGGCGGCCATGGCCCAAAGGGCCACGCCGTTGAGGAGGGCCACCAGGATTTCCAGGCGGTGGTAACCGTAAGTCTTCTGGGAGGTGGGCGGTTTGGCGGTCCACCGCAAGGCCAGAAAGCTCAAGCCCAGGGCGGCCACGTCGCTGCACATGTGGCCCGCGTCCGCCAGCAGGGCCAGGCTGTTGGTAAGGAGCCCCCCCGCCAATTCCACGATAAAGAAAATCAGTTGCGTCCAGAAGGCCAGGGACAGACGCCAGGCGCTGCTCTCAAAACGGTGCTGATGTGCCTGGAGGGAGTGATTGCCGCTCATGGCTCCGCCATCCGGATGTCCAGGATCTGGTAGGACCGGTGACCGCGAGGTGTCTGAATATGCACGCAGTCGCCCCGGACCCGCCCTATTAAAGCCCGCCCCAAGGGAGAGGCGATGGATAACTGTCCCTGGCCCGCATCGGCCTCCACCGCGCTCACCAGGAGGAATTCCTGCTCTTGGCCGTCCCGCAAGTTAACGATACGCACCTGGGAATTGAACCGCACCTTGGTGGGGGGAAGATTGCTGCCCACCAGCACCTGGGCGTTGGCCAGAATGTGCTGCAACTGCCGGATCCGCTTTTCCAAGCGCTGCCGCTGGGCCAGGGCGGCCTGAAAATCCTGGTTCTTCTCCAGACGCCCTTCCTGCGCGGCTTCCATCAGTTCCCGGACGATCTGGGGGCGCTCCACGCGGCTGAGGATCTCCAGTTCCTTGATGATTTTCTCATAACCGACCCGGGTCAGGAGAATCTTTTCCATAAGCAGCCGGGGCTTTGCCCTTTTTTTCTTTCTAAGTCCCGAAATAATTGGTAATTTTCTTTTTTACTGCCTTAATTCTTAACCCAAAAGGGCCATGGGGTCAATTACCAAACGGTCCGGGAACCGGGATCACTTGGGAACATAGGCATGCTCTAGGGTGGCACCTAGGTATGCGCCTCCTGGGAGATTGTTGGAAAACTATCTCCCAAATAGAAAACCAGAGCCTGATGGAAAACCAAGAATTTCAAAGTCCCCCTTTGAAAAAGGGGGATTTAGGGGGATTTCAGGCGCTTAGCAAATCCCCCCTAACCCTCCTTTTTCAAAGGGGGGGATAAGAACTGGTTCTAATCAGGCCCAAAACCTATTTTTCAACAGCCCACCAGGGCGGACACGCGGACCCGCCCCCACAGCCTATTATTTAAGCACCGCGGCTCTTTAAAACAAGGCCGAGCCGAATAAAGAGGAAAGCCCCTTGCTGGTGCGATTACCAGGTCTGGTGCTGAAGTCCCCCTGGCGGCCCTGCCGGGTCCGGCCCGGGGAGACCGTCCTGACGGTGCGGGCCCGGAGTTCCTTTCCCCCCGGCCATCCCACCACCCGCCTTTGCCTGGAACTGCTGGCCGCCACCCCACTTTCCGGGGTCCGCCTGGTGGACGTGGGCTGCGGCTCGGGAATCCTGGCCCTGGGCGGGGCCGCGCTGGGTGCGGCTCTGTGCGTGGGGGTGGACCTCTCCGGGCCGGCGGTGCTTCTCACCCGGGAAAACGCCCGGGAGAACCACTTCACGGCCGCGGTCCAGGTGGTCCGGGGCTCCACCGAATGTCTGCAAGGCCCCTTCCAGGTGGTGGTGGCCAACCTCCCAGCAGGGTTGCAGTTGGAGAAGGTGCAGGAATTCATCCGGCTGGCCGCCCCCGGCGCGACCTTGATCCTCTCCGGCTTCCGGGACACCCAGGAGGAGGACCTGGCGCAACTCTACCGCCAGCGCGGCTGGGCCGTCAGCCGCCGCCGCACCCGGGACGAATGGGCCATCGAACTCCCCCCGGAAAAGAGTTTCACCTGGGTGGCCTGGCGGTTGGAGAGAAAGTTGTTGGTGGGGGGAGGCCCGGGGACCCGAGGTTGGGATGCCCCTATCCTTGACAAGCAGGGCAAAATGATAATAGGATAAAATATTTAATTGCCTTATCAAATTTCGGCAAGGCCAGCGTAATTAACTAGAGGTCAGGGACAAGGCAACGGCTGGTGAGAGGGGGGATGGTCACGGCCCCCGGGGAGGGAGAAAGATGAGGCAAGCAAAAGGGATGCGGTATCTGTTGGTACTGGCGGTAGTCCTTACCTTGGCGGCCTGTAACTCTTACGCCTATTATCCGGCCCGGAGCAAAACTGTGACTCCGCCCCCCGGAGAAGGGGGGGCCCCCGCAGCCCCACCCGCGCCCACTCCGGCACCACCGGACCTGGCCCAGCAGGTCAGAGCCCTGGAGGCCCGGGTGCAGCAATTGGAGACCCGGCTGGCGGAGGCAGAAGCCCAGGGCCCTGCCGCCCCGCCCCGGGCTGGGCAACGTCCTGCGGAGCGGCCCGGCGCCAAGGGAACCGCCGCGTCCCCCGGTTATCCGCCTCCCGCCGCGGCCGGGGATAAGCTCTATGTAGAAGCTTACCGCCTCTATCAGAAAAAGAAATACGCCGCGGCCCGGGACAAGTTTGTCAAGTACCTGCAAAGTCAGCCCCAGGGCCCGAAAGCCCCGGATGCCCGTTTCTACCTGGGCTATAGTTTTGTCCATGAGGGCAAACATAAAGAGGCCGCGGTGGAATTCAACAAGCTGGTCACCCAGCATCCCAAGAGCAACCTGGCCCCCGCGGCCTTAAAACAACAGGCTCTGGCCTATAAGGCCGACAACAAAACCAAGCTTTACCAGAGCACCTTGAAAAAGCTGGCCCAGGCCTACCCCAAGAGCCCGGAAGGCCATGAGGCCCAGAAGTTGCTAAAGGAAGGCGGCAGGTAGTTCTATGCTAAAATGGCTGCGCAAGTACTCCCGTTCCTGGTTCATCGCCTTGATCATCGGCGCCATCGCCATTGTCTTCATTCTTTGGGGCGTGGGCGGCCTCAAATCCCCCCATCTTCAGGAAGTGGCCTCCGTCAACGGCACGCCCATCCTGATGACCGCCTACATAAAGCAATATAATGAACTGGTGCGGCAATACCAGGAGTTTTCCAAGGGAGAACTGACCCAAGAAGGCATCAAGGCGATGCGCCTCAAAGAGCAGGCCCTGAACCGGCTGGTGGATGAAGCGCTGCTCAGGCAAGCCGCGGAGCGCCTGGGCATCAAGGTGAGCAACGCGGAATTGCAGGAGCAGATCCGCAGCTATCCCTTTTTCCAGGAGAATGGGCAGTTCAACGAGCGCCGCTATCAGATGTTATTGGCCCGGTCCCATTTGAGCCCCGCAGATTTTGAAGCCCAGGAGCGGCATCGCCTGCTGATGCAAAAGATTATCCAAACCATCACCTCCTTTGCCAAGGTCTCGGACGCGGACCTGCAGGAGATGTTCCGGATGGCCCGGGAGACCGTGGAGGTGCGTTACCTCGTGGTCCCACCGGAGCGTTTCCTGGCGGCGCAGCGTCCCGGTGACGCGGAAATTGCAAAGTATTACCAGGAGCACCAGGAACAGTTTCGCACCCCGGAACGGGCCAGGGTGAAATACCTGCTGTTCCGCCCCGGCGATTTTCAGGAGCAGGCCCGGCCCACGCCCGGGGAAGTGGCGGAGTACCTAAAGGACCACCCGGAGGAATTCACCCGGCCCCAGGTAATCCGGGTACGGCAATTGTTGTTGAAAGTCCCTCCCAAGGCTACCCCCTCCGAGCGGCGCCAAATTGAGAACCAGGCCCAGGCCTTATTGCGCCAGGCCAGGATGGGCGCGGATTTTATCCCCATGGCCCAAAAGTTTTCCCAGGACCCGGCCAGCCGGGACAAAGGCGGCGACCTGGGTGAGGTGAAGCGGGGTCAATACCCGCCGGAGTGGGACAAGGTGGCCTTTTCCTTGAAGAAGGAGGAGGTGGGGCTGGCCGTGACCAACCAGGGATTCCATCTCCTCAAGCTGGAAGAAGTCAAACAGTCTGAGCGGCTGCCGGAAGCCGAAGCCCGGAGCCTGGCTTCCCGGCGTCTGCTGGAGAACAAAAGCCGCCAGATGGCCCAGGAGGCCGCGCAAAAGGCCCGGGGATTATTGACTACCACTCCCATGGCCGAGGTGGCCAAAAAGTTAGGGGTCCAGGTCAAGGAAACTCCCCTCCTCAGCCTGGGGGAACCGGTCCCGGAGCTGGGGGCCCAACCCAATTTCAACCAGGCGGCCCTGGCCCTCAAACCCCAGGAAATCAGCAAGGTGGTGGACCTGACCGCAGGGTTTGCGGTTTTGCAGGACCTGGAGCATCAGGACAGCCAAATCCCGCCTTTGGAGAAGTGCAAAGACCGGGTGCGCCAGGCAGTGAGCCGGCAGCAGGCCAGAGACCAGGCCTCCCAGGAAGCGGCCAAGCTGTTGGAGCGCCTGCGCCAAGGGGAACCTTTGACCAAGGTGGCGGCCCAGGCCGGCTTGGCCCTCCAGGATAGCGGCCCTTTCACCCGCTTCCAGGGTTTTTTGGGGCAGGCCCAGGCCGAGCCCCTGACCAGCGCGGCCTTCAAACTCTCCGGCCGGGACCCGTATCCTCCGAAGCCCATCCTCTTCCAGGGCAAGTATTACCTTCTGGCCTTTAAGGCCCGAAAGGCCGCCAACCCGGAAGAATTTCGGAAAGAGCGGGATAAACTGCAAGCCGAGTATCTGGAACATAAACGCTCCATGATTTTTAGCGCCTGGCTGACCGGAGAGCGCCAGCGGGCCAAGATCAAGATTTACGAAATACCCTGAGAGTTCTAGATAGATTATTGGGGCGGAGGGGTGGGGGCTGGTAGTCCTGCTTGCCACCCACCCCCAGAGGAGTGAGAGAATGTGGAATTTTCTGGTTGATACCCTGTCCATCGCCTATGTCCAACTGGTATTACTCTGTCTATTCATCTGGTATTTTCTCGCCCACCGCAAGGACCCCGGCATGCCGGTCTCCCGGGTCGGTTTCATCCGCCTCTTTATCTTATTGCTGATTTTTCTCTATCTCCTGCTGAGTTGGGCCAGCGGCATCCGCCCGGCTCTGGCCCAAGCCGCGGTCTTCGGCATGTTTGTCATTAATCTGATCATGTTAAATTCCCTGATCCTCTCCAGACTGGAGCGGCCCTACCGGGAAGCCCTGGACGCTTATTGCCAGGACCCCCAGAACGTGGAAAATCTGGATGCCATCTGGAGCACCGGCAAGCGTTTCTATTATCTCCGCCATTTTTTTTCTTCGCTAATGAGTGGGGAGTCCCCCACCCAGTTTCTCCGGGAAATTGCCTCGGGCCGCATCCGGGACGATGTCCAGGCCTGTTTGCGGCAACACGGCCTGACCCACCAGTTCATCTCCTTGAAGGGCATGATCGGTTTTCTGGAAGGCCGCCTGGCCCAGGAGGAATTACTGCCCCAGGAATTTAAGGATTTGGTGACCAAGGAGTTGCAGGCATTCCAGAAACACCCCTGGGTGGAGGACCAGATCAACGAATATTTGCGGCTGGCCCTGGAAACCCCGGAAAAGATCCACAACCCGGAATGGTCCCGGCAGTGGGAGAAGGCCCAGGCAGCCAAGCAAAACCCAAAGGGCTGAAAAACTTCCTTTTGACCAAACCCTACAGGAGAATTCCACCAGAGGCCTTAAGAGGGGAGAGACAGGAGCCGGGCAGGCGGAAATGCAGCCTGGGAGCCTCCAGTTCCCTCCCCCGCCCAACTTCGACCGGAGCAGCCGTGTCCCCCCTGGCCGTTAGTGCCGCCACCTCCCCCGCCGGAGGCCCGGAAACTCACCCTGCTTCTGTAATCTTGAGCTGAGGAATGATGGAGCCTGTACCTGTCCCGGAAATTATCGCCCGGGTGGCGGCCTTTAAAGAGGGGCTGGCCCGGGAGGGCGTGCCCCTGGCTTTGATCCGCCAGGCTGCGGACCTCTACTATTACACCGGCACCCTGGCGGATGGCTGGCTGGCCGTCAGCCCTTCCCTGTCACCATTGCTCCTGGTGCGCCGGCCCCAGTACCGCCTGTTGGAGGCGGTGCCTCCCTGGGCCCTGGCTTTTTATGGGGACTTGAAAGAGATTCCGCCGTTGCTGGCCAGCCGCGGGTTTCCGGAGGAAGGTCCCCTGGGGCTGGAGTTGGACGTCATGCCCGTGGCTTTTTTTCAGCGATTTCAGAAATTATTTCCCCAACGGGCCATAAAGGACGTCTCCTCCTTGATCCGGCGGCAGCGCATGCTCAAGAGCGCCTACGAGATCGAGCAGTTGCGCCGGGCCGCCAGGTTCCTGGACCAGGCCCTGGAAGACCTTCCCGGCCTTCTGCAGCCCGGGGTCAGGGAAATGGAAGTGGCCGCGACCCTGGAATACCGCCTCCGGCTCCTGGGCCACCAGGGGTTGGTCAGGATCCGCACCTGGAACCTGGAGATGTTTTACGGCCACGTCCTCTCCGGGGTCTCCGGGGTCCAGGCCGCCTATACGGACACCCCCAGCGGCGGCCCGGGGTTCAGCGCCGCGTTTCCCCAAGGGGCCGGAAAAAAGCCACTGGCCCCCGGAGAACCCATCAGCATCGATCTTTTCGGGTGCTTCAACGGCTACGTGGTGGACCAGACCCGCATGTACGCCTTACAATCCCTGCCCCCCCGGGCCTGGGAAGCCTTCCGGGTGATCGAGGACCTGTACCGGCTCTTTGCGGACCTGGCCCGCCCCGGCGTTCTGGCCGGGGACATCTATCGGCGCTTGTGGCAGGAAGTCAAGGAGCGGGGCTTTGAGGAGTATTTCATGGGCCAGGGCCCGGACCGGGTCAGCTTCCTGGGCCACGGCCTGGGCCTGGAGGCGGATGAATTTCCATTGCTCACCGCCCGTTTCCCTTATCCTTTGGCCGCGGACATGGTCCTGGCCTTTGAACCCAAGATTTTCCTGCCGGAGATCGGCATGATCGGCCTGGAGGACACCGGGCGCATCACCCCGGAGGGCGTGGAATGGCTCACCATCACCCCCCGGGAGGTGATGGTGATTTAAAGACGGTTTTCGTTTTTCAATTTCCTTTCTGGTTCCCAAGTTGAACTTGGGAACCAGAAGATGACGGACAGCCAGTAAATAGTATCGATAAGCCTGATGGACCTGAGGGAAAGCCCCAATTTCAAGATGCGCGTCCTAGCCATCTCCCTGTCGGTGGCGGTGAGCACGGGGTTGATGGCCCTGAAGTTCTACGCCTCCTGGCTGACGGGCTCCGCGGCCATACTTTCCGACGCCCTGGAGTCCATCATCAATGTGGCGGCCTCCACCTTTGCCCTGGGGTCCATCATCTTTGCGGCCAAAAGCCCGGACCCCAGCCACCCGTACGGCCATGGCAAGATCGAGTTCTTTTCCGCGGGCTTTGAGGGAGCCCTCATCATCCTGGCGGCCTGCGGCATCTTTTATCAGGCCTGGCCCCGCATCTTCCAGCCCCAGGCCCTGCCGCATCTGGGCGGGGGGCTGCTGATCCTGGTGGGGGTCAGTATCGCCAACCTGACGCTGGGGGCGGGGCTGGTAATGGCGGGCCGGCGCACCAATTCTTTGGTGCTCATTGCCGACGGCAAACATATTTTGACCGACGTTTATACCACCGGGGGAGTGCTTTTAGGGCTGGGGCTGGTGCTGTGGACCGGTTGGCTCTGGCTGGACGGGGTGGTGGCCTGCCTGGTGGGGCTCAATATTGTGGTTACCGGCAGCAGACTGGTGTTCCAGGCCGCTGCCGGGCTCATGGACACCTCCGACCCCCGGCTCCTGGAAGAGATTTCCGCCATCCTCCAGAAACACCGGAAAAGCATCTGGATTGACGTGCACCAGCTCCGGGCCCGGCGCTCCGGCGATATTATCCATGTGGATTTCCACCTGATTCTCCCCAAGGACCTCACCCTGGAAGAAGGCCACCGGGAGGTCAAGGAACTGGAGAGGATCTTCCAGACCCATTTCGGCAAGACCGCGGACATCCTCATCCACCTTGACCCCTGCGCCAGGCCCATCTGCCCCGTCTGCGGCTTCGACCCCTGCCAACACCGCCAGGCCGACACCCGGCAACAGAGCCTCTGGCAAGCCGAAGTCGTCACCGCCAGGCCGGAAGGGGGGGAAGAGTGAGTCGGGGGAGGGGGCTAAGGGCCGTGGACCTGCGGCCCCTCCTCAATCTTCTTTCTCTGCCAACTCCTTGCACCGCTTCCGGGCTTCCTTGCGGCAGAGTTCCCAGATGACGCATTCCCGGCGGAATTTGCAGTAGAGGCAGGGGTCAGTGCAGGCCCGGCAGGCGTCCAGGCACTCCTGGCAGTACCAGAACTCCATTTTCTGGCACTGCACGCAGGCCTGCCGCTGCGGATGAAATCGGCACTCCATGGACTGTCAGCCCCTTTATTTTCTTTTGCCAAGCTTATATTATTATACCATGAGGTCATGGGCAGGGGTCCCGTCTTCCTGACATCCGCCTGCGGCGCAAGTATCCGCCAAGATTCAGGATGACCGGTCCCGGCCCCGGCTCAGGAGGTCTGCCATGCTGCCCCTGGATGTGCATATCGAAGGCCGCCACCTGGAAATCTTGCCGGAATGGCGGGAAAAAATCGAGGAAGAACTGGCCCGTCTCCAGAAACACTACGTCAACCCCATCCTCCACGCCCGGGTGGAAATCATCGGCACCGCCCACCATCGCCAGGGAGCTTTTGAAATCCATCTGGTGGCTGCCGTGCCCGGCGACACCATCACCGTCAGCCGCCAGGGCGAGTATGTCCTGCCCTTGATCGTGGAGGCCCTGGACGTCCTGGACCGGCGCCTGGAAGAACATTCCCAGATCCGGCAGCAGAAGGTCAAGGCCCATGCAGAAGTGGCCCAACATGGCAAGATCCTGCGTCTGTTCCCGGAAAAAGACTTCGGCTTCATCGCCACCCCGGACGGCCTGGAAGTCTATTTCCACGCCCACGCCGTGAAAAAAGGCCGCTTCCACTCCCTCACCCCGGGACAACCGGTAAAATTCGCCATGGAAGAGGGAGAAAAAGGACCCCAAGCCACCTGGGTGAGAGTGGAGTGAGGGGGGATGGTCAGGCCTCGTAGGGGCGGGTTTTTAACCCGCTCCTACGGCCCCTTTCCCTAATAGCATTACTGAGGAAGAATATGACCGAAGATGAGTTCACCGGGGTCCGGAACCGGATGGTGGACACCCAGATCGAGCTCCGGGGGGTAGCCGACCCCCGGGTGTTGGCGGCCATGCGGCGGGTGCCCCGGCACCGCTTTGTGCCCCAAGGCCTGTGGGACCAGGCCTATAATGACTATCCCCTGCCCATCGGCGAAGATCAGACCATTTCCCAGCCCTATATCGTGGCCCTGATGACCGAGGCCCTGGAACTCAAGGAGACTGACCGGGTGCTGGAGATCGGCACCGGCTCCGGATACCAGGCCGCGATCCTGGCGGAGTTGGCCGCCGAGGTCTACAGTATCGACCGCCTGGCCTCCCTGGCGGAGCAGGCCGGAAAGGTGTTGGCGGCATTAGGCTATCAGAATTTTCAGATGCGGGTGGGGGACGGCACCCTGGGCTGGCCGGACGCGGCCCCCTTTGACGCCATCCTGGTGACCGCGGGCAGCCCCCAAGTGCCCCGGCCTTTATTGGAACAGTTGGCTTTGGGAGGAAGGCTGGTGGTGCCGGTGGGGGACCGCTTCTCCCAGACCCTCACCCGGGCCCGGAAGACCGGAGAAGGGGTTAAATTCGATTATCTGGGAGGCTGCCGTTTCGTGCGGCTCATCGGCAAATATGGCTGGCAGGGAGGGGGGCCGGAGTATTAAAAGGAAGTGGAGGGGCGGGCCGGGGGAATAATACCATGTTCGCTTTGAAATGAAACAAAATAACATGCTAACATATTGATATCACTTGTAGGGGCGGGTTTAAAACCCGCCCCTACAATGCGATCATGGTATAAGCTGTCAGCCCCAAGGCCCCCGGCCCCTCCCTCAGGATTGCCCTCCCAGAGCCCTCATTCAGGGGTGGCGGAATCTGGGGAGGAGTCAGGGGTCTCCGGCTCCTGTTCCTCTCCCGGGGCCTTCTCCTCCTCCTTCTTCGTCTTATCCGGGAAGTAGGCGGCCAGGACCCTCCGGGCCAGGGGCGCAGCCACCGCGCCGCCGCCGCCGCCGTGTTCCACCAGCACCGCCACGGCTATTTCCGGTGCCTCCACCGGGGCATAGGCCACAAACCAGGCGTGGTTCTGGAATTGGGCCAGGGTTTTGCCCCGCTTCTCTTTTTCCCGCTTTTCCCTTTCCAGGGTCACCACCTGGGAAGTGCCGGTCTTGCCCGCCACTTCCAGGTAGGAGAGCTGGGCGCCCTTGCCGGTCCCGCCCTCGTCGTGAACCACCCCTCTCAGGGCTTTGCGCACCAGGGCCAGGGTGGCCGGGCTGAGGTTTACCTGGGACTTGAGAACCGGCCCGGGCCGGGACAGAATCTCCCCTGCAGGACTTTCCACCTTTTCCACCAGTTGGGGTTCATAAATACGGCCGCCGTTGGCGATGGCCGCGGCCACCTGGGCCATCTGCAGGGGAGTGGCCAGATTATAGCCCTGGCCGATGGCTACGGAGAAGGTATCCCCCTCACGCCAGGGCTGGCGGAAGCGGGCCAGTTTCCAAGAGGGAGAGGCCACCAATCCCGGCATCTCCCGGTCCAGATGCAAACCCGTGGCCGCGCCCAGGCCGAAAAGTTTGCTCCACTTGGCGATGCGCTCAATGCCCAGGCGCCGGCCCACCTGGTAGAAGAAGATGTCGCAAGACTCCACCAGGGCCCGGTGGATATTTACTTGACCGTGGCCCCCTTTGCGCCAGCAATGGAACTCGTGCTGGCCGAAGGGCAGCACGCCGGTGCATTCGATGGCGGTGCTGGGGGTAATGACCTTTTCCTCCAACGCGGCCGCAGCCATGACGATTTTGAAGGTGGAGCCCGGGGGATATTGGCCCTTGATGACGCGGTTTTCCAAGGGGTGGTCTTTGCGTTTGCTGAGAGTCTGCCATTCGTAGGGGCTGAGCCCCCGTTCAAAGGCCTCGGGAGAATAAAAGGGAGAGGAGACCATGGCCAGGACCCCGCCGGAACGGGGGTCCAGGGCCACAATAGCCCCGGCTTTGTCGGACAGGCATTCCTCGGCCTCCTGTTGCAGACGGCTATCCAGGGTGAGAAAGATGTTGGCCCCCGGGGTGGGAAACTGACGGTCCAATTGACCCAACTCCCGCCCATAGGCGTCCACCTCAATGCGGCGGTAGCCCCGTTGGCCCCGGAGGTATTGTTCCTGGGCCGCCTCAATGCCGCATTTGCCCAGGGCGTCCCCCATTTTGTAGTTGGAGAACCGCCCGCTTTTCAATTGGGATTCGGTGATCTCCCCCAGATAGCCCAGGACGTGACAGGCCCGCCCTTTTTGGCGATATTCCCGCTTAGGCTGCACCTGGATCAAGGCCCCGGGCAACTCCGGCTTAAAGGTTTCCACCAGGGCCATTTCCTCCCAGGTGAGATCCCCCTTTACCCGCACCTGGGCCAGCCCCGTGTTCCGGGCCGCTTCCAATTGGGTCTGGACGTTTTTTGCCTCCAAATGCAAGACCTTCCCTAAGCGCGGGGCCAGCAGAGGGATATCCGCTACGTCTTCCATAACCACCACCAGGTCATAACTGGGACGGTTGGCCACCAGCACCTGTCCGTGCCGGTCCAGGATCATCCCGCGCCAGGGGGGCAAGTCCTGGACGCGGAGGCGGTTATGCTCGGAGCGTTCCCGTAGTTCCTCTCCCTCCACCATTTGCAGAAACCAGAGGCGCAAGAAAAGGAGACCGGCCAGGAAGAGGACGATCAGGGCCACCGCGGAGAAGGCCCAGCGCATCCGTTCTTGATCTTCTGCGGACAGCGATCCCCCCAGGGTTTCCCCCCGGAACCGGGAAGCCAGACGGTTTATGGTTTGTTTCCTCCGTGGCGGGCGTACTGTTCCAGGATTATCTCCACTAATTTTTATCCCCCCCTTCTTGATGGGAAAGGGTCCCGGAGGGGGAGGCGGGGAAGGCCTAATAGCACGCAGCCATCAAAAATGGGGCATGGTAGGGACACACCCCGGTGTGCGCCTTCATTCCCGGGCGGACTACTTAGGTCCGCCCTGACCGGAAGCCGGCAGCTATTCTTGGGCCCATGGGGACATGGGGCGCCAACCATAGCGGCTCGAGAGTTTTTCCAACCCCAGCACCAAGGCGTACATTAAGGGGCCCAGCGCGGCGGTGGCCAGTAGCTCCGAGCCCCGGAAGGCCAGCAGATCGTGGAAAGGGAAAGGCTCAAGCCCCAACAACAGCAAGGTAACCATAAAGCCGATTTCCTGCAATGTCAAAGCCCCCAAGCTAGCGATAATCTGGGGGCCGATTTTCTGAAGCAACAAGCGGCGGCGGCAAAACCGGGCTATCCCCACCAAGAGCAGCCCGCCCCCCAGATGCAGGCCAAAAGGGGTGGTGGCATAACTATCTTGCAACACCCCCAGGATCAGGGCCAGGGAAAAGGCCAGGAGAAAAGAAGGCCGCAAGCCCACGTAAAACAGGAGGAGCCCCAGAAGGCGCAAACGCACCTGGGGGAAGAGCAGCAGGTTTTGGAAATAAAAGAGCCCTAAACCCGCCAGGCTATAAAGGAGCAGCGGAATTGTCATGGGTCACGGAGTAAGGGTCAGATTGACCACCTTCACTACCACCACCTCTTCCAGGGCTGACAGATCCACCCCGGGAGTCACCTCGATCTCCTGGAAGACCCCCTGGGTTTTCTTATTGGCCGCGTTGACCTTGCCGAAGACCATACCCTTGGGGTAGATGCCCCCCAGACCGGAGGCCAGCACCAGGTCCCCCACCTGGACATCCGCGCTTTTGGGCACATAATCCAGGGAGCAGCGGTTGCCCCCCTGGCCCTGGAGGATGCCCCGCACCCGGGTGCGCGGCAACATGGCGTCGGCGCCGCTGTTACGGTCCACAATGAGCATGACCTTGGAGTAATGGGGATAAGTTTCCACAATGCGGCCCATGATGCCACCCGCGCCTAGCACCGGCAGACCCCGCTTCACCCCGTGATCTTGACCCTGGTCCAATAATGCGCAGCGGGACCACAGGGAAGGGTCATAGGCGATTACCCGGGCGCCGGTGATGGGGAGAGCCATCTGTTGCTTCAACCCAATCAAGGCTTCCAAGCGGGTCGCGGTTTGCAGGGCCTCCTGGTACTGCACCTCTTTTTGCTCGTACTCTACCAGGCGTCTCCGCAAGGCCGCGTTTTCCCGCTGCACGCCCACCAGATGAAGATATCCTTCCCAGACCCCCCGCAGGGTGCGGCCCAGATAGTAGAGTCCCTGCAGGCCCGGGGCCGTCAGGGAAATCATCACCCCCTCCACTTTTCTCAAGACCGAGGAGCGCTTCAGACCAAGAGAAAGTAAAGAGATGACCAGCAGGAGGGTGGCAATAATAATGAGGGAGTTGCGAAAGCGCGTTCGAGGGCGCACAGCAGCCGCCTTAATCCACCATCACTTCCTTGAGGATATCCAGATTGTCCAGGGCCCGGCCGGAACCCAGCACCACGGTGGCCAAGGGGTCTTCGGTGATCTTAATGGGAAGGCCGGTTTCCTGATGGAGCAACAAGTCCAGATGCTTCAGCAAGGCGCCGCCGCCGGTGAGATAAATGCCCCGGTCCACGATATCCGCGGCCAATTCCGGTGGTATCTGCTCCAGCGCGGTCTTGACCGTGGCCACAATGGTGTCGATCTGTTCCTGGATGGCCTGCCGCACCTCATCGGAATTGACGCTGATGATTTTGGGGATACCCGTCACCAGATCCCGGCCCTTGACATCCATGGTCTCCATTTCCCCGGGAAAGGCGTTGCCGATGGTGGTCTTGATGATCTCCGAGGTGCGTTCGCCGATCAACAGGTTGTAGTTCCGCTTGACGTACTGCAGGATGCCTTCGTCCATCTTGTCCCCGCCTACGCGCACGGAGCGGGAATAAACGATGCCGGCCAGGGAAATGACCGCCACCTCCGTGGTGCCGCCGCCGATGTCCACCACCATGTTGCAGATGGGTTCGGTAATGGGCAGGCCCGCGCCGATGGCCGCGGCCATGGGTTCTTCGATGAGATAGACTTCCCGGGCGCCCGCTGATTCCGCGGACTCCCGGACCGCCCGCTTTTCCACGGGCGTGATGCCCGAGGGCACGCAGACGATGATCCGGGGCCGGATCAGGGAGCGGCGGTTGTGTACTTTGCGGATGAAGTGGCGCAGCATGGCTTCGGTGATCTCAAAGTCGGCGATGACCCCGTCCTTCATGGGGCGGATGGCCACGATATTTCCCGGGGTGCGGCCCAGCATCATCTTGGCCTCCCGGCCCACGGCCATCACCTTGTTGCGTTCCCGGGCGTTCTTGCGCACCGCCACCACCGAGGGTTCGCTCAAAACAATGCCTTTACCTTTGACATAGACCAGGGTGTTGGCGGTTCCCAAATCAATGGCCAGGTCGTTGGAAAACCATCCCAGGATGGGATCTAGAAACATTATGATTACTCCTTAATAAAGAGGGAAAATCAGAAATATCATGCCGTCCCGGCACAGGCTGACAGGCGGCCTCATGGCCGCCCCCCAGGGCAAAGAAGGAGGACTATTAAGTCCCCCCTCATTATATTGCCAGCTTGTTGAGAAAAATTCAACCTTTATCTAAGGACTTTTGGCACAAGGTATCAGACTTTCAGAGCAGGGGAAAAAAATTCTCGCAAAGACGCAAAGACTGCCAAGTTTTTTTATCCTCTCTTTGCGTCCTTGGCGCCTTTGCGAGAAACAAAATTACACCTGTTCCAACTTATTGAAAAAGAAAGCGATTTCGGTCCGGGCCGTCTCCGGGCTATCCGAACCATGGACGATGTTGGCCTCGATTTCTTTGGCGAAATCGGCCCGGATGGTGCCCGGTGCGGCCTGGCGGTAATCCGTGGCCCCCATGAGGTCCCGGTTCACCTGGATGGCGTTTTCCCCTTCCAGAATCATGGCCACGATGGGGCCGGAACTCATGAAAGAGGTGAGACTGTCGTAAAAGGGGCGCTCCTGATGCACCGCATAAAAGGCCCGGGCCTGCTCCAGGGTGAGATGCAGCATCTTCATAGCCTTGATTTTCAGGCCGTTTTTTTCAAAGCGGCCGATAACTTCGCCGATGAGACCGCGCTGCACACCGTCGGGTTTGATCATGGATAGGGTCTGTTCTAAGGCCATAGGTATCTCCACTCCAGTTTATAACGGCGCCACCGCGCATGCGCCCTCTGAAGGGCGGACACCCGGTCCGGGTCCGCCCCTATAGATCATTTTCCATTATGTTTTTTTTTAATGTCGTTTGCTTATCGCGGCCAAATGCTACCCTATATCTTTTTTAGCTGGTCGCTGATAGCTGAAAGCTGACCGCTATTTCTCCTCCCGCCGCTCCACGTAGCCGTAATGGTCGAATTGCAGGGTAAAGGTGCCCCGGCCCTGGGTGAGCGACCGCAGTTGGGTGGCGTAGCCGAACATCTCGGAAAGGGGCGCCTGGCCGGCGATGAGGCGCACCGGCCCTTTGGCCAGGAGTTGTTCCACCTTCCCTTTCCGGGCGTTGAGGTCCCCCAGCACCTCCCCGGTGAATTCTTCGGGCGCGATGATTTCCACCCGCATGATGGGTTCCAGGAGCAGGGGCTGGAATTTGGTCATGCCCTGCTTCACCGCGGCCATGGTGGCGATGCGGAAGGCCATCTCCGTGGACTGGCCTTCTTTGACGGAAGCCTCGTGAAGGGCCACGGCCACGTCCACTGCCCGGTGGCCGTAAACGGGCCCGCCGTCCAGGGCTTCTTGCACGGCCTGGGCCACCACCGGCACCAAGGCCTGGGCCGGGTGGTCTTCGGGCAACAGGGGCGTAAAGGTGTTGCCCGCGCCCCGGGGCCGGGGAGAAAAGCCCAGTTCCACCTGGGCGAAATGGACCTTGCCGGCCAGCTCCCGGTCAAAGACCCCGGTTTCCTTGCCGCTCCCGGAGATGGTCTCCCGGTAAACCACCTGGGGGCGGCCGGCCCGGACCTGGGCATGAAAATCCCGCTCCAGGCGGTGGATGATCACCTCCAGGTGGAGTTCCCCCATGCCGGAAAGGAGCGTCTGGCCGGTATCCTCATCGGTGTGCACCCGCAGACTGGGGTCCTCCTCCGCCAGGCGGGCGAGGGCGGAGCTGAGGCGCTCCTGGTCGTCCCGGGTCAGGGGCTCGATGGCCAGGGAGATCACCGGCACATAAGCGGAAATGGGCTCCAGGATAATGGGGTGGCTCTGGCTGCACAGCGTGTCGCCGGTGGTGGTGGTCTTCAGGCCCAGGAGGGCGACAATGCTGCCGGCCGCGGCTTCGGGCAGGGGCTCCCTCTTGTTGGCATGGAGGCGCAGCAGCCGGGCCACCTTTTCCGTCACCCCTTTCACCGGATTATAGACCTCCTGGCCGGGCTTTAAGGTGCCGGAATAGAGGCGCACATAAGTGAGGCGCTGGGCCTGGTCCACCATGATCTTGAAGGCCAGGGCCGCCAGGGGGACGCGGTCTTCGGGAGGCCGGGCCTCCACTTCCCCGGTTTGGGGATGATGCCCGCTGATGGGGGGCACCTCCGCAGGATTGGGGAGAAAATCCTTGATGCCGTCCAGCAAGGGCTGGATGCCTTTATTTTTCAAGGCCGCGCCGCAGTAGGTGGGCACCCCCTTCAGGGCCACGGTGCTCCGGTGAATGGCAGCCTTTATGTCTTCCAGGGACAGGGTCTGCTCTCCCAGGTAAGCCTCCATGGTTGCGTCGTCCACTTCCGCCAGGGCCTCCCACAAGGCCTCCCGGGCCTTCTGGGCTTCCTCCCGGTATTCCGGAGGGATCTCCATCTCTTCAAAGACCGCGCCCAGGGTCTCCTCCCGCCAGACCAGGGCCTGCATCTTCAGGAGGTCGATGACCCCCCGGAACTGATCTTCCTGGCCCAAGGGGATGGTGAGGACCAGGGGGTGAGCCCCCAGTTTCTCCCGCATGGAGGCCACGGCCTGATAAAAATTGGCTCCCAGGCGGTCCATCTTATTGATGAAGGCCAGCTTGGGGACCCGGTACTTGTCCGCCTGGTGCCAGACGGTTTCGGATTGGGGCTCCACCCCGGAGACCGCGTCAAAGACGCCGATGGCCCCGTCCAGGACCCGCAGGGACCGCTCCACCTCGATGGTAAAGTCCACGTGCCCCGGGGTGTCGATGAGATTGATCACCGCGCCCTTCCACTGGCAGGTGGTCACCGCCGCGGTGATGGTAATGCCCCGTTCCTGCTCCTCGGGCATCCAGTCCATGACGGCCGCGCCGTTGTGCACCTCTCCCATCTTGTGGGTGCGGCCCGTGTAATACAAAACCCGCTCCGTCAAGGTGGTCTTGCCCGCGTCAATATGGGCAATGATGCCGATATTGCGGATGGCCTTGAGCCTGGGACTGGTCACTGCCTCTCTCCCGTAAAGCCGAAACAAACCTTGCAATTTTTAAATGAAATCGCCTTGGGTTTCAACCTTTAATTGTCTTGGGGGAGGACATCGTGGGGGCGGGTTTAAAACCCGCCCCTACGTTCCCGGCATCTTAAGGGAACAGGTCCAGGGAGTTGAGGGCAGGCAGGTCCTTGAGAGAGACCATGGCTATCCGGGATGAGGCCGTATCCAAGACGGCGAAGCTGAAGGTGGGATAACGCCCCTCTTCCAGGGTGAAGGCCCCGGGCACGATGAGGTAGACGGTGTCCGGGTCCAGGGTCAGGCAGGCCTGGCGGGCTTGGAATTCCTGGGGCCGCAGCGCGTCATTGATATACAGGATACGGTTGAAGGGGGGGCTGAAACGGGCCACCGCGGGCACATGGGTATGCCCATGGCAGAGGAGCATGGGGGGCCGGGCCGTGGCCCGGCCCTGCTGGTAGGCGTGGACCTGGTCTTTGAAATGGGTCCACAAGAAGGCCCGGGTGTGGGCCAGAAAAATGCGCTCCTCCAGCTCCAGGGCCTCGCCGCAGGCGGTGGCCTCCGGCATCTGGGGCCCGAACACGTCATAGACCCAATAAAGCCGGTGGCTGGCGTCCATCTCCAGCCAGGCCCGGAAGGGCTCCGGCAGGCAATCTCCCAGGCACGCCAGATGGCGTATGCCCCGGTGCTGGAAAAACTGGAGGAGTTGGGGCAGACCGGCCTCATAGGCGTGGGTATCGGCTACCAGGGCCAGCCTGTCCAATACCTGCGGGGAAGCCACTAAAGCCGCAGTTTATTTTATGGGGCCGGTGCCGCAGGCGTGACCGGCATGTCCTTTGATCCACTCCAGCAGCTTGGCCAGATACCGCAGGGCTTCATCCTTATCTTTGTCGATGACGATACCTTCGATCTGCATCTGTTCTTTGTCCGAAAAAACGATCTGTTTGTCCGCCATGTCCATTCCCCTTTGTCATTAGATTAGTTGCGGTGTTGAGTCGGGAAGAAACCGGGGTGCCGGGGAAAAATTTTTGGTTTCGCCGGATCAACCGTGGCCCGGAGGGCCTTCCGCGGCCTTCGGTCCGCAGGCATGACCCAAATGGGGCTTCAAACGGTCCAAAAGGTTGGCCAGATACCGCAAGGCTTCCTCCCCGTCCTTATCGATGACGATGCCCTCGATCTGCATCTGCTCCTGATCGGCAAAGATAATGGTTTTATCCGCCATTGTTGCGTCTCCTTTCATTTCTCGTGACAACAATTTAAGGTGGAGAAGCTGTGGTGTCAATAGGCATGGGAGTCAATTGCCTTCCCGGAAAAAAAAGGTGATAATTTTAAGGATCAGGCGGGAAAGATGACCGTTTTCCAGAGCCTGGAGAGAAAGGATGGCGCATGCCTAAATTATTTAATGACCGCACCACACCGGCCCGGTGCCCTTTTTGCCGCCGGGAGATCCTGCCGCCCCGGGAGATCAAAGGAGGGCAATGGTACGACTTTTCCGGGGGTTACTGCGCCTGCGGGGCGGTGTACGCCCACGACCCCACGGCCAGAAACGGCGGCGCGGTCCTCCTCCAGGCCATGCTCATGGCCTGCCAAGGGGACATGGAGCGGGTGCTCAATCTCTCTTCGGAAACGGATTACGATGAGGGGCATGTCCAAAAGTATAGCGACCGGACCCACCAGGTGGAGCCCCAGGCCTTCGGCACCCTTTATTTTATCCGACTCCGGGAAGAAGCGGGGGGCAGTGACGCGGATAATTGAGTAAGGGTCCGGTAGAGAGAAAACCATGCTAACGGCAATGTTACCCATCTATTTCGCGGCGCCAGCCGCGAATTGATGGGTGCGAAGCGCCCTCCCCGGATGTCTAGTTTTAAATGGATAACTAGTTAGTCTTAAAGGTAAAGATACAAAAGCATGGTTCCGGAAAGCGGCAGGAACACCGCCCCCAGAAAAGGGATTACCGATTCCCTGGCCTCAGCCATGGGCAAGAGGATCGTGGCGGTATGGATAGCCCTGGCGGTGGCGATTTTCGCCACCGTTTATCTGGTTACCTATCAGGAGAAACTGCGGCTGGACCTGGACCGGGTGGCCCATATCCGGGAAACCTTAGCCCTGGTCTACGATTTGGAAAACCAATTGGCTGAAGCCGAATCCGGGGCCCGGGGTTTTATCCTGACCGGAGATGAGCAGCAATTGGCCCGCTATCGGTCAGCCGTCAAAGAAATGGATCGGGCCTTCGACGAACTCTATCAACTGACCTCTGATGAAGCTGGTCCCATGCGGCTCTTGGAGGAACTGCAGCCCTTGATCAAAAAACGGCAGGTCCTGTTCCAGAAATCCATCGATCTGGCCCGGCAACCGGGGGTGGAAGAGCAGCAGAGGCTGTCCGCGGCCCGGGAGGGAGCCAGGTTGCAGGACCAGATCCGGAAGAGCCTGGAGAAGCTGGAAGATAAAGGAAAAAAATTTCTGAACCCCGAGTGGGCCCAAGAGAAGCGGAAGACCGGGATCATCCTCTGGGTGCTCACCGGCGGCACCTTCGCCAGCTTTACCCTCCTGTTCCTGGTCATCTATCTTCTCAACCAGGAGATCAGGGTGCGCAAAATTGCGGAAAAGCAGGTGGCCGCGTACCAGGAAAACCTCCGTTCCCTGGCCTCCGCCTTGTCCCTGGCGGAAGAGCGGGAGCGCCGGCGCCTGGCGGTCTATCTCCATGATCAGATCGGCCACACCCTGGCCCTGGCCAATATTAGGCTGGGGGAATTGAAAAAATCCCTTCCCGGCCAGTGTCCGGAACTTCCCGCCGGGGAACTGGAAAAAACCGGCAGCCTCCTGGAACAGGCCATCCGGGACACCCACTCATTGACATTCAAAATCAGCTCCCCCATACTTTATGAATTGGGGCTGGAGGCCGCGTTGGAGTGGCTGACGGAACAGATCACCAAAGACCACGGCATTGCCACCCGGTTTATTACCGATGGCCAGCCCCAGCCCCTGGACGATGACCTCCGGGTAATTCTCTATCAGGCGGTGGGCGAACTGCTGGTCAACGTGGTCAAGCACGCCCAGGCCCACAATATCGAGGTCTCCATGCGCGGTGAGGAGGGGCGTCTGAAAGTGGAGGTGGGTGACGACGGGGTGGGTTTCCAGATGCCGCAGACGGAGCCCCGCCGCCGGGAAAGGTGTGGGTTCGGCCTCTTTAGCATCCGGGAACGCCTGCGTCCCCTGGGCGGTTTCCTGGAAGTGCAGTCCGCGCCCGGGGCCGGCACCCACGTCACCCTCACCGTGCCCTTGGCGGTCGCTACCGCCGTGGACCTGCCCCATGAACATTAAAATACTGCTGGCCGATGATCACCAGATTATGCGGGAGGGCCTGGTGGCCCTGCTGGAGCGGGAGAAGGGCTTGCAGGTGGTGGGCCAGGCCGCGGACGGCCGCTCCGCGGTGCGTCTGGCCCGGCAGTTGAGCCCCGACGTGGTGGTCATGGACGTGACCATGCCGGACCTCAACGGCATTGACGCCACCCGCCGGATCCTCGAAGAAAACCGGCGGATCAAGGTCATTGCCTTATCCATGCATGCCGACCGCCGCTTCGTCAAGGGCATGCTCCAGGCCGGGGCCTCGGGCTATCTGCTGAAGCACTCCGCGTCCCAGGAGCTCATTAAGGCCATCAGGCTGGTCACGGCCAACCGGGTCTACCTGAGCCCGGAAGTCGCCGGGGTGGTGGTGGAGGACTATAAAACCCCGGCTGCCGATGACTCGGCCTTTGCAGTGCTGACCCCCAGGGAGCGGGAGGTGTTGCAGCTCTTCGCCGAAGGCAAAAGCCCCCGGGAGATCGCCGGGGCCCTGCATCTGGGGTTAAAGACCGTAGAGGCCTACCGCCGTCAGATCATGGAGAAGCTGGGTTTTAGCAGCTTCGCGGAACTGGTCAAATATGCCGTCCGGGAAGGCCTCACTTCCCTGGAAACCTAGCTTTTCCGCACTCCTCTCCTATGGAGCCCCCTTAACTCTCCATCAGCGCCTCCAGAAACCTCCAGCAGCCCCCCCAGAATTGGTGATCTGCCAATGGCCGAAGTTGACGGGCTGTTTAATAATTCTCCATAAGCAGTCAAATCCGAATCTTAAGGTTTGGGCTTACTTCCATGGAGGCATCAGCCAGTTTCGTCAAAAACGGGGTGGGCTATGGCGTCCCGCTGCCTGCCACTGAACGGTTTAAGAGTCTGGATTTATTGGTTAAAATTATTGTGCCCCTGGGGCTGGCGGTTTCCTTCTGGGCGGCCCTGCAGATGGGGTCCCTGGACGGCTATCTGGCCCTCTTTTCTCTGCGGACCTACCACAAGCCCCTGATGGCCGTGGGCGCGGCTTACAGCCTGGCCTTTTTGATTTTTCAGGGGGTGCGCACCTTTCTCTGGTGGCGCTACCGGCCTTTTGCCTTACCCCCGGGGCCCCTGCCCCGGGTCACGGTCATCATCCCCGCTTACAATGAAGGGGCCATGGTGGAGAAGGCCATTTATTCCGTGGCCGCGTCCGATTACCCCGCGGACCGGCTGGAGATCATCTGCATCGATGACGGCTCCCGGGACGACACCTGGGAGTATATGCAGCGGGCCCATGCCCGCTGCCCGGAATTGATCCGCCTGATCCGCTTCCCCCAAAATAAGGGGAAACGGGAAGCCCTGTATGCCGGCTTTACCCAGGGGACCGGGGAATATTTCGTCACCGTGGACTCGGACAGCGTCATCGAAGCCGATACCATCAAACAGATCGTGGCCCCCATGCTCCAGGACCCCAAGATCGGCGGGGTGGCCGGCAACGTCAAGGTCTATAACCGCGCCGTCAACCTGATCACCCGCATGCTCTGGGTGCGCTTCGTCTTGGCCTTTGACTTCCTGCGGGCCTCCCAATCCCAATACCGCTTCGTCTTCTGCACCCCCGGGGCCTTGTCCGCCTACCGCCGGGAAGCGATCTTCCCCATTTTGGAGGAGTGGCTGCACCAGACCTTTCTGGGCGTCCCCTCCACCATCGGCGAAGACCGGGCCTTTACCAACCTCATCCTGCGCCAGGGCTACGACACCGTGTACCAGCGCCGCGCCGTGGTTTACACCACGGTTCCCGAGACCTACAAAGGCATGTGCCGCATGTTCCTGCGCTGGGACCGCTCCAATTTCCGGGAGTCTTACGTCCAACTGAAGTTTATGTTCAGCCGCTACCGGCGGAACCACCGGCTGCTGCCCATTATCGACTTTTTTATCCGGGAGCTGGAATTTCCCCTCTCCTGTATCTTTATCCCCCTCCTCCTAATCTCCATCATTATCTCCCCCGTGGTGCTGGTGAAGTTTGTCACGGCCCTGGCCCTGGTCTCCTTCATCCTCACCGTTTATTACCTGAGCACGGAGAGGGACATGGACTTCGTCTACGGCGTTCTCTATGCCTTTTTCGCCCTATTTTTGGTGAAATGGATCCGGCCTTACGCGTTTGTCACTCTGCGGGACGGCCGCTGGTTGACCCGCTGATAAGGCAATAAAACCTTTTCTGGCGCTGTCCTGAAAAGTTCAAGTTTCAAATTTCTGCTTTCAAGTTGGTGGGGCGGCCGTCTCTGGCCGCCGGGCGCCCGGCGGGCACGGAGGCCCGCCCCACCAACTTTTTCCTGATTTATGGGTGAGCCTTGGGCTCATGAGCAACTGCTTCGAAAAAGAGTTGACAGCCCCAGGAATACCGCGTATATAATCGCTAAGAGTTATGTTCAGGCGCAAGCCACCCAGACTCGCTGGGTGGCTTTTTTTATTTTGGGGATCTGCTAACCTTTGCCGGTTTTGCTGCTGCCGCTGAAAAAACAGCGATAATTCCTTTTCTTTATAACGGAAAACAGAAAACGGAAAACTCTCTTATGCGCCTGGTAATGATCGACAACTACGACTCCTTCACCTACAACCTGGTGCAGCTCTTTTATGAGTTTGACCTAGAAGTGCTGGTTTTCCGCCATGACGCGGTGACCCTCTCCCAGATTGCCGGGCTCCAGCCCGATTGGCTGTGCATCTCCCCGGGCCCCAAGGCGCCGGCCCAGGCGGGGATCAGTAAGGCGGTCATCTCCCATTTTTATAAAGAAATCCCCATCCTGGGGGTCTGCCTGGGACTTCAGGCCATCAACGAAGTCTTCGGCGGCACCACCGTTAAGGCCCCGGTGCCGGTGCACGGCAAACGCCACCAGGTCTTTCATCACGGCCGGGGCCTCTTTGCCGGTCTCCCCTCCCCCTTTGGCGCGGCCCGTTACCACTCCCTGGCGGCGGCCCCCAACTCTGAGGAACTTGAGCTCACTGCCTGGACCGAGGATGGCGTGATCATGGGCCTCAGCCACTGCCGCTACCCCCTCCACGGCGTCCAGTTCCACCCGGAATCCTTCCTCACCGACCACGGCCAGGCCCTGGCGGAGAATTTTTTGCGTTTGCAGAGGTTGGGTACGGCTGTTGCGGATGGCGGGCGGGGACGTCCGCCCTACAAGCCCCTGCTTTCTTCCTCCAGCCCCCTCCCCCCCTCTCCTTGCCGGGTTTGAGCGGCGTGTTCGGGCGCATCGTAGATTTGCAGGTCGCGCCTTATGAGCCCCCAGCAGGGGTAGCGGACCTGGCCGCGCTCTTTACACCTCTGCGGCGGCAGCCTTATGCCATGCTGCTCCTGAGCGGGGGGGAGCTGGACTGCGCCGGTTATTCCCTGATGGGCTGGGACCCTTTTCTGGTTCTCAGAGCCAAAGGCAACTGGGTGGAAGTGAGGGGCAGGGAGAGTGAGCAGGCTTATCTGGCTGACCCTTTCACGGTTCTGGCGGATGTCCTGGGTTCCCTGGAATTACCCGGGCCTGCGCCCTTGCCGCCTTGCGCCGCAGGGGGCTTGGGGTTTCTCGCCTATGACCTGAAAAACCTCCTGGAGCGCCTGCCCGCCACCGCGGTGGACGACCTGGGCCTGCCGGAGATGGTCTGGGCCTTTCCCCGGCGTCTGCTGGTCCACGACCGCCGGGCCGGGCAATTCTGGCAGGTCACGGTCATCCATGAAGACGCCGCAGGGCGGCGGGCGGAGGCGGCAGAGTTGCCTCCCCTGGGGGATGGACCCGGACCTTATCAGGTGGGGTCTTTGCAGAGCAATTTCACCCGGGAGGCTTATCTCCAGGGCGTCAGCCGCGTCCGGGAATACATCCGCCAGGGGGACGTCTACCAGGTAAACCTGTCCCAGCGCTTTTCCTTTCCTTTCCAGGGCGAGGCCTACCGCCTCTTCCTCCGCCTCTTCGCCTTGAATCCCGCGCCTTTTTATGCCTATCTTAATTGCCGGGATTTTGTCATCCTCTCCACCTCCATGGAACGTTTCCTCTACCGCCGGGGGGATTACCTGGAGACCCGGCCCATCAAGGGGACCCGCCCCCGGGGCCGAACCCCGGAGGAGGACGCGGCCCTGCGCCGGGAATTGGCGGAGAGTCTCAAAGACGACGCGGAGCTGTCCATGATCGTGGACCTGCTCCGGAATGACCTGGGGAAGGTGTGCCAGGCCCGCACGGTCAAGGTAAAGGAGCATAAGCGCCTGGAGGCTTACCAGAACGTCTATCATCTGGTCTCCATTGTCACCGGGCAGGTGCGGCCCGGTTGCAGCCACGTGGATATCCTCAAAGCCACCTTCCCCGGGGGCTCCATCACCGGTTGCCCCAAGATCCGGTCCATGGAGATTATCGATGAACTGGAGCCCCACGTGCGCCACGTCTATACCGGGGCCATCGGCTACCTGGGGTTGCACCGCAACCTGGACCTGAACGTGGCCATCCGCACCGCGGTTATTTCCCAAGGTATGGCCCATTTTTCCGTGGGCGGCGGCATAGTCTACGACTCCGACGAAGAGGCGGAATACGAAGAAACCCTCCACAAGGGCCGGACCTTGTTCGGGGTGATCGGGGGGGAAGAAAAGCAGTGATCAGTGGCCAGTGGCCAGTGAAAGACTAAAAACTGACCACTGACCACTGACCACTGATTACTGATTACTGATTACTGATTACTGATTACTGATTACTGAACACAACTACACGGGATTATGGAAAAACCGGAGTTTATTTGGCTGAATGAGGAACTGGTCCCCCTGTCCCAGGCCCGGGTGTCCGTTAATGACCGGGGCTTCCAGTACGGGGACGGCTTTTTTGAAACCCTGCGCGCGGAAAAGGGCCGTCCCTTATTCCTGGCGGAGCATCTGGCCCGGCTCCGGGCCGCGGCCCAGGCCTTCCGGATTCCCTGGCCCCAGGGTTTTTCCTGGGAGGAGCGCCTCGGCCAATTGCTCGCGGCCAACGGCCTGGAGGAGGGCCTGGCCCGGGTGAAGGTTTTGTATACCCGGGGGGACGCCGCCGGCCTGGGGCTGCCCCAGGAGGCCCGGCCCACCCTGGTGATCTGGGCCCAGCCCTATACGCCTCCCAGCCTGGAGGAGTACGCCCGGGGCTGGACGGTGGCCACCTTCCCGGAGCGCCGTTCCACCTTCTTGGGCCGCTATAAAAGCCTCAATTATCTGTTTTATCTGGCGGCCCGGCAGTATGCCCTGGACCAGGGAGCCCAGGAGGCCCTGATTCTCGAAGCGGACGGCCTGGTGTCCGAAGGCGCGGCCACCAGCCTGATTTATGCCCAGGCTGGCAATTTTTATATTCCTGAGGCCCCCAGCGCCTTGCCGGGGGTGACCTGCGCGGTGCTGGGCCGGGGGCTGGCCCGACGGGGATTTTCTCTAAAAACAGTCCCCACCACCCCCTTGCAACTAAGTCAGGCCGACGGCCTCTGGCTGGCCAATTCATTAATGGGGGTAATGCCGGTGTCTTCCCTGGATGGCCGCGGCCTGCCTATTTCCGAGGCGACCGGGCTGCTGCAGGAGTGCCTGAAATCCGAAGAACAAGCCTAAACAGTGAGCTGTAAGCAGTGAGCAGTAAGCAGTTTAGAATAGAACCCGTTTAGTTTTTTACTGCTTACTGCTCACTGCTCACTTTCCCCCCAACGCCTGCCGGAGCTGCAGTCCCACCTTTTCCATGTCCCCGGGCTGGTAGACCCCCTGGGGGAAGAGAAAGAGGCCGTCATTCAGATAGCGGGGAATGACATGGAGATGGGCGTGAAAGACCACCTGGCCCGCGGCCTCGAAGTTGTTCATGCCCACGTTGAACCCCCGGGCGTACAGCACTTTTTGCAGGGCCCGGGCCACCTGCCGGGAAACCCGCCCCATCTCCGTCCACAGTTCGTCCGGCAGGTCCAGGAGGCTTTCATGGTGCTCCTTGGGGATGACCAGGGAGTGGCCGTAGTTCACCGGCGCAATGTCCAGGAAGGCCAGGACCCGGGCAGTTTCCATCACCTTTTCGGAGGGGATTTTCCCGGCCACAATATTACAAAAAATGCAATCACCCATAGCGGTCCTTTCTGGAGAAAGTCTGAGGTCAGGGAAATGCGTTTTTAGAATATAGGGGAAAAACCGGGTATTGCCAAGGAGATGGTGATGGGGGAAAATACAGTTTTCTGTTTCCGGTTTTCGGTTTTCTGTAAAATAATCTCACTGGTAAAATGATAGGGACCTGATTTATCGCCTTTACAAGGAAAGATGTTATAAATTAGGTGTGTGGGAAGATTGGCAAGAGCGGGTCCATGCCTTACATTTTTGAACCTCGAACTTGAATTTTTCTAAATCGGGAGTTGTTTGGCAATGATAGTAGGCGTGGTCAGCGACAGCCACGGCAACCGGAAGGGATTGCGCCGCCTGGCCAAGCGCCTGCAAGGCTTAAGAGTGTCCACGGTCCTGCACCTGGGAGACGATTACCGGGATCTGGCCGTGTTGGCCGGGGAGGGGCTGGAGGTGCTGGCCGTGCCCGGGGCTTACTGCCCGGAATACGGCCGCCAGGAGATTGCCAATCGCCTGGTGGTGGAACTGGCGGGAGTGAAGATGCTGCTGACCCACACCCCGGAGCGCCACCGCCTGGACCTGGCCGGGGACCCCGACCCCCGGGACCCGGAGCCGGGGGTGCGCTTGGTGCTCTATGGCCACACCCACCACCCCCGGATGGAGAACCGGGGAGGAGTGTTGTGGATCAATCCCGGTCACCTTAGGGAGCGGCCAGACCGGGGCCATCCCCCCACCTTCGCGCTGCTGCGCCTCTCCCCCGGGGGAGTGGCAGTGGAGATCCGCGCCTTGAAGGACGGCGCTCTCATCCTCTCCGGGGGACAGACTTTCCCCCCTTAACCGGTTTAATCAATTTTAAAGATATTAATATAAATAGGGGCGAACCCAGCACTGTCCGGTTAGGTTTTTGCAAAAGCGTAATCCCTCAGAGGCTGAGACTCTGGGGGGTGATTATGCAGAATCCGAGCTTCATTTTGGATGTTAATGCGTAATTCTCTGAC
>JBFLXM010000019.1:0-28184 GCA_040757175.1 Thermodesulfobacteriota bacterium
CCAACCTGCTTAAACGGGAAAATTCCCTCAAAGGCGGCATGCAAACCAAACGTCTCAAAGCGGCTTGGGACCATGACTATCTGCTGAAGGTCCTCACAACTTGATTTTTACACGCGATTGCCCTGCCCCTTGACCTCCCGAATCTCAATGATTAAGAAATTTAGAGAAACATCAATATTTGAGGAGGCCAAAACATGCCTATCTTTACATTTCGGGAACCTGGTTGGTCCCCCATGCAGGAGATGGAGCGCTTGCAGCGGCGGATGGGCCGACTCTTCGAGGAGACTTTCGGCCCCGGGACGGCTCTGCGGCGCCCCGGGGTTTATCCCCTGGTAAATATCTCGGAAGACCACGATTATCTCTATGTCCGGGCCGAGCTGCCGGGGATTAATCCTCAGGAGTTGGAAATCACCGTGCATGAAGGCAACTTGATCTTGCGGGGGGAGAGGAAAATCCCCGCCGAAGAAAAAAATATCAACTATCACCGCCGGGAGCGGGAATCCGGCTATTTTCGCCGGGTAGTGAGCCTGCCCTCGCGGGTGAACCCCGATAAAGTGGACGCGTCTTACAAAGACGGCATCCTCACCGTGAAACTGGCTAAACCGGAAGAGATCAAACCCCGGGTGATCAAGGTGAAAAGCGCCTAAAGGAGAACGGCCCATGACTGAAAAGGAACTGACCCCCAAAGCCAAAGAAGAAGTCCAGGCCAAAGGAGAACGGGTGCGGCCCGGCCGCATCTTTCTGCCGGCGGTGGATATCTTTGAGACCCCGGAGGCCCTGACCCTGGTGGCGGATATGCCCGGAGTGCCCGGCGACAAAGTGACCCTGGACATCAAGGACAACCACCTGACCATCAGCGGCGAAATCAGCCCGCCCCAGGCCGGGGGGGAGAACATGCTCCTCCAGGAGTACCACACCGGTGACTTTCAGCGGGAATTTCAATTGGGTTCCATCATCGACCAGGGCCGCATCGAAGCAAGCATGAAAGACGGGGTGCTGCGGCTGCTGCTGCCCAAGGCGGAGAAGGCCAAACCCCGGAAGATCGAAGTAAAAGTGGGGTGAAGCGCAGTTTGAGATGAGGGGGTGAGAGGCGCACAGGCTGGAAAGCCTGTGCCACCAGCCTCTGCCCCCTCCCCTCAGACTCTTTGAAAACGGTCATCGGTCTTTGGTCTTTCGGTAAAAGACCAAAGAGCGCCTAAAATAATAGGGTCAGCATAAGCCGACGGTTATTGCTGACCCTGTAGTTATGTATTCTATTTTTTAAGTGACTAGCAATCTACCGATAACGTCATGCGGATATAGGGATAATTGTCACATACTTTTTGTACCAAATTTTAATCAAAGAAAAAGCTTGATTTTAGAGTCTTCTTTGCTAAATTGAGCGCATAGTGCATCGGACGGGACTCGAACCCGCACTCCCTGGATGGACGGCCCGGGCGGCTACCGATTACCACACCGACGCACATAGGAATCGCCACGCCCCGTAATCTGCCTTTCGCAGCCAAACGACTACAGATTACGGGGCTTGATTTTTGCGCCCCTACCGAGGACGATTTGATGAAATGCTCGGCAGGGGCATGACTCTTTTCATTGGATTACCCCCCTCCTGAGTAGCAATCGATGCGTATGCTGGTTTCGGTTTATCATAAAAAATAGCCTGGCTCAAATTGAATGCGTTTTGGAGTCCAGCAAATCGCAGTATCATTTTACCGAAGACTAAAAACCGAAAACCGTCTTTAAAAAGCCAGGGGCTGCTCTTCCTTCTCCAGGGTGTCGAAGCGGGTGTATTTATCCCGGAAGGAGAGCTTCACCTTGCCGGTGGGCCCATTGCGCTGCTTGCCGACGATCACCTCGGCAATGCCCTTGTCCGGAGAATCTTCCCGGTAGACCTCATCCCGGTAAATGAAGAGGATGACGTCCGCGTCCTGTTCGATGGCCCCGGATTCCCGCAGGTCCGCCAGTTGCGGGCGTTTGTTGGGCCGCTCTTCCACCCGCCGGTTGAGCTGGGACAGGGCCAGCACCGGCACCTGCAGCTCCTTGGCCAGGGCCTTCAGCGACCGGGAGATTTCGGAGATTTCCTGTTCCCGGCTGGGCGCGTCCCCCCGGCCCCGCATGAGCTGCAGGTAGTCGATGATCACCAGCCCCAGTTTCCCTTCGGCCTTGAGGCGGCGGCATTTGGCCCGGATTTCCAGGACGGTGGCCGCGGGGGTGTCGTCGATGAAGATGGGGCAATCAATGAGATAGCCCGCGGCCTCTTGGAGATGGGCCCACTCCTGGTGGGTGAGGAACGCGGCCCGGCGGATCTGGGAGGCGTCCACCTCGCCGATGCTGCTCAGCAGCCGGCGCACCAATTGCTCCCGGGACATTTCCAGGGAGAAGAGGGCCACCGGCACCCGGGGTTTGTAGGCGGCGTTAAAGGCGATGTTCAGGGCCAACGCGGTTTTGCCCATGCTGGGGCGGGCCGCGAGGATGATCAGGTCGCTGGGCTGAAAGCCCGCGGTATAGTTATCCAGGTCCACAAAGCCGCTGGGGACCCCGGTGATGGCGTCATCTTTCCGGCCCCAAATGGCCTCCAGGGTGGCGATCTCCTTATTGACCAGGCCTTCAATGGGTTGAAAACCCTGGCGGATTTTGGCCTCGGCCACCTCGAAGACCAGATGTTCGGCCCAATCCAGGAATTCCGCCACATCCTCCTGGGGCGAGAGGCAGGCCCCGGCAATCTCCTGGGAAGCGGCCAGGAGGCGGCGGAGCACGGCCTTGTCATGCACCAGGCGGGCGTAGTGATCGGCGTTGGCGGCAATGCCCACGTGCTCGCTCAGGCCCGACAGAAAGAGGGGCCCCCCCACCTCTTCCAACTGGCCCCGTTCTTTCAGGAGGTTATTGACCGAGACCAGGTCCACCGGCTCATGGCGGTTATAGAGATCGATCATCACCTGGTAGATCTGGCGGTGGGCCTGCCGGTAGAAATCCTGGGGCGCGAGGGTGTCGGCCACCAGGTCCATGACCTGGGGCCGGAGAAGAATGGCCCCCAAAACCGACTGTTCCGCCTCCGGGTTGGCTGGGGGAGTGTGACCCTGGGGGGTGCCGGCCTCCACCGGGGCCGCGGCCATGCGCCTGGTACTTCTCTGCATAATGCTCTCCAAAGATGAGGACTGCCTTAAGTGTTTATAAGTATTTGGAAATTATTTAAAATTATTTCGATGCGACCGTGGCGCTAATGTTGGCCGACGATAGTTTTCGGGAAAAACATATCGAAGACCTGTCAGAATTGCAAACCGGCTAGGGGGGAATCTGGGCCAAGGGGAGAAGACTGAGGTGACGACCGGGAGGGCAAGACACATTTATTAATAAGGAATTTATGAACGCGATCTATTAATTTTAGGCATTAATAGATTTTTCCGCTTATGCCCTGAAAATGTCTATATACAGTAGTTTTAACCTTCATCAATGCTATATACTGGATACGAGGTTATCCCTTACCAAAAACTTTTTTCCCCGTTTCCAAGTGCAGTTTGGGAATCCAAAAAAACCTTTGGGAGACACCAGGGCCGCACAGGCTGGAAAGCCTGTGCCACCTTTGACCGGGGAGGCGCGGGTGTTGATTATCCTCGTTCCCAAGCTGGGCTTGGGCAAGATAGGCAGCAAGAGAAAGATGGTCATTGAAGAAAACCCGGCCAGGAGGTTCCCAAGCAAAGCTTGGGAACCAGAAGAAAGAGGAAGTGGGTGGGCCGGGACTGCTCCTTCCCCGCAACGCAGCTTTTTGGTTCAGGCGCTCTCGGGCACCACTTCCACGGTGATTTGGCTTTTAATTTCCGGGGAGAAGCGCACGGAGATTTCATAGGTGCCCAACTTCTTGATGGGCTCCGGCAGATCCAATTGCTTGCGGTCCACTTCAAAGCCCCGGGCCTCCAGGGCCGCGGCAATCATGGCCGCAGTGACTGAACCGTAGAGACGCTCCGCCTCCCCCACCCGCTGGGCGATGGTCAGGCTCACCCCTTCCAGGCGGGCCGCCAGGCCCTGGGCTGCTTCCTGCTCCTGGGCCAAGGTCTGGAGCCGCTTGGCCTTGGTTTGTTCCATCAAGGCCAGGTTCCCGGGAGTGGCTTCCAGGGCTTTGCTCTGGGGGATCAGAAAGTTCCGGGCGTAACCCCGGGTCACCTCCACCACCATGCCCACAGAGCCCAGGGCCGCAATATTTTCCGTCAAAATAACCTTCAAATCATGATCCTCCTCACGCGTCCACGGCCTGGTGGAGCCGCCGGAAATCTATCCAGATATCCGCCAGACCGATGATAATTGCCAGCAAAAACAGGGGATGCATAAACATGATGAGATAACCGCAGCACCTAAAGGGCCGGGGTACCCGGTAACGCAGCAACCAGGTGGCGATCACCGCCACTCCCTGGCAGAAATAAAACAGGGCCAGAACCACCAGCACATTGGCGCTGACCAGACGCACCAGGGACACCGGCACCAGCAGCAGAAACCCCGCGGCCAGGACCATAAAGATGAGCCATTCCGGAGTTGACCAGTGGTTAAGGGGCGGCTCCGGCTTCCCCCAATCCAAAAGCACCAGCACTTGCCGGCCCAGGAGAACGTTGATCCAGGCCACCAGGCCCGTATTGGTGATCACCAGGGCCGGCAGCAAATATTGGATCAAATGCTTCAATTTTTCCAAGGGAACCCCCAAGACTTCCAGTCTTGAGGCCGTATCCCCGTTGGAGAAAACCCCGGTTAACATCCCGGTTATCTCCAGGGTCTTCCGGGAGAGCATCTCTCTGGGGGTCATCCCGGCAAGGTAAGCCTGCCCTGATAAAAACACCACGCCCAGCGCGGCCAGGGCCACCACGGTGATGATGATGGCCCGGTCAGCACTATAGCCCCGGGATTCCAGGCCGCTCAGCAGGAGCCCCATGAGGAGAAGCTCCGCAAACCCCAAATATTCCCCCATGGTCGCCAGGCCCGGCTTCAGGGAAAAGACCAACAGGGAGACTGCCAGGGCCAGAAGGAGGGCCGCCAGATTTCCCAGGCGGCGGCCCGCCAGATAAACCGGCAACGGCGTCAGGCTGATGGCAAATAAGTTGACTATCGGGCTCTGACGGCCCCCCACCATGAATACCAACAGGGCCGCCAGACAGAAGCACCAGATAATGAAAGTGCGGGCCACTGGAGACTCCCCCGGTCCCCGCCGGTTTTCACGTCGGCGGCAAGGTGGGAATATAGGGCATCAGCGCCAACAGGCGGGCCTGCTTGATGGCCCGAGTAACGCGGCGCTGGTGGCGGGCGCAATTCCCGGAAATACGCCGGGGGATGATTTTACCCCGCTCCGTCACAAATTGACGCAGGGTGTTGGCATCTTTGTAATCGATGGGCAGATTCGAGTCCACGCAAAAGCGGCAGACCTTGCGCCGGACGTAGAATTGTTTCCGTTTGCGACGGGGCATTACCGGCACCGGTTAGTCCTCCTTTGCTGGGGTTGGGGTCGGTTCTTCCGGAACCGCTTCCTGGGACGTAGCCGCTTCCGGCGTCACTTCCCCGGGGGGGGCAGCCTCGACCGGGGGCGGCGCAGCCTCGACCGCAGGCGGCGCAGCCTCGGCTTCCGGGGGCGCAGCCGCCTGGGCCCGGGCGGCGATTTCCGCCTGCAAGGCTTCCAGGTTGACTTGGTCGGATTTTTTTACCGTGTGGTAGCGGATGATGCGGTCGTCAATGCGGTAGTTCCGCTCCAGCTCTTTCACCGTGGCCGGGGTGCCCGCGAAATCGGCCAAAAGGTAATAGCCCCGGACGGTGCCCTTTACCTTATAGGCCAGTTTGCGGCGGCCCCAATCATCCAGGCCCACCAACATCCCGCCCGCCGCGGAGATAATCCGGGTGAACTTGTCAATGGTGGACTTCACATCTTCATCCGGGAGGTCGCCGTGGACCACCCAGACGGACTCATAGCGGCGCATTGTGGCTCCTTATGGGTTATTAACCCTGGTCAGCAACTGCCAGAGCAAGGAGAACAAATTTTTTTACCAGAAGTAAAGGGACTTGTCAATGGATCAGGGGAAAAAGTCGGGGGATACTGGCCTGCCTCAAGGGGAGGAGTGAGGGCCGGAGCCGCAACTCCGGCCCTCCGTTCCCGAATAAGTTAATTCACGGTGAAATAGGATACCTTTTCGGCGCTGCCGTAGCTGTTCACCACCCGGCTGATCACGGTATAGTTCCCGGGCTGGGCGTTGCTGGGCAGGCCGTAACTCACCTGGTCCGTGAAAGTGCCGTTGGCATTGGTCACCTGGGTCTGGTAAGGCTGCCCCAACATGGTCCCACCCACGCGAATCTCCCGATACAGGTTACTGGTCACCGGGGCATTATCGGGGGTGAGGATGGTGTAATCCATCCCCAGGTTAACCTGCTGGCCCGCCTGCACCCGGGGAGGGTTCACGTAGGCGCTGTTGATGTCCACCACCGCGCCTCTGGCGGGGGTATAGTTATAACTTTGGGCCGCGGCCTGGGCGTCGCGCCTCTGGCTGTTGCGGTGCTCGGCATATAGGTAGCCTCCCACCCCGCCCACGACTGCGCCGGTGGCCGCGCCTATCCAGGCGCCGGTGGCCGGCGAGCCGGTGGCCGCACCGATAATGGCGCCAAGGGCCGCACCGGTGGCCGCGCCGCCCAAAGCTCCGGCCCCGGCCGAACGGCCCGGGTCATAATAGCCGCTCTCAGTGGCGCAGCCGGCCAAAGATAGTCCGAAGATCAGGATCATCGCCATTGCCAAAAGTTTTCGGGCCATTTTTTCCTCCTCCCTCAGGCCTGGATTATCCCTAGTGCTGCCGTTGCCCCTAAGCCGGGCCCCAAGGCCTGGCCTGCCCGTTCCTGTTCGGAATTAATACCTAGATTAAGTCTTTTCCCGGAATTTGCAAGCCTTTCTGCGGTTAATTAGACCTTTCGGCCCGCGGTCAGGCGGATGCGGTCCAGGATGCCGTTGACAAAGGCGCCGGAATCCTCGCTGCTGTAAAGCTTGGCCAGTTCCACGGCTTCGTTGATCACCACCTTGGGCGGAATCTGCTGCTGGTAGAGAAGTTCATACGCGGCCAGACGCAGCAGGTTGCGATCCACCGCGGCCATGCGCTCCAGACGCCAATGCTCCGAATGGCGGGCAATCTGGGCGTCTATTTCATCCAGATGGGCAGCCACCCCCTCCACCAATTCCAAAAGGTAGGCGGGGGTCTTATTGCCTTGCCGAAAATGCTGCCAGAATGCGGCTACTTCTGCGGCGCCACGCGGTCCGGAAAATTCGGCCTGATAAAGAAATTGCAAGGCCAGTTCCCGGCAACGGCTGCGGGAGAAGTGGGCCACAAATCTTAGACCTTAAATTGTTTTGTCAGGTTAACCATTGTAACAGCTAATTCCGCGCCAGCCAGCAAAATTTAGATTATTGCCCCGGCAACTCTTTCAGAAGGTTAACCATCTCAATCGCGGCTTCCGCGGCGGCAAAGCCTTTATTTCCGGCCTTGCTCCCGGCCCGTTCGATGGCCTGCTCCAGGTTGTCGGTGGTGAGAATGCCGAAGGCGATGGGCACGCCGCTCTCCAGGGAAATCTGGGCAATGCCTTTGCTCACTTCTGCGGCCACATAGTCGAAATGGGGGGTGGAGCCGCGAATGACCGCGCCCAGGCAGACCACCGCGTCATGGGCCCCGGATTGGGCCAGGCGTTTGGCTGCCAGGGGGATCTCCCAGGCCCCGGGCACCCGCACCAAGGTCAGGGCCTCCTCGTCCGCGCCTTTGCGGCGGAGACAATCCAAGGCGCCCTCCAGCAGCCGTTCGGTAATGAAAGAATTGAAACGACTTACCACCAGGGCGAACTTCAGACCTTCGCCAATGAGCTTGCCTTCGACTATGCGCATTATCCCTCCCTCTAACGGGCGATTCCCATGATTAATAGCAGGCTGTATTATTTTCTGCGGTTTGGGGGAAAAGGTTAAAGGGGGAAATGGGAAAGAAAATCTGTTGGCGATCTGTCGAAACCATTTTCACCTCTTCCCCTCTTCCCCTCTTCCCCTTTTCCCCTTTTTTTTTAATCCACCAGCTTCAGCAGGTGCCCCATCTTCTGGCACTTGGTTTTCAAGTAATTGCGGTTCACCCGGTTGGGGGGTATCTCCAGGGAGACCCGTTCCACCATCTTCAGGCCATAGCCTTCCAGGCCGATGATCTTTTTGGGGTTGTTGGTCATCAGGCGCATCTGCCGCACCCCCAAGTCCCGCAAAATCTGGGCGCCGATGCCGTAGTCCCGGAGATCGGCCTTGAAGCCCAGGGCCTCGTTGGCCTCCACCGTGTCCGCACCCTGGTCCTGAAGCTCATAGGCCCGGAGCTTGTTAATCAGACCGATACCCCGGCCTTCCTGGTGCATATAGAGAATCACCCCCCGGCCTTCCTCCTCCACCCTGGCCATGGCCGCTTCCAACTGATCGCCGCAGTCGCACCGCAGGGAGTGGAACACGTCGCCGGTGACGCATTCGGAGTGCACCCGCACCAACACCGGCTCATCCCGGTTGATCTCCCCCTTCACCAGAGCCACGTGCTGGTTATCGTCCACATCGTTGTCATAGGCAATGGCGGTAAATTCCCCAAAATAGGTGGGTAGATTCACGGTGGCCCGGCGGTGCACGAAGGACTCGTGCCGCAGCCGGTATTCCACCAGGTCGGCGATGGTGGCGATCTTGAGGTTATGCTCGGCCGCAAATTCCTCCAAGTCCGGCAGGCGGGCCATGGTGCCGTCGTCTTTCATGACCTCGCAGATCACGGCCGCGCCCTTCATGCCCGCCAGCCTGGTCAGGTCCGTGGAGCCCTCGGTCTGGCCGGTGCGCACCAGAACCCCGCCTTTCCGGGCCCGGATGGGAAAGACGTGCCCCGGACTCACCAGGTCTTCGGGCCGGGCGTTGTCGGCCACCGCGGTGTGAATGGTGGTGGCCCGGTCCGCCGCGGAAATGCCGGTGGTCACCCCCCGCCGGGCCTCGATGGAGACGGTGAAAGCAGTCTTAAAACCCGATTGGTTGTCCCGGACCATCTGGGGCAACTGCAAGCGCTCGATCATTTCCGGGGCCATGGCCAGGCAGATCAGGCCCCGGCCGAAGCGGGCCATAAAGTTGATGGCTTCGGGAGTCACCAACTCCGCGGCCATGGTCAAGTCACCTTCGTTTTCCCGGTCCTCGTCGTCCACCAGGATGATCATCCTGCCCTGGCGGATGTCGTTGATTGCGTCTTCGATGTTCGCTAATGCCATGGTAAATTCCAGTTTTTAGTTTTTAGTTTTCGGTTTTTAGTTTTCGGTTTTTAGTTTTCGGTTTTCGGTTTTTAGCCGAAGATTCACTATTGGCCCTAATTATTCGTGGCACAGGCGTCTCGCCTGTGCTGTTTTTACTGGCCCCTGACCCCTGACCCCCGGCCCCTGCTTTACAAGAATCCGTGCCGGGCTAAGAGTTCCGCGGTCACTCCCGCACTTTCCGACTTTGCACCCAGGAGTTTTTCCACGTATTTGCCGATGATGTCCGTCTCCAGGTTGACCTGGTCCCCCACCCGCAACTTCCCCAGGGTGGTCACCTGGGCCGTGTGGGGAATAATGTTCACCGTAAAAGTGTTTCCCTGGCAGGCATTGACCGTTAGAGAAACGCCGTCAATGGCGATGGAGCCTTTTTCAATGACATAACGGCTCAAGGCCCCGGGCATCTCGAACTTGAGCTGCAAATGCTCCGGACCTTCCCGGCGCTCCCGGAGCACGCCCCGGCCGTCCACATGGCCGGTGACCAGATGGCCCCCCAGACGATCCCCCAATTTCAGGGCCCTTTCCAAGTTTACCCGGTCCCCCGCCTTTTTCAAGGCCAAAGTGGTGCGGGCCAGGGTCTCCGGGGAGACTTCGAAGGCCGCGGACCGGGAGGCGACCTCCACCACCGTCAGGCAGGCTCCGGCCACGGCCACCGACTCCCCCAGGGCCAGTTCTGCGGCGGGAAAAGGCAGGGCCACCGTCAGCCGCAGTCCTTCCGCCTGGCGGCTGCTGCTCCTGATTTCCCCCACACCTTCCACCAAGCCGGTAAACATGGCAACTTTTCCTGAAGTGGCGAATTTATTTTATGATTTTACTATATCTTGCTTCCACAGGAAACAAAATTACCCAATAAAAAAGCGGCGTCCCCCAAGGACGCCGCCAAATAGTGGCCAGTGGCCAGAGAAAAACAACTGCTCACTGCTTTCTGCTTACTGCTCACTTCCCATCAAGCCACCGTCACCTCTTTGCTCAGGTAAACGTCCTGGATGGCATTGAACAGCTTCACTCCCTCTTTCATGGGCCGCTGGAAGGTCTTGCGTCCGGAGATGAGGCCCATGCCCCCGGCCCGCTTGTTGATCAGCGCGGTGCGCACCGCGTCGGCCAGGTCGTTCTGGCCGGAGCCGCCCCCGGAGTTGATGAGCCCCGCCCGCCCCATGAAGCAGTTGGCCACCTGGTAGCGGCACAGGTCGATGGGGTGGTCGGGGGCCAGTTTGCTGTAGACCAGGTCACTGGTTTTCCCGAATTTAACGGCCTTATAGCCGCCATTGTTCACCGCCAGCTTTTGCTTGACGATGTCCGCTTCGATGGTCACCCCCAGGTAGTTGGCCTGGCCGGTGAGGTCGGCGGCGGCATGAAAATCCCCGGCCGCAGTTTTGAAGGCCGGATTGCGCAGATAACACCAGAGGATGGTGGCCAGACCCAACTCGTGGGCCATCTTAAAGGCCTCGGAAATCTCTAAAATCTGGCGCCGGGATTCAGGGGAGCCGTAATAGATGGTGGCGCCCACGGCCACCGCGCCCAGATCAAAGGCCTGCTCCACCCCGGCAAAGAGAGTCTGGTCATAAAAGTTGGGGTAGGAGAGCATCTCGTTGTGATTAATCTTGACTATGAAGGGGATTTTGTGGGCATATTTACGGGCCACCGCGCCCAACACCCCCAGGGTGGAGGCCACCGCGTTGCAGCCGCCTTCGAGGGCCAGTTTGACGATGTTCTCCGGGTCGAAATAGATGGGGTTGGGGGCAAAGGAGGCGGCCGCGGAATGTTCTACGCCCTGGTCCACCGGCAGGATGGAGAGGTAACCGGTGCCCGCCAGGCGGCCGTGGCCGAAGAGCGCGGCCAGGGAGCGCAAGACCCCGGGGGGGCGGTCGCTCCCCACCCAGACCCGATCGATGAAATCCGGCCCCGGCAGATGCAGGTCTTCCTTCTTAAAGCCCTTGCATTTATGGGTCAACAGCTCTTCGGCCTCAGGGCCCAACAAACTCTGAATCTTTTTGATCATTGCCACCTCCTAAAAAGACGGTTCACAGTATTAGGTTTTCGGTTTCCGGTAACAAGATTCAGTATTAATCAAAGAAATAACCGAATATCATAATTGAACGCCTTTAAAGGGCCGCTGACTGAAGTCTTGAGAAGATAGAAGCCGCCGGCCCTCCTCCTTCAGGATCACTTTGGCAATCCGTTCCTATTATAAGACCTTCTAGGAACAGGGCAAGGGGAACCTGAACCCTTATCCCCAAGACAATATTTCCCCTTTCCCTCCATAACCTCCAAGGCCACCCGGGCGGCGCGGCGGGACGCGCCCGGTCCCCGCAGGCGCTCAATGACCCGGGCCAGGCCCCGGCGCAGGGCCTCCAGGCGCTTCTGGTCCCTTACCAGGGACAAAACCTCCCGGGCCAGACCTTCCGGGGTGAAAAAATGCTGGAGCAACTCCGGAAAGACCCGCTCTCCAGCCAGGAGGTTGGCCATGCCCACATGTTCCACCCGGACCAGCAGGCGGCCCACCGCAAAGGTCAAGGGGGACACCCGATAGATAATAATGGTGGGCGTCGCGGCCAAGGCCGCCTCCACCGTGGCCGTGCCGGAGGCCACCACCGCCAGGTGGGCCGCGGCTAGGGCCGCGTAAGATTGTCCTTCTATTATTTTAAGGGCAAGGCCGGAGTCAGGTGGAGCAGGCGCCCCCGCCTGCTCAAGAACAGCCGGGGGCGGCGGTTCCACATTTTTCTCCACCATCTCCTCCACCAGCCCTCTGGGAGCAGTGGAGGCCAGGGGCAAAAGAAACTGGGTCTGGGGGATGGCTTTTTTGATGAGCGCGGCAGATCGCAGCATGCAGGGGAGGTGGCGCTCGATTTCGCTGGCCCGGCTGCCGGGGAGCAGGGCCAGGGTGAAGCGCCGGGGGTCCAGGCCCCATTTCTCCAGGAGCGCCTGGCGGGACGGGAGGGGCGGCAGGGTCTCCATCAAGGGATGGCCTACGTATGCCACGGGCACCCCCCGTTCCCGGTAGAATTCGGCCTCAAATGGGAAGATGACCACCATACGGTCCACCAGCCGGGCGATGGTCCGCACCCGGTAGGTGCGCCAGGCCCATACCTGGGGGCTGATGTAATACATCACCGGCACCCGGTAATATTTGGCCAATCTGGCCACCCAAAAATTAAAGTCCGGGAAATCCACCAGGATGGCGAGATCGGGGCGTTCTCTTTTCAGAGCCCGGCCGATATCCCGCAAGGCCCGGCCCACCGTGGGGAGGTGGTCCACCACCTCCAAGAGGCCCACCACCGCCAACGCCGACGCGGGGCAGAGAATCCTCACCCCCTGGGCGGCCAGGGCCTCCCCCCCCACCCCGAAAAACTCCGCCTGGGGCAACTGCTCCTTGATGGCCGCCACCAGCCGGGCCGCGTGGTGGTCGCCGGAGGCCTCGCCCGCGACTATGAGTATTTTAGGGGAAGGGGGATATGGGGGCATAATGGCCGACTTATACTCGCAGCCAAAAGCTCCCCCCTCACCCTAACCCTCTCCCCCCGCTGGGGGGAGAGGGGATATGAGGAAAAAGCCTTTGGCAAAGGCAATAATTGCAGGGAACGGCGGCCGTCCCCGGCCGCCCAGGCTGGCGGAACAGTTTCTCATGGGCCATATGGCCCACCCGCAAAGCATGAAAAGGTGAACGTAGGGGCGGGCGTCCTCGCCCGCCCGAGTAACCCGCACAGGCTGGAAAGCCTGTGCCACCGCCCGGAACTTTTCAAGACAGTCGCTCATGAGCCTCTGGCTCACCCGTAAATCATGAAAAGTTATGAGGAGTTATGGTGGGCAGTGCCCACCCTACAAAAAACTTTTCGGAACAGAGCCCCGCCTCCCCGGGATTAGCTTTGAACTTTGAACCTGGAACTTTAAACTATCATTTTACACCTTGGCCGTGCGCATGTTGGCGATGATCTCCAGGGCCAGGGAGAGCGCGGCCCGGCCGTCCTCCCCCCGCACCCGGGGTTCTTCCCGTTTCTGAACCGCGGCCACAAAATTGGAGATTTCTTTGAACAAAACGTCCTCCTGGGGGAAGCGCCTGGTCTCCAGGGCCACCCCGGGGATGGGCCCCAGGGCCCCTTCCTGGCGGGAGGCCACGGTCAGCTCCCGGGCTTCAAAGTCCACGGACAGATAAGCCTCGGGTTGGAAGAGACGGAATTTGCGCATGCTCTTAAAGGACATGCGGCTGGCGGTGAGGTTGGCGGTGCAGCCATCCGCGAATTCCAGGCGCACATTGGCCAAATCGATCTTCTCGGTGAGGACGGAGACCCCCGCGGCCCGGATTTCCTGAACCGGCGAGGGCACCAGGCTCAAGACGTGATCCAGGTCATGGATCATCAGGTCCAGGACCACGTCCACGTCAATACCCCTCTCTTTATAAAAGGAGAGACGGTGGCTTTCGATGAACGCCGGCCGGGTCACCTGGGCCCTGAGCTCCTCCATGGCGGAGTTGAAGCGTTCCAGATGGCCCACCATCAGGAGGCGGTCCCTGGCCCGGGCCAGGTCCACCAAGGCATCGGCCTCCGCCTTGGTCACGGCCAGGGGTTTTTCCACCAGGACCTGGACGTCCTTTGCCAGGCAGTCCCGGACCACCGCGAAATGGGAAGTGGTGGGCACGGCCACGCTCACCGCCTCCACCAGGGGGAGAAGCTCCAGGTAGTCGGTGAAGGCCCGGGTGTTTAGAGCCGCGGCCACTGCCTTAGCCCGTTCCGGGTTGACGTCCGCCACCCCCACCAGGTCCACTTCCGGCAGAGCCGCGTATTTCTCGGCGTGGAAGCGGCCCAGATAGCCCACGCCGATCACTCCTGTTTTCAAAGGCATAATCTTTACCTAATGAAGGAATTTTGAAATTGTATACTACATTGTTAGCGAAGGTGCTCGAAAACGGGCTTTTAAGTCCCCCTTTGGAAAAGGGGGACTTAGGGAGATTTCAGGCGCTTACCAAATCCCCCCCTACCCCCATTTTTCAAAGGGGGGATAAGAACCGCTGGTAATCCAGCCCAAGGCGAGAAGCGGCTACCACCCGTTTTCGCCTCCAGACATCTTACCGGATAACCAGGCTCCAAAGCAACGAAAACCCGGGTGTGAATTCGTTTGACATCAACGGCCTGATGGGTTAGTAACATCTTTTAACACTCAAATGAGGGACGACTGATGGTGGAGAAAGCAAAAAGCATCTGGCTGGACGGCAAATTCATTCCCTGGGACGAAGCCCGGGTCCATCTCTTAACCCACTCCCTGCACTATGGTTTGGGGGTCTTTGAAGGGATCAGGGCCTACCATTGCCGTGACGGCCGCACCGCCATTTTCCGCCTGCCGGAGCACATCCGGCGCCTGTTTGATTCCGGGCATATCATGCAGATGGATATTCCTTTCTCCCGGGAGGAAGTGGAGGCGGCCTGCTGCGAGATCTTGCGGGTCAATCAGCAGAAAGAGGCCTATCTCCGCCCCCTGGCCTTCATCGGGGAGGGGGTCATGGGGCTCCACCCCCAGAATAACCCCGTGCAACTGGCCATCATCAGTTGGGTCTGGGGCGCCTACCTGGGGGACGAAGGGCTGAAAAACGGCATCCGGGGAAAGATCTCGTCTTACGCCCGGCATCATGTGAACGTGACCATGACCAAGGCCAAGACCACGGGCCATTATGTCAATTCCATCATGGCCAAGCGGGAGGCCACCCAGTTGGGTTATGATGAAGCCATTTTATTGGATACCGACGGCTATGTGGCCGAAGCTTCCGGGGAAAACATCTTCATCGTCCGGGACGGGGTGCTTAAGACCCCCCCCTTCACCGCGGTCCTCTCGGGGATTACCCGGGACTCCATCCTCACTCTGGCCCAGGATCAGGGGATCCCGGTGCGGGAAGAGATCTTTTCCCGGGACGAACTCTATCTGGCCGATGAGGCCTTTCTCACCGGCACGGCCGCGGAAGTCACCCCCTTAAGGGAAGTGGACGGCCGCCGCATCGGCACGGGCAAACCCGGTCCCCTCACCCGGCAACTGCAGGCCACGTTCTTCGCAGTGGTGAAAGGCGAGGATGCCCGCTATCAAAGTTGGCTTACCTATATCTGAACCATAACCCGGCTGGCGGCGGAGAAAACCTGCAGCTAGGGCAAAACCGGTTTTTTCGGTCGTCCGAACGCGGTGAAGAATCTCATCTCCCGGGAAATAAGAGATTCTTCCCTGCCCTGAGAATGGTATTTGCCGCGAAATAGTTTTTTTATTATCCTGTAAACAATTCTTTTCCCCCTTTCCCCGGTTAAATCTAGTAAAATCCCATTAACTTTTAATTTTTAATGCCGATAAGAGGTAGAAGACGACGTCATTAGGGCGATGGGGAAGGGATGGCCGCACTATGAATGTCCATAATATCCGGCGGCAATTATTCGCCAACCGACTGAAAGTCAAACGGCGCAATTTCAGCACTAATGGCACCACCTCTTATTTGCCCTTATATCTGCAAGCCCTGATGGTGGGAGAGAAGCTCTCTTTTTCCCTGTATGTCAAAGTCAGCGCTGGTGACCCCCAAGAGGTAAAGTTCCTGCCTTTCCTGGAGGCCGACGAGGTTCTGGAGCCATCTTGGGTGGAAATCCTGAAAAAATTGGGAATTAACCGTTTCTACTTTCACCGGAATGACCTGGACCTGGTTATTGCCTATTTGAACAACCATTTGTTGTTGCTGGACATCCGCCAGGACGACCTGCCCAAGGAAAAGCTCTTTGTCCTGGTGGAGCATTTGAATTTCAGCCTCCAACGGTCCTTCAGCTCCCAGCATTTGGGCCGGCACATCCACCTGGCCCAAATCCAAGTGGAACGTCTGGTCCTGGAACTGCAAAAGAACCCCGCTTTTCTAAAGTTGGTGTGGGAAATGCTCTATCAGCACTACACCCTTTACAACCACTCCATCAATGTCTGTCTTTTGGGAATAGGATTGATGCTTTTCATGCATAAATCCAGGCATGAAAGCCTCATTATGGGGTTAGCCTGTCTTTTTCACGACCTGGGTCTGACCAAGGTTCCGGGGGAGCTTCTTTATCGGGCCGAACCGTTGACGCCGGAGGAAACGGCAACCACAAGAAATCATCCCTATCTCGGCTATCAGTTATTGAAGGAAAGCAACTCGGTGCCTTCGGAGGTTATGCAACTGGTGTGGGAACACCACGAAAACGCCGACGGCTCCGGCCATCCCCGGGGACTGCCGTTGGACAAGCAACATCCCTGGACCCGGGTCATCCGTTTGGTGGATGAATATGACGGTCTCACCGGCCATCGGCCGCACCGGCAGGCGGTCACGCCCTTTGCCGCCCTCAAAGTCCTCCAGGACCAGGTGGGGCTTGAAAAGCGTATTTTTTGCCACCGCACCCTGAAAAACTTCATCCGCTTCTTAGCCGTTCCTTAAGTCCAGACTCAGGCCCGATTAACCCCCACAGCAAAAAAGTTGCCCACTGCTCCGCCAAATACCTCGGCAGAGGAGAAATTAATTTTCTTTAAAAGAACTTATGATTGCCTAACCTTTTTTTAAACAAAATCAGGAAAAGTGCCGATATATCCATGGAGGTGGAGGTTATGCGCGCCCAAGAGGTCCGCGAGCAAATCTTCTCTCAAGGCTTCAGAGTCTTATATTGCCAGCCTTTACGGAACTGGTCTTCCGCCTATATTCCTTTAAATCTGCGGGGGTTAATGGTCGGGGAACGGCTGACCTTCACCCTTTATCTCAAGATCAACGACGGCGAAGAATTTAAGTATTTCCCTTATCTGGAAGCGGGTGAAATCCTGGAATTCAAGTGGTTGGCGCCCCTAACCAAGATGGACGTCAAACACCTGTACTTCCAACAGACGGACCTGGAGAAGGTCCTGGCGTACCTGAACAACCATCTGCAGCTTCTGGAGGTGGAGGGAGCGCCCCAGACTAAAAAGAAGCTCCATGTTTTGGGGGATCACCTCAATCTGACTTTGCGCCAGGTCTTTTCGGCCCCCCGCCTGGGACCCCATATTAAGCTGGCAGAAAAGCAGGTTGACAGGATTATCGAGGAATTTCAGCGTGATAAATTATTACCGAAGATGGTCTGGGAGATTCTCTACCGCAACTACAGCCTCTATAACCACTCCGTGAACGTCTGCCTGCTGGGAGTGGCGATGATGCTCTTTCTGAATAAATCCAACCGGGAAAGCCGGCTGCTGGGTTCCGCAGCACTGTTTATCGACCTGGGAATGACCCGGATCTCCGAAGGAATTCTGGACAAAGCCGGAGGCTTAACCCCGGAGGAGTGGGAGGAGACCAAGAAACATCCAGTCATCGGCAAGCAGATGTTGCGGTGTCATTCCAGCCTGCCGGCGGAAGGGGCCCAACTGGTTATGGAGCATCATGAAAATGCCGACGGCTCGGGGTATCCCGGAGGTTTATCCCTACCCCGGCAGCATCCCTGGACGCGGATTCTGCGCTTGTTGGACGCGTATGACGCCCTCACCACTTTCCGCCCCTACCGGCTGGCACAAACCCCTTTTGCCGCTTTAAAATCCCTCCAGAAACAGGAAGGCCCCCGGGGGCCGATTTTTGACCCCCGCACCATAAAGAACTTAATCCGCTTCCTGGCCCTGACTTAAGAGCCTGAGCCGCAATCCTTAAGATACTGCACCAGGATATCCGTCTCGGTGATCAGTCCCACCAGGCCTTCATTCTCCACCACCGGCAGGCAGCCGATCTTGTGATCCACCATCAGGCGCACGGCCTCGCATAAAGCGGTTTCCGGGGTCACCGTAATCACCGCGGGGATCATGATATCCTTGATGCGCATGGTTTTCATCAAATCCCGGGTGGCCTTGGTGCCGTAGCCCAAGGCCTGGGCCAAGGAGCTGCGGAAGAGGTCTCTTTCCGAGATAATCCCCGCCAACCGCTGGCCTTCCACCACCGGCAGGTGGCGGATGCGCCCCAGGCGCATGATGTCATTGGCCAGGCTCAGCTCATCATTGACATCCAGGGTAGCCACCTCTTTAACCATAATGTCCCGGACTTTCATTTTCTCTCACTCCAATGCCGCCAGCCAGGCGCGGCCTCTGGCACTTAAATCCGTCAGCAAAGCCAGAACCCGGGTGGCGGCCTCCGGCGTCAGGTAGCCCATGCCGCAGGCCGGAGTCAGCAGCGACCGGGAAAGAATCTCCTTAAGGGGCGGCCCTTGGTGCGCCAATTGTTGCACCTGTCCCTGGAAACGCTGCCAGAGGGTGTCCCCGGTTTCCTCATGAAGGTCCTCGCCGGTGGGCACCAGGCCCCAGGCCAGCCAGCCACCCCGGGCAAAAAAACCCTGGAGGGCCCGGTCATAGAGGCGGAGACTATCAAAATAGCCATACGAATCGAAACTGAGGATATCCAGGGGAGCCTCCAGCAGCAAAGACCAATCCGTGTTGCCGCAGCAATGCACCCCTACGGCCACCGGGCCGGAGACGCGAACCGCGTCTATGGTCTCGGTGAGAATTTCTGCGACTTCGCCCTTGGAAATGGGCAGATACGCAGACCCGAACCCGGTGAGATAAGGCTCATCGAAAAAGATCACCGCTTCTTTTCCCAGGTCCCGGAACTTTTGGGCCTGCCAGGCCGCCTTCATGGCCAACCCCTGGCAAACCGCCTGGGTCAGCTCCCGGTCAAAAAGGATGGGTTTGCCTGCCAGGTCCTTGACCATGCCCGCAAAGGTCACCGGCCCGGACAATTGGCCTTTCAGCGCCTGGGCCTGGCAATTAGAGGACTCACAGGCTTTGAGCAGCGCGAAAAATCCCTGGGCCTCGCCTGGCTCCAGGGCGAAGGGCGCCAAATCTCCGGCCCAGACCTCCTCGTAGAGGCGGGCCAGGGCCTCTTCCCGGGTAATGTCCGGATCCACCGCCACCGCCCGGGCCTCCAGGTCCACCTTTAACCCCGGCAAACCCCTGGCCGCCTGGGCCACCATTTCCTCCGGAAATCCCAGGCGCACCATCTGGGGCCAGAAGGGCACTTCCGGTAAATATTCCAAGATCAGAGCTGCGGCTGCGGCCGCGTCCAGAAAAGGGACGGAGCCGATGCCGGTGGCTGCCAGGGGGGATAAAGGGGACATCTATCCTCCGGAAAAAGTTCCAGGTTCCGAGCTCAAAGTTCCAAGTTAGAGAACCCCATCAGAACTTCAAGGGGGGTTAAAGACCCGGTAATGACTGCTTGAAACTATTACTTTTTCCGGGGATTGTCAAGGAGAGACGGGGAGAAGATAGGGGTCAGGGATCAGGGGTCAGGGGTCAGGGGTCAGGGGTCAGGGGTAAGAGAAAAATCCACTGACCACTGGCCACTGACCACCGACCACTAATCACTGGCCACTACTTCTCCCTTCCACCACCGTGGTCCCAGCGTTGCATCCAGGTGTACAGGGGCTCCCGGAAGTAGTAGAGGACCAGTCCCAACAACAGGCACAAACCGATGAGAATGGCGGAGAAGAGGTATTCCCCTTCGTAGACCTTGGCGCCCTGGAGGGTGAGCATCAGGGTGCCGGGGAGGCGGCCCACGGTGCTCAGGACCAGGAAGAGCTTGAAGGGCATGGAACTCAAGCCCAGGATGAAGCAGAGGTAATCCTTGGGAAATCCGGGGAAGACAAAGAGGAAAAAAGCCACCAACGCGCCCTGGTGCTCCATGAGGAAATCGAAGCGCTTCAGGGTCTCGGGCTTGACCATCCGGGCCACGAAGTGGACTTCCAGCCAGCGGCCCAGCAAGAAAGCCATAATCGAGCCCAGGGTCAGGCCGATGGTGGAGTAGAGCATGCCCAGGGGTACCCCGAAGAGAAAGCCGCCCAGGAAGCCGGTGGCTTCCCCGGGGATGGGCGCAAAAACCACCTGCAGACTCTGGACCACGATGAAAATCAGGGGCGCCAACGGCCCCACGGTCTTCAGCAGTTCCTTGATCCGTTCCTTGTCGGTGAAGGCGTCGTAGTAATAACAGAGGCGATCCCCGAAAAGGTCCCGGCAATTGTAGACCCAGGCCAAGGCCACCCCCAGAACCACCAGGCCTAGGACCAGCCCTCCCCAAAGAAAAAGGCGGCGTCTGGATGTGACTTCGTTGTTGTCCATGATTTCGGTCAGCGGTTTTCCGGCAGCGGTATCGGTTCGATTGCCCATGTGTTTCTTAACTCATTTCCTCTCTAATGCCAATATCCCTGAATCGGCAAGAGGATCAACCAACTTCATGATCCTGGAACAAAAAGCGGCGGCCCGGGTGGAGAGGAAGGCTCTTTTGGGTGCCAGCGGCTCCCCTGGCGGCTGCCCCGGCGGGCAAATTCCGTCTTAATCAGGTTTAAGACCCGGGATTTATGCAAACACCACTCCGGCGCCAGGAGTTCCCCGGGGTGGGGGTCGCCGGTGAGGCGGTGGATGACCATCTGCGGCGGCAAAAGCTCCAGAAAGTTCACCACCGCGGCCACATATTCCGCCTCGGTAAGGCACCGGTAGGCTCCTTCCCGGTAAAGGGGAGCCAGGGCCGAATCCCGGGTGACGTACAGGAGATGAATCTTCACCCCCTGCAGGGGGAGGCCGGATAGGTAAGCCGCGGTGGCCGCCATCTGCATAAAATCTTCTCCGGGCAGGCCCAGGATCACATGGGCCACGGTCTCCAGGCCCCGGGCCGCGGCCCGGGCCACGGCCGCGGCAAAACAGGCAACATCGTGGCCCCGGTTAATTCGCTGCAATGTCCGGTCATGAGCCGACTGCAGGCCCAGTTCCAGCCAGACCAGGTAATCTTTTTTAATTTCCGCCAGCAGATCCAAGACTGCGCCGCCCAGACAGTCGGGCCGCGTGCCGATGCTCAGGCCCACCACCCCGGGGCAGGCCAGGGCCTCCTGGTAGAGGCCCCGCAATTGCTCCAGGGGGGCGTAAGTATTGGTGAAACTCTGAAAATAGGCGATGAATTTTTTGGCTCCATATCGCTGCCGAAGCCGGGCCTGGCCCTCCTCCATCTGCCGGCTGACGCTCCATCCCCGGCTCCAGGCCCCGGTCCCCGACCCCCGGGCATTGCAGTAGAGGCAGCCCCCCTGCCCTACCCGGCCGTCCCGGTTGGGACAGGTGAGCCCCGCGTCCAGGGTGACCTTTTGCACCCGCTCCCCAAAACGTTGACGCAAATAACTGTTCAGGTCCCGGTAAGGCATATCCGGCATCAGGCCAGGTCCCCCCAGGCGTATTGGATGAGGGCGAGCGCAGCCAGCGCCGCGGTGGGCACTTTCAGACGCCGGGGCCCCAGGCTCACCACCTGAAAACCGGCTTCCCGGGCCTGGGCCGCTTCCCGGGCGGAAAAACCTCCTTCCGGACCGATAAGGACCCGCACCGACCCGGGGCAAGGCTGACCGAGGATGCCTTCCAGACCCCGGCCCCGCTCTTCCTCCCAGAAGATCAGCTTCACTGCCTCGGGACCGGCCAGCACTCCGGAAAAATCTTGGGGCAGGGCGATCCGGGGCAGAGAAGAGCGGCGGCAGGACTTGAGGCTCTCCTGGGCCAGACGCTGCCAGCGCTGCTGGCGGCGGGCCGCCCGCTCCGGAGTGATTTGCTCCGAGCGCTCCGAAATGAAGGGTATAATCAGCTTTACTCCCATTTCCGTGGCCTGGCGCACCACCGCGTCCAGGGCCTCGCCCTTGGCCAGGCCGATCCCCAGGGTGAGGTCCAGGGGGGATTCCCCCCAGGGGGCGAGTTCCTCCAAAACCTGAAGAAGGGCACCCTGGGAGCCCGCTTCCTGCACCACCGCGGCAAAATTGCGGCCCCGGCCGTCAAAGACCTGCACCCGGGCCCCTTTTCCCAGGCGCAGAACCCGGAGCAAATGGTGCGTCTCCTCCGGGTCCAGCAATACCGCACCATCCTTGAAGGCTTCAGGGGGGGCGTAAAAACGGCGTTGGGGTGCATTGGGGGCTGCTGTCATGGTTTGTGTGGGATGGGTGTAGGGGCGGGTTTAAAACCCGCCCCTACCATCATCTCCTTCAAGGCCGCCGCAGGATCAACGCGCCCCAGTCTTCTTCGGCGAGGAATCCCGTTTCTTGCAAACCAAGGCATAGGAAGCGGTTCTCCAGCAAGGGCCGGTCCTCTTGCAGAAAGCCGGAGATGATCAGGGCGCCGCCGGTCAGCAGGCGGGCGGTCAGGGCTTCGGCCAGCTCCAGGAGGTCCGGCGCGGTGAGGTTGGCCAGGATCAGGGCGAATTGCTGCCTGAGGGATGATAATGGGGTGGCCTCCACCCACACCCTCTCCTCCAGGGCGTTGAGGCGCACGTTTTCCAGGGCCGCGGCCACCGCCTCCGGGTCCACGTCGATGGCCAGGACCCCGGCCCCTAATCTAGCCGCGGCCAGGGCCAGGATACCGGTGCCGGTGCCCACGTCCAGGACCTGCCAGGGTTTGGGGTCAGGGGGCAGGGCCCGGCCCCACACCTCCTCCAGGGCCCGGAGGCATAGAAGCGTAGAGGGATGGCGGCCGGTGCCGAAGGCCATGGCCGGGTAGATGGTGATCACCAGTTCCCCGGGACCGGACGCGTATTCCTCCCAGGGAGGCCGCACCACCAGGCGGGAAGTGACTTTCCGGGCCTTGAAATGGGCCTTCCAGGCCTCGGCCCAATCCTCTTCAGCCACCCGGCGCATCTCCAGCCCCTGGGGGAAGAGGTCCCGGCGGCCCAGGCCCCGCAGATACTTCTGCACCTCTTCCTGCTGCCAGGCCCCAAATTCTTCGGGCCGGAAATAGGCCCGGATTAAAGCCCCGGCCTCCGGCCCCCTCTCCTCCTCCAGGATCACCCCCCGGCCGCTGAATTCGGTGAGAAAACACGCGGCCTCCTCCTCCATACCCAAGGGCACCAGGAGGCGCACTTCAATCCAATTTTCCTTGACCATTACGGCAATTATAGCCACGGGGGGGCTAAATTGCAATGATGACAGGGGAAAGGGATCGGTGGCCCAGGCTTTACAGCCTGTGCTGATTATCCGGGCGGGCGAGACGCCCGCCCCTACGGATTTTCATAATTCCTGGGTGAGCCTTTGGCTCATGAACGGCTCGTTCCAAGTGCAACTTGGGAACGAGAACGCGGGGTTATTTTCCCAAAAGCATTAAGATCATCTCCGGCAACTCCTCCCGGTTGGCGGCGGTGACGGTGATCAGGGTCCGGCCCGGCTTCTCTTTGATCCTCTGGATATACCCGCTGCCTTTCGCCGCGACGGTGAGCAGCAGGGCCACCGGCGCGTTCCAGAGCAGTTCCACGGCCTCCACGAAAAGGGGGGAGAGGCACTCCATCTTGCCGATCTCATCCACCACCAGCAAATCAAGCCCCGGAGCCGGCTCCAGGGCCGGCAGGCCCACCCGGTGCAGGTTTTCCAGGCTCACCCCGTATTTCCCCATCCGCTGGGGGCCGGGAAAAGCCACGTGGCTGAGCATCGCCGCCTGCCCGTCCAGGGTGACGATCTCAAAGCCCACCCGTTCTCCCCGCTCGCGCACCTCCCGGGTGAAAAAGCCCGCGGCCCGGCCCGGAAAGCGGGCCACCACCTTTTGCACCACCGTGGTCTTACCGCACCGGGGCGGCCCGGTGAGTAAAATGCGCGGTTTTCGGTTTTCAGTTTTCGGTTTTCGGTTGATCAAAATGATCTTCCTAAGAGTGGAAGAGCGGAGTTTCCCAGGTCATCACTGCTCATAGGTTACTCTTCACTGCTCACCTGCCTTCAATTCTGCGTACTACAGGGAAAATCCACGGCAGCAGGGCGAACGCGGGGAGCGCGGCCAGGAAGCTGAGAAAGAAAAAGGTGGCATAGCCGAAGCTGGCCGCGCCCCAGCCCCCCAGGTAGCCGAAGACCCGGGCCCCGAAGCTGAAGAGCATGGCGAAAAAGGCATAGTGCATGGCGCTGAAGCGCTTGTCGCACAGGGCCATGAGAAAGGCCAGGAAGGCCGCGGAGCCCATGCCCGACGTGAGGCTCTCCCCCTGGGAGGCGAGATAAACGGGATAAACCGCCAGGGGGTGGGACAGGAAGGGCAGAGAGAGGGTAAAAACCGGGTAGCGGGTCATGCCCGGCAGGGCTGCGGCCCAATAGCCCAGGTTGGAAACGGCCTGGAGCAGGCCCATGGTCCAGAGCCCCCGGCCGATGCCCCAGCGGCTGGTGGCCGCGCCCCCCAGGAGGCCCCCCAGGATGGTGGCCCCGGCGCCGATGATGCCGGAGACCACCCCGAATTCGCTGCCGCTGAAGCCCTGGTCCTTCCAGAAGGGGCTGATCATGGAGGCCATGAGCGCGTCCCCGGCCTTGAAGGTCAGGGTAAAGACCATGATGGCCAGGAAATGGGGGTGGCGTTTGAGTCTTAGAAACGCCTCCTGGATCAGAGCCAGGCCTTTTTCCCCAGCCGGGTTGCCGCCGGCCACTGCCGGCCGGGGCAGGTGAAAGGGCCGGAAGACGATGACAGTCAGGGCCAGGGCCGCCATCACTACGCCGATCCCCACAAAGGCAGGCTGCCAACCCACCCAATCGCTGACGATGAGCAAGCCGGAACCCGCGGCCAGGGCCCCCACCCGGTAGGCGCCGTTGCGTACGCCATTGGCAAAGCCCAGTTCTTTGGTTTCCAGAAGGTCGATGGTGTAGGCGTCCACCGCCAAATCCTGGGTGGCCGAAGCCAGGCACAGGAGCCCCACCAATACAAAAAATCCCAAACCGATGGGCTGGCCGGTATGGAAAGACAGAATCGCCAGGCAGATAACTATCACTGCCTGGGAGGGCACCAGCCAGGCGGCCCGGGAGCCGAAGCGGTCGGCCAAGGGGCTCCAGAGGATTTTAAAACTCCAGGCCAGTCCCAGAAGGCTTAAAATACCGATCTGTTCCAGGGGCACCCCCTGCCCCCGGAGGTAAAAGGAGAGGGTGGTGACCACGAAGCCGTAGGGCACGCCTTCGGAGAAATAGAGCACGAAGACCACCAGCATCTTCATGGGGGTGGAGGGTTGGGGGGCAGGCCGGTCGGGCATGGCTTCAGTATAGGGTAAAAGGGAAAAAGGTTAAAAGGGGAAAAGGGAGGAGAAGTGCAAAATTAAGGCGGGCAAGGACGACCGCCTCACCACCCGCTTTTCCTGGTGAGGCGGGTCTCCAGGCCCGCCTTCGGTTTTGGCTTTTCCCCTCTTCCCCTCTTCCCCTTTTCCCCTTTTCCCCTTTTACCCCTTATCACTCAATTGTCCGGCAATGGCCTCAGCCACCTCCAAAAGCTGGGGAATGGCCTCATAAGGGGGCCGCCCGCCTAGGTCGGCCTCGATAATCTTTTCGTCAAAGGGGATGAAGCCCAGGATGGGCAGGCCCGGCAGGTGCTTCCGTAAGAATTCTTCATCCCCGGGCCCCCGGATCTTATTGCCCACCACCGCCACCTTATGCAGCCCCAGGTCTTCCGCCAGCTTTTTCACGTGCATGGCGGTTTCGATGCTGCGGCGGCCCGGCTCCACCACCACGATGAGCTTGTCCACGCCCTTGGCGGTGGCCCGGCCCAGGTGTTCGATGCCGGCCTCCATATCCATGACCACCACTTCATCCCTTAAGAGCACCATGTGCGTCACCAAAGTGCGGAGCAGCACGCTTTCCGGGCAGATGCAGCCGCTGCCGCCCTTTTTCACGCCGCCCATGACGATGAGTTTGACGCCGTCGATCTGCCGGGAATATTTCTCCGGGATGTCGTCCACCTTGGGGTTCATCTTAAAAAAGCCCCCCATTTTGCCGGGCTGGGAATCGGTGCGTTCCGCCACCATCTCCTTCATCTGGCTGAGGGGGATGATATTCTCCGGGTCCGGCACCCCTAAAGCCAGGGCCAGGTTGGCGTCCGGGTCCGCGTCCACGGCCAGGACCTTTTTGCCCTGGTCCCGGAAATATTTAATCAAGAGCGCGGCCAGGGTGGTCTTGCCCACCCCACCTTTGCCGCTGATGGCGATTTTCATGTATAATCTCCTGATTTGGAAGTTGTTCTCATTATAAATATTTTACCACAGAGACACAAAGAGCACAGAGAATCACAGAGGAAATAATTTGTTGTCAGGCGGCAAAGCCGCCTGACAACCAAAAAATCTCTGTGGTTCTCTGTGTCCTCTGTGTCTCTGTGGTGAAGATTTTTTCATGGAGACTTACATGAAAAAAACCGTCGAACCCCTGGCCCCGGAACTGGAAGAGAGCATTCGCCAACGCCTGGCCGCCAACCCTTTCATCAAATTCGTGGGCATCCAAGCGCCCCAGTTGGGCCGGGGCTACGCCCGCTTCGTCCTGCCTTTCAAGCCGGATTTGGCCAACTCCATCGGCCTCCTCCAGGGCGGGGTCATTGCCGCGCTGGCGGATGAAGCCGTGGCCTTCGCTCTCTACAGCTTGGTTAAAGAAGGAGAAACCTTCAACACCGTGGAGATGAAGATCAACTTTCTAGGTGCAGTGAAGGAAGGAGAAGTGGAGGCCGTGGCCCAGATCGCCAAGCGGGGCCGCACCATCTCCCTGGGGGAATTCGCAGTGCGCCAGGGCGAGCGCCTGGTGGCTAAAGGGCTGTGTACCTATATCCACCTGACAAAATAATAGGGTTCAGGGGCCAGGGATTATTTTTTTCTGACCCCTGATCCCTGACCCCTGATCCCTGACCCCTGGCCCCTGATCCCTGACCCCTGGCCCCTGATCCCTGACCCCTGGCCCCTTTAAGAAAGATAGGGCTCCTGCAATTCTCTCAGCAGATTATTTTGGGCTTCTTCCGGGTTGTGTTTCCGCCGCCGGGGGCCTTTCTTGAAAGTATCCTGGGACCACCAGTTGGGAAAACTGATCTTCTTCCCGGCAAAAATCTCTTCGATGGTAAGGAGTTGCAGACGGGGAAACCGCTGCTCCGGGAAGGCCTGCTCAACGAAGGACCCCGCCGCGGCCGCCTCTTCGCGCATCTGCCGGGTAGGTCGTTTAAGCGTAAGAAATACGCCGATCTCCGCTTTCTCCCGCTCCAACACCCCCTTCAAATCCCTGACCTGAGAGACGGTGACATGCCCGCCTTTCACCTGGAGGATAATTTTCTTATATTCGCCGTTATATTCGTCTCTAAGATTCATGACCCCATCGATGCCCCGGTCCGCCCCCCGTTTATCCCGGGCGCTACGGGCCCCCACCGCGGCCAGGGCCCAACATTCAAATTGAAATGGATCAATCTGGAACAACCGTTCGGCGCTGGGCACATCCCGGGGGATACCGATTTCTTCATAAGGCGCGAGTTCCTTCTTAAAGGAATCATGCAGCCGCTTCCTGATTAAATCGATGGCCAGGTAGGTGACATCAATGCCGATCCAGCGTCGCTTGAGGCGTTCGGCCACCGCCACCGCGGTGCCGCAGCCGCAAAAGGGGTCCAGGACTAGGTCACCTTCGTTACTCCCGGCCCGGATGATGCGCTCCAGCAGGGCTTCCGGTTTCTGGGTCTGGTATCCCAGATATTCATTGCTGGAACCGTGCAGGTGCTCGATATCGTACCAGATGTCCTTTACGGACGTGCCGGACATTTCATCTAAATACCTTTTTTCCCGAGCCACTCCCCCTTCTTCGACAATAACTACCCGGCCTTCGGCCCAGGCCTGCATCATGCGCTCTTTAGTCCAGCGCCAGACGCGCACCGTGCCGCTGCCGTGAGGAAATTCATAAATCAGATTCGGCCTTTCTTTATTTGGGTTAGTCAAATCGCCTAAACGGTATCGCCTGCCGGTTTCCGGCTCTACATGGCGGTAAAACTTCTCCAGGTAAGCCGGATCGTGCTCCGTGAATTGGGGGTTGAACACAGCACTGTCCGGTTAGGTTTTTGCAAAAGCGTAATCCCTCAGAGGCTGAGACTCTGGGGGGTGATTATGCAGAATCCGAGCTTCATTTTGGATGTTAATGCGTAATTCTCTGACTCTGTTG
>JBFLXM010000020.1:0-51071 GCA_040757175.1 Thermodesulfobacteriota bacterium
CCCCTGGGCCATCCCCGGGGTGAAAGTCAAGGTTACCCAGAACAGCACCCACCACCAGCGCCTGATCCCCCGGAAGTCCCGCATCGGCAATCTCCCCCATCCTGTCCTGACGCACTGCTATTTCTGCACATCCCCCGCCTATTCCCGGCAGGCAATTTTTGCCATCTGCTTTAGGTTGTTGAAAAACTATCTGCAAATAGAAATTCAGAGTCACAAGGAAAACAAGGTATTTAAAGTCCCCCTTTGAAAAAGGGGGATTTAGGGGGATTTCAGGCGCTTAGCAAATCCCCCCTAACCCCCCTTTTTCAAAGGGGGGGATAAAAACTGCTTCTAATCAGACCCATAATCTATTTTTCAACAGCCTGTTCGGGTCCCCCTTCCCGGCGGCCGCGGGCCAAGGCCGGGGCCGGGAAAAGGGGCTTAAGTACAACCTAGTTTTGGAACAACAATTGGAGCCAGGGCAGCGCCCTTTTCGTTTTGGGCAGCAGCCAGAGTCCAAGTTTATAGGGGTCAACCACGTTGGCATGGTCGAAGCCGTTGTAGCGGACCTCAAAGTGCAGGTGATCACCGATGGTCTGGCCGATGACCTGCCCCCTGGCCACCTGGGCATAGCCGTTTTGGTCGATCTGGGCCAGGATGTCGGCGCTCAACGGCACGTAGAGATACCAGGAGTAATAGCCGTTCTGGTGGTCAATATAGGAGTTGTAGTAATAGCTGTAACCCGCTTCGTTGACCAAGTCGGTCACGGCTTTATAAAGCCTGCCGTCCCCGGTGGCCAATACCGTGGTGCCCTCGGGCACCTGGTAGTTGTAGCCGGGGTTGCCCGCATAGGAAAGGTAAGCGCCGTTGAGGTAGTTGAGGGGGCGCACCCCCGCAGCGTTCGGAGGGAAGAAATCGGTGCCGCCGCTGTTCTTGTAAGCCTTCCAATACTTATTGTAGGAATCCAGATACTTAAACTCGTAAGGGTCTCCGCCGGTTTCCCCGTTAAAGGCCTTGATTACATTGCCGGATTGATAAAACTTAATGGGCGTTCGCTCCAGTACGGAGTTGTCCATCACCGCGGCCACCGGCGCGGTGCTCGGCGTATAGCCCGGCAAGGGAAAGGTCAGGCCAAAGCCGACTCTTATAGTATCCTGTTCGGTGGCCATCGTCCCCCCGTCCACCAGGACCGGGATGACAAAATTATAATCACCCAGGGAATTTGCGGTAAAAGTCACGCTGAAATTAAAGGTGCGATCGATGCTGCGATCATATGCCCCCGTATAGGATGGCGGGGAAACGTTGACCGCAAGACCGGCCGGCACTGACGAAGTGCCTAAGCTGACGGTGCTGTAAGTAGTGAAAGAGGAGATAATGGCATTCTTGATCACCTCGACAATCTGAGTTACGTCTACGCCGGTATAATAATGGCCCCCGGTGGCATCGGCGATTCTTTGGGCCTGGCCGTAGTAATTTAATTGGGAAAGGTCAAGGGCCTCCACTTTGATCAATTTGGCCACCAAAGCGGCGGTGGCTTCCGATTCAGTGACTCCCGGACTGGGGCCTGCGGGATCATGGCCCGGGGCATCCCCGAACCAGACGAGGATGCGGGTGGACCCGGTCCTCCACGTAGTCGTGTTGGCCACCTGATAAAGACCGTATAATTGGGCTTCGTCCCAGTCACCACCGCCGCTGGCAACCCAAGCATTAACGCCGTTTTGAACCGCGGCAGTATCCGTGGTGATGTCCTGGTTCAGCCGATAGACAAATTCGTCGCCGTCATCCTTATATTCCCCCACGCCGTAGGCCACGTCTCCCAACCCGGAGGTGCCGGCAATAATGGCGGAGATCCCGCTTTGGACGTTTGCCAGGGCGCCGCCCATGCTGCCGGTGGTGTCCGCGAAGAAGAAGACATCCACCTTGGCGGAAGTGGGTGTACCCGCATTGATGATTACGGTTTTGGCAATGGTGACACTTTGTCCTAGCGATAAATTGGCGCTGTAACTCGCGGGGGCTACAGAATCGGCCAGGACTGTGGCCGGGAAGAGCATTAATAAATTAACCAAAAAACCAAAACCCGCCAGCCCCAGATGGGCCAAAGCCACTGCCAGGGCTGCGCGGTAAAACCTAGAGGCGATATTCTTCATATATTCCCCCCGGTATCACTATGAGGGCTCAATTTAGCATTCGTTAACCTTAAAACCAGCAATTCCTCTCACCTTGGGCCTGAAGCCATGGGGAATTAAAGAAAAAAGCCGAGCTGCTCTTTCTCAGGCAACCCGGCTATCTCTCACCGCTCAAGACCCGTGGCTTTCCGTCCCCGCCTCGCGGCGGGTTTGGCTTTATCTGTAATTATTAATTAGGCAATTTTTCTTAACTCTTGTCAATTGTAAAGTTTATCATCGCGGCAAACCGGAAAAGCCGGGCCCGGTTTGGGGGAGCATGGCCGGCAAAGGGGCAAACGCCGGAGTTTTGGGGAAAAAGTTAAACGCCTCCACCCCCTTATCTTTCCCCAGAATCGTCCCCGGGCACAAGGTTGCAAAAAAAAAACCTTTTCAGGGAAATTTGTGCTATCCCTGTTTTCAAATAATTGCCTTTTTTTAATTCGGACGTTTTGGGGGCCTCATCCCATGAAAAGCCTGGAAAAGTATGAAGACTTGATCCAGATGTCCGACCCCCAAGCCGTGTTTCAAGAAGTGCGCCACATTCTTTCCTTAATCAATCCCCATTTTGACGGCGCGGGCTTGGACCGGGTATTTCAGGACGTAGTCAGGCTTTTCCGGGGGGATTATCCCGGCTACCGGCAATGCAACACCTGGTACCATGATTTACGGCACACCACTGACTGCCTGCTGGCCATGGCCCGCCTCTTACACGGGGGCTCTCTCAACGGCCTGTCCCTGCCGGAGCGGGACGCGCTCCTGGGGCTGATCGCGGCCCTGCTCCATGACACCGGTTATCTGCAAGCCACTGACGACCTGGAAGGCAGCGGGGCCAAGTACACCCTGGTCCATGTGCCGCGCAGCGTGGCCTTCATGGAAAAATATTTCCCCCAAGCGGGGTTTTCTGCCCGGGATTTGAATTACTGCCGCTGCTGCGTTAATTGCACCGGCCTGGAAGTGATGATTAAGGAAATCCGGTTTGAGTCCGCGCTGCACCAGACCGTGGGCAGGATGTTGGGGACCGCCGACCTTCTGGGACAGATGGCGGACCGCACCTATCTGGAACGGCTGCCCTTCCTTTTTTGGGAATTCAAGGAGGCCAAGGTTCCGGGATATGCCTCCGAGTTGGACCTCCTGAGAAAAACTCCGGCTTTTTGGGAATTCACCAAGCAACGCTTTGCCTCGGAACTGGGGAACGTGGACCGGTATATGCGGGACCATTTCCGGGTGCGATGGGGCCTGGACCGGAATTTAAACCGGGAAACCATCGAAGATAATATTGCTTACCTCAAGTTCATCCTGGACAATCACGAATCCGAATACCAGCGGCATCTGCGCCGGGGTGGGTTAATGAACATCTTGAGCCACAGGAAAAAAGCCCCCCCTGGCGGGGGGGAGAGATAGATCCGCCCCTGCCCGTTAAATCCTTTTTTATACAATAGCTTTAAGGTAAAGCGGCCAAATCCATGTTTGCCTTTAAGACCTTACAGCGCCGGCTAATCGTCTTGCTGGTGGCGCCGTTGACCCTTTTTTTACTGGGGTTCGGTTTTTATGGTTATCGTTTCATTCAGGGCCTTCTCCTGAAAGAGTGGGGGGAAACCGCCACCCTGCGGCTGGAGCGGGCGGCCCACCAGATGGATATGCGGCTTAAGGAACAGAGGGAATGGCTGGAACTCTTCGCCCGGGCCGGGCAGGACCCCCGGGGGCAGGACATCCAGCGCTGGCTCTTGAAGCAGATGGAGGCCCAGCCCGGGGTCAGCCGGGTCTCCCTGACCTGGGAGCAGTCGCCGGGAAACCGGGGTTCCCCGGCGGCTCCGCACCGGTCCGCCAAATTATCTCCCCTCGATTTCTTTTACCCGGCGGATAAAAAAACCGTGGGGCTGCGGGGGGAACTCCTGGATCAAACCGGACGGCCGGTGGGCCGCGTCGAAGTGTTCTTGAATTACGATTCCCTGATGCAGGACATCCTCCAGGAAGGCTGGCTGGTGGCCCAAATGGCCTGCCTGGTGAACCAGGAGGGGCAGTACCTGGCTCACAGCAGTGCGGCCATGCAGGCCCGGCACTGTCTGGGGGAGACCCGGGACCCCCTGGAGTTGGCCATGCTCAAGGCCATGAAGGAGAAGCCGTACGGCACGCTCATGAGTGGGGGGGTTATCCCGGAACAGGTGATCGGCTATTACCAGCTAAAGGCCGCGCCCTGGGCTATCATGCTCCACGCCCGGGGCAGCCAGATTCTCGCCCCGATCCTGCGCTTTCGCTTTTACTACCTGGCGGGGGGCGTCCTGTGCCTGGCCGTCGTCCTCATTCTTATCCGCCTGGGCCTGAAGCCGGTGGTCCTGGCCATCCGCAAGATCGCGGCCAAGGCCGCGGCGGTGGCCCAGGGCCAATACGGCGAGCCCCTGGCGGTGGCCAGCCGGGATGAAATCGGGGACCTGACCGCCAGCTTCAACGACATGGTGGCCGGGCTCAAGGAAAGGGATCTCATCAGCAACACCTTCGGCCGCTACGTGGACCCGGAGATCGCCCGGGAGTTGCTCAGCCGGCCGGAGGCCATCCGCCTGGGCGGGGTGAAGCGGGAGGTGGTAATTCTCTTCTCCGATATCCGGGGCTTCACCCCCCTGGCCGAAACCTTGACCCCCGAAGCCACCATCCACCTGGTAAACCGCCACTTTGCCCGGATGATCGAGGTGATCCGGGAGCACCGGGGGATCATCGTGGACTTTTTGGGAGACGCCATCCTGGCCTTTTTCGACCCCCTGGACGGCCCCCTGGGACCGGTGGCGCACCGCGCCCTGGATTGCGCGGCCCAGATGCAGACGGCCATGGAAAACGAGAACGCGGCCGAGCCCGGCTATCCCCCCCTGCACATGGGCATCGGTCTCCACGCCGGGGCAGTGATCGTGGGGAACATCGGCTCCGAAAGCCGCGCCAAATACGGCATTATCGGCGCCGCGGTGAACCTCACCCACCGCATCCAGGGCCAGGCCCAGGCCGGGGAGGTGGTGATTTCCGCAGAAGTCTACGGCCAGGCGGAAGTAAAGCCCCCGGTGCTCAGGAGCTTCCAGGCCCATCTCAAGGGCATCAAAGACCCCGTGCCTCTCTATGTGGTTCACAGCCAGGGGGAACCGGCCTGAAGCACAGCCAGGGAAGCGAAGAATTGGGCGAGCAGGTATTGATCTCATTTGTAATGCTACTTAATTTTTAGACAATAAAAATTGGGGAGGCCAAAGAAATGAAAAAGACGGTATTTCTGGCATTATTAACGGTGGCGTTGGTCGTGCTCCCCGTTTCCGGAGCCATGGCCGACAAACTGCTCTGCGTTTCCCATCAGCACCTCAAGGGCGAGGCGTCGGTAAAGCAATGCCTGAACCAGGGCATGGAGTTCGCCATCGTGGAACCCAATGGCTTCGTGCGCATCCTGAACTCCCGGGAAATTGAGTTGACCAAAAAGATCAACCCCAAGGCCTTCGAGACTTCCGCCTTTGGCTTGACCTACTACCATATGGCTCCTGACATCCCGCCCCTGCCCGTTTCTCCGGAGGTGCAATAAAAGTGAGAACCTAGCCTCACTGGCCCCTGCGGCGGCTCCACTAAAATATCATCCCCCGCAGAGGAAAGGCAGACGGCGGGAGTGGTCTCAGGGCCAAGAGGCTTCACCGCATCTCCCTTTGGGGAGGGTCCCGGAGGAGACCGGCAATCCTTAAAGAGTGGGGAAAATAGGCGGGTTATCCATGGCTGCAGGCCCCGACCGGGAAACGAATAATCTGGGCCAGGTGCTGACCATCCGCGGCAGCGTGGTGGACGCGCACTTTCCCCGACAGCTCCCCGCCATGAACCACCAGCTCAGCGGCGGCCCCCAGGGCCACATCGTCATCGAAGTGGTGGCCCACCTGAGTTCCGAGATGGTGCGGGGCATGGCCTTGACGCCCACCCAGGGGCTGGCCCGGGGTTCGCCGGTCCGGGACCTGGGCCACCCCCTGGAAGTGCCGGTGGGCCAGCGGCTCCTGGGCCGGATGTTTAATGTCTTCGGCGCGGTGATCGATGAGAAGGAAGAAATCTCCGGGGGAGAATGGCGCTCCATTCACCAACCCCCCCTGCCCTTGATCCGGCACACCACCATTTCTGAAATCTTTGAAACCGGCATCAAGGCCATCGACGTTCTGGCGCCCCTGGAGCGGGGCGGCAAAGGCGGGCTCTTCGGCGGCGCCGGGGTGGGCAAGACCGTGCTGATCACCGAGCTGATCCACAACACGGTGGGGCGGCACCAGGGCATCAGCATCTTCTGCGGCATCGGCGAAAGGTGCCGGGAAGGTGAGGAACTCTACCGGGCCATGGACGAGGCCGGGGTCCTGGACCATACGGTCATGGTCTTCGGCCAGATGAACGAGCCCCCCGGGGCCCGCTTCCGGGTGGGGCACGCGGCCCTGACCATGGCGGAATACTTCCGGGACGACGCCAGGCAAGATGTCCTGCTGCTGATCGACAATATCTTCCGCTTCATCCAGGCCGGCTCCGAGGTCTCCGGGCTCATGGGCCTGGTGCCTTCCCGCCTGGGCTACCAGCCCACCCTGGCCACGGAGATCGCGGCCCTGGAGGAGCGCATCTGCAGCACCGCGTCCGGGGCCATTACCTCGGTGCAGGCGGTGTACGTGCCCGCGGATGATTTTACCGACCCCGCGGCCACCCATACCTTCGCCCACCTCTCCTCCTTCATCGTGCTGTCCCGGAAACGGGCCAGCGAAGGGCTCTATCCCGCCATGGACCCCCTGCAGTCGGGATCGAAGATGCTGGTGCCCGGGATTGCGGGGCCGCGGCATTACCACGTCGCCCAGGAGGTCCGCCGCACTTTGGCCGGATATGAAGAGTTGAAGGACATCATCGCCATGTTGGGGCTGGAGGAGCTCTCCAAGGAGGATCGGCGCACCGTGTTCCGGGCCCGGCGGCTGGAGCGCTTTTTAACCCAACCCTTTTTCAGCACCGAACAGTTCTCCGGCCAGGTCGGCAAGATGGTCCCCCTGGCAGACGCGCTGGAGGGCTGCGAAAGAATCCTGAACGATGAGTTTTCCGAATATCCCGAAAGTTCTTTGTACATGCTGGGGAAGATCAGCGAAGCTAAAAAGCCATGAAATTGAAAGTGCTGCTGCCCACGGAAATCCTGGTGGACGCGGAAGTGACCAAGGTCACCGCCGCAGCCGGCAACGGTTCTTTCTGCCTGCTGCCCCGGCACATCGACTTCGTGGCGGCCCTGGCCCCGGGCCTCCTTTCTTTTGTCAGGGCCAGCGACGGGCAGGAGGAATTTTTGGCGGTGGCTGAAGGCATCCTGGTAAAGTGCGGCCCTGAGGTGCTGGTGTCCACGCCCAAGGCGGTGCGGGGTCCGGAACTGGGCCAATTGCGGGAGACCGTGGACAAGACTTTCAAGGTCTTGACCGACCAGGAAAGAAAAGCCCGCTCGGCCCTGGCCAACCTGGAGGCCAACTTTATCCGGCGCTTCCTGAAATTGGAGGAGCATGGCTGACCCAAACGCCCCTGAAGAAATGCCCCCTCCCCCGGAAGAGGATTTCTCTAAGGCAGTGGAGCGGCAAGAATCCCGGAAGCTCAAGGCCCGGAGCCGCGACGGGCGGGGGGTGTGGTTCGGCTTAGGCGTGTTCGGCCTCATCGGCTGGTCGGTGGCCCTCCCCGCCCTGGCCGGGGTGGCCCTGGGGGCCTGGATTGACCGCACCTGGCCCAGCCGCTACTCCTGGACCCTGATGCTCCTTTTGGGGGGCATCATCCTGGGCTCTCTCAATGCCTGGCATTGGGTCACCCAGGAGCGGAAAAAAATCGAAAAGGACGAATAAATACAGTTTTTAGTTTTTGGTTTTTAGTTTTTAGTGGTCAGTAGTTAATCAGGTTTTTACAGAGAACCGGAACGCGGTCTAGCGCGGAGGACTCATGGAAATCAGCCTGGATAGCCTGGTGCTCTGGCGTTGGGGACCGGTGCTGCTGAACGCCACCATCCTCTATACCTGGCTGGTGATGGCGCTCCTGGTGCTCGTTTCCTGGCTGGTGACCCGGAAGCTGTCCACCGGCGCCAGGATCTCCAAGTGGCAAAACCTGCTGGAGGTCCTGGTGGCCGGCATGCGGGAGCAGATCCGCCAGATCAGCCAGGAGGAGCCGGGGCCCTACCTGCCCTTCATCGGCACCCTGTTCATCTTTATCTCGGTGGCCAACCTGCTGGCCGTGGTCCCCGGTTACCACCCCCCCACCGATTCCCTGTCCACCACCGCGGCCCTGGCCCTCTGCGTGCTGGTGGCGGTCCCCGTCTACGGCATTGCCCAACAAGGGCTGGGGGGATATTTGCGCCACTACCTGAGACCCACGGTCCTCATGCTGCCTTTTCATATCCTCTCCGAAATGACCCGCACCCTGGCCCTGGCCGTGCGGCTTTTCGGCAACGTCATGAGCGGCGCCATGATCGGGGCCATCCTCCTGGCGGTGGCGCCCCTGTTTTTCCCCTTGATCATGCAATTGCTGGAACTTCTCATCGGCCAGGTACAAGCCTTCATCTTTGCGGTGCTGGCCACCGTCTATATCGCTTCCGCCACCCAGGCCCATGCAGAGAGAAAAGAGGCCGCGTCGCCAGGCGCGGGCGCCCCAAACCGGGTTGGCGATCAACCCAAGGAGGATTGAGAGACATGAGCGCGGTTGAAATCATCGGCATCGTCTCCATCATCATGGCCGGCCTGACCATTGCCCTGGGGTCCATCGGCCCGGCCCTGGCCCAAGGCCGGGCCATCACCCAGGCCCTCGCGGCCATGGCCCAGCAGCCGGATGAAGCCGCCACCATTGCCCGCACCCTCTTCGTGGGCCTGGCCATGATCGAATCCCTGGCCATTTATTGCCTGGTGGTGGCCATGATCCTCATCTATGCCAATCCCTTCTGGAACTATGTGATCGCCAAGGCCGGAGGATAAGCCCGTGCTCATCAATTGGTTTGTGGTGGCCGCCCAGATCGTCAATTTCCTCATCCTGGTGCTCCTGTTGAAACGCTTCTTATACGGTCCCATTGTCCAGGCGATGGCGGCCCGGGAGGAGAGAATCGCCTCCCAACTGGCCGCGGCCAGGCAAAAAAGGGAGGACGCGGAGCAGGAGGAGGCCTCCCTGCGCCAGAAGATCCAGGAGATCGGAGACCAGCGTCAACAGATGCTGGCCCAGGCCGAAGGAGAGGCCCAGGCCCACAAGCAGAAGCTCTTGGCCCAGGCCCGGGAGGAAGTGGAGCAGGTACGGCGGAAATGGGCGGAGTCCGTCAAGTGGCAAAAGGAGGCGTTCCTGGCCAACCTCAAGCAGCGCCTGGCCCAGGAGTTCTTTGCCATCTCCCGCCGGGCCCTCCAGGAATTGGGCAACCTGGAGGTGGAGCAGCGCCTGCTCCAGGTCTTTCTGGAGCGGCTCCGGCAACTGAGCCCCGGGGAACGGCAGGCCCTCCAGGAATCTCTAAAAGACGCGGGGGGCGAACTGGCCGTCACCACCGCCTTTGCCCTGACTCCGGAGACCCAGGAACAGATCAAGGCCCAGGTGCAAGACCTGTTCGGCCCGGGCCTGTCCCTGCGCTTCTCCACTTCCTCCGAATTGCTGGCAGGCATCGAGCTGCTCACCAGCTCCCGGAAGATCGCCTGGAGTTTGGGGAATTACCTGGACACCCTGGAGGAGGACCTCTCCCAGGCCTTTGAGGACCTCGACCAGAGCGAGGCGGCATGACCGAGGAGGATCAGGACCTCCAGTCCGTATTGGCAGAGACCATGTCGGTCCTGAAAAAGGTGGCGGCTGCGCCCCGCCCCGGCCTCCGGACCCGGGAGGTGGGCCGCGTCAGCTCCGTGGGCAACGGCATCGCCTTGGTGGCGGGATTGCCGGGGGTGCAAGCGGAGGAGTTGATCCGCTTCCCCGGGGGGCTGCTGGGCCTGGCTTTCAATGTGGACCCCGCGGAAGTGGGGGTGGTCCTCCTGGGAGAGATGGGGGAGTTAAAGGCCGGGGCCGAGGCCCGGTTGACCGGGAGAGTCCTGGATGTGCCGGTGGGGGAAGGGCTGCTGGGACGGGTGGTGGACGCCCTGGGCCGTCCCCTGGATAATCAGGGGCCCATCCGCACTCTGGAGCGCCGCCCGGTGGAACGGGAGGCGCCGCCCATCATGGCCCGGGCGCCGGTGACCGTGCCCCTGCAAACCGGCTTGAAGGTGGTGGACGCCCTGGTGCCCATCGGCCGGGGCCAACGGGAGCTGATCCTGGGGGACCGGCAGACGGGCAAGACCGCCATTGTCCTGGATACCCTGATCAACCAAAGGGATACCGGCGTCATTTGCGTTTACTGCGCCATCGGCCAGCGGGACACCGCGGTGGCCCAACTGATTGCCGATTTGCGGGAGCAGGGGGTCCTGGACTACTGCATCCTGGTGGTGGCTCCCGGCGAAGCCCCAGCCGGGCTCCATTTCGTGGCCCCCTATGCCGCCACCTCCATGGCCGAATACTTCATGGAAAAAGGCCGGGACGTCTTGGTCATTTATGACAATCTCAGCAATCACGCCCATTCCTACCGGGAACTCTCCCTGCTGCTGCGGCGTCCCCCCGGCCGGGAGGCCTATCCCGGGGATATCTTTTATATCCATTCCCGGCTGCTGGAGCGCTCCACCCATCTGCGCCCGGAGCACGGCGGCGGCTCCCTGACCGCGCTGCCCATCGTCGAGACCCAGGCCCAGAATATCGCTGCCTATATTCCCACCAACCTCATCTCCATCACCGACGGGCAGATCTACCTCACCCCGGGGTTATTCCAGAAGGGCATCTTCCCCGCGGTGGACGTGGGCAAGTCCGTTTCCCGGGTGGGGGGTAAAGCCCAGTTGCTCGCGTACCGGGCCGTGTCCGGGGATCTGCGCCTGTCATATTCCCAATTCCAGGAGTTGGAAGCCTTTTCCCGCTTCGGCACCCGGCTGGATGAGCGCACCCGCAAGACCCTGGAGCACGGCTACCGGGTCCGGGAGGTGCTCCAGCAGGCGCAATTCGACCCCATGCCGGTGGCCGCGCAGATCGCGGTCTTGCTGGCGGTGACCCAAGGGCTCTTTGACAATCTTCCCCTGGAACAGGTGGCGGCCGGGGAAAAGGCAGTGCGGAAAATGCTCTGCGAGCACCTGCCGGAGCTTTGCCGGCGCCTCGAAGACGGGGAAGCCTTTACCGACGCGGACCGGGAACTGCTCCTGGGCAAAGTCTCGGCGGTCGTCCAATCCCTCACCTGAGAAGGGCCATGGACACCCTTGATTCCTTGAGACGGAAACTTGCAGTTACGGGCGACCTGGAAGAAGTGGTGAAAACCATGAAGACCCTGGCCGCGGTCAGCATCCACCAATATGAAAAGGCCGTGGAGTCCCTGGGGTATTACCGCCGCACCATTGAGATGGGCCTGCAGATTGTCATGCGCAGCAATCAAGGGGAAAGGGCCCACCGGCCGCCGGCTCCCCGGGGCCGCCTGGGCGCGGTCATTTTCGGCTCGGAATTGGGCATGTGCGGCCAATTCAACGATTTGCTGGTGAACTACGCCCTGGCGCGCTGCCAGGAACTGCAAGGGCCAAAAGAAAGGCGCGCCATTATGGCCGTGGGGGCTAGGGCCGTCTCCCTCCTGGAGGAGGCGGGGGAGCAGGTGGAGTTCTACTTCGACGTTCCCGGCTCCTTAAGCGGCATTAACCCCCGGGTCCAGGAAATGCTGCTGCAAATCGAGGCCTGGCAGTGCCCCGGGGGCGTCGAGCGCATCGTTTTGTTCCACCATAAACCGGTCTCCGGCGCCGCCTACCACCCCCAGACCGTGCCCCTATTGCCCCTGGATCTGGCCTGGCTGGAAGCCCTGGGAGATAAGCCCTGGCCTTCCAAGGTCCTGCCCACCTATACCATGGAACGCCCCCCCCTGCTTTCCGCCCTGTTGGGACAACACCTCTTTGTCTCCCTCTATCAGGCCCTGGCCGAATCCCTGGCCAGCGAAAACGCGGCCCGCCTGGCCGCCATGCAGGCCGCGGAAAATAATATCGAAGAACGCCTGAAAGACTTGCGTCTCCAGTACAACCAACTGCGCCAGAGCACCATTACCGAAGAGCTGTTGGACATCGTCGCCGGCTTTGAAGCCCTCACCGGTAAAAACCATTGATATCAACTAGCAATCAAACGACAATTTTCTTGTAGGGGCGAATCTTGTATTCGCCCGGCCTCCAGGGCGAACACCAGGTTCGCCCCTACGGTTCAACGTCTTTTGATTGCGACTTGGTTGGATATGAAGCCGCAGGATCTTGGCGAGATGGCGGATGGTCAAAAAAGGAGAAGGGAGGTAGCCGCGGCCGCGGCCACAATCCAGAGGAGATTCACCTCAAAGACCAGCAAGGCCACTGCCGCCGCGGCCATCAGGGCCAGGGACTTAAAGTCCGTGAGCGCGGCCAGGCCCATCTGCACCGTCACCAGGACCAGCATTCCCAATAGCGCCGCCAGAATCCCCTGAATGACCGGGCGCACCCAGCGGCCCTCTTTGACCCGCTGGTAAAACGGCGTCAAAAAGATGATCATGAGGATGGGCGGCAGGAAAATGGCAACCGTGGCCACCCCGGCCCCCAGCAGGCCCTGGACCCGGTAGCCCACAAAAGTGGCGATGATGATGATGGGGCCGGGAGTGACAAAACCCAGAAGGATGCCGTCCAGGAATTGCCTCAGGGTGAGCCAGCCCAAGCGGTCCACCATGTCCCACTGCAGGATGGGGATCATGGCATAACCGCCCCCGAAGGCCACCACGCTGATCTTGAGAAAGATCAGGGACATCAACCCCAGGTGCTGATTCACCGTCCACAGGCCCCAGACTCCCAGGGCCATAGCCATAGCCGTGCCCGCCGCCTGGGTGGCCAGGAGGCCGGGGGCCGGGGCCGGGCCGGGGAGTGCCCCAGCCGGCGCATCCTCTCCCCGGGCCCACTTTACCCCCAAGACCAGCCGCAGCACCCCTGCGGCCAGAAAGACCAGGAGATAGTTGGCCTTCAGCCCCAGGGCCGCCAGGGCCAGGAAGGCGATCAAGAGATCCAGCCAGTGCCGCCGGATGATGGGGAAAAGCCGCCACAGGGCCTGCACCAACAAGGCGATGACCACTGCCGCGAAGCCTCGGGACACCGCCTTCACCCCGGAGAGATCGCCATATCGGAAATACAAAAAGGACAGACCCACCATGAGCAAAAACGCGGGGAGGATGAAGGCCCCGGCCGCGGCCAGGGCCCCCGGCGCCCGGCGCAGGCGAAAGCCCACATAAGTGGCCAGTTGCACCACCGTGGCCCCGGGCACCAACTGGCACAAGGCCAGCCCGTCCAAAAACTCCTGTTGGCTCAGCCACCCCTTTTCCTGGACTACCCGGCGGCGTATGGGCTCCACCATGGCCAGGCCGCCATAGGCGGTGGCCCCCAGGTGGAGGAAGGCCTTGATGATTTGCCCCATGGTGGGCGGAACGCCGCTTGCCGCCATTTATTCCCGCTTTTCCTTTATCAGAGATGATACCAATTCCCCCTCGAAGGTTCATCTTTTTCGTAGGGGTGAACCTGGTGTTCGCCAACTTAATTAGGGAAGTTTATACTCCTGCCGCCGGAAAAAGCAAATTGCCGGCATAAGGGCGGTCGGCTGAAAAAACCACTTCCCTGTCAATTAATCCCCCCAATTTTTTGACCGTGCTGCCCCAGGCCCGCGACCCATATAAAACCATACATATATGTTAATTACCTTTTTAGTAATCACACGATAATGTATTTTATTAATTTATTTAACCTACTATTTTGTCAATAAATACCTTTGCCAGCATCGGGAAAAAATAAGTTTAATGAGCACAATTAGATAGTTATCCGTATAGCGGAGCTTTTGGCATATTTGATGCTTTTCAATTTGGGAAAATTCTGGAAGAGGTATTGGCAAATGCGCAAAGTGGCAATTTACGGCAAAGGTGGCATCGGCAAGTCCACCACCACTCAAAATACCGTGGCGGGGCTCGCCGAAATGGGCCGGAAAGTAATGGTCGTGGGTTGTGATCCCAAGGCGGATTCCACCCGCCTGCTCTTAGGCGGCCTGGCCCAAAAGAGTGTTTTGGACACCCTCCGGGAGGAAGGCGAAGACGTGGACCTGGAGGACATCCGCCGCACCGGCTTTTCCGGCACGGTCTGCGTGGAATCCGGCGGGCCGGAGCCCGGGGTGGGGTGCGCCGGCCGGGGCATCATCACCTCCATCAACCTCCTGGAGCAGTTGGGGGCCTATGCGGACAGCGAGAACCTGGATTACGCCTTCTATGACGTCCTGGGCGACGTGGTCTGCGGCGGTTTCGCCATGCCCATCCGGGAAGGCAAGGCCAAGGAGATCTACATCGTCGTCTCCGGGGAGATGATGGCCATGTATGCGGCCAACAACATCTGCAAGGGCATTGTCAAGTTCGCGGAAGCAGGGGGCGTGCGCCTGGGGGGACTGATTTGCAACAGCCGCAACGTGGATAACGAGCGGGAGATGATCGAGGCCCTGGCAGAGAAGCTGGGCACCCAGATGATCCACTTCATCCCCCGGGAGAACATGGTGCAGCGCGCGGAGATCAACCGCAAGACCGTCATCGAATACGACCCCACGCATCCCCAGGCCGATGAATACCGGACCCTGGCCAAAAAGATCGAGGCCAACGAGATGCACGTCATCCCCAAACCCATGAGCACCGACGACCTGGAAAAGCTGCTCATCGACTACGGGCTGGCGGGCTGAGAAGGAAGGAAAACCATGATCCTCATAACCCTTAATTTGTTGCTGATGGCCTTTTGCTTGTTGTCGTCAGTGGGTGCCGCGTCTTTGGCCCCGCAGACGGTAAAGGTCCGGGCCAGTGAATATGGTGCGTAAGACGCACCCTACATTCGGAGGAAAGGGACCATGAGTCTCACTAATTTACTGGAAAAGACCAGGGATCTGCTGGCGGCATTTTTCCGGGAACATGCGGAGATGTCGGCCCAGGTGGAGTTATTCCTGGAATCCGTTCCCTGGAGGAAAGAGTCATGATTATGATCAGATCGGTGGTGCGGCCGGAAAAGGTGGACGCGGTGCTGGCCGCGTTGATGGAAGCGGGGTTCCCCGCGGTCACCAAGATGAGCGTGGTGGGCCGGGGCAAGCAGCGGGGCATCAAGATCGGGGAGATCACCTACGACGAAATCCCCAAGGAGTTGCTGCTCATGGTGGTCAAGGACCAGGACAAGGATTTTGTTATCAAGACCGTGCTCAAGGCGGCGCGCACCGGCGACAAGGGCGCTTACGGCGACGGCAAGATCTTTGTCTCCCCCGTGGAGGAAATGTACACCATCAGTTCCGGCATCAAGGAAAACGCGGCCGGAGAGATGGAAGAGGTCAAGCTATGAAAGAGATCATGGCCATCGTGCGCATCAACATGATGAACAAGACCAAGAAGGCCCTGGCGGACGCAGGAATAAGCTCGGTCACCGCCCGGGACGCCCTGGGCCGGGGCAAGGGCCTGGTGGACCTGACCCTGCTGGAAGGCGCGGAAAAGGGCTTCGAAGAGGCCGTGGCCCAGTTGGGCCAGAGCCAGCGCCTCATCCCCAAGCGGGTCTTCTTCGTGGTGGTTCCGGACAAACTGGCGCTTAAGACGGTGAAGACCATCATGAAGGTGAACCACACCGGCAAATCCGGGGACGGCAAGGTCTTTGTCATGCCCGTGGCGGATGCCATCCGGGTCCGCACCGGGGAGGCCGGGGACCAGGTCTTGGATGAGGTCTAAATATTCTGGTTCCCAAGCTGAGCTTGGGAACCCATATTGAACCCAAGCTTTGCTTGGGGGGCTTACCCCTGCCAGGCAAAGCCTGGCGGACAAAAAGCGTTCCCAAGCACAGCTTGAGAACGAGATGAATTACTGGAGACAGCAACATGGACGCATTTAACCCAGAGGAACTGACTTCTCCGGTTCTCGAGATCAACGCCGAGGAAGTGAAAAAGGAACTGCTGGAGAAATATCCCACCAAGGTGGCCCGCAAGCGGGCCAAGCAGATCGTCATCAACCAGGTGGACCCGGAGGGCGCGGTGCCGGAGATCCAGTCCAACGTTCGCACCGTGCCCGGCCTCATCGGCCAGCGGGGCTGCACCTATGCGGGCTGCAAGGGGGTGGTGCTGGGCCCCACCCGGGACATCGTCAACATCACCCACGGACCCATCGGCTGCGGTTTCTATTCCTGGCTGACCCGCCGGAATCAAACCAAACCGCCCGGTCCGGAAGACCATAATTTCATGATGTATTGCTTTTCCACGGACATGCAGGAAGAGCAGATCGTCTTCGGCGGCGAGAAGAAGCTGAAGCAGGCCATCCAAGAGGCCCACGACCTCTTTAAGCCCAAGGCCATCGGCATCTTCGCCACCTGCCCGGTGGGCCTCATTGGCGACGACGTGCACGCGGTGGCCCGGGAGATGAAGGAAAAGCTGGGCGATTGCAACGTCTTCGGCTTCAGTTGCGAGGGCTATAAAGGGGTGAGCCAATCCGCGGGCCACCACATCGCCAACAACGGCGTCTTCAGCCACATCGTCGGCCTGGACGACCTGGTGAGGGAAGGCAAGTTCAAGATCAACATGCTGGGGGAATACAACATCGGCGGCGACGCCTTCGAGATCGAGCGCCTCTTCGACGATTGTGGCGTTACCCTGATCAGCACCTTCAGCGGCAACTCCAGCTACGATAACTTTGCCAACTCCCATACCGCGGACCTCAACCTCATCATGTGCCACCGCTCCATTAACTACGTGGCGGAGATGATGGAAACAAAATTCGGCATCCCCTGGATCAAGGTCAACTTCATCGGCGCGGAGGCTACGGCCAAGTCGCTGCGGAAGATCGCGGCCTACTTCGAAAACCCGGAGCTGAGCGAGCGGGTGGAGGAGGTCATCGCCCGGGAGCTGCCGGCAGTGGAGCGGGTGCGGCAGGAAGTGAAGGCCCGCTGCCAGGGCAAACGGGCCATGCTCTTCGTGGGCGGCTCCCGGGCCCATCACTACCAGGAGCTCTTCCGGGAGATGGGCATGGAGACCATCGCCGCGGGCTACGAGTTCGCCCACCGGGACGACTACGAAGGCCGCCGGGTCCTGCCGGGCCTGAAAGTGGACGCGGACAGCCGCAACATCGAAGAGCTGCACGTAGAGGCGGACCCGGAGCGTTTTCAGCCCCGGGTGAGCCCGGAACAGATCGCCCGGCTGGCAAAAGAAGGCATCAAACTCAGCGAATACGAGGGCATGATGGCGGAAATGCAGAGCGGCGCCCTGGTCATCGACGACATCAGCCAGTTCGAAACGGAGAAGCTTATTGAAATCTACCGGCCGGACATCATCTGCGCGGGCATCAAGGAAAAGTACGCCATCCAAAAGAGCGGCGTGCCCATGAAGCAACTGCACAGCTACGACTCCGGCGGCCCCTATGCGGGTTTTAAGGGCGCCGTCAACTTCTACCGGGAGATCGACCGCCTGGTCAACAGCAAGGTCTGGAAATACCTGCAGGCGCCCTGGCAGGAGAACCCGGAGCTGACCGCCAAATATGTGTGGGATTAAGAGGGTTTCCGGCTTTCAGAGGAATTGATGGGCATTGCCCACCCTACCTCTGACCGGCGCCACCTTAACTTTGAACTTTGAACCTTGAACTTTGAACTATCAAGGATAACGTCATGTTACTGAGACATACACCCAACGACATCAAAGAACGCACGGCCTTGACCATCAACCCGGCCAAGACCTGCCAGCCCATCGGGGCCATGTACGCGGCCTTAGGCATTCACAAATGCCTGCCCCACAGCCACGGCTCCCAGGGCTGCTACGCCTATCACCGCAGCACCCTGACCCGGCACTACAAGGAGCCGGTGATGGCCGCCACCAGCGCCTTTACCGAAGGGGCTTCGGTGTTCGGGGGGCAGGCCAACCTGCTCCAGGCCATCAACAACATCTTCAGCGTCTACGAGCCGGAGGTCATTGCCGTTCACACCACCTGCCTGTCGGAGACCATCGGCGACGACATTCCCCAGATCATCGCTAAGGCCAGGGATGAAGGCAAGATCCCCCCGGGGAGATACGTCATCCACGCCAACACCCCCAGCTACGTGGGCACCCATGTGACCGGCTTCGCCAACATGGTCAAAGGCATGGTGGACTATTTCGCCCAGGCCAACGGCCATAAGGAAAACTGGATCAACATTATTCCCGGCTACGTGGAGCCCTGCGACATGGAGGAAATCAAGCGCCTGGCCGGGGAATTGGGAGTGCCCTGCATCATGTTTCCGGACACCTCCGGCGTGCTCAACGGCCCCCAGACCGGCAGGTTTCACATGTTCCCCAGCGGCGGGGCGACCACCGCCGACCTGATCCGCACCGGCAGCGCCGCGGGCACGGTGGCCCTGGGCCGCCTGGCCTCCGGGCCCGGGGCCCGGGCCCTGGACACCAAGTGCAAGGTGCCCTGCGAGATCCTGGACCTGCCCATCGGCCTCAAGGCCACGGACGCGTTCATCGACACCCTGCGGCAGATCGCCGGGGTGACCGTGCCCGATTCCCTGAACCTCGAGCGGGGGCGGCTCCTGGACGTGATCACCGACATGCACCAGTATTTCTTCGGCCGCAAGGTGGCCCTGGCCGGGGACCCGGATCAACTCATTTCCCTGACCCAGTTCCTGGTGGATATCGACATGTGGCCCGTCCACATCGTCACCGGCACCCCGGGGAAAAAGTTCGAAGCCCGCATCAAGGAGATCACCAAAGAAGTGCCCCATGAGGTGAACGTCCGGGCCGGCGGCGACATGTTTTTGCTGCATCAATGGATACGGAACGAACGGGTGGACCTGCTCCTGGGCAACACCTACCTCAAGTACATCGCCCGGGATGAGGACATCCCCCTGGTGCGCTTCGGCTTCCCCATCCTGGACCGCATCGGCCATAGCTACTTCCCCACCGTGGGCTACCGGGGGGGCTTGCGTCTCCTGGAAAAGATCCTGGACGCCCTCCTGGACCGCCAGGACCGGGACGCGCCGGAGGAGAGTTTTGAGTTGGTGATGTAACTGTGAGCGGTAAGCGGTAAGCAGTGAGCAGTGAGCAGTGAGCAGTGAGCTGTGAGCGGTGAGCAGTGAGCAGTAAAAACGAAAAAGGAGCCTGATAAACATGGAAAAACCTGAACATCATATCTTCGTGTGCATGAGTTTCCGGGGCCTGGAGCCCAAGGGCAAGTGCATCAAGAAAAACGCCCCCGATCTGCTGGGCTACCTGGAAGCGGAGCTGGCCGACCGGGGCCTGGAAAACGTCATGGTCTCCACCACCGGCTGCCTGAAGCTCTGCGACCAGGGCCCGGTGCTGGTGGTCTATCCCCAGGGCTACTGGTACGCCGGGGTGGAAGGCGAAGAGGCCATCGACGCCATCCTGGACGGCCTGGAAAACGGCGGCCCGGCGCAGGATTACTTGATTAGTTGAGTTGGGGGGAGGCTGAATGGAAAAGTAATCAGTGATCAGTGATCAGCGGGTAGCGGCCGAAGAACAAACCGATCACTGCTTACTGATCACTAAGCTGACAGCTATTAACAAGGAGGCCGATCATGGAATCCATAATCTTCGAAGAAAGGCAGGATCAGGTCCACCGCAAGGGACACCAGCCCTTCGAGATGGCCTGCAACAAGGAGAGCCTGGCCGGGGCCGTCAGCCAGCGGGCCTGCGTCTTCTGCGGCTCCCGGGTGGTCCTCTACCCCATCGCCGACGCCCTGCATCTGGTGCACGGGCCCATCGGCTGCGCCGCCTACACCTGGGACATCCGGGGGGCGCTGTCTTCGGGGCCGGAGCTCCATCGCCTGAGCTTCTCCACGGACCTCCAGGAAAAGGACGTGATTTTCGGTGGGGAGACGAAACTTTACCAGGCCCTGACGGAACTCATCGACCGGCACCACCCTAAAGCCGCTTTTGTGTATTCCACCTGCATCGTGGGGATCATCGGCGACGACCTGGAGGGCGTCTGCCGCAAGGTGGGCCAAGAAAAAGGGATTCCCGTACTGCCGGTGCAATCCGAAGGCTTTAAGGGCAACAAACGCGCAGGCTATAACGCCGCCTGCCAGGCCATGTTCCGCCTGGTGGGCACCGGGGACACCGCCGGCATCTCCCCCAAGAGCTTAAATATCCTGGGCGATTTTAACCTGGCCGGCGAGATCTGGATCATCCGGGACTACTTCCAGCGCCTGGGCCTGGAAGTGGTGGCCAATATCACCGGCGACGGCCGGGTGGATGACCTCCGCCGGGCCCACGGCGCCGCTTTGAACGTGGTGCAATGCTCCGGCGCCACCATGGACCTGGCCATCATGATGCAGGAGGTTTACGGCATCCCCTATCTCCGGGTGTCCTATTTCGGAGTCGAGGATATGGCGGAATCCCTCTATACCGTGGCCCGGTTCTTTAATGACCCGGAGATGATGCACCGCACCCGGGACCTGGTCCGGGAGGAACTCTCCCTGCTCCAGCCCCAACTCCAGGAGTACCGGCGGGTCCTCACCGGCAAGAAAGCCGCCATCTATGTGGGGGGCGCGTTCAAGGCCTTTTCCCTGGTCAAGGCCTTCCGGCTCCTGGGCATGCAGGTGGTGCTGGTGGGGTCCCAAACCGGCACCCCGGAGGACTACGAGGAATTGCACGAGATCACTGACGAGGGGACCATCATCGTCGATGACTCCAATCCCCTGGAGCTGTCCGCGTTCCTCCAGGAACAGGACGTGGACATCTTCGTGGGCGGGGTCAAGGAACGCCCCATCGCCTACAAACTGGGGGTGGGCTTTTGCGACCATAACCACGAACGCAAGGAAGCCCTGGAAGGCTTTATCGGCATGCTCAATTTCGCCCGGGAGGTCCATCACACGGTGATGAGCCCGGTCTGGCAATTCATGCCCCGGCGGGCCGGGGCTGGGGGAAGAGGGTAAAAGGGAAAAAGGTGAAAAGGAAAAGACAAAAAACCACAGCCAAAACCCCTTTTCCCCTTTTCCCCCAAAAAGCATTTTAAGAAATTATGGACTGATTAAGAGTAAACGCCATGAAAACCAAAAGTGCCCCATACGTCTCCACCACCAACGCCTGCAAGCTCTGCAAGCCCCTGGGGGCCTGCCTGGCGTTTCGGGGGATTGAGGGCGGAGTGCCTTTTCTCCACGGCTCCCAGGGTTGCGCCACCTACATGCGGCGCTATATCATCAGCCATTTCCGGGAGCCCATGGACATCGCCTCCTCTTCTCTGGGAGAGAAAGATGCGGTCTATGGGGGCGGGGCCAATCTGCGGCAGGGTCTCCATAATGTCATGACCAAATACGGGGCCCGGCTCATCGGCGTGGCCACCACCTGCCTCACCGAGACCATCGGCGATGACGTGCCCATGCTGGTCCGGAAATTCCGCCAGGAGAAGAAAGGCCGGGACCGGCTGCCGGAAATCGTCACCGTCTCCACTCCCAGTTACGGGGGCACCCACATGGAGGGCTGGCACGCCGCGGTCAAGGCCGTGGTGGAGCAGGTGGCCAGGTCCGGCGCGGCCACGGCCGCGGTCAACCTGCTGCCGGGGTTCGTATCTCCCGGGGATCTCCGCTATCTCCGGGAAATTCTCCAAGACTTGGAGATTCCGGGAATTATTCTTCCCGATATCTCCGAGACCCTGGACGGCCAGGCCCAGGTGGATTATGAAAAAATTTCCCCCGGGGGGACTCCCCTGGCCGCGATTAAGGCCATGGGCGCGTCCCGGGCCACCCTGGAATTCGGCCGCACGCTTTTTACCCAGGACACCGCGGGCCAGGCCCTGGCTGACCGTTTTGATGTCCCCCTACACCGGCTGGGGATGCCCATCGGCCTCCGGGAAACGGACCGGTTTTTCCAAACCCTGGAAGAGATTTCCGGCCGGCCCGCGCCGCAGCCCCACGCCGGGGAACGGGGCCGCCTCCTGGACGCCTACGTGGACGGCCATAAGTATGTCTTCGGCCAGAAGGCCGTGGTTTATGGGGAAGAGGACCTGGTGGTGGGCCTCACCGCCTTCCTGGCGGAAATCGGGGTCAGGCCGGTGCTCTGCGCCTCCGGCGGGGGGAGCGGCCACTTGCAGGAGGCCATCGCCGCGGTGACCGGGGACCTTCTGCCCGAACCGCCCCTGGTGCGGGAAGGCATGGATTTTTACGAGATTGCCGAGGAACTGGAGGCCCTTACCCCTGATCTGCTCATCGGCCACAGCAAAGGCTACCACCTGGCCCGGAGCCGGAATATCCCTTTAATCAGGGTGGGCTTTCCCATTCACGACCGCTTCGGGGGGCAAAGGATTCTGCATTTGGGTTATCGCGGCGCTCAAAGCCTTCTGGACCGGATCGTCAATGCAGTATTGGAGAAGAAACAACAGGACTCCCGAGTGGGGTATGGATATTTATAGAGGTGAGCAGTAAGCAGTGAGGAGTAAGCAGTTAAGACAGCAAGTGGTGAGCAATCTGCGAATTTCTTTTACTGCTCACTGCTTACAGCTCACTGCTCACTAAAAAGGAATTATGGTCATGGAAACGAAACTGAATATCAACCGTCATCCTTGTTTCAATGCCGAGGTCAAGGGCGAGTGCGGCCGGGTGCACCTGCCGGTGGCGCCCAAGTGCAATATTCTCTGCAATTACTGCAATCGCAAGTTTGACTGCGTCAACGAAAGCCGGCCCGGGGTCAGCAGCGCGGTGCTCAACCCCTTGCAGGCCGTTTCCTATATGGAGCAGGTGTTGGCCCGGGAGCCCCGCATCACCGTAGCCGGCATCGCCGGTCCCGGGGACCCCTTTGCCAATCCCCGGGAGACCATGAAAACCATCCGCCTGGTCCGGGAAAGGTTCCCGGAAATCCTCATCTGTCTGGCCAGCAACGGCCTGGGCCTGCTGCCTTATCTGGAGGAACTGGCTGAACAAAAAGTCTCCCACGTGACCATCACCGTGAACGCGGTGGACCCGGAAATCGGGCAAAAGATTTACGGCTGGGTCCGGGACGGCAAGGTGATCCACCGGGGTTTTGAGGCCGCGGAACTGCTGCTCCGCCGCCAGTTGGAGGCCCTAGCGGGGTTGAAGTCTTTGGGCATGACGGTGAAGGTGAACACCATTGTCATCCCCGGGGTCAATGACCGGCACGTGGCCGCGGTGGCCCGGCGGATGGCTGATCTGCAAGTGGACGTGCTGAACCTCATGCCGGTGTACCCCAACGCCGACACCCCCTTTGCGGCGATTCCCGAGCCGGAAGCCGCGCAGATGGCGGCTCTCCGGGAGAAAGCGGACCGGTTTCTGCCCCAGATGCGCCACTGCACCCGCTGCCGGGCCGACGCGGTGGGCCTCTTGGAGGAAGACCGGGGCGAAGAGCTGCGGGGCTGCCTCACCGCCTGCGCCCGCCAGATTCCGGGGTCCGAGGCCCGGCCCTATGTGGCCGTGGCCACCAAGGAAGGCATGCTGGTGAACCTGCACCTGGGAGAAGCCCTGTCCTTTCAGATCTGGGGCCAAAATGGGGAAGGGTTTAAGCTGGTGGACGAGCGCCCCGCGCCCCCCCCGGGCGCGGGGGCCCAGAGGTGGTGGGACCTGGCCGAGGTCCTCAAGGACTGCCGTGCCGTGCTGGTGAACGCCCTGGGGGAAACCCCCCGCACCATTCTGGAAGAATGCGGCCTTCAGCCTTTGGAGATGGGGGGGCTTATCGAACTGGGCCTGCACGCGGTCTACCAGGGAGGCCCCCTGGAGACTCTGAAAGGCAGACGCGGCGGCCTGGCCCGGGGCTGCTCCGGCCCCGGCAGCCGCCGGGGGTGTGACGCCTGAGGAGCAGGGGCCAGGGGGCAGGGATCAGGGATCAGGGATCAGGGGCCAGGGATCAGGGGTCAGGGATCAGGGATCAGGGATCAGGAAAAAAGCATTTATTTCTGTTATGAAAATTGGGTGCCCCCCTCTTCCTCCCTCTCCCCTCTGGGGGGGAGAGGGTTGGGGTGAGGGGGGGAGCTTTTCATGATTCACGGGTGAGCCATTGGCTCATGAACAACTCTTCCGGAAAAGTTATAGGCGGTGGCACAGGCTTTCCAGCCTGTGCGGATTATCGGGGCGGGCGAGACGCCCGCCCCTACGGCTCTTCATGCTATAAAGGCGGACCAAGGTTCATAAGGAACTGCCATCTTTCCTGGCCCCTGCCCCCTGATCCCTGGCCCCTTAAAGAACTGGCCCCTGACTTCTAAAGCTTCGCTTCTTTAACCGCCCTCACCGCCTCCTTGACCATTTGGTTGGTATAGCCCCATTCGTTGTCGTACCAGCTCATGATCTTCACCAGGTCGCCGTCCACCACCTGGGTCATTTCCAGGTCCACCACCGAGGCCCGGGAGTCCTTGATGATGTCGGAGGAGACCAGGGGGGCTTCAGCCACCCCCATAATGCCCTGATATCGGGGGCTGGCCGCCTCTTCCTCGAAGATGCGCTTGATCTCTTCCACGCTGGTGGGCCGTTCGGTGACGAAGACCAGATCGGCCATGGAGCCGGAGGGCACCGGGCCCCGGACGGCCACGCCGTCGAATTTGCCCTTTAATTGGGGCAGGCAATTGGTGGTGGCCTTGGCCGCGCCGGTGGAGGTGGGCACAAAATTGGCGGCCCCGGCCCGGCCCCGGCGCCATTTCTTGGCCGGCCCGTCGACGATGGCCTGGCTGGAGGTGTAGGCGTGGATGGTGGTCATGATGGCCTTTTTGATGCCGATGCGGCGCATCATCACCTCCACCACCGGGGTGATGCAATTGGTGGTGCAGGAGGCGCAGGAGATGACGTTAACCCCGCCTGCCGGCTTAATCACCCCGTGGACGATGGTGCAGACGTCCTCGCCCTTGGGGGGCGCGGACAGATAGACCAGCTTGGCCCCGGCCTGGACGTGCTTTTGCAGGCCCTCATTGTTGGTGAAGACGCCGGTGCACTCAAAGACCACGTCCACCCCCATCTTCCCCCAGGGCAGCTGGGCCGGGTCTCTTTCGCTGAATACCGGATATTGTTTGCCGTCCACCACCAGGGCCTTGCCGCTGACTTCCACCTTTTTTTCGTACCTGCCGTACACCGTGTCATATTTGAGCAAGTAGGCCAGGTTATCCAGGTCCATCAGGTCATTGACCGCCACCAGTTCCAATTCCGGGGTCTCCAGGATGACCTTGAATGCGGCCCTGCCGATGCGCCCCATGCCGTTAATCGCCACCTTTGCCATGTTTGACCTCCTTTGCTGTCGGTTGACCTGAGTAAGACCTCTGCAAAAGCAGCCCATTTTGCCATTCTGAGGGAGCGAAGCGGCCACAGAATCCGGATTCTTCGCTTCCCTCAGAATGACAAATGGGGATTTCGCAGGGCTATCTGAATGGGTTAAATTATGTCTTTTTCGGGACCGTTGACCACGCGGCCCTTCTTGATGGAAATTTAATAATCATTTTTATACTCCTTTACCAGCGGCGAATTCAAGAAATATCCGGGGCAGGATAGGAGCTTCCTTTTTAATTTAAAAAGATATCTACATGATTGAAATTATCCCATTGACATTTAGGTGGTTTTATGGCAGAGAGAGATTATTCTTGTAAATAACCTATAGATTTTATTATTAAAAAGAGGTAAGTATGATTGATAAAATAGATTTCCTGAAAAAATATAATATTGATCAAGATAAATTTAATGAAACTGGCCTCAATTGGGAAGACCTAGAAAAAATACATGAAAGTTATGGAAAAATCAAAGATGATTTACAGGCAGCAGGGAATATTGTTTTTGATATTTTACGAAGAAATAAAAAAGTTCATTCAATAAAAATGCGAATTAAAAATCCGGATCATTTAATTGATAAATTAATCAGAAAAGTGATTAAAGAGCCATCTCAAGGCATTAATATAGATAATTATACAATTATGATAACTGATTTAATAGGAATTAGAGCTCTCCATTTATTTAAAGAGGATTGGGAGCCAATCCATAATTTTATAATAGAAAAATGGGAACAACAATTACATGAGAAACCGCTAGTTTATGTTAGAAAGGGTGATCCTCCAGAATTTTTAAAACGCTATGAAGGTAAGGATTTAATAGTTGAAGAACATCCGCGAGGATATCGATCTATACACTATTTAATAGAAACGTCATTGACAGCAAAGATAAAGTTTATTGTAGAAATACAGGTCAGGACTATATTTGAGGAAGGATGGAGCGAGATTGACCATCAGGTCAGATATCCTTATGACCTTGATAATGTAATATTGTCTAATTATTTAGACATATTTAATAGATTAGCTGGCTCAGCTGATGAGATGGGTTCTTTTGTTACAATACTAAAAAATGCTTTAACTTTAACACGAGAAGCAGTAGAGAGAGACAAAGCCGGCCAAATTTATGTTTATGGAAAGGAAGATCCATCTAAAGTTATCACTGATCGAAATGTAAGGGATGCGTTAAAGAAATCGGAAAAATTGTGTTCGGTTGGAGACTTTTCTGGTGCCGAAAACATTTTATTAGAGATGGACAAAGATAATCCTAGTAATATAGATATTTTAAAGGCAATAGTTTATCTTTATATTGATCCAAAATGCAAATTGAAGAATAATGAAGAAATATTATTATTGGCGGAGAATAAATTACAATATTTTTCATCACGCCCTGAATACTATAAATTGCTTACGCTTATATATATGGAAATGCGTGATGAAATGAAGATCAAAGAGACATTAGGAAACCCAACCATTCCCATAAAAAAGAAGGCGCTGGAAGCGAGTAAGATGGCAATTAAATTAGCGCCTAATGATCCTGGTTACATAATTCTTCTTGGTTATATTTATTACTGGTTTTCAGAAATTAATTTTGCTATCAGTATCACGGAAGAAGCTTTATCACTTGCTCAGGCAATAAACGATACAGAAGAAATTATTAGAGCTAAAAATAACCTAGCTTATTACTATGCAATGACATCAGATAAAAAATATGAGCATATCGCAAGGGAATATAGCGAGCAAGCATATGATCATGATAAGGAATCAGCTCTTTTTATCGATACATATGGTTTCGTTAAATGGAAGTATGCTAAAGATATTGGAGAACTTAAAGTTGCTGCTGATTACTTCGGAATGGCAGTCAAAAAGGACCCGTTTGATGCGGATTATTATCGTCACTTATCTGAATGCTTACAGGAAATAAAATTGAAAGAATTCGGAGGCGAAAATGATTAAAATATCTTTCTGGTTTAAAAACTTTAAGGGGATTTAGACGATAAATCATCTAAATCCCCTTAAGTCTGGATTCGCTTCGACGACCCAGCTCATTTTTTCAGCAACCGGGTTTCATTTGCTTATCCTCTCTCTCTATTAGGAACTGAATATTAATCAAATAGTCCAAGGATGTCAAGTTTTTTCTTTACGTGTATATTAATCATCGAAAAAAAATTGTCAATCCTTTAGGGTTTTTTGCCGAAAAATCATATTTTTCGTTTTTGGATTATGAGGATATAGTGAAAAGATTGCGTCAATAGCCACATGCCCCTGGTCGCCTCCCTCAGAACCACTGCACCCACCCCCCCAAATCCTTTGACAAATCCGGCTCTTTTGGGATAATAAATTTTTGGAAATATCGCCCGTTTAGGGTTAAGGAGATGCGCATGGCCATTGAAGAATTTCCCCGGATGAAACGCTTGCCCCCCTATGTCTTCGCCACCGTCAACGCCCTGAAGATGATGGCCCGGCGCCGGGGCGAGGACATTATCGACCTGGGGATGGGCAACCCCGATATGCCCACCCCGCAGCATATCATCGATAAACTCGTGGAAGCCGCGGGCAAGGCCGCCAATCACCGCTACTCCGCGTCCCGGGGGATCACCAAGCTGCGGGTGGCCATCTCGGATTGGTACAAGCGCCGCTTCGACGTGGATATCGATCCGGAGACCGAGGCCATCGCCACCATCGGCGCCAAGGAGGGGCTCTCCCACCTGGTCCTGGCCACGGTGGAGTCCGGGGACGTGGTGCTGGTGCCCAACCCCACCTATCCCATCCACGCGGCCTCGGTGGTCATTTCCGGGGGCCAGTTGGTGAGCATTCCTTTGACCCATGACCGGGATTTTTTCGAGGATTTGCACAACATCACCGAACTCATCCGGCCCCGGCCCAAGATGCTCATCATCTCCTTTCCCCACAACCCCACCACCCGGTGCGTGGACCTGGACTTCTTCAAGCGCATCGTGGAGTACGCCAATAAGTACAACGTGTTGATCATCCACGACTTCGCCTATGCGGACCTGGTCTTTGACGGCTACCAGGCCCCCAGCTTCCTGCAGGTCCCCGGGGCCAAGGAAGTGGGGGTGGAGCTCTTTTCTTTGTCCAAGAGCTACAACATGCCCGGCTGGCGCATGGGCTTCGTGGTGGGCAACCAGCGCCTGGTCCACGCCCTGACCCGCATCAAGAGCTACCTGGACTACGGCGTCTTCCAGCCCATCCAGATCGCCTCCATCATCGCCTTAAACGGACCGTACGACTGCGTGGAGCAGATCGTGGGCACCTATAAGGAGCGCCGGGACGCGCTCTGCCGGGGTCTGCACAACATCGGCTGGCGGGTGGAGCCCCCCAAGGGCACCATGTTCGTTTGGGCCCGCATCCCCAAGAAGTTCCGGCACCTGCTCTCCATCAATTTCTCCCTGATGCTCATCGAGGAGGCCAAGACCGCGGTCTCCCCGGGCTTAGGGTTCGGGGAATGGGGCGATGAATACGTGCGCTTCGCGCTGGTGGAAAACGTGCAGCGCACCAACCAGGCCATCCGGGGCCTCAGGAAGGTGATGCGCATGACCCCGGAAGAGATCGAAGTCATCACCCAGAAATATCAGAAAAAGGGATAGCCAGTTGGTCAACGTGGGACTCATCGGCTTGGGCACCGTGGGCCAGGGCGTGGCGCGGCTGCTCACCGAGCGCCGGGAGATGCTGGCCCGGCGCCTGGGCACGGAACTGGTCCTGAAGAAGGCCGCGGAAATCGACCCGGAGCGGCGGGCCGCGGCCTCCTTGGCCCCGGAGCGCCTCACCGCCCGGGACCGGGACATCCTGGAGGACCCGGACATCGACATCGTGGTGGAACTCATCGGCGGCACCGACGTGGCCCGGGAACTGGTCCTGGAGGCCATCTCCCGGGGCCGCCACGTGGTCACCGCCAATAAGGCCCTCCTGGCCCTCCACGGCAACGAGATCCTGGCGGCCGCGGCCCAAAACGGGGTGGACGTGGCCTTCGAGGCCGCGGTCTGCGGCGGCGTGCCCCTGATTCTGGCCCTGCGCCAGGGCCTGGCCGCCAACCGCATCCAGGAGATGTTCGGCATCTTGAACGGCACCTGCAATTACATCCTCACCCAGATGTCCCAACACGGCATTTCCTATGCCCAGGCCCTGGCCGAAGCGCAACAGCAGGGCTATGCCGAAGCCGATCCCACCCTGGACGTGGAGGGGATCGACACCGCGCACAAGCTGGCCATCCTGGTGAGCCTGGCCTACTGCGCGCCCCTGAATCTGGACCCCATCGCCGTCTCCGGCATCAGCAACCTGGATCCCCTGGATTTGCAGCTCGCCCGGGAGTTCGGCTACGCCATCAAGCTCCTGGCCATCAGCAGAAACGACGGCCGCACCATCGAGGCCCGGGTGCACCCCACCCTGATACCCCGGGACCACATGCTGGCCAACGTCGGCGGCGCGTTTAACGCCGTGTACCTCACCGGCGACGCGGTGGGGCCCATTTTGCTCTATGGCCAGGGCGCGGGCATGATGCCCACAGCCTCCGCGGTGGTCAGCGACATCCTGGACCTGGCCCGGAACCTGACCCGGGGGGTGAAATGCCGGGTCCCCCCCTTAGGATGCGGCTCGGCCCTGGAGTCTCCCCGGATCATCAAGCCTCTGGATGAGGTGGTGACCAACTATTACATCCGTTTCGCAGCCCTGGACCGCCCCGGGGTCCTGTCCCAAATTTCCGGCATCCTGGGGAAACACAACATCAGCATCGCCGCGGTGATCCAGAAAGGCCGGGAGGTCAAGGGCGCGGTGCCCATCGTCATGATCACCCATGAAGCCAAAGAGGCCAACACCCGGCAGGCCCTCCTGGAGATTGACCGGTTGCCGGTAGTCTCACCGCCCGCGGTCTTTTACCGCATCGAGGACCCCCACCTCCACGCGGCCCAGATTTAAAGATAGTGGTCAGTGGTCAGTGGTCGGTGGTCAGAAGGAAGACAACCGATCACTGGCCACTGACCACTGACCACTATTAACAAGGAGGCACCATGAAGGACTTCCTGGCCTTCCGCACCATGCTTACCCCGGTCATCATCCAGGCCATCTTCTGGCTGGGCGCGGCGGTCTGTGTGATCGCCGGTCTGGTGTTTGTTCTCTCCGGCGTGGGGCAATACGGCGGCGGCCCCAATGTCTTGAAAGGTTTTCTCCTGCTGTTTTTGGGGCCCATTGCGGTCAGGGTTTATTGCGAGATCCTGATCATCTTTTTTCGCATCAACGAGACCCTCACCGAGATCAAAAATGCCCTGGAAGAGCGGCGGAATCCAAAACAGGCGAAACTCTTTTAATCAGGAAGACGCCCATGCCATGGAGGCCGGAAATGAGAATATTGGCGGTTTTGCTGGGTTTGACCTGCGCCTGCGCCGCCCCGGCCGCGGACTTTAAACCCTACCCCGGGTCCAGGGTGGATAAGGCCGCCACCCAGGCGGCCAGCCAGGACGCGGCGCAGAGCCCCCTGCCAGCCAGGGAGATGGTGATTACCATCAACCTGAGCAACGCCTCCTTTGAAAAAGTCCCGGCCTTTTGCCCGGGCCTTGCTTGCTCTTTCCTGGCATTCCCCAGCAGAAATCGGGCCTCATGAATTATAAATTTTATAGTCCCTATCTTATCTGGTTCGGCATCTGGGTTTTCATTTGCATGGCCGTGTCGTTAATCACCTTGGAGAATAATAAATTATATCTGCAGACCAGCGTCGCCATCAGCAGGCTGTTGGACTATAACCGCCCTTATGGAGAATTTGCCAGGCTGTTCGGTTACTCTCAAGAACCCCTGGATCGTTATCTCTTCCCCCCCCGCTACCGGCCACCTTTACGTCCGCTGTCAACCAAACCCCCATTCTCCCCATTTCCGGAGCCGGACACCGGGGACAGGGAGGAGGGGGGCCTGGCTTTTTGGCTGCCCACCGCCCCTTCTGTTCCGGAAACCGCGGGGTGGCAACGCGAGTGGCTGCAGGCCTGGCAACGCGCGACCCGGGCCAGTTATGTGGTGACCCTTTTCAGTTACCTGATATTCGTGGTGGGGTTCGGGGCCATCTGTTTGATCAGCGCCATTTACCAGAACCACTTCCGCCGGGCCCAGGAAGAGCAATTTGAGACGGAGATCGAAGCCCGCAATCTGCGCATCCAGGTGCTGGAATCCAGCCGCGACGCCCTGGACCTGAAGTTGCAATTACTGGACCAGGAACATGGGAGGGCCATGCTCGCCGCCCAGGAATCCCAAGAAAACATCAGGAATTTGGAAGAGAGACTCCAATCCGAGGCAGGCCGGAATGAAGAGTTGCAGGCGGAGCTGCAAAAGGCTCTCCAGGAAGAAAACCAGGCCAAGAATCTGCTCCTGACCCTGGATCTGGACCGGCAGCGCCTGGCCGGGGAGCTGACGGATATCACCTCCCGCCTCACCGCCGCGGAAAAGCCGCCGGAGGAGGACCGGTACCGGTTGAAAACCAGAAAAGCCAAAGCCCGTCTCCGCCTTAAATCCTTCTGGCTGGCTGCCCTGTACAAAAACTTGTCGTTTTCCCCCCGGGCCCTGCAAAATCTGATGGAAGTCCAGGAAGCCCCCGACGTTTTTCCTTCTTTGCCGGATGCCCTGGTTATTCTTAATAACGTGAGCCTAAAGGCCCTGCTGTCCGGAGAAAGCCTGCCTCCCAAAACTGTAAGCCGGTACTCCACCCAGGAACTGGAGTATTTCCGGGGCCCCTTCTGGGAATACCGCTTTTCCGCGGATGGCCGCATCTTTTTCGGGCTGTCCCAATCCCGGGTCTGGAACATCGATACCATTTTGCTAAAGAGACGTTTTCCTGATAAAAAAGAAAAATACGACCGCTATCTGGCCGGGACCCTGGGCAAAGACAACCAGGATATACAGGCAGAGCTTATGCCATAACTAATGAGAGATTCGGTAAGATAATTTGCTTGAGAACCGGAATTAATCTGAGGCGAAAAGGGAAAAAGGAAAAAAGGGGAAAAGGTTTTAAGACTAATTTACCCCTTCCCCTTTTAACCTTTTTCCCTTTTCCCCCAATTCAGTCCATCGCCTCAGAACCTTTGTGCCAACATCTGAGGGAAGGTTTCAGTCTATGAAATATATCATTCTCGTGGGCGACGGCATGGGGGATTACCCCCTGGCCGAACTGGACCGGCGCACCCCCCTGGAGGCCGCGGCCACGCCGCACATGGACGAACTGGCCCGGCAGGGAGAGCTGGGCTGCGCCCGTACCATCCCCAAAGGCATGGACCCGGGCAGCGATATCGCCAATCTCTCCATTATTGGCTATGACCCAGCCCGCTACCACACGGGCCGCGCCCCCCTGGAGGCCGCGGCCTTGGGGGTGAACCTGGGGCCGGAGGAAGTGGCCTTCCGCTGCAACCTGGTGACCCTGCGCCAGGAAGAGGCCGGGCTCTTTATGGAAGATTACGCGGCCGGGCATATCAGCAACGAAGAGGCCAAAGAACTCATTACCTCCCTGGATGCGGCTTTGGGCGCGGACGGCCGCCGCTTCTACCCGGGGGTGAGCTACCGCCACCTCCTGGTGTGGCGGCAGGGCCGCGCTGACTGGCGCACCTACCCGCCCCACGACTGGACCGGCCACGACGTGAGCAAGCTGATGGAGTGGGACGGCCCGGAGCGCCCCCTCTGGGAACTCACCCGGGAATCCTGGGCCGTCCTTAAAGACCAGGAAGTCAACCGCCGCCGCCAGGCCGCCGGGAAAAGACCCGCCACCTCCATCTGGCTTTGGGGCCAGGGGCGGCCGCCCCAGCTTCCCACCCTGAAGGAGCGCTTCGGCCTTTCCGGCGCGGTGATCTCCGCGGTGGACCTGATCCGGGGCATCGGCCTCTATGCGGGCCTGAAGCCCATCCTGGTCCCTGGGGCCACCGGGTACCTGGACACCAACTACGCCGGCAAAGTGGCCGCGGCCCTGGAAGCGCTAAAAACCATGGACCTGGCCTTCATCCACGTGGAGGCCCCGGACGAAGCGGGCCACAGCGGCGAACTGAAGCTCAAGCTCCAGGCCATCGAAGACTTCGACGCCAAGGTGGTGGGACCCCTGATGGCCGGGCTAAAAGAGCTGGGGGACCACCGGGTTCTGGTCCTGTGCGATCACTTTACCCCCATCTCCGTGCGCACCCACACCCCGGAGCCGGTGCCTTTCGTCCTCTTCGACTCCCGCTCCAAAGGCGACCAACTCCAGTTCTTCACCGAAAACGATGCCCGGGAAACCGGGCTGCTCCTGGAACAGGCCGCGGACCTGCTGCCCCGGCTGCTGGAGAGGGAGTAAGGAAGTTGAGGGGGGGGCCGGGGGAGCAGTGGCTCCCCGGCCCTCCCCTCAAACTCCCCTCCCCACCCCCTTTATGCAAACGGGGGACGGCGGGGCCTTTTGGCCCCGCCTTCCCCCGGTTTAAATAAACATACGGGATTGGGGGTGGAGGGCTGGGGGAGGTGGTAAGGGCCCGGGACCCTAAAACTCCTCTCCCAGTTCCCACCCGCAGACCTACTGATAGACCCCCACGCCGATATAGAGGTCCCCCACCCGTTCCAGGTAGGTGGATTTGTTCTCGATTTTCTTGGTTATGGGATTCAGGTATTTATAAGTCTGCCAGACGCAGTTGCTTTTCTGGAGCAACTGCAAGCGCTCCTTGGTGATATAGCGGCCATCCTGGTCCTGGAGTTCCATCCTGTCCTTGCCGGCCAATTCGGGGAGGGTCCCGTGGGCCAGGAGCCGGCCCTGCATATCGCCGGCAAAGACGTAAAGGTCCCGGTCGCGGAATTGACCCTGGGGATGGTTAAACTTGGCCAGGGCCTTTTCCCGGCCATGGTCTTTAAGGAAGGCCACGGCCTTCTTCACCATGGCCACGGCTTCCTCTTTGGTTCCTTTATCAGCAGCCAGGGCCCCTTGTACGCCCCAGGCCAAAACCAAAAAGCCCAGTAGAGCCGCTATCTTTTTCAACCGCTCCTCCCTCAATTCCCCATCTCAACCCTATTGATAGACCCCCACGCCGATATAAATATCCCCCACCCGCTCCATGTAGGTGGATTTGGGTTCGACCTTCTTGGTTTTCGGGTTCAGGTATTTATAAGTCTGCCAGGCGGAGTTGTTTTTCCGGAGCATCTCCAGACGCTCCTTGGTGATAAAGCGGCCGTCCGGGTCCTGGACCTCCATCATGTCCTTGCCGACTACTGCGGGCATGACGCAGTGGGCCAGGCACTTGCCCTGCATATCGCCGACAAAGACATAGAGGTCCCGGTCCACGAACTGCCCCTTAGGCTTGTTGAATTCCGCGAAGGCCTTGTCCCGGCCGTTGGCCTTATAGAAAGCTACGGCCTTCTTCACCATGGCCACGGCCTCCTCTTTGGTGCCTTTATCCGCGGCCAGGGCCGTTTGCAAACCCACGGCCAAAACGAAAATCGTTAATAGGGCCGCTATCTTTTTCACCTTCTCCTCCTTTGCTCTTTCGAGTCCCCCTTTGAAAAAGGGGGATTCAGGGGGATTTCAGGGGCTGATAAATCCCCCCTAACCCCCCTTTTTCAAAGGGGGGGATATGAATTGCTGGTAATCCGCCCCCAAAACTACTTTTCATGCCATTTCGCCATCAAAAGGCATTGAACCGTAGGGGCGAATCTTGTATTCGCCCTGTGTGGGCGGACGCACACCAGGTTCGCCCCTCCAAAAAAATTGCTGTTGGATTGGGACTTGGTATCACTGGCCTGTCTGGGAGATTTTGGTCTTTGCGGCAAGCCAGTGGTTAATCAAATAACAATTGCAGGCGACCAGTATTAGATTTTCATATCCTATCTTGCCGCCAAGCTGCCCTGCAGATAATTCACCGCGTTAGAAAAGAACGCCATCCCCGTCCCATCCTTTTCCGGGTAGGGTTCGCCCCGGCGCCGCCACTCCTCTTTCTCTGCGGTCCAGTTGGGGTGTTGGGTGGCAACGATGTGAGCCTCCGGGTGGGGCATGAGGCCCAGGACCCGGCCCGTGGGGTCGCAGATGCCGGCGATGTCCAGCAGCGCGCCGTTGGGGTTATAGGGGAAGCGGCCCAGGGCCGGCTTCCCGGAGGGGGTGGCGTATTTGAGGACGATCTGGCCCCGGTCCGCCAGCTCCGCCAGCACCGGCCCCGCGGCATAAAACTTCCCTTCCCCGTGGCGGATGGGAAGTTCTAGGAGGTCCAGCCCCTGGGTGAAGACGCACTTGCTGGGCAAGACCTGGAGGCGCACCCAGGCGTCCCGGAAATTGCCGCAGTCGTTGGGGATCAGGGCCGTTAGCCGCTCCCCGATCCGTCCCGGCAGATTCGGCAAAACGCCCAGATTCACCAGGACCTGGAAGCCGTTGCAGATGCCGATGATCAAGCGGCCGGAATCGATGAATTCCTGCAAGGCCGCGCCCAGGGCCAGTTTCAGACGCAGGGCCAGGACCACCCCGGCGCCGTGGTCGTCCCCCCAACTGAAGCCCCCGGGCACGGCCAACAGGTGATAGTCCCAGAGGAGGGAGGGGTTCTCCAGCAGGTCGGTGGTATGGACGCGCACGGCCTCAGCCCCGGCCTTATTCAGGGCGAATGCGGTCTCGTGGTCGCAGTTGAGGCCGTAGCCGTAGAGGACCAAGGCCTTCGGCCTTGGTCCTTGGTTTTCGGTTTTCGGTTTTCGGTTTTCGGTTTTGGCTTTCAAGTCTCAGACTTACTCGTTCCCAAGCTGAGCTTGGGAACGTTGATTGTTAGTCCAAGCTCTGCTTGGACACCTTTTCATTGGTGGGCCGTGCCCATCCTACCCCTGGCCCCTGCCCCCTGCCCCCTACTTCTTCCCGCCTTTCTTTTTGCCCGCGGCCTTGGGGGTTTTCTTTTCTTTCTTCTCTTTCTTTTCTTCGCTCCGCTGTTTGGCCGCGGACAGTTCCACCACCTTTTCCCTTTTCACCGCCACCCGCTTGGCTTCTTTCCGGAAGGCGTAGACGATGGGGCTGGCCACGAACACCGAGGAATAGGTGCCCACCACCACCCCCAGGATCATGGCCAGGGCAAAATCCTCCAGGACCACGCCGCCGAAGAAGTACAGGGCCACCACCACCAGAAAGACGGTGGTGCTGGTGACGATGGTCCGGGAGAGGACCTCGTTGACGCTCAAGTTGATGATGTCCCCCAGCTTGCCCCGGCGCCGGGCCAGGTTCTCCCGGATGCGGTCGAAGACCACCACCGTGTCGGTGAGGGAGTAACCCGCCAGGGTCAGGAGCGCGGTGACCACCAGGAGGGTGATTTCCTTATCCAGGAGCCAAAAGACACCCAGCACGGCCAGGACGTCGTGGAAGGTGGCCACGGCCGCGCCGATGCCGAAGATGAACTCGAAACGCCAGGCCAGGTAAATGATGATCCCCACCATGGAGATGACGATGGCGATGATGGCCTTATTGCGGAGGTCCTTGCTGATGGAGGCGCCGATCTCCGCGGTGGAGGCCACGGTGAAATGATTCTGGGGCACACCCTGGTTGAGGATGGCCGCCAGCTTGTCCGCCATCTGCCCCACGGACTCCTCGGACTTCTTGACCTTGATCATCAGGCCCCGGCCCCCTTCCACGGGTTGAATCTCGGCGTGGCCCCAGCCTTCCGTATTCAGGGCCTGGCGCACCGCCTCCACGGTGAAGGTCTCCTTGGCGCTGAACTGCACCATGGCCCCGCTGGAAAACTCCACCCCCAGGTTGCCTTGGCCCCGGCTCAGTTGCACAAAGGCGATGAGCCCCAGGATGCTGAGAACGCCGGAGACCGCGAAGGCGTATTTGCGGAAGCCGATGAAATCCAGGTTGGTTTTTTGAAAAAACTCGAAGAAGCTGAGCTTCTTCAGCCAGCGTTTGAGGATCAGCCAGTCATAGACCACCCGGGTGCCAAAGAGCGCGGTGAAGAGGTTGAGGGTGACGCCCAGGCTCAAAGTCACCGCGAAACCCTTGATGGGGCCGGTGCCGAAGAGGAAGAGGGCGCAGGCGGTGATCAGGGTGGTGACGTGGGAGTCGATGATGGTCCAGAAGGCCTTGTCATAGCCCCCGTCCACTCCGGACTTCAGGGGCTTGCCCGCGTGGAACTCCTCCCGCATGCGCTCATAGATGAGGACGTTGGAATCCACGGCCATGCCGATGGAGAGGATGATGCCGGCGATGCCCGGCAGCGTCAGGGTGGCGTTCAGGAGAGATAAAGCCCCCAAAAGCATGATGACGTTCAGAATCATGGCGTAGTTGGCCACCACCCCGGAGAAGCGGTAGTAGAAGATCATGAAGACCACCACCAGGAGGGTGCCCAGGAGGCCGGAGACCCAGCCTTTGTGGATGGAGTCCGCGCCCAGGGTGGGACCCACGGTGATGTTCTGGACGATCTTGACGGTGGCCGGCAAGGCCCCGGCCCTGAGGACGATGGCCAGGTCATGGGCCTCTTCCGAGGTGTAGGACCCGGTAATCTGGCACTTGCCGCCGCCGATGCGCTCCTGGATCACCGGCGCGGAGCGCACCACTCCGTCCAGGATGATGGCCAGGCGGCGTTTGACGTTCTCCCCGGTAATCCGGCCGAACTCCGCGGCCCCCCGGCGGTTGAGGTCCATGGAGACGTAGGGCTCGTTATAGTCGCCGATGCGCACCGCGGCGCTCTTTACCGCGTCGCCGGTTAAGAGGACCTTCTTTTTGAGCAGCAGGGGCTTGCTCGCCAGGCGGCCGGTCTCCCGGTCAATGCTCTTTTCGATATAGATTTCGTCTTCCGGGGGAATCTTGTCCGCCAAGGCCTGATTGAGCTCCTCCCGGGTATAGCCGGGTTTCAGCTTCCCCTGCTTGAGGGCCTGGTCGATCAACTCCGGCAGATTGAGGCTGGTCTGGTCGTCCACCAGCTTAAATTCCAACTGCGCGGTCTTGCCGATCAAGTCCATGGCCCGCTGGGGGTCCTTGATGCCCGGGAGCTGCACCACGATCTGGTCGGAGCCCTGGCGGACGATGACCGGCTCGGTGACTCCGAACTGGTCGATACGGTTGCGCATCACCTCCAGACTCTGGTTCAGGGTCTGTTCCTGCAGCCGCTTTATTTCTTCCGGCTTGAGGCTCAGGGTATAGACCAGCGCACCTTCCTGGCGGCGGGGCCCCTGGACCTCCAGGTGGGGAAATTCTTCTTTTAACAGGTTTTGCAACGGCGACTGCTCATCGGCATTCAGCAGGGTGAGGGAGAGGGTCTCTTTGCTGACATCCCCCACCTTTACAGCCAGCCCCTTTTTTTCCGCCATCTCCTTAAGCTCCGGCGCGGCCCGGTTCAAGGCGTTGGTGATGGCGGAATCCATGTCCACTTCCAGGACCAGATGCATGCCGCCTTTCAGGTCCAGACCCAGGTTCAGGCCTTTGCTCACATGCTTTTGCCACCACTCCGGCAAGCCCACGGGAAAAGAGGGCAGGACAAAAAGGATGGCTGTCAGGGTGAGGATAAAAAGAAAGAGAAATTTCCAACGCACCGCTCGCAACATACACCTATCTCCCAGGCATCCTGTAAAGGACGCGTATTAGGTCAGAAAATTGGAGACCCCGACAGAGCCGAAGTTATGAGAAATGATGGTGAGGTCCGGGGGTCAGTTTATCTTGTTGAACTTAACTTAGAGCCGCCATAGTGTCAAGGTTAATGGGGGAGGCAACAGCAAGCCGAAGTCAGCGGTCGGGCGGGGGGTTGCCAAGCTTTTGATCAAGTCTTAGTCCGGTCATAGTAATAGCTGATGATGTCCCGTTTGGAGATCATGGCCAGGATGACGTCCGGGGATTCCTCCTGGACCACCGGCAATTCTTCCACCTGCAGCAAGGCCATTTTGTCCAAAGCTTGCTGCAAGGAATCATGGAGAAAAACGCACACCGCATTGGGAGTGGCCACGTCCGCGGCCACGATCAAATTGGATATGGTCTGATCGAACAAAACCTCCCTGATATCGTTGATGGAGATAATGCCGGTCATTTTGCCCCGATCATTGACTACCGGGAAATATCTATCCGGGGAAGCCACCACCTTCTTAACCAATTCCCCAAAAGGCATATTTTCCGGGATGAGGGTGACGGGATGCGGGGTGACGGCTTCATGGACGGGTATTCCCTCCAGCAACCCCCGGGCAAACTCCGTCATGTGGGCCGGAGAAGCCAGCCTGGTAAATACCTGCTTCTCATACAGGCTGACCTTGCCCAACAGCAGGTAGGAAATGGTGGACACCAGCATCAACGGCACCAATAGGACATAGCTGGCGCACATCTCGCAGGCCATGATGATGGAGGACACCGGCACCTTGGCTACGCCGGCAAAAAAGCCGCCGATACCCACCAGGACAAAGGCATTGGGGTGGATCACCCAAGCCGGCGCCAACTGATGGCCCAGGAAGCCGAAGGCCCCTCCCAACATGGCCCCCATGAACACGGAGGGACCGAAGACGCCGCCGCTGCCCCCGGAACTGATGGTGCAGGAGGTGGCGGCAATCTTCATCAAGGCCAGCAGCAGCATGGTCCCCCAAAAGATCTTCCCTTCCAGGGCCGCTTGAATCCAGCCATAGCCCCCATCCATCACCTGGGGGGTCATGAAAGCGATAACTCCGAGCATCAGGCCTCCCAAGGCCGGTTTCAAGGCCTTGGTAATCTGCACTTTCCTAAAAAACCGGTCCCGGGCCAGGTCATAAAACACCTTCACATACAGGTAGCCCACCAGGGCGCAAATTACGGCAAAGATGGCATAGGCCAAAAGTTCCTTCGGCTCAAAATCCACCGGTCCCGGAAAAAATAGAGCGCTCCGGCCGAAATATTGGTCAAAGATGGAAGAGGCCACGATGGAGGAGACGATACAGGGAAGAATGGCTTCGAATTCGAATTCCGTTTCCCGGTAAAGGACCTCCGGAGCGAAAAGCGCCGCGCCCAAAGGAGCATGGAAAATGGCCCCAATACCGCCGGCCGCCCCCGCCAGCACCAGGATGCGCCGGTCCCGGGGTTTGAGCTTCAGCACCGTCGCCAGGAAGGACCCGAAACCTGCGCCGATTTGGGCAATGGGTCCCTCTTTGCCCGCGGAACCGCCGCTGCCGATGGTAATGGCGGAGGCCAGGATTTTGATAAGGGGCACTCTCTTGCGAATATAGCCGCCCCGGCGGTGAAAGGCCTCGATCATGGCATCGGTGCCGTGCCCTTCCGCCTCGGGAGCGATGAAAAAAACTATTAACCCGGAGATTAATCCCCCCAAAGCCGGAATCAAAAGGAACAGCCAGGAACGGGTCGAAGCCAGGGCGGTGACGGAGGCGATCTCCGCCCCTTTCATGGGTTCCATAAAACCCGTGGGCAGGTGCAGAAAGAAATGCAGGGTCCGGCGCAGGAGTTCTTCAAAAAGAATGGCGCCGAATCCGGACACTATGCCCACCGCCATGCTCATCAGCGGCCAGCGGAAATGCCCGGACCAGCCGTAACGCTCAGGGTCGATGCGGCTCTTGATCAGTCGGAGGAATCTGCCAGTCATCGATATGTCCTAAACCCGCGCTCAAGCTCAGACGGCTCCCCGGCCCTTCAGAACCAATATTCCGGGTAACTTCTGCTTCTGGGAATATTGTTGACGAGCAGGGCCACCGCCAACATAATCGCCGCGCCCAGGCCTACAGGCGCCAATACATAAAAATATCCCAGGGCATGGATTTTCGTACCCCCGATTACCGCGATCAAGGCCGTGGCGCCCCCCGGCGGATGCAAGGTCCGGGTGGCGTGCATCACCGCGATGGCCGTGGCCACGGCCAGAGGGGCCGCCAGCCAGAGAGCGCCGGGAAATAATTTATATACGGACACCCCGATAATCGCGGAAATGACATGGCCGCCCAGAAGATTGCGGGGCTGGGCCAAGGGGCTCTTGATGGCCCCGTAGATGAGGACCGCGGAAGCTCCAAAAGACCCAATTAACATGACTTGGGCAGTGCCGTCCAGGAATTTATAGTTAATCAACGCCACCGCCAAGATTCCCAGAAAGGCCCCCAGCCAGGACCAGGCCATCTCCGCCAGACCCACCCGGGGCGGGCTTTTGGTATTGCCCCGCATCTTTTGGAAGTAGTTCATGACGCGCCCCCGGCCAGGCGGAGGTCCAGTTTTAGCAGATCCCCCCGGGAGACGATGCCTATGAGGCGTCCCTGGGCATCCAGCACCGGCGCCCGGTTGATGCCTTTTTCCTTGAATAATTTAATGATCTCCAACACCTGGGTGTCTGCCGCCACGGTCACCGCGGGTGCGCTCATCAGGTCTGCGGCTTTTCCCTGCCGCAGGCCCAGGGCCTTGCAACCCTTATCTTTCAGACATTGGGCCACCACCCCCATGAAGCTGGTGATCCCCCCGGAACTCATGCTTCTTAAGAAATCCTTCTCAGAGATAACCCCCACCACCCGCTCCGAGCCATCCACCACCGGCACCCCGGATACCTTCCGCCGGGCCATGAGTGCCGCCACCTCTTGCAAAGGGGCATCTATCCTCACCCAGGCCACCTCCCGGGTCATGATCTCCCGGGCCTGCGCGGTGCGCAGCAAGCGCTCCCGGGCCTGGCGCCAGGCCAGTTGATAAACCTCCTTGAAATCCCCGGGAGTGATGTCCAGATAGCCGGGAATCTCCTTCATGGCCGCAAAAATATCCTCATCAGAAATTTCCGGGGAGTGCACCCTACTTGGCTCAGCCGGCTTTTTTCCCACAGTCCCTTCCTCTTTTTAAAAATTTATCTCATTTTCTTGCAGGGGGGCGCCCAGGTGTGCCCCCTCGTGTGTGCGCAAGGAACAAGGCGGACACCCGGGTCCCCCTTGTTGATGTTTTTCCAAAGGAAATGGTATTAACCTGCCTCAACCAGGACATGGCCCTTAATAAAGAACTCTTTTTGGGGCAATTTCAGGCAGGTGAGAAAATTGCCGTAGACCGCGCCGGTGTCAATGCCGATCTTATTGGGCATCACCAGGGGGCTTTTGAAAGGGGTGTGGCCGAAGATCACCAGGCGCCCGAAATCCTCCATGGAGGTGATGAACTCCCCCCGGATCCACAACAGGTCCTCTTCCTGCTGCTCCGGCAGCGGCACCCCGGGTTTCAGGCCGCCGTGCACGAAAATATAGTCCGGGGTCTCGTAATATGCCCGCAATTCCTGAAAAAACCTGGCGTGCTCCGGGGGCAATATCAATTCCTTTTTCCTATCCCAATTATCCCCCCAGTAATCCCGTAGGGTGCCCAGCCCGCCGTTGAACAGAAACAGCTCCCGCTCCCGGCCCTGGAGGAAATCCAGAAACATGGCTTCATGATTGCCTTTGAGACAAACCACGTGTTCCCGGGGATACTTTTGCTGCAGCCGCAAAACGTAATCCACCACCCCCCGGGAATCCGGCCCCCGGTCAATATAGTCCCCCACAAAGAGCAAGACATCCTTTCCCAGATCGGGTTGGATCTCATCCAGGAGCATCTCCAACCGGTCCAGGCAGCCGTGAATGTCCCCCACCGCGTAAATGTCAGTGTTGCTCATCAGTTATCCGGGGTTCGGGGTTTTAGGGAAGGCCAGGATTTTAAAAGCCAGTAGATAGTGATCAATGACTTCCGGCAAACCCCAACTTGCCGCTGCTCACTGATTACTGATTACTTAACTCTCCCCCGGCTCTTTCCCCCTAGATCATTACTACAAAAATCTGAACAACTTCTCCCGGTGGTCCAGGCGGGTGAGGCCCGCTTCCCGGGCCAGCTTTTGGGCCTGCGCGTGTTCCTGGCCGGTGAGGAATTTGCGCAGCGACGGGTGTTCGCCGGCCCGGCCGCAAGGCCGGTACTGGCCCATGACGTTGACGTAGGTAGCCGGGGAGATCTCCCGGGCCAGGAATTCCATGACTTCCTTGGTGCCGGCCAGATTGTCGGGAAGCACCAGATGGCGCACCAGCAAGCCCCGCCGGGCCACACCCCCGTTGTCTATCTCCAGATTTCCCACCTGGCGGTGCATCTCTTTCAGGGCCTGGCGGGCGATCTCGGGGTAGTCCGGGGCCTCGCAGAGCTCCACGGCCACCTGGGGGTCCCAGAACTTGAAGTCCGGCATGTAAATATCGATGACCCCGTCCAGGAGCTTCAGGGTCGAGACCGCGTCATAGCCGCCGGTGTTGTAAACCAGGGGGATTCTCAGGCCGCCCTCGATGGCCTGGGGCAAGGCTTCCAGAATCTGGGCCACCTGATGGGAGGGGGTGACGAAATTGATATTATGGCAGCCGTGCTTCTGCAGATAGAGCATGATGGCGGCCAGGTCCCCGGCGGTGATTTCCTCGCCTTCCCCGCCGTGGCTGATTTCATAGTTCTGGCAAAAGATACAGTAGAGGTTGCAGTGGGTAAAAAAGATGGTGCCCGAGCCCTTTTGCCCCACCAGGGGGTCTTCCTCGCCATAATGGGGGCCATAAGAGGAAACTATGGGCTGGTCCCCGGTGCGGCACAGACCCCGCTCCCCGTGGTGCCGGTCCACCAGGCAGCGGTGGGGACAGAGATCGCACTGGCTCAGGATGTCATACGCAGCCCGTATCTTGTCCTTGAGCAACCCCCGGCGATGCGTCTCCAGGTAAGCCGGTTCCCATTTGCCCATGGCGTTACCTCAGTGAGCAGTAAGCGGTAAGCAGTGAGCAGTTTTTCACTCGTTCCCAAGCTGGGCTTGGGAACGAGGATGTAATACACTCTCATGCGAATAAATGGTTATGTTGGATTGCAAGCAAAAGGTATTAAAATGTAGGGGCGAATCTTGTATTCGCCCTCCTCCCGGGCGAACACCAGGTTCGCCCCTAGAAAAAATAGACGTTCGATGGCTTAACAGCCAATTTTGGGTGTGTGAAACGCACCCTACGAAACCTGCTCACTGCTCACTGCTTACTGCTTACTGCTCACTCCTTCACCACTCCTCCACCTCCACCCGAAAGGTCTCCAGGAGTTTGGGGGGGAGGTCGGAGATGAAGCGGGAGGGGCTGTTATAGGTCATGCCCAGTTGCCTATTATAGCCCACCGCGGGGAAAAGGACAGCCAAATAGCGCCGGGCCCGGGTGGCGGCCACGTACATCAGGCGCCGTTCCTCTTCCAGTTCCTCTTCCTTCTCCAGGGAGTAGAAGGCCGGGAAACGGCCTTCCGCGGCCCAGATGATGAAGACCGCGTCCCATTCCAGGCCCTTGGCGGAGTGGATGGTGGAGAGCGTCAGAAAGTCGTGGGTGGGGGAGGTGACGTCCGCCAGGCTGGAGGGCGGGTCCAGGGAGAGGTCGTTCAGGAAGCTCCGCAGTTCCTTATAACGGGCGGTGATGGTCAGCAGGTGTTCCAGGTCCCGGACCCGCTTGGGCGCGTCGTCGTAGCGCTGGATCAGCAGAGGTTCGTAGTAGGCCAGGGCCAGGTTCATGCGGGCCACCAGGGTCTGCCCCGGGTCTTTGAGGCTGACCAGCAGTTCCGCCAGGGGCTTGAGGCCGGCCTGGGGCTTCATCTTGCCCAGCGCGGCCACCGCTTTCTTCAGGTCGAAGCCTTCCTGGAGATGAGCCTGGAACTTCTTGGCGCTCTGTTTGCCCACCCCCGGCACCAGGAGCAGCACCCGGTTCCAGCTCATGGCGTCCCGGGGATTGGCCACCACCCTTAAGTGCGCCAGGAGGTCCTTGATGTGGGCGCTCTCCATGAACTTGAAGCCCCCGAACTTCATGAAGGGGAGATTCTGCCGCACCAGTTCGATTTCCAGGTCGAAGGAGTGGTACGCGGCCCGGAAGAGCACCGCCATTTTGTTTAAAGGGGTGCCCCGCTCGTGCAGGTCCTGGACCTGGGCCACCACCAGCCGGGACTGCTCGTTTTCGCTGGCGGGCCTGAAGAGGCGAGGACGCAGGCCGTCGCCCTTGCGGGTAAAGAGGCATTTGGTGTACTTTTCCCGGGCCCCGGCGATGATTTCGTTGGCCAGGTCCAAAATGGGCTGGGTGGAGCGGTAGTTTTCCTCCAGCTTGATGACCCGGGTTCCGGGAAAGAGCTTGGGGAAATCCATGATGTTCCGGAAATTGGCCCCCCGGAAGGAGTAAATGGACTGGGAATCGTCGCCCACGGCCATGACGTTGTCATGGGTGTGGGCCAGGAGGCGCACCAGTTCGGCCTGGAGACGGTTGGTGTCCTGGTATTCGTCCACCATCAGGAAGCGGAAGCGCTCGGAGAGCTGGCGGCGCACTTCTTCGTGCTCGGTTAACAGCCGCCTGCCTTCCAGGAGCAGGTCGTCGTAATCCAGGAGGGCGTGCTGCTTTTTCTCCTCCCGGTAAGCCGCCTCTATTTGCAGCAGGTGGGGCCGCAGGGGCACAAACTGGGGATAATCCCGGTAAAGCAGGTCTTCCAGGGAGAGGTCCTTATTCACCGTGGCGCTCAGGATTTCCGCCAGGGTCTCCTTCCGGGGGAAGGGGCCCTCGATTTTCTTAAAACCCAGGCGTTCCTTCAGCATGGACAAAAGGTCCCCCTGGTCGGCCCGGTCCATGACCGTGAAGCCTTCCGTATAGCCGAGACGGGCCCCGTAACGGCGCAGCCACTGGTAGCAAACGCCGTGGAAGGTGCCCCCCATCACCTGGCCCAGGGGCTGGTGGATGAGATGGGCCGCGCGGCCCAGCATCTCCTGGGCCGACTTGCGGGTAAAGGTGAGGAGCAGAATGGAGCCGGGGTCCACGCCCTGCTCCACCAGGTAGGCCAGGCGGTAGACCAGGGTCCGGGTCTTGCCGCTCCCCGCGCCGGCAATGACCAGGACGGGGCCGTCCAGGGTGGTCACGGCCTCATACTGCGCGGGATTGAGCTCCTGCTGATAATTAATCCGGGGGGCCACCCCGGCTGCGTGTAATAAGTGCGGCATGGATTTATTTTTTCTGGTCCGGAGATGTCTCTCGTAGGGCGCGTCTCACGCGCCTAAATGGTGCGGAAGACGCACCCTACATGACCGGTGGCGCAGGCTTTCCAGCCTGCGCCAATTAGCGAGGCGGGCGAGGACGCCCGCCCCTACGCTTCCCTCGTTCCCAAGCTGCGCTTATTTCTTCTCGTTCCCAAGTTGTACTTGGGAACGGGAAATTTCAGTCCAGGCTCTGCCTGGACACCTCTGAATCAGAGGGCGTCAGTTCATCACGGAGGCTCAGGCGGCAAAGCACAGCTTTGCAAAAAAGGCGGGTTCCCAAGTGCAACTTGGGAACCAGAGATAAAAAAGCCTAAGCCTCCCTCCACTTTAATTGATCAGCAGGCTCACGAAAGCTCGTTCCCAAGCTCTGCTTGGACACCGCTGTCTTTCGTAGGGTATGTCTTATGCGCCGAAGTGGTGCGTAAAACGCACCCTACTTCTTCTCGTTCCCAAGTTGTACTCGGGAACGAAAAATTTTAGTCCAAGCCTTGCTTGGACACCTCAGAGAATTAGATCATCAAGGAGACCGGGTAGCCTACCCTTCCCCCCCATTCATTCCTTCTGAAAATATTCCGCCACTGCCGCAGCCAGCGCGGGGATAGTGAAGTCCTGGGGCTGAATCTGGGGAGTAACCCCGTATTCTTTGAGCGTTCCCCCGGTAATCGGCCCGATGGCCGCCACCACCGCGGCTTTCGCCAGGGCCCGGAAGCGCTCTTTCCCCACCAGCGCCACAAAATTATGCACCGTGGCGGAGCTGGTGAAGGTCAAGATATCCACCTTGCCTTCCTTAAATGCGGCTTCCGCTTCCTGAGGAATCTCCGTGACGTGCCGGGCCTTATAAACCGGGGCCACATCCACTTCTACCCCTAAACGTACCAACCCCTCCGGCAGCACCTCCCGGGCGATCTGGGCCCGGGCCAGCAATATTTTGTCACCGGGGGAAACTAAAGGAGACAGGGCCTCCAGCAGCACTTCCGCCTTAAATTGGGCCGGCACCACGTCCGCCTTGAGACCCCAGCCACCCAAAGCCTGGGCCGTGGCCGGGCCGATGGCCGCAATTTTCACTCCCCCCAAGGAGCGCACATCTTTTCCCTGACCAAAGAGGCGCTGCATGAACCCGGCCACGCCGTTGGCGCTGGTGAAAACCACCCATTGATACCGGGAAAGATTAGACAAGGCCCGGTCCAGGGATGCAAAATCATCCGGCGGGCCGATCTCCATGGTGGGCACCTCGAGACACCGGGCCCCGGCTGCGGCCAGCAAGGCCACCAGCACGCTGGCCTGCTCCCGGGTGCGGGTGACCACCGCGGTCTTGCCCCACAGGGGCCTGGTCTCCCACCATTGCAGGCTCTCCCGCAGCCCCGCCACCTCCCCCACCACCAGGATGGCCGGGGGTTTTATCTTGGCTTCCTGGGCCTTGGCGGCAATATTTCCCAAAACTCCTGAGACCGTGCGCTGCTCCGGGGAAGTGCCCTTCTCGATCACCGCCGCGGGGGTCTCCGGAGCCCGGCCTCCTGCCACCAGGCGGCGGCAGTTGTCCGCCAGGTTCTTCACCCCCATGAGAAAGACCAGGGTGCCCTGGGTCCGGGCCAGCACGTCCCAGGCGATGGCGCTGGCCTCCTTGGTGGGGTCCTCGTGGCCGGTGATGAAAGTCACCAGGGACGCCAGCCCCCGGTGGGTCACCGGGATGCCCGCGTACGCGGGCACCGCCACCGCCGCGCTCACGCCGGGGACTATCTCAAAGGGGAGGCCCGCGGCCGCCAGGGCCAGGGCCTCTTCACCCCCCCGGCCGAAGACGAAGGGGTCGCCCCCCTTAAGGCGCACCACCATGAGCCCGGCCCGGGCCTTGTCCACCAGGAGCTGATTAATTCCCTCCTGGGGGAGGGCATGGGCCCCGGCCTTCTTGCCCACGTAGATGATCTCCGCGTCCGCCGGGGCCTCCTTGAGCAGTTCCGGGCTGGCCAACTGGTCATAGACCACCACCTGGGCTTTTTGTATTGCCTCCAGCCCCTTCACCGTGATCAACCCCGGGTCCCCGGGCCCCGCGCCCACCAGATAAACCATCGTTAGATGATACCATAATTTCACCACAGAGACACAAAGGAAGGGGGAAAAGGGAAAGAGAGAAAACGGGGAAAAGGGAAAGATTACTCTGATCCAAACCCCCTTTCCCCTCTTCCCCTTTTTCCCTTTTCCCCCCTCCCCGGTTGCTCCGTGGTGAATCGTTTAAATATGACACGCCTTCCGGTTTTCGATCCCCTCCACCACCCCCCGGTATTTCTCGTGGATCATCTGCCGGTCGAAGTCGAACATGGCCTGGAGCATCTCCGCCCTCTCCGGCTCGCTGAAATAGGCCATGCAGGGGATGAAAAATTGCTTGTCCTCCTTTTCTATATGCCGGGGATAAAATTCCACCAATTCTCCCAGGTTTTTTAAGAGTTCCTCCAGCGCTCCCTCCTTTTGCAGAAGGTAGCCCTCCTTGGCCTGCACCAGGGCCGCGGTGGTCTGCCGGGCCCAGATATGGTCCCGCACCAGGTCCTCCATTGCCTCCTGGTGATCGAGGGAAAGTTCCTTTTTGCCCAGGGCCGCGAAGAGGATGTCCTCCTCCTTGCCGTGGTGGCAGCGGTCGGCGTAGGTGTGGAGAAAATCCACCCCGGTGTCAATGAACACCGGGTCCACGAACGCGAACTCCGGGTCCACGGCCACGTTGTCCTTAATCCGGGTTAATTCGCAGCGCATGAGATGGATCATGCGTTCAATCAGGCGGTGCTCGATCATTAATGGGCCGATGGGTTGCATAATCTAAATCCTTTTTAACCGCCGATGAACGCGGATAAACGCCGACAAAATCTGCGTTTATCGGTGTGCATCTGCGGTTCATATTTTTATCAATTCGTATTCCCTGCTCCCCAACCCCAATTCTTCCGCGTACGCCAATTGGATGGGCCAGTCGATCTGGGGGTAGATGTCCTTGAATTTATCTGAGCCCGCGCTCTTCTTTTTCAGGGCCGAGCCCATCAGGCCCCGGGCCTGGTTCACCAGGTCCGCGGCCGCCTGGTCGATGGCCACCGGGTCCCGGGAGGCCAGGACGCCGATGTCCCCGACGATGGGCGCGTCGTTGTGGCCGTAGCAGTCGCAGGCCGGGGAGACCTGGGTGATGAAGTTCAGGAACACGGCCCGGTCCTTTTTGCTCTGCATCACCCCGTAGGCGTATTCCATCATCTTCTCCAGAAACACGGGGATGGATTCGTTCCACTGGATCTGGATGTTGGCGTAAGGGCAGACCAGGATGCACTCCCCGCAGCCCACGCATTTGGCCGGGTCGATCACCGCCTTCTGGGTTTCCGGGTTGATGCGGATGGCCTCCTGGGCGCAATGGGCCACGCAGTCGCCGCAGCCCGTGCATTTCTTTTCCGTCACCCTGGGGGAGATGTTGGAGTGCTGGGCGAGTTTCCCCCGGCGGGACGCGCCCCCCATGCCCAGGTTTTTCAGGGCGCCCCCGAAGCCCGCCATTTCGTGGAGCTTGAAGTGGGACATGACCGCCATGCCGTCGGCCTCCCACAGCCCTTCGGCCAGATAGACGGTCTGGAAATGCTTCTTATTGATGGGCACCTCCACCTCGGCCTTGCCGGTGAGGCCGTCGGCGATAATGAGGGGCGCCTTCACCACCGCAAAGGCAAAGCCGTTTTCAATGGCCGTGGTCAGGTGGCTCACCGCCTCGGAGCGGGTGCCCACATAGACGGTGTTGGCGTCGGTCAAGAAAGGCCGGCCCCCCCCTTCATACAGGGCGTCCACCACCCAGCGCACGAAGTTGGGGCGGATGAACGCGGTGTTCCCCTTTTCCCCGAAATGGAGCTTGATGGCCATTAAAGGCCGCTTCTTCTTGCGCTGGATGATGCTCTTCAAATCCACCGCGGCCAACAACTGCTGGAACCGTTTGAAATTAGGCTCCTTGACGGAGGCGCGGAGATCCATGAAGAATACTTGGCTGGGCATAGTCACTCCATTGTTTGATAATCTTATGTATCTTGCACGATTTCGTCTAAATTAGGAACCTTAACAGTTTTTTCCGCTGTATGGCCATATTTTCTATTGTAATCGTATTTAAACCAACAGTGCAACATTAGGAATGAAGCTTCCTTAGGAACCCGAGCTATATAGGAATATTTTGCCTTGACTCCAGGGGCTATAAAAAAGAAATTAGAACGCATAGGAAGGAATGAACCCTCAACGATTGAATGAGGGAAGTCAACTTGGCCTCCCCATTGTTCTCCTATATTAATATGGTCTCCGTGGTATAACGCATTTAAATCAAAATCAAACTCACTCATTCTATGTTCAACTTTCCCTTTATTTTCTATAGTAGCAATGAGTTCAGCAATCAAATAATCTCCTTGTACGCCAATTAGATTTATGTCTGCTGTAAATTCAATATGTGGACGGTCTTCTTGCTGGCGGATATACTTTCTAAAAACCCACCAACCGCCTACTCCAAGAGAGATTGCCGTTGCTAATGACTGGATGGCACTTGAAAGGTCTTTGAATTCACCAATTGTCATCAAATATCCTTTTCTGCCCACACCTGTTTATTTCGCCAACAACCTCTAAAAAGTCAGCAATCAACCCCCTCTCCCCCCCCCAAGGGGCATAAGCGCTAACTTAGTGCTTGATATATTTATTTAACCCATTATAATCGTCACCCAAGGAGGTGACGATGAAAAAGTTGATTTTTCCAGAAGAGGCGGAGGATTGGCAATTTCTTCTCAC
>JBFLXM010000021.1:0-57182 GCA_040757175.1 Thermodesulfobacteriota bacterium
TTGCAACTCAACCTGTTCCGCACCTGCGCCGTGCCGGAACTCCTTGAACCGCCCGGCCCGCTGCCGGATAATATGAATGTTAATAACCAGTTAACCATGGCTTGGGCTTAACCGGACAGAAATGAATCAGTACCAAAAAACCCCGCCTCCCTCAAGAGACGGGGTTTCTAGAAAAATAATCCGGCGGCGTCCTGCTTTCCCTGTAGGGTGGGCACTGCCCACCATTTCCGCCTGTGGCGGCCCAGGCTCCCAGCCTGTGAACCCCCGTAGTATCATCGGCCCGGCAGGGCTTGATTACCGAGTTGGGGAGGGGAGCGGGGGTGTGGCCCCGGAGCTATGGACTGGGTCTATTCGTAGTGCGTCCACATGCGTATAACCTTCACCACCTTTTCTTTTTCCAGGATTTCATAAACCAAGCGATGCTTGATGTTGATGCGGCGGGAATAAGCCCCAGCTAAATCACCCACCAGCTTTTCAAATAACGGCGAGGTTTGGAAAGGATTTTCTTGCAGGATTTCTAATAACTCAATAGCCTTCGGTTTTAGTCCGACCGCAGCCAGTTTCTTGGCGTCTTTCTGGGCTTGTTTGGTGAAGACAATTTTCCATGTCACCAATCAAGCTCCTTGGCGCACTTCTCCACCGGCGTCTGCAACCCTTCCCGGATGGATTCCCGCATGCCGGGAATGGACAGCAAATACAAGGTCTCCTGGATAGCCCGCCAATCCTCTTCGGAAATCAAGACCGCATTGGCCCGCTTCCCGGTAATCAGAATGGGCTCATGGGACGCCGCCGCCTCATCCACCAGGCGGCCCAGCTTATCCCGGGCTTCGCTGACTTTAATAGTGGTCATAACTTCCTCTGCCACCTTTTCTCATATGCACAGGTTATCAAATTCGTTAAATGGAAGCCAAAGAAAAAAGCCCGCCTCCGTCAAGACGCGGGCTTGGCGCCAGGAAATTAAATGCGGCGGCTTCCTGCTTTCCCTGTAGGGTGGGCACTGCCCACCATTTCCGCCTGTGGCGGCCCAGGCTCCCAGCCTGTGAACCCCCGTAGTATCATCGGCCCGGCAGGGCTTAATTACCGAGCTGGGGGTGGGAGCGCAGCACTTCCCTACTTATTTGCATCCTATATTCTCCCTACTCCCTTCCTTCCTGGCGTTAACGCGTTCTATCCACCGGAGAAGAAGGTTTCGGAGTTCCCCTCTTCTCCCCTTCTCTCTTTTCTTTCTTCTCTTTTTCGGGAGGACCAGCCACTCCCACTTTCGGACTGGCAGATTGATCAGGTTTGCGCGGGGGGGCAACGGTATATTCAGGCGTTCTCTTTTCGACTGCTCCCTTCAGCGCGGCTGCGACCACGAGTTCCTTTTGTCCTTCCTGGTGCGGTCCGGTCCCAGGACCACCTCGATCTGCCATTGCCTCAGTTTCTAGCATCGCTGGTATTTGCCAGATCCCCAACAAAATCCCCATACTTACTATTAAGGATAACCAAAGAACTCTTTTTTTCATGCGCCTAATCCTCTATTTTTTTTAAATCGTAAATTGAGACTTCATACCATCCATATTTTTCCATTTTTTCCAGCCCCATAAAATATTTAACCTTCTCCCAAGAAGATTGATCCCTATATACGTGACTATAAATTCTAACGGCCTTCACAAAAGAGGGGATGAGAAATTCTACGATAAGTTTCTGGCTTTCCCCCGGATCTATATCTATATTAATATCCCTATTTTCATATTCATTTTCGCAGATAACCTCTCTCTTTTGATTATCATCTACATATATTTTGCCGATGGTTGGCCACTTAACAATGCCATCATCCTTGGGAATTATGGCCTCACCTTTTTCAATTTTCTCTTTAATCATATCTGCTAATGGCATAATCCCTTGTATTCTGAAGGTGCCGTGTCGCAATTCGAGTCGCCGCACACCTGGATTGGAGATTATTACCCCCACATGCACCCACGTCCATTTATCGGTGATTTTCTCGTGTTCCAGGGTATGGGAGATGTTGGCTTTGGGGTTGGCCTCCGCCCTCATGATGAACCAAATAGCAGCTCCGATTATGGCGATTATGGTCAGAACCGACTGAATAATAGTCGTGACATCTTTAATAATTTCCATTCTAGAGGGTGATTTATTGAGATTAACCTTAGGCCCCATTTATTTTTCCAGGATTTGATAGACTAAGCGATGCTTAATGGTTATGCGGCGGGAGAAGGCCCCGGCTAAATCACCCACTAGCTTTTCAAATGACGGCGGGGTTTGGAATGGATTTTCTCGCAGGATTTCTAATAGCTCTATGGCCTTTGGTTTAAGTCCAGCCGCGGCCAGTTTCTGGGTGTCTTTCTGAGCCTGTTTGGTGAAGACAATGGCCCATGTCACCAATCAAGCTCCCGGGCGCACTCCTCCACCGGCGTCTGCAACCCTTCCCGGATGGACTCCCGCATGCCGGGAATGGATAGGAGATACAAGGTTTCCTGAATGGCCCGCCAGTCTTCTTCGGCGATCAACACCGCATTGGCCCGTTTGCCGGTGATGAGGATGGGCTCATGGGATGCCGCCGCTTCATCCACCAGGCGGCCCAGCTTATCCCGGGCTTCGCTGACTTTAATTGTGGTCATGACTTCCTCTTCCATCTTTCTCATCTTCACATTATCAAATTCTAAAAATGGATACCAAAGAAAAAAGCCCGCGTCAGTCGAGGAGGCGGGGTTACGGCGATAAAATTTCTCGCAAAGACGCAAAGATCGCTAAGTTTTTTGTCCTTTCTTTACGCCCTTGGCGCCTTTGCGAGAAACAAAATCCGGCGGCGTCCTACTTTTCCTTGGTGGCCCAGGCTCCCAGCCTGTGAACCAGTGTAGTATCATCGGCCCGGCAGGGCTTAACTACCGGGTTCGGGATGGGAGCGGGTGTGACCAATGCCGTGGTTATAGATGAATTCACTTTCGATAGGCCTTGCTCCGGTGTTGAATAGCCGTGACGAAAATTAGTTTATCTGCTTCTTCCACTCGGAAAACGACTCGCCAGTTTCCTACTCTGGTATATTTTTTTCCCTCTTCCATGATGACATCATCTGTAAGTCTGGGGTCGTGAGGATTTGGAGATAGTTCTTTTAAGCGGTCTCTGATGCGTTTTTCGGTAACCCGGTCCAGGCGGTCCAACATCTTTTCAGCCTGCCGGGCCAGCTCCACCTTATAGGTCACAAGCCCCGGGCCCTTTCATACTCTTCCAGGCTGATATGCTCTCCCCGCCGGATTTCTTCTTCCCCTCTCTCGATCTCCGCCAGGTCTTCCGCGGAAAAATATTCTTCCTGGTTATAAAGAATATCTACCAGGCGTTTAAACAAATCGGCATTGGGGCCCTGGGCAATGGCCTCAATTTTAGTCAGCAAATCCTCTTTAATTGATGTTTCCATGGGGCATATCCCCCTAATTTTCATAATTAAAATCTATCCATAAATTATGGATAACCTGGAAGCATGTCAAGAATAAAAAAACCCCGCCTCCCTCAAGGAGGCGGGGTTGGGGCTATGAAAATAAATCCGGCGGCGTCCTACTTTCCCACGCAGTTGCCCACGTAGTATCATCGGCCCGGCAGGGCTTAACTACCGAGTTCGGGATGGGATCGGGTGTGACCCCTGCGGTATGGCCACCGGAAACTTTTAGAGACGGTTCTCGGTTTTCAGTTTTCGGTTTTCGGTTTTCGGTAAAAAACCGTCTGCTTTGTCTTTAGCTGACTGCTGAACGCTGATAGCTGACAGCTTTTTTTTCAGTGAATCGAGAAGAGAGTGAATCCTTAACAGTTTCCGAAGGCAAAGGCAAAATGGTCAAGCCGCACGGCCGATTAGTACCAGTCGGCTCCACACATTACTGCGCTTCCACCTCTGGCCTATCAACCTGGTGGTCTACCAGGGGCCTTTAGGGATCTTGCGATCCGGGAGATCTATTCTTAAGGTCGGCTTCCCGCTTAGATGCTTTCAGCGGTTATCCGGTCCGCACATGGCTACCCGGCGCTGCGCCTGGCGGCACAACCGGAACACTAGAGGTGCGTCCATCCCGGTCCTCTCGTACTAGGGACAGCTCCTCGCAAATCTCCTACGCCCACAACAGATAGGGACCAAACTGTCTCACGACGTTTTAAACCCAGCTCACGTACCGCTTTAATTGGCGAACAGCCAAACCCTTGGGACCTTCTTCAGCCCCAGGATGCGATGAGCCGACATCGAGGTGCCAAACCTTCCCGTCGATGTGAACTCTTGGGGAAGATCAGCCTGTTATCCCCGGCGTACCTTTTATCCGATGAGCGACGGCCCTTCCATACGGGACCGCCGGATCACTAAGGCCTACTTTCGTATCTGCTCGACTTGTAGGTCTCGCAGTTAAGCTCCCTTATGCCTTTACACTCAACGGCTGGTTTCCAATCAGCCTGAGGGAACCTTCGCGCGCCTCCGTTACGCTTTAGGAGGCGACCGCCCCAGTCAAACTACCCGCCAGGCAATGTCCCCAGCCCGGATTCACGGGCCCAGGTTAGAACTCTAGAATAACCAGGGTGGTATTTCAAGGTTGGCTCCCTCCGAACTAGCATCCGGAGATCGTCGCCTCCCACCTATCCTACACAAGTTATCCCAAAATTCAATGCCAAGCTGTAGTAAAGGTGCACGGGGTCTTTCCGTCTTGTTGCGGGTACACGGCATCTTCACCGCGAATACAATTTCACCGAGTCCCTGGTCGAGACAGCGGGGCAATCGTTACGCCATTCGTGCAGGTCGGAACTTACCCGACAAGGAATTTCGCTACCTTAGGACCGTTATAGTTACGGCCGCCGTTTACCGGCGCTTCGATTCAGAGCTTCTCCGGGCGAACCCGAATGACCCCTCCTCTTAACGTTCCGGCACCGGGCAGGCGTCAGACCCTATACGTCGTCTTGCGACTTAGCAGAGTCCTGTGTTTTTAGTAAACAGTCGCCACCCCCATTTCTCTGCAACCCCCGCCAGCTCGGGGAGCAAGTCCCGTCACCAGCAGAGGCGCACCTTCTCCCGAAGTTACGGTGCTATTTTGCCGAGTTCCTTAACCAGGGTTCTCTCGAGCGCCTTAGGATATTCTCCCTGCCTACCTGTGTCGGTTTGCAGTACGATCACCTGATGAACTACCTAGAAGCTTTTCTTGGCAGCGTGGGATCAACCAGTTTGCGGGGCAAAGCCCCTCCTCATCACTTCTCGGGGTTAAGGAGCGGCGGATTTGCCTGCCACTCCCCCCTACCGGCTTGAACCGGGACGTCCAACACCCGGATGGCCTACCCTTCTGCGTCCCTCCATCGGTCACTGCGCATCAGGTGGTGCAGGAATGTCAACCTGCTTTCCATCACCTACGCCTGTCGGCCTCGGCTTAGGGATCGACTAACCCTGGGAAGATTACCTTTACCCAGGAAACCTTAGGCTTACGGCGAAGGGGTTTCTCACCCCTTTTTTCGTTACTTATGTCAGCATAAGCACTTGTCGGACCTCCAGCGCTCCTCACGGTACGCCTTCGCAGGCTACGACAACGCTCCCCTACCGCTCAAGGTATCCCTTGAACCCGCAGCTTCGGTACTAGGCTTGAGCCCCGTTACATTTTCGGCGCAGACCCACTCGACCAGTGAGCTATTACGCATTCTTTAAAGGGTGGCTGCTTCTAAGCCAACCTCCTGGCTGTCTGAGCGGATCCACATCCTTTCCCACTTAGCCTAGATTTGGGGACCTTAGCTGGCGGTCTGGGCTGTTTCCCTCTCGACTACGGATCTTATCACCCGCAGTCTGACTCCCGCACTAAAGACACCGGCATTCGGAGTTTGATTGGGTTTGGTAATCTTGTGAGACCCCTAGTCCATCCAGTGCTCTACCTCCGGCGCTCAACATGCGAGGCTATACCTCAATATATTTCGGGGAGAACCAGCTATCACCGAGTTTGATTAGCCTTTCACTCCTATCCACAGCTCATCCAATAACTTTTCAACGTTAACTGGTTCGGGCCTCCAGTCGGTGTTAACCGACCTTCACCCTGGCCATGGATAGATCACCCGGCTTCGGGTCTACTCCCGGCGACTAGTACGCCCTATTCAGACTCGCTTTCGCTACGCCTCCACCTCACGGCTTAAGCTCGCCACCGAGAGTAAGTCGCTGACTCATTATGCAAAAGGCACGCAGTTAGACGAGCAGCCGAAACTGCTATCGTCCTTCCACAGCTTGTAAGCGATCGGTTTCAGGTTCTATTTCACTCCGCTCCCGCGGTTCTTTTCACCTTTCCCTCACGGTACTGGTTCACTATCGGTCGTTGAGTAGTATTTAGCCTTGGATGATGGTCCACCCGGATTCCCACAGGGTTCCACGTGCCCCGTGGTACTCGGGAACCGGTTCCAGAAAGCCACCCTGCTTTCGCATACAGGGCTATCACCTTCTCTGGCAGGCCTTTCCAGACCCTTCAACTAGCAGGATGGTTGGTAACTTTCCGAGGCGGCGGCAACCGCCTCCAAACCGGCCCCACAACCCCCAGACGGCAACGCTTGCCGGCTTACACCGCCTGAGTTTGGGCTCTTCCCCGTTCGCTCGCCGCTACTGAGGGAATCTCTGACTTGATTTCTCTTCCTGGAGGTACTGAGATGTTTCACTTCCCTCCGTTCGCCTCGTACACCTATGGATTCAGTGCACGATGACCGGGCATTACCCCGGCCGGGTTGCCCCATTGGGAAATCTCCGGATCAAAGCCTGTTTAGCGGCTCCCCGAAGCTTTTCGCAGCTAGCCACGTCCTTCATCGCCTCTCAACGCCTAGGCATCCACCGATCGCCCTTAGTAGCTTGACCATAAAGCCTTTGCCTTGGGAAACTCCTAAGGACTACTCTCTTCACTTACGATTCACTTGTCAAAGAGCAACGGGAATTAGCTAAATCCCCGGAAAATTTTGGAGCTATCGCCTCATTGACCAGGTTTCTTACTGACCCCTAACCCCTGGCCCCTGACCCCTGAACTGGTGGAGGTGAACGGATTCGAACCGATGACCTCCTGCGTGCAAAGCAGGCGCTCTTCCAACTGAGCTACACCCCCTTAAGTGATGGTGGGCCTAGTTGGAATTGAACCAACGACCTCACGCTTATCAGGCGTGCGCTCTGACCGAAACTGAGCTATAGGCCCTCCGTAGAGAAAGAAAATCAGTCTTTAGGCGCACGCCTTTAGACTGAGGCATAAAGCTCGCTAACTGGCCTGCTTTTCTCTTTGCTCCCTCAAAACTAAATAGTGAGTGAGTGCGGGATGGAGTTACGTATTTAAGGTTTGCACCTTAGAAAGGAGGTGATCCAGCCGCAGGTTCCCCTACGGCTACCTTGTTACGACTTCACCCCAATCACCGACCACACCTTAGGCGCCTCCCTCCCCGAAGGGTTGGGCCAGCGACTTCTGGTACCATCGGCTTTCGTGGTGTGACGGGCGGTGTGTACAAGGCCCGGGAACGTATTCACCGTGGCATGCTGATCCACGATTACTAGCGATTCCAACTTCATGGAGTCGAGTTGCAGACTCCAATCCGAACTGAGGACCGGTTTCTGGGATTGGCTCCCCCTCGCGGGTTGGCTACCCTTTGTACGATCCATTGTAGCACGTGTGTAGCCCTGGGCATAAAGGCCATGAGGACTTGACGTCGTCCCCACCTTCCTCCGGTTTATCACCGGCAGTCTCTCTAGAGTGGCCCAACTGAATGCTGGCAACTAGAGACAAGGGTTGCGCTCGTTGCGGGACTTAACCCAACATCTCACGACACGAGCTGACGACAGCCATGCAGCACCTGTCTTGAGGCTCCCATTGCTGGGCACCCCCTAGTTTCCTAAGGGTTCCTCAGATGTCAAGCCCAGGTAAGGTTCTTCGCGTTGCGTCGAATTAAACCACATGCTCCACCGCTTGTGCGGGCCCCCGTCAATTCCTTTGAGTTTTAACCTTGCGGCCGTAGTCCCCAGGCGGGGCGCTTAATGCGTTAGCTGCGGCACGGAGGGATTAAAAACCCCCCACACCTAGCGCCCATCGTTTACAGCGTGGACTACCAGGGTATCTAATCCTGTTTGCTCCCCACGCTTTCGTGTCTCAGCGTCAGTTTCGGTCCAGGAAGCCGCCTTCGCCACCGGTGTTCCTCCGGATATCTACGAATTTCACCTCTACACCCGGAATTCCGCTTCCCTCTCCCGAACTCAAGCCGACCAGTTTCAAATGCACTTCCGAGGTTGAGCCCCGGGCTTTCACATCTGACTTGACCGGCCGCCTACACACCCTTTACGCCCAATAATTCCGAATAACGCTCGCACCCTCCGTCTTACCGCGGCTGCTGGCACGGAGTTAGCCGGTGCTTCCTTCAGCGGTACCGTCACACCCTAAGGATATTAACCCTAGGGCTATTCTTCCCGCCTGACAGGGCTTTACGACCCGAAGGCCTTCTTCACCCACGCGGCATCGCTGCGTCAGGGTTTCCCCCATTGCGCAATATTCCTCACTGCTGCCTCCCGTAGGAGTCTGGACCGTGTTCCAGTTCCAGTGTGGCTGATCGTCCTCTCAGACCAGCTACCCATCGTCGCCTTGGTGAGCCTTTACCTCACCAACAAGCTAATGGGACGCGGGCTCATCTCTATCCGGTAGCTTCCACGGAGAGGCCACCTTTGCCGACAGACCCAAAGATCCGCCGGGTTATGCGGTATTAGCGCACCTTTCGGTGCGTTATCCCCCGGACCGAGGTAGATTACCCACGCGTTACTCACCCGTGCGCCACTGTACTCGCCCCCCGAAAGGGGCTTTCTCGTACGACTTGCATGTGTTAGGCATGCCGCCAGCGTTAATTCTGAGCCAGGATCAAACTCTCCAGTTTAATGGAGTATTTCCCGCACTCGATCTCACTATTTAGTTTTCAAAGAGCAAAGTCGTCTAGATTAAATTATAGACATTTTTATGCCGCTGTCAAGGAGTATTTTTTTCGTTAACTTTTACCCCTGCCCAGCGGCAACTGTTTTTGTAACCGATCCCCTTGCCCCTGTCAAGCACCTTTTCAAACTTTTTTTCGCCCGGCACTAAATTTCAGGGAGGGCAATACCACAAGCATTACAATCACATAACCACAAAGAAAAAGCCAAGCCCGTAAGGCTTGACTCCCCGGGGCCACCTTCCCTAACCGCCCCAACGGTTAACCTAAATAATTTAGCATATTAAAAATCCAGCGCAACCTTTTTTTGAAAAAAAGTGGCCCGGCCGCTTTCTCCTGCTCCGAAAGGGTCCATCTTGGGTTTTCGAGAAACTCTTTATTGTTTCTCGAAAAGCCGCCAAGGACGCAAAGAGAGGATTAAAAACTTGGCGGTCTTTGCGTCTTGGCGAGAAACTTCTATCTCTCGCCCCAACCTCAGGCCGTCTTCTTAATCTCCGGCTCCGGGGTCATCCAGCGCGGCAGCGATTCTCCGGTGGCTTCGTGGTATAGGGTCTCGGGGGCAATGTCTACTACGTTTCCCCAGGTAATCACCCCCAGTTCCCGGTTAATCTCAAATTGCCGGAAATAGTCCGGGTCCGCCAACCCGGCGAATACTCCGCCTCTCTCGATGAACTTGCGGAAATCCACCATCCCGGACTTCCCGTTTTCAAAGGTGATTTCCAGGCGGTAATCTCCCAAATATTTCGCTGCCGTCACATCGTAATACATGGCTTCACCTTTATACCGTAGAAGCGCGAAATCTCAGGCATCACTAACCTGCCATCCCCCCCCGCCTCATCCAGACAGGCAACAGGCAAGCCTTTTTGTGACCATGTTAAATTACGATCAAACCCATGTCAACTTATCCGCGTTTATCTGCGTTCATCCGCGGTTTCTTAAATATTAGCCTAAAAGGCGGGATGCGCTGCGCTTTCCCGCCCTACTTCCCTACTTCCCTTCCCTGCCATACCTCCCCTTCGCCCTCCTGATCACGTTAATCTCTTTCTTCATGGCGTCTTCGAGATTGGCGAATTGCTCGATTTGGACCTTCACCCCGGGGATTTTTCCCAAATGTCCGGAAAGCCTCTCCCGCACGTAGCCCTTTTGGGCCACCCCCACGTAATTCATGCTCCCGGATTCGTTGATGATCCGGTAAAAGACCGGCCGGTCCTCGGGCAGCTTCTCAATGCCTTGCCGGCTGTATTTCACCGTCTTGGTGGCCGTTGACTTTTTCTTTTCCTGACTCCCGCCAGGCCGCTTATTTCCCGGCGCCTCCCAGTCCCGAATATTTTCTTTTAAATCATAGCCCCGGCCTTTAAGTTCCGACCCTTCCGCCTCCCCTTCCATTTGGTATATGACGCCAGACTCAACGTGGGGACCCCGGGGATGACGAATGGTCTTCTTATTCTCGCTCTCGATGTACCTCTTCAAGACCTCATTGATCATGGTCTGATAATTCCCGCCCCCGGCCTCATTCACCCGCCGCCGGAACCAATTCAAGATTTTGGTATCCAGGCGGATGGTAATCCGCGTTTTTTTGGGATCGTGGGGCGGAATCACGAGTTTTGCCTTACTGAAATCATACTCTTTGCGCATATTCTTTTTCTTCCTTCTTGCTGGCTTTCCGGGCGGATATCAATCTTATTTTCCCGGGCCGATAAGTGTAAACCACCAGCAACAGCCTGCCTAAGACATCCAGGCCCAGGGCCACGAATCTTTTTTCTCCTTCCGCATCAGGGTCTTCCCAGGGCAAATAAGGATTATCGAAGACTCCCACCGCATCGGCAAAGTCAATCCCATGAACCCCGATGTTTTCACGCGCTTTGGCCGGGTCCCATGCAAATTCCACAGCTAAAATAGTATGTACATCAAGAATTTTGTCAAGAGAATTAGTGTATGTACATAAGAAGCGTTTCCAGTTAGCCAATTTTCCTGTCATCTAGAAGATGACTTATGTCTTTAATTTCTATGACTTCCCCCTCATGTTTTTTAACATATGTGCAAATTCTCAGTTGACATAATTTCTTCCTTGTATTTAAAATATGTATTCCCAAAGCAGTAGCTCGCGAGTGTCTAGGGGCCAGCCGTCTTGGTCTTGGACATCTGCAAGGAAAAAGGAGGCGTTATGGACCTGATCCGCTGTGTGGACTGCAAGCATTTTCAGCCGGACCCGGCCTCACTTAGGGAGGGGCAATGTCTCCACCCCCAACCCTGGGACGGGGATAAGATGCAATTCGCCCGGGACGAGCATCAATGTGCCAACTTTGATTCCCACGGGGGAAAACGCCATATTTCCCCTGAAGAAGCGGAAGAGCTGAAGAAATTTCCAGGATATTAAATTTTGAAAGGTGGGCACCGCCCACCTTTCCTAGCGAACCTGGCGTTCGCCTTTCCCTCGGTGCTGCTGGCGTCTCCGCCCGCCTTCCATCATTTACCCCCTCTCCCAAGGGGAGGAAGCAGGCGGGGACGCCTGCGCCGCCATTCCCCGTCTTGCCCTCAATCCTCAGCGCAGGGCCAAGCGGATCAAAACCCCGGCCCAGAGCAGGCCCAGGTAATAGGAGAGGAGCACGTCGCTGGGCCAGTGCGCGGCCAGGGCGATGCGGGCCGCGGCCCCGAGGATGAGCAGGCCGGCGCAGACCAGCACCAGGGCGGCCCGGCGGCCCCCGGTACTCTTCACTGCGGCCAAAATCCCCAAAAACCCCCAGGTGGCGGCAAACCGCAACGCGGATTGGGAGGGAAAGCTGAAGCCGGAAAGGGGCCGCCACACCTGCACCAGCTCCGGGGAGGGCCGGGGCCGGGCCACGGCCGGGCCGAGCCAGCCCCCCAGGGCCAGCATCCCCGCCAGGCTGACAATGGAGAGAAGCCCGGCCCGCCAGCCGGCCAGGGTCCAGGACAGGGTGAAGACCAGGGCCATTATCAGGAGAATCCAAGGGAATTCCCCGGTCCGGGAGACCACTGCAGCCCATTGGCGATCCCCGGGCAGGAGGGCCTGCACCCCCCGGGCCAGGGCCACGTCCCCGGGGAAGTAAGGGTAATATTTGGCGGCCAGCGCTGTTAACACCGCCACTATGACTAAGCCTGTCCAGATGCCATACTTATGCCGCATGCCCGTCTTCTCCTGGCGTCCGTGTAATCGGGCAAGCGGTATAAGTTACCGCGGGCAGGTTATCATCCTTTTTTCTGGCCCCTGACCCCTGACCCCTGACCCCTGACCCCTGGCCCCTGACTACTCCCTCTCCAGCAGCCAGGCCGCCCAGGTGAAGCTCAGGTCCGGGGGCAGTTCCGGGTGGGAGAATTCCTTTACCAGGCGGCGGGCCAGCCGCCAGCCCCGCAGCCGGTATTGCTCCAGCAGCGGCTCCTCCTGGTTATCCCGGAACCCGGAGAGGATCAGGCGACCAGGGGAGGCCGCCAGGCGGTGCAGCTCCGCCACTTTGGCCATCTGCACGTCGATATGGAGGTTGGCCGCCACCAGGTCGAAGGACCCTTTGAGGCATTCGCTGGAGCCCTGCACAGCCATGATTCTCCCGGCCAGGCCGTTGGCCCGGGCGTTCTCCCGGGTGACCCGGGCCGCGTCCCGGGCCAGGTCCACCGCCACCACCCGGGGCAGCCCCAGGGCCGCGGCCGCCAGGCCCAGGATGCCGGTGCCGCAGCCCAAATCCAGAAAACTCCGGGCCGGGCCCAGGGCCAGGGCTTCTTTTAACAGGTCCAGGCAGAGGCGGGTGGTGGGATGGGTGGGATTAAAAGCCGTACCGCCGCTGAGGCGCAGCACCCGCTCCCCCGGCCCGGCCGCGTACGCCTCCTCCGAAGAGCAGAGCACCAAGCAGGGAGAAAGGCGGTAAAACAAGGCAGCCATGGACAATTTTCCGGGGCCAGGGGCCAGGGGTCAGGGGCCAGTAATCAGTAATCGGTAATCAGTGATCAGTAGTCAGGATCGGTTTTCCCCACTGACCACTGACCACTGGCCACTGTTTAGGCTCACTGTACGACAATCAGGCCGGCCAGGGTGCCCTTGGGGATGTCTTCCGGCTTGGCGTCGCTGCCGATGGGATAAATGTCCCAGCCCGCCCGGGCCACCATCTGGTACACATCAATGCCCACCGCCTCCATGGAAGGCCGGGAGCGCAGGGAAAACCGGCACCGTTTCCCTTCCAGGGCCTGGCAACTCTCCTGCTGGCCGCAGAAGGTGTGGCGGCAGGAGCCCGCGCCGAAGCCGAAGGCCAGGTAATGGCCGTCATAGAAGGCCATGGACTCCAGATCGTTGACGATCTTATAGACTTCCTGGTACGCGGCCACCCGCTCTTTGATGGTGGCCTTGTCCCTGACGATCACCTGGGGGGGTACCTCTTTGATGAAGAAAATGGCAAAGGAGAACTTTTTCAGGAGATCACGCAGTTCTTCGGGCTTGAGGGTGTTGGGAGGGCAGTGGGCCCCGGCGCCATAGCCGAAGCAGCGGGGAATCTGGCACTTGAGGGTCACCCGCTCATCCACGGGGATGTCCTCAGCCTTAATGACCGCGGCCTGGGTGGCCCCCATTTCCAGGGCCTGGAGGCGGTATTTCTCCAAATCTGCCTGGAGGCGGCCCGCGTTCATATCCACCTTGATCTTCTCTATCTTCTTCGCCATCGTCATTTCTCCTTGAGGACCGGTTGATCTTCCGCCCTTTAGGATGCAGACCAAAGCATGAGCCCGGTTGCCGGGTCGTGCTGCCGGGCCAGGGTTTGGTCCGCCTGGTATTCATGCACTGCGAATTCACAGGCAAAGACCGGGGTGCCCTCCGCCAGATGGCCGCCCCAGGCCCGGCCCGCGGTATCGCCCAGGGTCACGTGGGCGTGCACCATGGGCTTGCCGTCCTTTAACGAGATGTTCCCCACCAGGGCCAGAATTTCCAGGGGTTGATCCAAATCCAGGAAGTAATATTTTCTCTCCTCCTGCTGATAAAAACCCACCCGGGCCCGGCTGACTGCGCCCAGGGCCCGGACCTCCCCCAGGGTGATCTGCTGCTCCTGGCAGAACTTCTCCAGGGACTGGAGCAGGTCGTCGCCCTTGGCCAGGCGCCCCATAAAACACCGTCCCGGTTGCGTCAAGATTGTCAGCATGGCCGTTCCTCTCTCATTTTCCTGGGGGTGATCTCTTATCACCTCAACCATTCCAGACATTTCCTGGTATCCATCAGGGTGGTCATCATGCATGCAGGGATTATAGCATGAAGTGATCGTCCTTAGGTTGAAGGAAAGGGGGCCAGGAGCCTCTGGGGCCCTCCCCTTAAAACCAAATCAGAGCTTAGAAGAAGAACGGCGGAGTCAGGAAGGTAATTGGTATTACCTTTAGACATTGGAGGTCTCCTGGAGTAAGGTAGAAGTAGTCATCAACCCCTGGGAGAGGGAATATGGTCAGTCAAGCCCTGGTGCAGGAATTTCAGCGCCTTCTGGGGAAAGAACAGGTATTTCTGGAGGAGACGGACCGGGCCACCTACGCCTATGACGCCGCGGTCCTGGAACCGGTCCTGCCGGTCATCGTCCTTAAGCCCCGGGCCGCCGCGGAATTAGGCCAGGTGGTGCGCCTCTGCCATGAAAACCGCCTGCCTTTGACCGTACGGGGGGCGGGCACCAACCTCAGCGGCGGCAGCATTCCCGGCCGGGGCGGCGCGGTGGTCCTGACCACCGCCCTGAACCAAATCCTGGAAATCAATGAAGCCGACCTCTATGCCGTGGTGCAGCCCGGGGTGGTCACCGCCAAACTGGCCGCGGCCGTGGAGACCCAGGGCCTTTTTTACCCCCCGGACCCGGGCTCCATGGCCGTCTCCACCCTGGGGGGCAATGTCGCGGAAAACGCCGGGGGCTTAAGGGGTCTCAAGTACGGGGTCACCCGGGACTATGTCATGGGGCTCACCTTTTTTGGCGCGTCCGGCGAGACCGTAAAAACCGGCTCCCGCACCGTCAAATGCGTCAGCGGCTACAACCTGGCGGCCTTGCTGGTAGGCTCCGAAGGCACCCTGGGGGTTATCTCCGAGATCATCCTTAAGCTCATCCCCCTGCCCCCGGCCCGGAAGGCCATGATGGCCACTTTCAGCGCCATGGCCCAGGCCTCGGAGACCGTGGCCGCCATTATCGCCCAGCGCATCGTGCCCGCCACCTTGGAGTTGCTGGACAATTTCACCATCCGCGCGGTGGAGGATTACAGCCGCGCGGGGCTGCCGGTGGAGGCCGCGGCCTTGCTCCTCATCGAGGTGGACGGCCACCCCGCGGTGGTGGCCGAAGACGCGGATAAGGTGGAAGCCATTTGCCGGAAGATGGGGGCCACCCAGATTCACGTGGCCCGGGACCTGGCCGAACGGGACCGGGTCTGGAGCGCGCGGCGCAGCGCCCTGCCGGCCCTGGCGAAGTTGAAGCCCACCTGCGTCCTGGAGGACGCCACCGTGCCCCGGAGCAAGATCCCCGCTATGATTCAGGCCCTGGAAGACATCAGCCGCAAGTATCACCTTCCCATCGGCACCTTCGGCCACGCGGGGGACGGCAACCTCCACCCCACGATCTTGACCGACCGGCGGAACCGGGAGGAATGGGCCCGGGTGGAGGCCGCAGTGGACGCCATCTTCGAGAAGGCTCTGGAACTGGGGGGCACCCTGTCCGGGGAACACGGCATCGGCACCGCCAAATCCCGCTTCCTGGAAAAGGAGTTCGGCCCGGACACCATTTTGTTTTCCAAAAAAATTAAAGCCGCGGTGGACCCCCATAACATTCTTAATCCTGGTAAAATTATAGGTTAAGAAAGATGCTGAGCAAGGAAACCATAGCCAGGCTTCTGGGAAAACTGGAAGATCGTCTCCAGGACTGCCTGCAGTGTTGCTCCTGCCTGGACGGAATCATAGCCGCGCTGGAATTCACCGTGGCGGAAGCCCAAGGATTGCGGGTCGGGTTGGCAGAGGCCGAGGACCGGGGGCGGGCCTTCGCCCTGCGCGGCTATATGCAGGCCGTAATGCCCTGGGAGAAGATCCATGTCTAGAAGAAGCTGTCAGGTTGCAGCGGTAAGCTTTCGGCTAAAAGCAAAAAACTTATATTCTCGTTCCCAAGCTGTGCTTGGGAATGCCATACTCGCCAAGCTTAGCTTGGCATCCAACTTCGTTCCCAAGTGCGACTTGGGAACGAGAGAAAAAATAATAGTATACAGAACTGCTTATGAGCATGTTCTGGAATTATAAAAGAAAATAATTTCTTAATAGCTTTTGTTTTTTACTGCTCACTGCTTACTGCTCACTGCTCACTATAGGAAAGAAACAATGTCCAGTATCCGGGCGCTGGCCAGATTGATAAAAGAATTAGAAGACCAGCTCGTGGTCTGCATGCGCTGCGGCCTGTGCCAGGCGGTCTGCCCGCTGTTTGCCGAAACCGGCCGGGAAGCCGACGTGGCCCGGGGCAAGCTGGCCCTCCTGGACGGCCTGGCCCGGGAACTCTTTGCCAACCCCCGGGGGGTGCAGGACCGGCTGGCCCGCTGCCTGCTCTGCGGCTCCTGCGCGGCCAACTGCCCCAGCGGGGTGAAGGTGCTGGACATCTTCATCAAGGCCCGGGCCATCCTCGCCGGCTACCTGGGGCTCTCGCCGCTGCAAAAGGCCATTTTCCGGGGCCTATTGAGCAAACCCGGCTTCTTCAACCGCATCCTGGCCTGGGGGGCCAAATACCAGGGCATCTTTGTCCGGCCGGTGGACGACCTCTTAGGGTCCTCGTGCTCCCGCTTCCTGTCGCCGCTGCTGAAGCAGCGCCATTTTAAACCCCTGTCCGCGACCCCGCTCCATACCCAGGTCCCCGCCCTGAATACCGCGCCCGGCGCCCCGGGCCTGAAGGCCGCTTTTTTCCCGGGTTGCCTCATCGACAAAATCTTCCCGGAAGTGGGAGCGGCGGTCTTAAAAAGCCTGGAGCATCACGGGGTGGGCGTCTTTCTGCCCCCGGACCAGGGGTGCTGCGGCATTCCCGCGTTGTCCGCGGGGGACACCGTTACCTTTGATAAACTGGTGCGCCACAACCTGGCCCTGTTCGGGGCCGAACCCTTTGATTACCTGGTCACCGCCTGCGCCACCTGCACGGCCACCATCAAAAAAATGTGGCCCCTCATGGCCCTGGAGTATGCGCCCGCGGAAAAAGCTTGCATCGAGGCGCTGCAAGCCAAGGTTCTGGATATCAGCCAGTTTCTGGTGGAAAAGGTGGGACTGGCGGAGGGAAGTTTTTCAGGGGCGGAGAAGCTGGCCATTACTTATCATGACCCCTGCCACCTGAAGAAATCTCTGGGGGTGGCGGCCCCGCCCCGGGCCCTCATCCGGGCCAATCCCCGCTATGAGTTAAGGGAAATGTCCGAAGCGGACTGGTGCTGCGGCTGCGGAGGCAGCTTCAACCTCCAGGAGTACGACATCTCCGCAGCCATCGGCCAGCGCAAGCGGGAAAACATCGTCAAGTCCCAGGCCGCGGTGGTGGCCAGCGGCTGCCCCGCCTGCATGCTGCAGATCACGGACATGCTCTCCCAGGCCGGCGACCGCATCCGGGTGCAACACGCGGTGGAAATCTACGCCGAGGGGCTGGGGGAAAAGCTTGCGGGGGAAGAGCCAGGGACCCCGTAGTGGCGGGCGTCCCCGCCCGCCATCTTCTTTTACTTAATTTTTCTTATAAACTTCTATTTCTCTTAATTTCCAAAATAACTCCCAATTATTTCTCTCCATGCATGCGACTCTGATTGGTCTTGGGGAAAAATATCTAATAGTTTGTAGGGGAAATATCCAACTATCGCCTTGAGTATTATTTCGCCATGTTCAATACTATTAAATTTACTAAAAAAAGCAGACTGATCAGATGGAGAAATAATATATAATTTTAAGCTATAGTCATTTATAGAATTGATAATTATTCTATTTATATGTTTATCCATAAAGCCATACCCGATTACCAACAATTTTCTATTTGGTTTTGATAGTGTTTCTTTGAATAGATGAAAATAACAAGATAGTAAAGGTTCTTCTGATATCTGGCCCTCCTTCTGTCTCCCTATCACAAGCATGCGCGTACCAGTAGAACTTAACCATCCGAAGGAGCCATGCAGTTTAATATAGTTTAATGTCCTTGGCAAAATCAGATTTTTAGATTTAGCTCTCAGGTCATCGACTGTAGGGAGTGGTTTAAAATCACTATTTTCTAACGGAAGTTGAAGAATAGTTTTATGGCTATCTGGTATTTTTTGTACACCAGGTAGATTTAACCCTATCATAACATTATTAAAATGTCTTTCTATGAAAAGATCCTGATTAAGGGTAAAAAACAATCCATTTTCATGAATACCTGAAAACATTGCCAAAAATCTATTTACACCATAGATATTAATGGGATATGGAGCACCGCTATGGAATGTCCATTCCCTAACTATATCATCGAGCACCTTATAACTTTCATTTATCGCTATATTTATTGATTCCTTTTCCTCATTCGTATAATCTTCATTAATGACTTGGTGATAAACCAACTCATAATTAAAATCAGTCCTAAGTAATTCCATCAATCGAGTATGTTCTTGAACTCTCCTGTTATTAAAAATCTTATACCACATTTCACTGGCGAGCAATCCACCAAAATTTTTGGTGAATCCGGCGCCAGTAAATAAAATATGTCGACCAAATTCCTTTTGAATTTTCATTTACGTTAAATGCTCTTATCTTTCCTGGTCCGCCACATATTTTTCCAAAGACCGGGAGGGCTCTAATTGCCGCTGTTCAATGATGGCAATGTCCAACAAATCTTCTACAAATTCATGGTCTTGCAGCAATTTCTGGACAATTGCTTGTTGCTCTTTTTTGGGCAATCCTTTAAATGCCAGCCAAAAGACCTCGGCTTGGGCTTCTTCCGGAATCATCAGGGCACCCTCCCACCATTCTTCTGTTTGAAATGCCTTACTTTAATTGTGCTCATGCTAAATTATATTTAGAACTTTGTCAAAAATCTCAGATAGATTCGGCAGCCTATTCCCTTTTTGCCTTTTTACCCCACTGCTGGTCAAAACCCCTGCCCTTGTGGTATTATCCATTGAATTCTTAGCCAAAAACACTGCCGATCCGGAGGCCCCTATGGATTCCCTTTCCTCCCTCGAACCCATCTTTAAGCCCAAGAGCGTGGCGGTCATCGGCGCGTCCACCGCGCCGGGGAAATTGGGCCACGACATCCTGGCCAACCTTAAAAACGGCGGCTTCGCCGGGCCTATCTACCCCGTCAACCCCAAGGCCGACGAGATCCTGGGCCTCAAGGTCTACAAGTCCATCACCGAGACGCCTAAGGCCCCGGACCTGGCGGTGGTGGTCATCCCCGCCCGCCTGGTGCCCGGCACCCTGGAACAGGCCGCGGACCACGGCGTCAAGGCCGCGGTGGTCATCACCGGCGGCTTTGCCGAGGCCGGGGAGGAGGGCGAGCGCCTCCAGGACGAACTGGCCCAGGTGGTGCGCAAAACCGGCATCCGGGTCATCGGCCCCAACTGCCAGGGGGTCAACCTCCCCCACCACCGGATGTGCGCGTCCTGGCCCTTGATCACCACCAAAGGCAAAATCGCGTTCGCGTCCCAGTCCGGCACCGTGGGCGCGGCTTTCTTGGACCTGGCCGCGGCCGAAAAGCTGGGGGTGAGCGCCTTCATCAGCCTGGGCAACCGGGTGGACGTGGACGAAGCGGAGATCATCAGCTACTTCAACAATGACCCACACACCCAGGTCATCGCCCTCTATCTGGAAGGGGTAAAACGGCCCACCTATTTCCTGGACGCGCTCCGGGAAGCCGAAAAACCGGTGGTCATCCTCAAGGCGGGGCGCACCCGCCGGGGCAGCCGGGCCGCGGAGTCCCACACCAAGTCCCTGGCGGGCGCCGACGCCATCTATGAGGCCCTCTTTGAAAAGTATAAAGTTTACCGGGCCGACACCCTGGAGGAGCTCTTCGATTTCGCCAAGGCCCTGGCCTATCTGCCCCGGCCCCGGGGCCCCCGCCTGATGATCACCACCTCCTCCGGGGGCGCGGCCATCCTGGCCATTGACGAGGCGGAAAAAAACGGCCTGGAGACCCCGGACCCCAGCCCCGGCTTGACCAAAAACCTGCGGCAGATGGTCCCGGCCCACTGCCCGGTGGGCAACCCCGTGGACCTCACCGGCGACGTCATGGCCGACGCTTCTTTGTATAAGAAAGTGATGGATGAGGCTCGCAGAGAATTCGACACCCAGGTGGTGATCTTCGGGGACCCGATTCCCGGGGCCTGCCAGCAGGTGACCCCCGGGGCCTCGGAACTGGTCATCTTCCTGGGCGGCGCGGAAGTGGAGCGGGAGGAGCGGGAAAAGTTTTATGAGGCGGGCATCCCCGTGTTCCCCACCCCGGAGCGGGGCATAAAAGCCCTGGCCCAGTTCTTCCGCTTCCAGGCCCCCGGGGCCCCGGCCCTGCCTGTCCCCGAGGCTCCCACCCGGGCCCCGGGCCTGAATCTCATCCCTGCCTTTGAAGCCGCGGTGATGATGTCCAAGGCCGGTATCCCCGCGGCCTCCGCGCCTCTGGCCCTTACTGCGGACGAGGCCGTGACCCTGGCCCAAGGCTTCGGCTACCCCGTGGCCCTGAAAATTGCCTCCCCGGATTTTCCCCACAAGACCGACGTGGGCGGGGTGTATCTCCACCTCCAGGATGAAGCCATGGTGCGCCGGGCCTATCAGGCCATCAAAGACTCGGCCCGCTTCTATAACCGGGAGGCGCAAATCGACGGAGTCACCGTCTCCCCCATGGCCAAACCCGGGGCCTTGGAAGTCATCCTGGGCATCCTCACTGACCCGCAATACGGCCCCGTTCTCATGTTCGGGCTGGGGGGCATTCAAACGGAGATTTACCAGGACGTGGCCTTTTGCCTGCTGCCCGCGGAGGATGAGGAACTCAAGGCCCTGATGAAAAAAATCAAGGGCTATCCCCTCCTGGCCGGGTTCCGGGGCCGGCCCAAACTGGACACGGAGGCACTGCTGGAGGCCATGAAGGCCCTGGCCCGCTACGCCTTCAAGCACCCGGAACTGGACCAGATCGAACTCAACCCCCTGCTCGTCTACCCCAAGGGCCTCTTCGCCGTGGACGTGCGGATTTTTTCCAGGGTGTAGGGGCGGACCCATGTGTCCACCCTATTTGCCCGGTAAGGGAACGCACCCGCGGCTGCACCCCGGGCATTATAAATAATGCGAAGAAGGACCAGGTTGTAGGGGCGAACCTTGTGTTCGCCCTGAACGCACAGGGGCGAACACAAGGTTCGCCCCTACGGGAAAATGCATATTTATGTTGAAGTTGGCATAAAAACCTATGCCAGGGATGGATAGAATGACCTTTGCTTTGCTACTCATAGACCTCCAAAACGACTACTTCCCCGGCGGCAAAATGGAGCTGGAAGGCAGTTTGGAGGCCAGTTTGCGTGCCCGGGAGATCCTTGCTTTTTTCCGGGACCAAGGCCTGCCGGTGGTGCATATCCAGCATCTGGCGGCCCGCCCGGAAGCCACCTTTTTTCTTCCCGGCACCGGGGGAGTAAAGACTCATCAGCACGTGGAGCCGCTCCCCGGGGAGGTGGTATTTCAGAAGAACTACCCTAACAGCTTCAGGAACACTCCCCTGTTGGACCATCTCATCAACCAGCAGGTAGATAAGGTGGTGGTGTGCGGCATGATGACCCACATGTGCGTGGACGCCACGGTCCGGGCCGCGTTCGATTACGGCCTGGAGGTCACGGTCATCCAAGACGCCTGCGCCACCCGGGCCCTGGCCTTTGGCGAGCAGATCATTCCCGCGGCCCAGGTGCACGGGGCCTTCCTGGCTGCCCTGAATTTTATTTATGCCAAGGTCGTCAGCGCCGCGGAGTTTCTGAAAAGTTTCCCTTAAACCCGGGGATTATTTTTCTGATGAGTTCCTTAGAATTCTTCCGTCTCCAGACCCGGGAAGAAGTCCTGGCCCTCTACCCCCGCTTTAGCCCGGTGAGCGCGGAGGAAGTGGACCTGGCCGGGGCCTTGGGCCGGGTGCTGGCCGCGGCGGTGCCCGCGGCCGAGGACGTGCCCCCCTTCCCCCGGGCCTCCATGGACGGCTACGGGGTCCGGGCCGCGGATACCTTCGGGGCCAGCGTGGCCGCGCCCCAGTACCTGGAAATCAAGGGCGAAGTGCCCATGGGCGCGGCGCCGGAGCGGCCCGTGGGCCTGGCCGAAGCCCTGCGGGTCCCCACCGGGGCCATGCTCCCCCCGGGCGCGGACGCGGTGGTCATGCTGGAATATACCGCGGAGCACCCCGACGGCACCCTGGAGGTGCGCCGGCCCGTGGCCCCCGGGGAAAACCTGCTGCAACCCGGGGAAGACGTGGGCAAAGGAGAAGTCCTCTTTCCCGCGGGCAGCCTCCTGCGTCCCCAGGACCTGGGGCTGTTGGCGGCGCTGGGGGTCACCCGCCTGACCGTGCATCGCCGCGCCCGGGTGGCAATTTTGTCCTCCGGCGACGAGATCGTGCCCATCGGCCAACAGCCCGCAGCGGGACAGGTGCGGGACAGCAACGCCTCTCTGGCCGCGGCCCAGGTGGCCCAGTGGGGGGGAATTCCCGCACTCAAAGGGATTATTCCCGACGACTTTTCAGCCTTGAAAAACGCCCTGGCCGGGGCCTTGGAAGAGGCCGACCTGATCCTCATCTCCGGGGGCTCCTCCGTGGGTGCCCGGGACCTCACCCTGGAGGCCATCAAGGCCCTGCCGGGGGCCGAGGTCCTGGTTCACGGGGTGGCCCTGCGCCCCGGCAAACCCACCATCCTGGCGGCCATCGGCCCACAGCCCCTGCCCTTGCTGGGCCTGCCGGGGCATCCCGCGTCCGCGGCCGTGGTCATGGAGGTCCTAGGAAAACCCTTGCTGGCCCGGCTGGCGGGGTTGACGGCCTCCCCAGCCTGGGGAGGGGAACTGATCGCTCTTCTTTCCCGCAATCTGGCCGGGGCCAGCGGCCGGGAAGACTACGTGCGGGTGCGCCTGCGCCGGGAAGACAAAACCCTCTGGGCCGACCCGGTGCTGGGGCCTTCGGGGCTGCTGTCCCCCCTGGTTAAAAGCGACGGCCTGGTAATGATTCCTTTAGGGGTGGAAGGATTGGTCCGGGGTGAAGCCGTGACGGTGCGGCTTTTTTCTTAGATTAAAACTGAAGGCGGGATGCGCTCCGCTTTCCCGCTCTACAGGTGGTGACGGGAGAGCCGCACAGGCTGGAAAGCCTGTGCCACCTGCTCTTAGCCCTCTGGCGGATGATGGCCAGGGGGTTGTTGATTTCATGGGCCACGCCTGCTCCAAGCCGGCCGATGGCCGCCAGCTTCTGGGCTTGCAGCAGCCCTTCCTCCAGGAGCCACTCTTTGCCGGCGTCCGGTTGCCTCCGGCCCAGCAGACGCCGGATGGTCAGGAAGGAAACCCCGGCCAGGGCCCCCACGGCTCAAAGGACACCGCATCTTAAGCCCAGAGGCACCGCGGCGGCAAGGATCAAGATAACCGGGATATAGGGGGAAACGCGGGTTACAAAAAAGGGGGGCTGAACACTCATTTTTTGCAGCCGTCTTCCTGCAGAAGGAAGACCGCCATGGACCTCAGATGGAGAGCGGCTTCCGGGCTGGAGACTGGAGCCGCGGGCCGCAGCCTGCCCCGTTTCAGGCCTTTCCTTCTTGGATCAGTTTTTTTTCGTAGGCCTGGCGCATTTTCTCCAATAATTCATCCAGGGCCACCGGCTTCATCACATAGTCAAAGGCCCCCAACTGCATCCCCTGAATCCCGGACTCCACCGAGGCGTGCCCGGTGAGCATGATCACTTCCGTCAGGGGTTTCCGTTTTTTGATCTCCCTCAGGGTCTCTATTCCGTCCATACCCGGCATTTTCACGTCCAGAACGATGACGTCAAAGTCCTGGCCAGCTATAAGTTCCAAAGCCTTCAGCCCGCTTTCCGCGCCGGTGACCTCTATTTTCCGGGCCTTGAGGCGTTTGATAATGGTCTCCAGGAAATCCAGCTCATCATCCACCACCATGACTTTGAAATTATCCATCTCCGCGTCTCCTTGGTTATTTCCCAGCGTCCGAATAATCCGTTTTCGAGCCCCGGTTACTCATCTTATCGGCAAATAAATGGTAAAAGTCGTTCCCTTTCCTGCCTCGCTGGCCACCAGCATTCTCCCCCCCAGCTTGTCAATGATGCTGTAAGAGATGGATAGACCCAAACCGGTCCCTTTCCCCACTTCCTTGGTGGTAAAGAAGGGATCGAAGATCTTATCCAGCATCTCCTTGGGAATGCCGGGGCCATTATCGCTGATTTCCACGGCCAGTTGGTTATTTTTGGCCATATGGGTGGTCTTGATCAGGATTTCCCCATCTTTGCCGATGGCATCGATGGCGTTGTTGAGGATATTGAGAAAGACCTGCTGCAGTTGGGCGGAGTCGCTGGTGGTCTGGGGGAGCTTGCCGTCAAAATCCACTTGAATTTCTATATTGCGATAACGGGCTTCATTCTCCAAAAAGCCGATGGTATCCTCTAAAATGGCGTTTAAGTCCACCCTCTCTTGGACCGGCTCCATGTGCCGGGCAAACCCCAGGAGGCGGTGGGTGACCTTCTTGGCCCGGGAGAGGTGGGATTCTATCTTGCCCACCGCGTCAGCGAACTCCTGGAAATTGGGACTTTGGGCCAGGTCTTCTTCATGTAGCAGGTCTTTCAGCCATCCAGCCTTTTCGCCGATCACCGCCAGGGGATTGTTGATCTCATGGGCGATGCCCGCGGCCATCATGCCCAGGGCGGCCATTTGGGTGGATTGCATCGCCAGGTCTTCGCTGACCGCCTTTTTCCGCGCCATCCGGATCAACTCTTTCATCATGGAGCGGGTGGTGAAAAAGGCGCCGAGGACGATCACCAGGACGCCGGCCCCGCCAATGGCCAAGGTTATGAACCGGGCCCGCAAGAGGGGGGTCAATTGCTCCGTAGGGTCTTCCTTGATGACCAGGACCCATTTCTTGTTCTTGATCACGCTGGTGGCGTAGAGATTGGTTTTCCCCTGATGTGTCACTTCTTCTATTTTGGTGCCGGTGGCCGCAGAGAAATCCGGAGCCTTAGGGGTGGATAACAGGGTACCGCTGAACCGGGGGGTAGTCTGGAGGATATCATGCCGGTTGATAATAAAGGCGTCCCCAAGTTTACCGGTTTGGGCTGCATGCACTATGTCTTCAATAATGTCCGAATTTATAGTGGCTCTTAAAATCCAGACGTTGTTCTTCTCCCGCACCAAAACGGCGATGATAAAATGAGGAAACTTGCGGAATCCCATAAATATATCACTGATATATACGCCTGAAGCCATCACTGCGTTAAACCATTCTTCGTTTTTGTAATTTACTCCTTTTAAGATATTGTAACAAGGGCCCACATAAGCCAAATGATTACCTTCTTCATCGATAACTCCCAAATCAATGAAAGACTTGGAGCGTGTCTGAATAATATTAAATACTCTGTTTAAATAGTCCTCATCCCGCAACCTATCCAGGGGATTGGTATTGGCCAGGGTGGTGAGTTGGGAAATTCTTTCGTCAAAAAAGAGGTCAATAGCTCCTACTCTATTTTCGGCAAGAGTCTTTAAGCTTTCAGTAATCTTGGCTGAATAAGAGACGCTATACTGATGATAAATAACAAAACCTAAGACAAATAGAGGTATTACTGAAAAACCGAGAGTAGTGAGAATAATATCCCACCATAATTTCTTGTAGTATTTATCTTCCATTTCGAAATCCCGGGAGACGTCCGGCCCGGGAGAATTTCCCCATTTTTACAAGCAAAACCGGCATGTGAAAAATAGTTGAATTCATCCTACGGGTGCTGCCTAAAGATGTCAAGGGCAATCCTGTTTCCCGGAAAACTCCCGGGCCGGAGGGTTGCCGCCCCAGCCCCTTGAAAGGGCCTGATCTGGCAAAAGATGTCAGGAAAACCCCAGGCGTTAACCGCCTTTATCCTTGAATATCTCTCAAGACTAAGCTAAATTTTCTAGAGAAATTCACTGCCAGGGAGGCCGGTTCCTGCTTCCCGTGGGGAGGGAATATTGTCCCAAAAGCGTTTTAAGGACCCCAAGTGGGCTGCCAGTCAGGCCCTCAGCCTTGACTATAACTATTGCATGGACGAATTTGTGGGCGCGCAGGGCCTGAGCGCCTCGGAACTGGAGGGTCTGGCCCCGAGACTGGCCGCGGCCTCTCAGGAACTGGCCGGAGCGCGGCAGGAGGGGCGTCTGGCCTTCTTGGAGCTGCCTTATCAGCAAGAAATGCTGGCTGCGGTCCGCCAGGTGGCCAAACCCCTCCTGGAGTGGTGCTGGGATTTTGTGGTGCTGGGTATCGGCGGTTCCGCCCTGGGCGCCCGGGCCCTGCACCAGGCCTTGTGCCACCCCCAGTATAACCGCTTCAACATGGCCCGCAGGCAGCATCGTCCCGCTCTTTGGGTCCTGGACAACATCGACCCGGACCACTTACACGGCATGCTGGACGGGCTGGAGTTGCGGCGGACCGCCTTTAATGTTATAAGCAAATCAGGAAGCACCCCGGAAACCCTGGCCCAATTCTTGTTCGCCTATGGTCTCATCCGGGGCCGGCTGGGGGAGGCCAAGGCCCGGGAACGCTTCGTGGTCACCACCGACCCGGAAAAAGGCAATCTCCGGCGCCTGGCGGTCCAGGAAGGCTTCCCCTCCCTGAGTGTTCCTCCCCCGGTGGGGGGGCGGTTCTCAGTGTTAACCCCGGTGGGCCTGTTGCCCGCGGCCATGGTGGGGATCGACCTGGAGGAACTCCTGGCCGGCGCCCGGTTCCTGGACCAGCGCCTTAAGGCCGCGGACTATAAAGAAAACCTGGCCTTCAAGCTGGCGTCCCTCTTCTATCTCTTTGCCCTTAAAGCCCGGAATATCCTGGTGGTCATGCCCTACGCCACGGCCTTGACGGGGATGGCGGATTGGTTCTGCCAGCTCTGGGCCGAGAGCCTGGGGAAAAAGCAGGACCTCCAGGGACGGGAAGTATGCGCGGGGACCACCCCGGTCAGGGCCGTGGGGGCCACGGACCAGCACTCCCAGTTGCAGTTGTACATGGAAGGGCCCCAGGACAAGCTGGTCACCTTCCTGGAAGTGGGAAAATTTCAGCACCGCCTGGAGCTCCCCGATCTCTTCCCGGAGATGGAGGGCCTGCACTACCTGGGAGGCCATTCCTTAAACGCGCTTTTGCAGGCGGAGCAGAAAGCCACCGCCTTTAATCTCCGCCAGGCGGGACGGCCCAATCTCACCTTGCGCCTCCCGGAGATCAACGCCTTTACCATCGGCCAATTGATTTATCTCCTGGAAATGGTAACCGTGGTGACCGCCTCCCTGTTGGCAGTCAACCCCCTGGACCAGCCGGGGGTGGAAGGGGGCAAACAGACGACCTACGGTTTGCTGGGGCGGCCCGGGTTTGAAGATCAGCGCCGGGAGATTGAGGCAGGAACGCGGCCCATGGAGAAGTACATTATTTCCTGAACGCCATGAAACGCCTTAAATTCAGAGCCTCCTGGTGGCCTCCAGGGAAAGACCTGCAGACTTTCCGGCTGGCGAAATTTTTCTCCCTCTCCAGTTTTGTGGTCATCCTGGTGTTCACCGTCATTCTCACCCTGTTTCTGACCAACCGCGCCCAGCGTCTGGCCTTGAAGCAGAGCGAGGACTATACCCTGCTGCTGGCCTCCAACCTCAACCACCAGGTCTTCCAACTCTTCCTGCTGCCCACGGCCATCGAGAAACAGGGGCGCATCACCATCGCCGACCCGGAGCAATACAAACGTCTGGACGCGGTGGTGCGCAACACCATCCACGGCCTCCATGTGGAACAATTGAATATTTATGACCAGGTGGGGGTTTTGTCTTACAGCACCGGCAACATCCCCCTGGGGAAAGACTGCTATGACGAACCGGGAGTGAAAAAGGCCCTGTTCGGCGAATCCAATTTCGAACTCCCCGGCCATAACCCCTTATGGAGTATCCTCTCCTTCGGCCCCGGTTCCCAGCCCCACCGCCTCAAGGCCTACGTCCCCTTCCGGCTGGAGGAGAAGCTGGGCCCCCAGGTGGGGCCGGTGGTGGGCGTCTTTGAGATCTCCCAGAACATCTCCCAGGACCTGGCGGAGATCGGCCAGTTCCGGCTCATCATCCTGGCCACCCTGGCGGTGATCATGGGCCTGCTCTTCCTGGTCCTGCAGCAGATCGTCAAACAAGCGGAGGTCATCATCGAGCGGCGCCAGGAGGAGCGGCGGGTCCTGGAGGCCCAGTTGCACCAGGCCGAGCGGCTGGCCGCCCTGGGGGAGATGACCGCGGGGGTGGCCCACGAAATCCGCAATCCTCTGGGGATCATCAGTTCCACCGCGGAGATTCTGAAGGAGCGCCTGGCCCGCTACGAACCCCAAAACCGCCTGGCCCAGATCATCGTCGAAGAGGCCAACCGCCTCAACGTCAAGGTTACGGAATTTCTGGATTTCTCCCGGCCCCGGGTCCCCAACTTAAGGCCCTGCGATCTGGAAGGGGTGATCGACCGCAGCCTGGAGTTGGTGCAGCCGGAGATCGAACGCCTGGGCATTACGGTTAACCGTCAATATCACTTGAACGGCCAGGCCCAGGCCGCGGACCCGGACCTGCTGCACCAGGCCTTCTTGAATATCCTGCTCAACGCCATCCAGGCCATGCCCGCAGGGGGCCAACTCACGGTGTCCACCACCCTGGGCCCCGGGGGCCAGGGCAGCGAAATCCGCTTTGAGGACAGCGGCGAAGGCATCGACCCGGAAAACTTGAAAAAGGTCTTCAACCCCTTTTTCACCACCAAGGAAAAAGGGAGCGGCCTGGGTCTGCCCATCGTCAAGAGCATCATCGAAACCCATCAAGGGGCCATCAAGATCGACAGTGACCCGGAAGAAGGCACCGCCGTGACCATCAGCCTCCCGGAGCTGAAAATAAAGTGAGAAGAATATCGGAGCTAAACAAAACGGGAAACGGAAAACGGAAAACGGGAAACTGTATTTAATATGGATACCATCTTAGTAGTCGATGACGAAGTCAATTACCTCACGGTGATGGAAACCCTGCTGGGGGAGGCCGGCTATGAAGTCCTCACCGCCGCCAACGCGCCCGACGCCTTGAAAATCCTGGGCGGGGCCGATCTGGACCTGCTCCTCACCGACATGAAGATGCCCAAGATGAGCGGCATCGAACTCCTGGTGAAATCCCGCCAACTGTACCCGGACCTGCCGGTGATCATCATGACCGCGTTCGGCACCGTGGAAAAAGCGGTGGAAGCCATGAAAAAAGGGGCTTTCGATTACATCCTCAAGCCCTTCAAAAACGAAGAGATCCTGGTGACCATCGCCAAGGCCCTGGGCCACCGTCACCTGCTCCTCCAAAACCTCATGCTCACCCAGGAGTTGGAAAAGAAATACGGCTTCCCCAACATCGTCGGCGACAGCAAGGTGATGCAGGAGATTCTGGCCCTGGTGAAAAGGGTGGCCCCTTCCCGGGCCACCGTGCTGGTCACCGGGGAGTCCGGCACCGGCAAGGAACTCATCGCCCGGGCCATCCACCAGTGCAGCCCCCGGGCGGCCAAGACCTTCATTTCCGTCAACTGCGCGGCCCTCACCGAAACGCTCCTGGAAAGCGAACTCTTCGGCCACGAGCGGGGCGCGTTCACCCACGCGGTGGCCATGCGCAAAGGCCGCTTCGAACTGGCGGACAGCGGCACCCTGTTTTTGGACGAAGTGGCGGAGATGTCCCCGGCCCTCCAGGTGAAGCTCCTTAGGGTGCTCCAGGAGATGGAATTCGAACGGGTGGGGGGCAACCGCACCATCAAGGTGGACGTGCGGGTGGTGGCCGCGTCCAACCGGGACCTGAAGGAGGAGGTGGAGGCCGGGCGCTTCCGGGAGGACCTCTTTTACCGCCTCAACGTGGTGCACCTGAAGATGCCGCCCCTGCGCCAGCGCCAGGAAGACATCCCCCTGCTGGCCGTCCACTTCATCCACAAGTATGTCACGGAAAATCTCCGGGACAAGATGCGCATCACCCCGGAGTCTTTGCAATTGCTGGGTCAATATCCCTGGCCGGGCAACGTCCGGGAACTGGAAAACGTCATGGAGCGGGCCGTTATCCTCTGCCACGACAGCCTCATCACCCCCCAGGACCTGCCCCAGGACTTTGCCCCCGCGGCCCAGGAGACCGCCTTGGAGATCGACCGCTTCGTGCCCACGCACATTCCGCTGCCGGAGGCCCTGGAGCGCATCGAAGAACAGATGATCCGCCGGGCCCTGGAGGCCAGCGGCAACGTCCAGGTCCGGGCCGCGGAAATGCTGGGGATTACCAAGAGTTTATTGCAGTACAAGTTGAAGAAGTATCATCTGACCACCTGATGTGTTTTTCGCCAAGGGCAGGGTAGATTCTAGTTTCTCGCAAAGACGCCAAGGGCGCAAAGAGGGGCAACAAATTTGGCGTTCTTTGCGTCTTTGCGAGAAACTGTTTTGGTGGGGCGGGCCTCCGTGCCCGCCTGCCGTGCGGCGGCCAGGGACGGCCGCTCCACCGGAAAATATTCCAAGGGCGGGCCGTGCCCGCCGGTTGGCGGCGGTCACGGCCGCCCTATGTTTGCTGACACAGGCGTCCCGCCTGCAACCTGATCGGAGGCGCATTGAAACCCGACCAATTCCCCGAAGACATCCGCCCCCACCTCCTTCCTCAGCCCACCGGCGATATGGTTTACCGCTGCCTGGAGTGCGGGGCCGAGCACGGTATCGAGGAGCTGCTCTACACCTGCCCGGAATGCCGGGGCCTGCTGCTGTTGGAAGACCGGAATCAATATCTGCTCCGGGAATTTTCCGGCGCGTTCTGGCGGCGGCTCTTCGATTACCGGAAGATGCTCAATATCCCGGCCCTGAAGGGCGTTTTTCTCTTCTACGAACTCATCGCCCCGGTCATCCCCCTGGAGGATATTATTTATCTGGGGGAAGGCCACACCCCCCAGGTGGCGGCCAATGATTCCCTGAAAGAAGAAGTGGGCCGGGCCTTTTATTTCAAGAACGACGGCCAGAACCCCAGCGCCTCCTTTAAGGACCGGGGCATGGCCGCGGCCTTGAGCTACCTCAATTTCCTGGTGAAAAAACCCGGCGCGGGCAAGATGCTGGCCATCTGCGCCTCCACCGGCGACACCTCCGCGGCCGCGGCCCTCTACTCCGCCTACCTGGGAAAGCAAATAGCCTCCGCGGTGCTGCTGCCCCACGGCAAGGTCACCCCCCAGCAGTTGGCCCAGCCCCTGGGGAGCGGCGCCCGAGTGCTGGAGGTCCCCGGCGTCTTCGACGACTGCATGAAGGTGGTGGAGAACCTGGCGGACCACTACCAGGTGGCCCTTCTCAACTCCAAGAACTCCTGGCGCATCCGGGGCCAGGAGTCCTATGCCTATGAGATTGCCCAATCCTTTGATTACGACCTGGAACACAAGGTGATCGCCGTGCCCATCGGCAACGCCGGGAATATCACCGCCATCATGCAGGGGTTCATCCGGCTCCAGGATTTGGGCGTCATCGGCGAACTGCCCCGGGTCCTGGGGATTCAGTCCCGGCACGCCAACCCGGTCTTCCGCTATTACCTGGAGCCGGATAAAGGGAAGCGCATCTTCAAACCCGTCACCGTCCAGGCCAGCGTGGCCCAGGCGGCCATGATCGGCGCGCCGGTGTCCATGCCCCGGGTCATCCGCCTGGTGGAGGAGTACACCCGCCGGGCCGGTGAGGAAGCGGTAAGGGTGGTGGAAGTCACCGAACAGGAAATCATGGACTCCATGCTCCTGGCCAACCGCCACGGCCACATCGCCTGCACCCAGGGGGGCGAGTCCCTGGCGGGCTACCGCGCGGCCATCAAAGAGGGTTCGCTGTCCCCGGACGAAGTGGGAGTCCTGGACGCCACCGCCCACCACCTGAAATTCATCGGCTTTCAGCAGATGTACTTCGACAACGCCTTTCCCCCGGAATTCGAGGTCACGCCCAAGCCGGAATACCAGAACCGGCCCCAACTGCTGACCCCGCAAACCGGGGACCCGGAAAAGAAGACCCAGGACCTGGCCGCGCAGATCGCCGCCTTGCTGGGACTGACACCGAAGGGCGTCTGAAGTGAATTGAAGAGAGGGCCGAGGGAGGATAGTGATCAGTGATCAGTGATCAGTAATCAGTAATCAGTAATCAGAATTGCAAGTCATGACCGATCCACTGACCACTGGCAATTGATAACTGATCACTGTTCCTTAACCCCTGCAATCACCACTAAATGGCTATGGATAACACCTATTTTGACAACTACTGTTTCGTCTGCGGCCAGGACAATCCCCGGGGATTAAAAATTGCGGTGAGCTATGAGGAAGGGGAGATGGCCGCGGTCACGGAGCTGACCCTCCCCAAGGAATTGCAGGGCTGGACCGAGGTGATCCACGGCGGCATTCTGGCGACACTGCTTGATGAGCTGATGGCCCACGCGGTGTGGAAATTCGCCGGCCCCGGCGTCACCCTGGGCATGGAAGTGCGCTTCCACCAGCCCCTCAAACCCGGGGAGGCCATCCGGGTTAAGGGCGTGCTCCAGCCCGCCAACAGCAGCCGCCGCCAGGCGGAGGCGGAGATCATCCGCCTGGCCGACGGCCAGCGCATCGCCTCGGGGAAGAGCAGGTTTTTGTTGCTTGATAGAAAGTGAGATGTGGGGGAGGGCCAGGGACTGAAGGCGGGCGGGGACGCCCGCCCTACGGGTCCCTGCCCTACCCCACACCCCCTCCCAACCCGCATACATTATAATGCTGCAAATTAACATACTGATGGTGGGCAAGACCCGGGAAGCCTTCATCCAGGAAGGCCTGGCCTTCTACCAGAAACGCGTCCAGCCCTTCCTGAAACTCTCCCTGAAATCTGTGCGCGCGGAAAAAGAAGAGGGGAAACTGCCCCCGGAGACCATCAAGGCCCGGGAAGGGGAACGCCTGCGCGCGGCCATTCCTCCCAAATCCTACGTGGTGGCCCTGGATCCTGGGGGGAAAGAACTCACCACCGAAGAATTCGCGGCTTGGCTCACCACCCGGGAAGAGGACGCCCGGCCCCTGGCCTTTCTCATCGGCGGCCATTGGGGATTGGACGCGGCCACTCTGAATCAGGCCCAGGAACGCCTGGCCCTGTCCCGCCTCACCCTGACCCACGAATTGAGCCGCCTGGTCCTCCTGGAACAACTCTACCGGGCCATGACCATTAAGGCCGGCCACCCTTATCACGTTTAATGCCGTTTTCGGTTTCCGGTTTTCGGTTTTCAGGTTTAGATTAAATATAATATTATTAATTAGTTATCTATTGCATCTATTGCCGCAGAAACTGAACTCGGTCGAAAAAGCCGGGGCGAACACAAGGTTCGCCCCTACTTAGGATATGCTTTCGATAACTCTGAGGTCAAATGTGGAACAGCCGCGCTCGGCTGTTCCTGAGCAGGCGGGGGCGCCTGCTCCACATTTAACATTAAACGGCCTGTACTTCTTTCAGGCCGGGGACTTCTTTCAGGAGCATGCGTTCCACGCCCTGTTTCAAGGTCATCTGGGACATGGGGCAGCCTTTGCAGGCGCCGGTGAGGCGCACTTTGACAATGCCGTCGGTGATTTCCACGAGTTCGATATCGCCGCCGTCCCGCTGCAGCAAGGGGCGGATTTTTTCCAGGGCCTTTTCCACTAACTCTTTCACTTAGTTCCTCCAGTTGATGGTCTTAGACCAATAATAACCACTTACCCCCAGATTGTAAAGCCTTAGTGCCTGGCGGCCTCCCTCCGGCCTCAAGGGCCCACCAGGAATACCGCGTTGACGCTGGCCTTAATCTCTTCCTCCCCCACCGTCACGGGGGTGGGGGTTTCCCCTTTGGCGGCCGTAAAAGCTTCGACACCACCCCTGGGGTAAATGATTTGCAGGTTGGTGGACGCCTGTTGGAGGCCCTTGATCTTCACCCCCGCGGTCTGGGCCAGGTCCGCGGCCAGGCGCTGGGCCTTGGTCAAGGCTTCCACCGCGGCCTGCCGCTGCAATTCCTCCAGCCGGGAATGGCCCCAAAAAGGACCATTGACCCTGGAGGCGCCGTTTTTCAATGCGGTATCGAACACCGTGCCCAATCCCTCCAGGTCCCGGACTTCCACTTTAAAGCGATGGACCGCCTGGTAGCCGGTAATTGTCTCTTGCTTGGTTTTTTCTTTGTAGGCGCGCAAAGGAATGAGGCGATAGCTGAGAGTCTGGATCTTGTCTTCCGGCTTCAGGATTTTTTTCATAGCTTGGATCAGGCCATCGCTGAGCCGGGCGTTTTCCGAGGCCGCGGTTTGGGGTTCGGGGGCCTGCGTCTCCACTTCCAGGTGCAGGGTGGCCATATCCGGCTTGGCCGCCACCTTGCCTTCCGCGCTGACGATGATGGTGGGGAGTGCGGGTTCCGCAGCCCTGGCCGGGGAGAGGGGCAGAAGCGCCGCCAACAGGATGATTAACCACTGATACCAATGTATCCGTTTCAAATTTTTCCTCCTGACTTTGCACCCCAGTAGGGGGGAAAGATTAGCGGTATGTTGAAAACCTATCATTAGAGCCTCTTGCAAATTGTCATTCTGAGGGAGCGAAGCGACCGAAGAATCTAGATCCTTCGCTTCGCTCAGGATGACAAAATAATCATTTTGCAAGAGCCTCATTAACTAAACATATTTCCCTCAGCCCCGGAAGGCAATCCCCGGAGCCGATAATATCCTGGCCTTACCTTGCCAATCATCGTGAACTCCATTATATTTTAAGAGGTTAAATACCGGCGCGGGCGCCGGTTCGAGGTGAGCATGGCCGGACCAAATACCCGGGTGGCCCTGTGGTACTTCTTGGGGCTAGTTTTGATACTGCTGCTGGCCCAGCAATATTTCGTCACCCCCAGGCAGGAAGGCATTAATTACAGCGACTTTCGCAAGTTGGTGGAAATCAAAGGCGTGGATGACCTGACCATCAGCTCGGATAAGATTGAGGGCCATCTGCTGCCCGGGGGCGTGGAATATCTCAGCAAGGCCCGGAAAGACCCGGATTTAGCTAAAAAGCTGAAGGAACAGTTTAAAAAGGAACCCCTTTTTTCCACCGTGCGGGTGCACGACCCGGACCTCATCAAGCTCCTGGACCAGCAGGGTCTCAAATACCAGGCGGTCCAAGAAAAAACCTGGCTGACTTCGCTGCTTTCCTGGATTCTTCCCACCCTGCTGCTGGTGGTCATCTGGATCTATTTCTTCCGGAAGATCGGCACCGGCGCCGGGGGGTTAATGTCCGTGGGCAAAAGCAAGGCCAAGGTCTACGTGGAGGATGAAACCAAGGTCACCTTCCAGGACGTGGCCGGGGTGGAAGAGGCAGAGGAAGAGCTCAAGGAGATCATCGAATTCCTAAAAACCCCCGCCAAGTTCCAGGCCCTGGGAGGCAGTATCCCCAAAGGCGTGTTGGTGTTGGGCCCGCCGGGCACCGGTAAGACCTTGCTGGCCCGGGCCGTGGCCGGGGAGGCGGGGGTTCCCTTTTTGAGCCTGAGCGGCTCCGATTTCGTGGAGATGTTTGTGGGGGTGGGCGCGGCCCGGGTCCGGGACCTCTTTGCCCAGGCCCAGGAGAAGGCCCCCTGCATCATCTTCATCGACGAGTTGGACGCGGTGGGCAAGGCCCGGGGCTTGAGCCCCATGAGCGGCCCGGAGGAGCGGGAAAACACCCTGAACCAGTTGCTGTCGGAAATGGACGGCTTCGACACCCGCAAAGGGGTGATCATCATGGCCGCCACCAACCGCCCGGAGATCCTGGACCCGGCCCTGATCCGCCCCGGCCGCTTCGACCGCCACATTCTGGTGGACCGCCCTTCGCTGAAAGGCCGGGAGGATATCCTGGAAATTCATACCCGCAAGGTCAAACTCTCTCCGGAGGTCAACCTGAATACCCTGGCGGCCCGCACCCCCGGCATGGTGGGCGCGGACCTGGCCAACATCGTCAATGAAGCCGCGCTCCTCGCGGCCCGGAAAGACAAGACCGCGGTGGAGATGGACGATTTCGAGGAGGCCATCGACCGGGTGGTGGCGGGCCTGGAAAAACGCAACCGCCTGATGAACCCCCGGGAGAAGGAGATCGTGGCCTACCACGAGACCGGCCACGCCCTGGTGGCCGAGGCCCTGCCCACCACCGACCCCGTGCACCGGGTGTCCATCATCCCCCGGGGCATCGGCGCCCTGGGCTACACCATGCAGCTCCCCACCGAAGACCGCTACCTGATGACCAAGACCGAGTTGGAGGACCGCATGGCGGTGATGATGGGGGGCCGGGCAGCGGAGGAGCTCCACTTCCAGGAGATCTCCACCGGGGCCCAGAACGATCTCTACCGGGCCACGGACATTGCCCGGTCCATGATCCGGGAATACGGCATGAGCGAGAAACTGGGGCCCATCACCTTTGAACGGGAGCGGCGGCCGCTGTTCCTGGAATCCATTATGCCCCCGGGCACCAAGGATTACAGCGAAGCCACGGCCCAGGAGATCGACCGGGAGGTGGCCAACCTGGTGGAGCGGGCTCACAGCCGGGCCACGGAAGTCCTGGAGCAGCGCCGGGAGACCCTGGAGAAAGTGGCCCGGGTCCTCCTGGAGAAAGAAGTGCTGGAGGGGGATGAATTGAGGCGGTTTTTGAACAATATTGCCAACCAGGCTTCCGCAGCAGACCACGATTGAATGGAATACTTCTCTGGTTCCCAAGCTGCGCTTGGGAACCGGATGGATAAATCGAGATCAATGGTCCAGGTTTTTTCCAGCAGCGTCGCCTTGCAAGATTTCCTCCTCCAAGAGATTACCCCCGGCATCCTGGCCCTGGTTCCCCACCAACGCCTGGCCCGGCAGGTGTGGCGCCGGCAGCGACAGCGATGCCTGGAGCAGGACCTGGCCGCGTGGGAGCCGCTGCCCCTGGCCACCCTGGGGCACTGGCGGGGCGACCTCAGCCGTTCCCTCTGGCTCCCGGAACCCCCGGCCTCCCCCTGGCAGCGCCTGGTCTTTTGGCAGCGCGCCCTGGCCGCGGGTCCGCCCCTGGAGGGCCTCTCTCCCGATCTGGCCTGGGCCCAGGCCCTGGACGAGGCCTACTCTCTTCTCTGCCGCCACCGGCTCCTCTCCCTGGAACCCGATGCCCATGACCCTCCCCTCATCGCCTGGCGGCGGCGGCTTATGGCAATCTTCCAGGAAATCAGCCGGGAAGAAGGTTGCCTTACCGAAGCGGAATTGCCCGCTCATCTCCTCGGTGCCCTGGAAACGGGCCGGCTCAATCTGCCGGAGAAACTGCTGGTCGCAGGCCTGGAGACGCCGGCCCCGGTGGAGGAGGCCTTCCTTACGGCCGTGGCCCGGCGGATTCCGGTGGTGCATCTCCGGGTGCAGGGGCACCCCGGGGCAGTGCAAGAGGCCGTGGTCCTCCCCGACCGCCGCCAGGAGCTGGAATGGGCCGCGGCCCGCCTGGTGGAGCTGGCTAATCAGGGGATACGCCTCCACCGCCTGGCCCTCACCTCCCCGGACCTGGCCGCCTACCTGCCGGAATTGCGGCGCATGTTGGCGGAATTGCTGGGCGATCCCCAAACGGAGCAAGGCGGGGTCTACAACCTTTCCCGGGGGCCGGCTTTGGCGGAGACGCCTCTGTGGCACGCGGCCCTGCTGCCCCTGAAATTCGTGAGCGGCGGCGAACTCCGGGCCGACCTGGTCTCCCTCCTGCTGTCCCCCTACTACCGCCTCTTCCAGGAGCGCCAACCGGCATTGCCCCTATGGGACCGCGTCTTCCGGGAGCGCCGGGCGGAGCGGGGCTGGGAGTTTTTGTCCAGGGCGGCGGCCCAGGCGGATCATGCCGAACCTGGTGGCGAGGTGCTGACCGCGCTGGACCGGGCCTGGGCCCTGCTGCGGCCGGCCCCGGCCGGCGGCCGGGAATGGGCGGCCCGGCTGGCGCAAGTCTGGCAACTCCTGGGCTTTCCCCACGGTCTGGATGAAACTGAGGCCGGGCAATGGAGCCGGATATCCACTCTGCTCCGGGAACTGGCCGGGACCCTGGCGGCCGTATCCTTAAGTGCGACTGAGTTTCGAGATTGGCTGGCCCTGGGAGCCGGGCAGATTGATCTTCCCGGAGAAGGTTTCCAGGACGCGGGTATCCAGGTTTTGGGCCTGCTGGAAATGCGGGGCCTGGACTTCGAGCGGGTGCTCTGCCTGGGTATGAACTCCGGCGTCTTGCCGCCGCCGCCCCGGCCCCTGCCCCTGTTGAGCGCCGGGGAAAAACAAAAAGTCCTGGGCGGGACTTATCAGAGCCAGCACCGCTTTGCCCGGGAGGCCTTCGACGCCCTCCTGGCCGCGGCTCCAGGGATTACCCTGACCCGCGCCAGGCTGGTGGATCAGGAAGAATGCGTGGCCACCTCCATGTTTGGCGGCGAATGGCGGGAGGAACAGATCTCGCCCCTGAGCCGGCCCCACCCGGCCTGGCTGCGCTCCCCCGGAGTGCGGGCCGCGTTTGCCGCGGCCTCCCGCCCGAGTCCGGAGACCGCAGCCCCCATTGCCATCTCCCTCCCCGGGGAGGTCTCCCTCACCCAGGCCCGGACGGCCCTGGGCTGCCCCTGCCGCTTTCTGCTTGAGGTCCTCCTCGCCATCCGGGAACTGCCGGAGATCGAGGCCGGGCTCTCCCCCCCGGAGCGGGGCGACCGCCTGCATCAGGTGCTGGCCCGGTTTGCCGGGGATTTTAAAAAGATACTCGATGCCCAGAAAATCTGGAGCGACGAACAAGAGAATCAGGCTCGAGAGCTGTTGCAGGCCACGGCCCGCCGCCTGGTGGAGGACCGGTTGACCGACCTGCACTGGCAGGCGGAGTGGGAGCGCTGGCTGGGGGAGGAGGGCCTCCTGTGGGAATGGCTCCGCCTGGAAAGGGAGCGTTTCCATCAGGGCTGGCGCTGGCTGGCCATGGAAGAGCGGTTCCAGGACCTGGCAGGGCCGGGCTGGCCCTTTAAGCTCAAGGGCCGCATCGACCGCATCGATCACCACCGGGACGAGGGCCTGATCCTCTGGGATTACAAGACCGGGGAAGTCCCCAAGGCCCAAAAGGTCTTTGACGACCGGGAAGAATTCCAACTCCCGGGCTATCTGGCCGCGGTGAAAAAGGGGCGGGTGGACGCGGCTCCAGGCGAGGCTAAACTGAAGGCCGGGTATATCGGCTTGAAATCGGCCCGGCAGAAGCACTTGCAGCATGAGGATTTCCCCAAGCGGGCCGGGGAATGGGGACAGGTGATCGCGGCCTGGGAAGAGCGCCTGGCGGCCCTGGGCCGGCGTCTGGCCGCGGGGGATTTTGGTCCCCAACCCACCCCGCCTCCCCAGGGGAAAAATGAGGGGGCCTGTCAGTATTGTCCGCACCTGTTGATCTGCGGCTATATTCCCCCAGAGGCTTCTGAGGACGAGGAGGAAGGAGAATGAAGAAGCAGTTTTTGTTGGGTGCGTCTTACGCACCGAAATCATGTTCGAAGGGTACAGACGCAGAATTGGCGCGTAAGACGCGCCCTACGACAACCTTCCCCCAGAGGCTTCTGAGGATGAGAGTGAAGGGGAATGAAGAAGAATAGCAGTATTGTCTTCCACCAATATCTTTCAAAATGAAGGCCCCTCTCCAGGGGGCTGACTATTACCCATAAGTTTGTATCTTATGGAATATCTTAGTATTATTCCCTCTACCCAGTGGGGGGAGAGGGTTAGGGTGAGGGGGGCTTAAAGTCATACTATTGCTCCGCATAGCTACTGAGCGGTAGCACAGGCTTTCCAGCCTGTGCGGATTACCGGGGCGGGCGAGACGCCCGCCCTACGATTCTTCTCATATTTTTATGGCTGGCTCCAGGCCCATGAGTAACTGCCTTTTAATTACCATAAGCTCTTCCCACCTCCCATCACTTGTGGGTAATGATAAGCCTCAAGGGGGAGGGAGAAAGAACGATTGCGGACGCTAAAGAGGAAAATGAAGGATTACCCCCTGGATCAGGAAGCCCGGGACCGGGCCTTAAGCCCCGGGGAGAGCTTCCACCTGGAGGCCCCCGCGGGCTCCGGCAAGACCTCGGTGCTCCTGGCCCGCTTTCTCACCTTGCTCGCCCGGGTGGACGCGCCGGAGGCCATGCTGGCCCTGACCTTCACCCGCAAGGCCGCGGGGGAACTCAGGAGCCGGGTGATGGACCTGCTCTGGCGCCGCCGGGACCCGGGACCGGCGGCCCCTCCCTGGGAGCGCCGCCTCCTGGAACTGGCGGAGCAGGTCTTTCATCACTTCAGCAAAAAAAAGGCGGGCATCCAGGAACTCCTGGCCCCGGAACGCCTGCCCATCATGACCTTCCACAGTTTCTGCGCCCAACTGCTGCGCTCTGCCCCCCAGGAAGCCGGGGTGCCCCTGGAATTCCGGCTGCTGGAAGAAGACGAAGCCCGCTGGCGGCAACAGGAGGCCCTGGAGGAAGTCAGGCGGCGGCTGGCGGCCAGAAAAGCCGAAGATCCGGCCCGCCAGGCCCTGGTGCGGCGGCTGGTGCGGCTGAACAATAGCTGGCCCCGCCTGGCCGCGGAGCTGCGCGATTTGCTGGGCCGCCGGGACTGCCTGGGGGAGTTCCTGGAGCTGGCTCTGCACAGCCGGGACCGGGACCGGTACGAGTCTCTTTTGGGCCACCGCTTTCAACTGTTGCTCCGTCCTTCGTTGGAAGGTTTGGCCGCGGGTCTGGCCGGCAGCGAACTGGGCCGGTCCTGGCCGGATTTCCGGGCAGAAATGCACAACCCCGCCCTCCCCTCCCGGCTTCCGGGAGCGGCCCCGGATGATCTGGCCCATTGGCAGGCCATTGCCGGGGTTCTGCTCACCAAGGAAGGAGAGCTGCGCAAAGCCTTCACCCCCAAGTTGGGGTTTCCCCAGGATTTTAAGCAGACCATCTGGCCCGGGTTGATACAAAAACTCGATCCGGCAATTGCCAGGGGCCTGAAGCAATGCCGGGACCTGTACCCCGCCGCGGCCCGGCCCGAAGAGGTGGCCGCGCTCCAGGACCTGGTGATTCTCCTGGGAGAGGCTTTGCAGGTCTATGAGGAGTTGCTCTCCCGAAGGCAGGCCCTGGACTTCATCGCCCTGGAGCAGGCCGCGCTGCGGCTGCTGGCCGGGGAAGACCCCAGCGATTTGCTGCTGCGTCTGGACCGCCGCCTGACGCATCTATTGGTGGATGAGTTTCAGGACACCAGCGAGGCCCAAATGACCCTGCTCTGCCGCCTGCTGGAGGGTTGGCAGGAGGAGGCCGGGCGCACCCTGATGGTGGTGGGGGACCCCAAGCAGTCCATCTACGGCTGGCGGCAGGCCAAGGTGCGCCTCTTCCAGGAGTCGCGCCGGGGCCTGCCCTGCGCGCCGGCCGGGATCTTTCCCCTGGAAAGTCTCCGCTTGACCACCAATTTCCGGGCCTCCGGCACCTTGATCCATTGGGCCAACCAGGTTTTTGGGGACACGATCATGGCCGCGGCCACTCCGGAAGGGGTGGAGTTCCATGCCGCCACTCCGGGGCCGGACGCGGACGCAGGACCGCCGCCCCGGCTGGCCCTGTTCTTGGCAGCGGATCAGGATACATCCCGGGAAGTGGAAGCCCGCTGGCTGGCCCGGGAAGTCACCCGGGCTACAGCCGCGTTGCCGGAAGGGGAAAAAATCGGCGTCCTCCTCTTTGCCCGCACCCATCTGCGCGCCTATCTCCGGGCCTTTAACGACGCGGGCCTGGCCGTCAGGGTGAAGGAAGGCCTGAAGCTCGCGGATTCCCTGGTGGTGCAGCATTTACACAACCTGGCCCGGGCCCTGGTGCGTCCCCAGGACGACGCGGCCTGGGCCGGGGCGCTCCGGGGCCCCTGGGCCCGTGTTTCCTTAAACCTGCTGACCCAAATAGCCCTGACCCCCGGGGACCTGTGGCCGGAGAAATTGCGCCGTTTCCGGGATGAACCCCTCTGCCCCTGCGATCTAGCAAAAATAATCCAGGGATTGTTGGCCGCGCAGGCCCAGGTGGGGCGGCGGCCTTTGGCAGAGATTATCAAAAATTTCCTGGACGGGGCGGACGCCTGGACGGGGGTGGCGGCGCTGGCGGGGCCCGGGGCCATCGCCAACGCCCGGGCCTACCTGGACCTCCTGGCCGCGGCGGCATCCGGGCTGCCGGAGGAGACCTTCTCCCGGGCCGATTTTAATCTGCCGGAGGCCTTCCAACCCCCGGACCCCCAGGCCCTGGACGCCAGAGTGGAACTCCTCACGGTCCACGGGGCCAAGGGCCTGGAGTTCCATCAGGTCTTTCTCCCCTTCCTGGATTGGCAGCCCCTGAAAAATGAGAGCAAAACCCCACCGTTCCTGCTGGAGGAGATTCCCGGCTCCCGGCTCCACGGCCTGGCCCTGGCCCGGCCCTATCTCCAGGAGAAGCAAAGTTCCCTCTATCTGTTGCTCCGCGGTCTCAAGGAGCGCCGGGTCCTGGAGGAAGCCCGCCGGGTCTTTTATGTGGCCGTCACCCGGGCCCGGCGGGGTCTGGTGATGTCTGCGGTGATTAAAAATAATAACCAGGGAAAACCTGCTCCCCCTTCAAACAGCCCTCTGGGATGGGTGTGGCAGCATTATCAGCCGGCCACCCCCATTCCGGAAGCCCCTGCCACCTGGCCCGACCCGGAAATCAGGGTAGAACTGGTCACCACGGTCCCGGTCTTCGTTTCCGGACCCCCGGAAGCTGGGGAACTTCCCCAGCCCTGGGATTTCCAGCCGGAGCCCCGGCCTTACCGGCTGGAATTTCCTTCCCAGTTGGCGGAGAAGGCGGCCGCGCCCCCGGCAGCCGGGAGCGGCGGCGACACTCCCCGGGTCCGGGGCGAGGTAACCCATCGTCTAATGGAAACCTTGAGCAAGGGCGGGGCCTTACCGGCCCCAGCCGCAGTGGCCGCGGCCCTGCGCCAGGGCGGGGTGGCACCGGAGGCCGCGGCCCGTCTGGCGCCGGAGATTTGCGCGGAAGTGACGGCCTGCCTCCGGGACCCCTTTCTGGCGGGGTTGCTGGCCGCCACCTCACCCCCATTGAAGAGCGAATGGCTGCTGGAAGAAGACGCTGGGCCGGGCTTAATCCGCCGGGGCGTGATCGACCTCCTGGCCTTTGACGGCGAATCCTGGTGGCTCCTGGACTACAAGACTTCCCGCCCGGAGGGTGAGGAGGAGTGGGATGATTTTATCCGGGGGGAGGTGGAAAAATACCGGCCCCAACTGCTGGCCTACCGGGAGATGGCAGCCAAGGCGCAGGGCCTCGAGGCTCCAGAATCAATGAAAATGGGGCTTTATTTCACAGCCAAGCAATGTATGATTGTCTTGTGAAAAAAATGAAGGATAGAATTCATTATGCAATGCAGAATTTGCCACAATTCTGAGGACAATATAATCTATAACATTCGCGAAATGATGTTTGGTTTTCGAGATGAGTTTGAGTATTTTCAGTGTTCACAATGTAATTGTTTACAATTATCCCATTTTCCAAAAAATATATTAAAATATTATCCTGATAATTATTACAGCTTTTCACCAGTTACCCAAATAGCAACTATAAGACCTTTTTGGGATAAAATGAGATACAATTATTTATTATTTAGAAAAGGGGTATTAGGCAAATACTTTTACAATAAATATCCTTTTGATGATCCTTTATTTTTAAATCAAATATATCTATTACAACAGATTTATCTTACTAAAAAAACCAGAATACTCGATGTAGGATGCGGCCAGGGGGAATTCTTATATAATCTTGCAAAATCGAGCTTAAAAACTCTCCTTGGCATTGACCCTTTCATAGCAGAGGATATTATTCATAACAAGAAATTGAAGATCCTAAAAAAAGATATTTCTGAAGTCGGAGGCCATTGGGATATAGTAATGTTTCATCATTCATTTGAACACATTCCGAATCCTGAAGAAACTCTTCAAGCAGTTTCAAGATTATTATCAAATGGAGGTGTTTGTTTATTACGAATCCCCATTGTGCCATCTTTTGCCTGGGAACATTATAAAGAAAATTGGGTTCAACTCGATGCTCCCAGGCATTTTTTCCTGCATTCTCAAGAGAGCATAAGAATATTATCAGAAAAAGCCAACCTAACTTTGAAGAAAATCATTTATGATTCGAACATCTTTCAATTTATCGGAAGTGAATTATATCTCAGAGATATTCCTTTACAACACAACCATCCATTTAACATCAAGTCCATGTTCTCAGAAGCCGATATCAAAATGTACTCAGACGAAGCTGAGAGATTAAATAAAGAAAGAAAAGGCGATCAGGCTGCCTTTTATCTAATAAAAAAAGAAAAATGAAATCTGGAAAAGAACTTGAATAGAAACATGATGAATCTTAATTTTGGATTAATTATGGTAAAAATCTTCTCCATAATAATGGTGGTCCTGCTTCTTATCAGCGCCGGCTTTTCCCCCGCCCTCTCTCAAAAAAAACCGGAGGATCCCGGCATCAGCTTCCGCCTCATCCCCGGAGGCTATTATCTCCTGGGCTCACCCGTCAGCGAGCCGGGCCGCTACGCCGATGAAGACACGCCCCACCGGGTGCGGGTGGACGCCTTCTATATCGCCCTCACCGAGACCACCAACGCCCAATATGGCCGTTTTCTTAAGGCCAGCGGCCATCAACCACCCCTCTATTGGGAAGACAAAAACCTGAACGCCCCCACCCAGCCGGTGGTGGGCGTCACCTGGAATGACGCAGTAGCCTTCAGCCGATGGCTCACCCAGGCCACCGGCGTCCTCCACCGGCTGCCCACCGAACAGGAATGGGAGGCCGCGGCCCGGGGCGGGCTCACCGGGCAGCCCTTTCCCTGGGGCTCCCAGTCCCCGGACGCCGGGGGAGTGCTCCGGGCCAATTACCGCACCAATGACCTGGCCCAACGCGGCTTTCGTTTCACCGCGCCGGTGGGCTCCTTCCCTGCCAACGGTTTCGGGCTCTTGGACATGGCCGGCAACGTGGCTGAATGGTGCCTGGACCGCCACCATCCCCTGGGGGGCGGGGGGCCTTTCAAGCCCAAAGTCCTAAGGATTCTTAAAGGCGGCTCCTGGTATTCCTGGGCCCGGGACCTGCGCTGCGCGGCCCGCCAATCCGCGGCCCCCGATGCCGCCGACGGCTTTATCGGTTTCCGGGTCGTGCGCCCCGCTCACCAAGCCCCCTGAGACCAATAGTCCCTGGAGCGGCTCCTCCCTTCTTTACCCTGGGTAACGGGAAACTCGCGGTAACTTTTATTCGGTGTAAAACGTCTTATACCATGTTCGCTTTGAAATGAAACAAAATAACATGCTAACATATTGATATCACTTGTAGGGGCGGGTTTAAAACCCGCCCCTACAATGCGAACATGGTATTATTCCAAGTCGAGACCTCTGCGAAAGTCTCGATTACTCTTTTTTTTAATCCAAATGTGGAGCAGGCGCCCCCGCCTGGTACCAAATGAAGCGTGAACAGCCGAGGGCGGCTGTTCCACATGAGACTTTCGCAGAGGTCTCAAGTCGCAATCTAAAGGCACGGAATTATTAGGGCACACCCGCGTTTGCGCCCTCATGGGGCGGACACATGGGTCCGCCCCTTGTGTCTCTTTGGTGAACCCACTCCATCTTGACATAATACTGTATAGATGATATTATGCTTATGTAAGTGTTCAATAATTATTATGGCGAAAACCCTTTGCAAAAAGGAGTAGAAGATGGCCGAACTTGAGTTTGACCAACTATCCATGGACCCCGCGGCCCAGGCGTTGTTGAAGAAAGCCCAGGCTGAGGGCGTTGAGACCATTTTCGACCGGGCCAAGGCCATGAAGCCCTGCCCCATCGGCATCGAAGGCGCGTGTTGCCGTATCTGCGCCCAGGGTCCCTGCCGGGTGCCGCCCCCCAAGAAGAAGGAAGGCGAAACCACGGAAGAGAAGAAGCAGCGCATGGGTCTGTGCGGGGCCACCGCCGAGACCATCGTCGCCCGGAACTTCGCGCGCATGGTGGCCGCAGGCACGGCCTCCCACAGCGACCACGCCCGGGGGGTGGCCAAACTCTTCATCGAAGTGGCCAACGGCCGCACCCAGGGCTATAAGATCAAGGACATGGCCAAACTTCGCCGGGTGGCCAAGGATTGGGACGTGCCCATCACCGTAGGTGAAGGCGAAGACGCCAAACCCCGCTCCCCCGAGGACATCGCCCAGGAGCTGGGCCCCAAGGTCCTGGCGGAATTCGGGCAGCAGGAAGGGGAGATCAATTACCTGCGCCGGGCCCCCAAGAAGCGCCAGGAGATCTGGCGCAAGCAGGGGGTGGTGCCCCGGGGCGTGGACATCGAGGTGGTGGAGCTGATGCACCGCACCCACATGGGCGTGGACCAGGACTACCACAACCTCATCAAGCAGTCCACCCGCTGCGCCCTGGCGGACGGCTGGTCAGGGTCCATGATCTCCACGGACCTCCAGGACATCCTCTTCGGCTGTCCGGTGCCGGTGGCCGGGGAGATCAATCTGGGCGTCTTGAAGGAAGACCACGTGAACGTGGTGATGCACGGCCATGAGCCGCTGCTGCCGGAGATGCTGTACGTGGCCTCCCAGGAGCCGGAGCTGATCCAGTACGCGCAGTCCAAGGGCGCCAAGGGCATCCAACTCGCGGGCATGTGCTGCTCCGCCAACGAGGTGCTGATGCGCCACGGCGTGCCCGTAGCCGGCAACTACCTGCACCAGGAGCTGGCGGTGATCACCGGCGCGGTGGACGCGTTGGTGGTGGACGTGCAGTGCGAGATGCAGGCTTTGGAAAACGTGGCCCAGTGCTACCATACCAAGATCATTACCACCGACGACCGGGCCAGGATGCCCAAGGCCCTGCACATCCCCTTTGACGACCACCATGCCTTGGACGTGGCCCGGAAGGTGATCCGGGAAGCCATCGACAACTATCCCAACCGCCGGGCGCCGGTGATGATCCCCAAAGAGTCCAGCCCCACCATCGTCGGCTTCTCTTATGAGACCATCCAGTACCTGCTGGGGGGGAGCATTCGGGGCTCTTACTACACCTTGAACGACAACGTCATCGGCGGCCGGATCCGGGGCGTGGCCGGGGTGGTGGGCTGCAACAACTGCCGCACTACCCAGGACTCCAGCCACATGATCCTGATCAAGGAGCTCTTGAAGAACGACGTTATCGTCCTCTCCACGGGCTGCGCGGCCATGGCCGCGGGAAAATACGGCCTGCTGACTCCGGAATCCGCGTCCAAGTACTGCGGCGAGGGTCTGGCCGAGGTCTGCGAGACCGTGGGCATCCCCCCGGTCCTGCACATGGGGGCCTGCGTGGACAACTCCCGGATCCTCATGGCCGCCACGGCCTGCGTCAAGGCCGGGGGCCTGGGCACGGACATCAGCGACCTCCCGGCCGCGGGCGCGGCCCCGGAGTGGATGAGCGAGAAGGCCATCGCCATCGGCCAGTACTTCGTGGCCTCGGGCGTGTACACGCTGTTCGGGGTGAACTGGCCCACCACCGGCTCCGAGATCTTGACCGAGTATCTCTTCAAGGGCATCGAGGAAGAGTACGGCGGCAAGTGGGACTTCGAGGCGGACCCGGAGATGATGGCCAAGAAGATGATCGCCCACATCGACCTGAAGCGCAAAGCCTTAGGGATAGACAAGGCCCGGGAACGGGTCCTCATGGATATGGAAATGCGCCGTCAACTGGAAGCCGCAGCCGGCGAAGAGCATTAAGCGAGTTCTGTTCGATTCAGAATAAAAAGCCGGAGGATTTTCCTCCGGCTTTTTTTCGCGGGTATCTATTTACTGCGGCCCCGGGAATATCACTGCTCAGGGACGGTATCCATCAGCAGCAAGGGAAGAGCCGGATTTCCTGGACGCCTGCCCGCCAGAATTTGGGCGATCCGCGGCCGGCTGACGCCGTTGTAGGTGGTGAATTCGCCGCCGATTACGGCCTTCCGGGAACCATCCCAGTCAATGGCATAAACCGGCCCATTGGCCCCGGAGCCGGGATTGAAAGAGGTGTCCAAAGCCCCCCCCTCGGGTTTAAATCTGGCGATATTGTTCCTGGCTACCCCGTTATAGGTAGTGAAGGCCCCGCCCACGAGGACCTTGTTATCATTCCATTGATTCCTTAAGGCATAAACCGGGCCGTTGGGGCCGGTGGGGGCGAAGGTGTTGTCCAAAATCCCATTCTGGCTGAACCGGGCCAGGTAATTCCGGGTGGGGTTGTTCCCGCCGATTATATGGGTGAAATCGCCGCCTACATATAACCGGCCTCCTTCTTCACCTGTCATAGCCCTCACTTCCCCGTCAAAGATGACGACGTGGGGCACCGGACTCGGGTCATTGGCAAAGGTGGTGTCCAGGCTGCCGTCGGCGTTGAGACGGGCGAGAAAGCCGCAGGTTTGGCCGCTATAAGTAGCTTTCCCGACTATTGCAAACGCCCCGCCGTCATCATCTGCCGCGCCTTGAATGATAATGTTGGTCAGACCCGGCATGGACGCGGGGTTGAAGTTGAAGGTGGCGTCCAGGGTGCCGTTGGCGTTCAGGGCGGCGATGCCGCTCCGGGCCACCCCGTTGACGGAGGCGAAATCCCCGCCCACCAGGATGCGCCCGTTGGGATTCCAGGCCTGGACATGGTAAAGATCGGGGAGGGTGCCGTCCGCTTTCGCCAGCACGGGATTAAAGGTCAGATCTACGGTGCCGTCATTGTTGAGCCGGGCCAGGCCGGTGCGGCCCACATAGCCGGTGGCCGTCCCGAATTTGCCGGCAATCAGCATCTTACCGTCTGACACTTGGTAGCCGAGGCCATAGACCGGGGCAGGTCCCGCCCCGGCTCTGAAGGAGCTAACCGGAGTGCCGTTGCCGTTGACCCGGGCCGCCCGCTGGTGCAATTTGCCGCCATAGCCCGAGAAACTGCCGCCCACAATAATTTTCGGCCCCCCTTCCGTATTCCACCAATAGTACTTGACGTCGTAAACCTTCGCCTGAGAAGTGGCATAACCCACGGTGAACGAGGCGAACCTGGAGCTGAGGTTGCCGGCGTTATCCAGGGCCGCGAGACATTGCCGGGGCGAGCCGTTGAAAGATTGGAACGCCCCGAGTAACACCCAGGTGCCGTCACCCTGCAAGATCACACCCCAAATGCGGTCATCGGCCCCGGCCCCCACATTGAAGGTGTTGTCCACCGAGCCGTCGGTGTTGAGGCGCACCAGGTAACCGCAGGCAGTGCCGTTAAAGGAGTTGAAGTACCCGTTCAGCACGAGCTTCGTGCCGCTGACCGTAACCCGTTTCACGTGGCCGTTGGCGCCGGTGCCGATATTAAAGCTGGGGTCCAGAGTCCAATCCGGGAGAAAGCGGGCTATGCCGTTCCTGCTCACGCCGTCAACCTGGGTGAAGGCCCCGTAGATAATGAGATTGCTGCCCTGACTGATCAGACCGATAATGGTGCCGTTGACCCTCTCATCCCCAAGACTCCACAATACGGAATTGCCGTCACTGCTGAAGCGCACTATGTAATCCCAATGAGTAGGATCGGAAATGCGGGGGATGTCCCCGAAAACCCGCACCTGATTAGGAAAATTGGGGTCGCTGGCGGGGTAAACCTGCATGGAATGCACAGCCCCCCCCGGAGCTGAGCGCATGGGATAGGTGGTATCCACGGACCCGTCGGCATTGAGGCGCAGCAGGTAGTAGGCGCTGCCGGCATAGCCGTTGACTTGCAAGGCGTATCCCCCCACCACGATCTTGCCGCTGCTTTGCCTCCCAAAAGCCTGCACACCGTCGCCGGCGCTGAAGGCATGAGCGAAGGTGCTATCCACCGAACCGTCGGCGTTCAACCGGGCGACACCGTAATAGGTGCCGCTGGCGGAGGGGATGGAGAAGTCGCCGCAGATGAGCATCTGAGTATTGGGATCATTGGGGTTCAGCAGGATACACCCGTTCACCGCGCTGCTGGAGGTATCGAGCGGGGCATTGAAGCTGGGATCCAGGGTGCCGTCGCCGAACACCCGGGCGATGCAGGTGCGGGACGCGCCCCCCATCTCCCGGAAGGCCCCGATGATCATCATCTTGCCGCTGCCGTCGGTGTAATTGGTATGCCACCAGAGCATGGGGACGGAGGTGGCCCCCACGCCGGGATTAAAGCTGGGGTCCAGGGCGCCGTCCTCGGACCAGGCGGGACTGAGGGTGAACATGGTCAGGCCCAAGACTCCCAGGCACCAGGCCAGCAGGCGGCAGGTCTTCAAATAGGGCCTTCCCGTGGAAGGTTTAACCAAACTGAGGTTGGTGCTGTCAGAAAATCTCATCGAAGCCCCTCCACATAATTTTGAATCAAAGTTGCCGCTGATGGATTACCTCCATAAGTTTATCAGCTAGCCCCGTTAGCATAAAAATAACCAACAATCAATACCTTAAAATTTTGTATAGGGAAATCAACCTGGAACGCAGAGGAAGATTAAGAGCGGCTTCCCCATTTAAAATATGCCGGAATTATTGAGTAAATTATGGAAATTCGGATATAATGCTTCAGGTTTAAGCCCACTGCGGGAGTAACACCCGGTATGACCTCCGAGCCCAAAAAGCCCCATTACCACGGCCACCGTCAGCGCCTCCGGAGCCGCTTCCTGAAAGGGGGGGCCCCGGCCCTCCACGACTACGAACTCCTGGAACTCCTCCTCACCTTCGCCATCCCCGTTGCCGACGTCAAACCCCTGGCCAAAGGCCTGATCCAGCGTTTCGGCTCCTTCACCCAGGTCTTGGACGCCTCGCCCCAGGACCTCATGGAATTCCCGGGCCTGAAGGAATACTCCGCCACCCTCATCAACCTGGTGAAGGCCTGCGCCGAATACTATTTAAAGGAAGAGGCCCTGAAACGCAGCCCCATCAACTCCCTGGACGCGCTGGTGGCCTACTGCCGCACGGCCATGGGGGGCCTCAAAGACGAGCAGTTCCGGGTATTGTTCCTCAACAGCCAGAACGAAATCATCGCCGAGGAGATCGTCCAGGAAGGCACCGTGGACCAGACCGTGGTCTACCCCCGGAAGGTCCTGGAACTGGCCCTGAAACACAAGGCCACCGCCCTGATTTTGGTCCACAACCACCCCACCGGCGCGCTCAAACCCTCAGCCGCGGACCGGGAACTGACCCGGGCCCTGATCAAGGCCGCCAAGACCATCAACCTCACGGTCCACGACCACCTCATCGTCAGCCGGCAGGGGTATTTTTCCCTGGCGGAGCATAATATGTTATGATTATAAATAGTTTGGTTGCAGAATAGATTATCAGAACAGAGCCATGATGGTCAAAGTAGAGTTAGATAATACCTTGTTCGGGACTCGGCTGCCCAGGGCATTGGAGGCATTTCTCTTTGATACCAATCCCTGGTGGCGGGAAAAACCCATGCGCCCTCTCCCCCTATTTAAGCGTTGGCTGTTTGCGCCGACGCTGCAAAGGGTTAAGACCGGACTGGCCCCGGTTACGGTGTTACGCGGCCCTCGACAGGTGGGGAAGACCACTCTGCAAGAGCATATTATCGATCACTTGCTTCACAAGGAAAACGTCAGCCCCAATCGTATTTTTAGAGTGCAGTTTGATGAACTCCCCACGCTGACAGGTTTGGTGGACCCCATCCTCAGCCTGTGCCGCTGGTTTGAAGATCGCCTTCTCAAAGGCTCGTTTAATGAGTATGCCCGTAAAGGGGAGCCGGCGTTCTTGTTTTTCGATGAAGTGCAAAACCTTTCGGAATGGGCGCCCCAGGTCAAATCTTTGGTTGACCATCAGGCTGTTAGGGTATTATTGACGGGGAGTTCCGCCCTGCGGATTGAATATGGCCGGGACAGCCTGGCAGGACGGATTTCCACTCTGGAATTAGGCACTCTCTTGCTTAGAGAAGTGGCGGCTCTCAGGGGGTGGGGGGAAATAAAGCCTCTTTTGCCCTTCAACGGTTTGCAGCAGCTTAAGGAAGCCGATTTCTGGAGGAATCTGGCAAAACAAGGGAGGCACCAAAAGGAATTGCGCGATGAGGCCATGGCCGCCTTCTCGGAGAGAGGGGGTTATCCCGTGGCTCAGGCCAGGGTCGACCGCCCCTGGGAAGAGATAGCAGACCAGTTAAATGAGACGGTTATCAGGCGAGTGATTCAACATGACCTGCGCCTGGGAGACCGGGGGAGAAAGAGAGATGAAAAACTGCTGGAAGAATTGTTGCGGCTCTGTTGCCGCTACGCGGGTCAAACCCCGGGGCAATCAATTTTTATCAATGAATTGCGGGCAGCTCTAGCAGCAAATGTGGGGTGGCAGAGGGTCCTGGCCTATCTTCGTTTTCTTAATGACACGCTGCTGATTCGTTTGATACGGCCTCTAGAGCTTCGACTGAAGCGGCAAAAGGGGCAACCCAAGATTTGCCTCTGCGACCATTCTTTGCGGAGCAGTTGGCTCCAAGAATCAATCCCTCTTACTCTGGACGGTCTGAGACGCGCTCCACATTTAAGCGACCTTGCCGGTCATATCGCGGAAAGCATTGTCGGCTACTTTCTAAGCAGCATACCGGGCTTGGATTTGGCTTGGTTCCCAATGCGCGGGGCGGAACCGGAAGTAGATTTTATCATCACCGTGGGAGAGCACCGGATTCCTCTGGAAGTAAAATATCGCCGTCAGATAGATGGCTTACGAGATACTCTTGGTTTACGAGCTTTTATTGAGAAGACGGTTTACAATGCTCCCTTTGGAATTCTGGTCACCTTAGGGAATAAAGTATCAATTCCTGACCCTCGCATTATCACCCTGCCTTTGTCATCCCTCTTATTAATGCGATAAGGTCAGCACGTAGCACGCAGCACGTAGGGCGGGAAAGCGTAGCGCATCCCGCCTTTAGATAGGCCAAGGATGGTGGGCCATGCCCACCCTACATTTTTTTCTGCACAGGCGGGACGCCTGCTCCACATTTTTTTTACCGAAAACTGAAAACTGAAAACCGAATCATGCAAGAGGCAATAATCAAAGAAATCGCCGCCATCTCCGGCCCGGAGCATGTGCTCACCGCTCCCGAGGACCGCTGGACCTATGCCTTTGACGCCACGGAGGAGGCGCATCTCCCGGATCTGGTGGTCTTTCCGGGGTCCCCGGCGGAAATCTCCCGGATTTTGGTCTTGGCCAATGAGCACCTTTTTCCGGTGGTGCCCCGGGGCGCGGGCACGGGCCGGAGCGGCGGCTCCGTGCCCATCCAGGGAGGGGTGGTTTTGGTTTTGACCCGCTTGAACCGCATCCTGGAGATCAATACCCGAGACCTGGTGGCGGTGGTGGAGCCGGGGGTGATCCTGGGCAAGTTCAAGGCCGCGGTGGAGGAGGAGGGCCTTTATTATCCCCCGGACCCCGCCAGCGCCGAGTTCTGCACCATCGGCGGCAATGTGGCGGAATGCGCCGGGGGCGCGGTGGCCGTGCAGTACGGCGTCACCCGGGACTACGTCCTGGGGTTGGAGGTGGTCCTGCCCACCGGGGAGATCATCATTGCTGGCACCCGCACCATGAAAGGGGTGGTGGGCTACGACCTCACCCGCCTCTTTTTGGGGTCGGAAGGCACCCTGGGGGTGATCACCCGCATCACCCTGCGGCTGGTGGCCAAACCCCCGGCCCGCCAGACCCTGGCTGCGGCCTTTAAGACCCTCAAGGCCGCGGCTGCGGCGGTGAGCCGCATCCTGGCCTCGGGCCTGGCCCCCACGGCCCTGGAGTTCATGGACCACGTCACCCTGGGGTGCGTCCGGGGGATGCTCCCCTTTAAAGTTCCCCCTAAAGCCGCGGCCCTGTTGCTCATGGCCGTGGACGGCCACCCCTTTGACGTGGAGGAGCGGGCCGGGGCCATGGCCCAGTTTTGTGAGGAGCAGGGCGCTAAGCCCGTGCTCCGGGCCAAAACTACGGCGGAGGCCGAAGAATTGTGGCAGGCCCGGAAGGTGGTCTCCCCGGCCCTCAAAAAGGTGAAGCCCCACAAAGTGAGCGAAGACGTGGTGGTGCCCCTGGGGGCCATCCCGGATTTGATCACCGCGCTGGAAGAGCTGTCCCGGCGCCGGGGCCTGGTGATTCCCTGCTACGGCCACGCAGGGGACGGCAACATCCACGTCAATATCCTTTATGATCGAGGCCGGCCGGGGGAACTGGAGGCGGTGGAGCCCACGGTGGAGGAGATCTTTGTCCTGGTGCGCCGGCTTCAGGGCACTCTTTCCGGGGAGCACGGCATCGGCCTCACCAAGGCCCCCTATCTGGGGATGGAATTGGCCCCCGGGGCCATCGCCTTACAGAAACGCCTCAAGCTGGCCTTTGACCCTAAAGGCATCATGAACCCGGGAAAGATTTTTCCCCCTGGGACCGGAAGCTAAGGGCCGCCGGGTTTGACCTCTGCCCTCACAACGGACCCCAGGCCTTAAGGGAATTAATCCTTTAGGGATTTTTAATGCTTGACAAAATTTTCACAATGCCGTAATTTTGAAAACCAAAAACCCGGCGATAAATCTTTTAAGGAGGATATGTCGGCATGGCCAACATCGAATACAAGGGCAAAACCTTTACCGTTGACGAAGACGGCTTCCTGGAGAACCTGGATCAATGGTGCCAGGAATGGGTGGATTATGTGAAGGATTCGGAAGGCATCAAGGAACTCACCGACGAGCATTGGAAAGTCATCAACATGCTCCAGGATTATTACAAGAAGAACGGCATCGCCCCCATGGTGCGGATTCTCTCCAAGGTGACCGGCTACAAGCTGAAGCACATCTATGAGCTGTTCCCCTCCGGGCCGGGCAAAGGCGCCTGTAAGATGGCAGGGTTGGCCAAACCCACCGGTTGCGTCTAAGCCATCCTCCATTTACATATATCCTTTTTGCGACCTCTAAGCAGATTCCCCCTGGCGCAGGGGGAATCTGCTTGAATTTTTGCACTCGAGGCGCGCCCTCAGAGGCCGGGAAAGAATCGTTTGACAATCCGCCCTTCTTTCCTTTAAACTTCAAGAAAATTATCATGTTCTACTAGTCTTTTCAGGCTGCACCTCGGCTCGCCGGGAAGGCGGGACCGCCGCCGACCCGGTATAGGGTTCCTGAAGGAGGTACCCGTATGTCCCACCTCATTAGAAAAGTGTTATTCATCGAACCTCGAGCTCCCCGCCCCCATATCTTCAGCCGGGTGGCCATCCCCCGGATAGGACCGGTGCTCCTGGGCACCATCTTGCAGCGCCAGGGCCTGGAGGTAAAGGTCATTATTGAGGAGATCTCTTCTCCGGATCACCAGACCCTGAATTTTAACCCCGACCTGGTCTGTATTTCCAGCATCACTTCCACCGCGCCCCGGGCCTATGAGCTGGCAGACTATTACCGGGGGCAAGGTGTGCCGGTGATCATGGGCGGAGCCCATTCCAGTTTCGTGGTCCGGGAGTCCCTGGACCATGCCGATTACGTCATCTGCGGAGAGGGGGACGAGGCCTTGCCGGAATTGGTGGCCGCCCTCAACTCCGGGGGAGATCTGGGCGCGTTGCACAACCTGGCCTATTTGGAAGGCGGGACCCTGCGCCAGAACCCCTGGCGGCCCTTCTTGGAGAACCTGGACGACCTGCCCATCCCCAATTACGAAGTGGTCCACGACTGGAACGCCCGCCGGGGCCGCCGCTTCGTGTCCATCGCCACTTCCCGGGGCTGCCCCTTTAACTGCCGGTTCTGCGGGGTGATCAAACTCTTCGGCCGCAAGTATCGTTACAATTCCGTGGACCGGGTGATGGAAGAAATCCGGCAGAACGGCGTCAAAGCCCACCATGTCTTTTTCTGTGATGACAACTTCACCGCTGACCGGAACCGGATCAAGGAATTGTGCCAGCGTCTGCTCCAGGAGAACCTGAAAATCGAATGGAGCGCCCAGGTGCGGGTGGAGGCGGCCAAAGACGAGGAACTGATGGCCCTCATGGCCCGGGCCGGCTGCTACTGTGTCTTTGTGGGCCTGGAATCCATCAATCCCGCCACTTTGAAGCTGTACAACAAATCCCAAACCGTGGAGAACATCAAGGATTGCGTCATTAATTTCCATCGCCACGGCGTCCGGGTCCACGGCATGTTCGTCTTCGGTTCCGAAGAGGACCACTACCAGGTCATCCGGGACACCGTCAAGTTTTCCCGGGAATTGGATTTGGATTCTTTGCAATACCTTATTCTCACGCCCATCCCCGGCACCCCGGTGTATCAGGAGCTGGAGGCCCAGAACCGCATCTTCTGCCGCGATTGGAGCCACTACGACGGCCACCACGCGGTCTTCCAGCCCCGGCAGCTCACCCCCTATGAGCTCCAATATGAGACTATCCGGGCCATGAAGAAGTTTTATTCCTGGCCTTCGGTGCTCAAACGCCTGGTCGCCCGGGATTGGTTTTATGTCAAACTTAAGGCTTACGGGCGTTTCCTGATGTGGAAGTCCCAGTGGGGAAAAAGCAACCATGTGGTGAATTTGAAAGAACGGCTCTTTTCCCGGGTGCAGCAACTCCGGGGCTGGCTCCCGAGTGGCAACTACGTGCCCCGGGTAGGCATCCCCGCGGATATCTGGAAGCTGGGCCCCTGGGAAAACAGCCACCGGGAATTTCTCCTGCGGTTTCTGCGGCGCCTGGGGGTGGAAGTGGTCCAGGAGGCCGCAGCCGATAAAGCGGAAACCGGTCCTTTGCAGATGGTGCAGGCGGAAATTGCCCGTCTCCAGGAAAAAGCCGATCTCATCCTGCTGCCCCTCTGGGAGGGATTGGAGGAGGCCCGGCAAAAGATCAGGGACGCCCACCAGCAGATCACCCAGGAAACCGTGTCCCGCCTGCTGACCCTGGAGTTTAGCCGGGAATCCTTTTATAACGCCTGCATGGAGCTGGGCCTTTGCTTCCAGAAGAGGCTGCGGCGCATCCGCCGCATCTATTTCCAGACCCTGGCCGAAGTGGGGGCGCAGATCTGAGGGATGAATGTCGAGGGGAGGGTCGGGGGAGCAGCGGCTCCCCCGACCTTCCCCTCCCTACCCCCTTTGAAGATCGACATAGGTATGCCCTCGCGGGCTTTCCCTGTCACACCACCGGGCGTACGGGTCCGTACCCGGCGGTTCGGATGGTTAAGCTATTTCCCAGGTGCTAAAGTCGGAAGGCCCAGCGAAATAAAAT
>JBFLXM010000022.1:0-56778 GCA_040757175.1 Thermodesulfobacteriota bacterium
GTCAACGAATTAGTTGGCCACTACATTTTAAAAATTCCCCGAAACCAGGGTTAATAATTTCAATAACTTATGCCCTAAAAAATACCTAAAAACCGTACCCAACTGTCGAAGATGAGTCAGAATGACATTCTGGAGGACCTGCACCTGAAACGCGTGTGGCAGCGCCTTGCTAAGAAAGACCGGGGCAATATCCAGGCGGCCCTGGCGGAAAAATACGCCAATTTCCAGAGGCTGTTGGCGGCCAACAACGCGGTCTTGGCCCTGATGGCCGACATGGAGGAAAAGCTTTCCGGGGATTTTCTCTTCGACCTCCAGTATATCCGGGCATCCGTCAGCCAACTGGCCGGGGAGACCGCCACCCTGGTGGAGGCTCTAAATAACCTGGGTGACCACCGCTACGGCGCGTTAGTCGATGCTTTCCGGCGCATCATCGGGGAAGTGGAAGACGTCCTGAGCCGGCGCCGGGAAATTCCCCAGGCCCCCCTGACCCTGTCTTTTGATGAGCTCAACCTGGAAATGGCGGAAACGGTGGGGGGCAAGAACGCCAACCTGGGAGAGGTGCGGAACCGGGTGGGACTGCCGGTGCCGCCGGGATTCGCTATTTCCACTTGCGCCTACAAAACCTTCCTGGATTATAACCAGATCGCGGCGCGCATCGACGATCTCCTGGGATTCTGGCGGATTGAGGATCTGGACGGGCTGGTGGTGGTCAGCGAAGAATTGAAATCCATGATCAACCAGGCCCAGGTCCCCCCGGACCTGGACGCGGCCATTAAATCAGCCTATGAGGAGTTATGCCGCCATGAGCGGAATCAGCCCCTTCTGGCCATGCGCTCCAGCGCCGTGGGGGAAGACCTTTCCCTCACCTTTGCCGGGCAGTACGCCACCTACCTGAATGTGCCTCCCGGGGAGATGGCCGGCCGCTATAAGGACATTCTGGCCAGTCTCTTTACCCCCAGGGCCCTGTTTTACTACAAGACCCGGGGCTTCAATGAAGAGGAAATGGCCATGGGCGTGGCGGTGCTGCCCATGATCAACGCCAAAGCCAGCGGGGTCCTTTTCACCCGGCAGCCGGAAGCCGCGGACCAGGACGCGGTGCTGATTAACGCGGTCTGGGGCCTGGGCCGCTATGCGGTGAGCGGCGTCATCGAGCCCGATTATTACCTGGTGGCTTATGACCCTCCAGGGAAGGTCCTGGAACAACGCATCCCGGCCAAAGAAGTGATGCTGGTCAACTCGGCCGGAAGCGGCGTGGAAGAAGCACCGGTGCCTGCCGAACAGGTGGACGCTCCCTGCCTGGAGCCGCGGCATTTGGAGCAGTTGGCCCGGTGGGCGGCCACCCTGGAGGCCCACTATCAGCGGCCCCAGGACGTGGAGTGGGCCCTGGACTTCGATGACCGGCTCTGGCTCCTGCAAAGCCGGCAACTCCACATTCCGTCCAAGAAGCCACCTGAGAGAACGGCCCGGACATTGAAACAATACCCCGTGCTCCTGGACCAAGGGAGCGTGGCCTGTCGGGGGGTGGGGGCCGGCCCGGTGGTGCTGGTGCGCCGGGATGAGGATCTCCGGGATTTCCCCCAGGGAGGGGTCCTGGTGGCCCGGCATACTTCCCCCAAGTTTGTGACGGTGATGCCCCAGGCCGCGGCCATCATCACCGACCACGGCAGCCCCACCGGCCACATGGCGCTGCTGGCCCGGGAATTTCAGGTGCCTGCGATCCTCAGTACCGGCAAGGCCACTAAGATTTTGCGGCCTGGCCAGGAAGTGACGGTGGACGCCAATTATAACAACGTCTACGACGGCATTATTACCGAATTGCTGGAGCCCCAGGCCAGGATAAACGATCTGGCCGACAGCCCGGTGTTCCGCACCTTAAAAGAGGTCCTGAAAAAGGTGATCCCCCTCAATCTCATTAATCCCCAGAGCGAGGAGTTTGCCCCGGCAAACTGCCGCACCATTCACGATCTCGTGCGTTTCGCCCATGAATATTCCATGCGGGAAATGTTTGAACTGACGGAAAATGAAATCCAGGACGGCAGCGAAGCGGTGGACCTGGATTCGGGCCTGCCTTTCAAAGTGCGCATCCTGGACCTGGGCGGCGGTTTAAAGAAGGGCTGGAAGCGCACTGTCCGGCCGGAACAGATTACTTCCATACCCTTCAAGGCCTTTTGGCAGGGACTGGCGGCCATGCGCTGGCCCCAGGCGAAACCTGAGGGCGCCAAGAGCTTCAGCTCGGTTTTTGTCAAGAGCGAAGAAGAGGTGGCCCAAGGGGCCGAGCCTTACCGGGATCAGAGTTACGTGGTGCTTTCCGAGAACTATATGAACTTCAGCATCCGCCTGGGCTACCACCTGTCCACGGTGGAGGCCTACGTCAGCGACCAGATTAACGACAACTACCTCACCTTTACTTTCCGGGGGGGCGGTTCCACCTCAGAGCGGCGGGAACGGCGGGTCCGCTTGATTGAGGCCATCATCGACCGGCTGGACCTCAACTACCAGCGCCGGGGCGATACCATCGAGGCCAGACTGGCCAAATATCCGCCGGAGCAGATGATCCAGAGGCTGGTTCTCTTCGGCAAACTCACCCTCTATACCAAACAACTGGACATGGTGCTGTTCTCCGAGGGCATCGCGGACTGGTACATCAAGGATTTCATCCGGGAGCACGTGGGGTAAAAAATCAGAAGATATTTTAGATTTAGTAGTCCCTGGCGGATGTTAATTGGCGATGCTTAAATAAGGTTGCATTATTTACTAATTGTATTTACAATATGTCAGTACAGTTTGAGTGGGACGAGAAAAAACGGCGCACCAACTTTGCCAAGCATGGGATTGATTTCCTGGAGGCGGCGAATATGTTCCAGGGTCCCATGCTGGTGGCCGCCGATAATCGTGAAGACTACGGAGAAGAACGCTTAAACGGGATTGGTCTTAGTAAGGGGAGGGTGTTGGTGGTGACTTTCACCGAACCCCGGCAAAATATTATTCGCGTGATTTCCTTGCGGAAGGCAACCAATAATGAGAAAGCGCATTTTGAAAAAGAAATCAAAGACTGATTGGGCCAAAGTGGACGCCATGGAAGATCGGGATATCGATTTTTCCGACACTCCCGAGCTCGATGCCGATTTTTTTTCCAGAGCCGTTCTGCGCCTGCCGGAACCCAAGGCGGTGGTCACCATGCGCCTGGACCGAGAGGTGCTGGAGTGGTTCAAGGCCCAGGGAAGAGGCTATCAAACGCGCATCAATTCACTGCTGAAGGCATATATGGAGGCTCATAAGGGAAAACGTGAAGATCAGGGGCAAGAGAGGCGTTGAGTAATTTTTCAAGCATGTCGAACGCTATTTTAACCGAAAACCAAATAGTCTTTTAGCCGCTAATCCGTCTCCTCCGCGATCACCCGGCTCTGGGAGGAGAAGGTGTGCCCCTGGGTGCCCAGGGAGCCCACCATGATACATTCAACGATGGGCTCGGTGACCTTATTTTCCGATCTCCATTGCACAATAAAGTTGGCTCCGGCCCCCTCATCCCCCTTTTTGGGGTTTTTGATGATAATCCGGGTGGCGGCCAGGGGCTTTAGTTGTACCGGTTGGGCCAGGTATTTTTCCACCAATTTGCCGTGGGTGTCATAATTATCCACCCGGACCAGGGTAATGGCATGAGTCGGATCGGTATTATGGATGATGAGATTGGCCCTGACCGTAATATGCTGCATATCTCCGATAATATTGGCATAACTGGGCACGTAGAGGGTCTGCCCCTTCAATAACCTCACCGCGGCCCCGGCCAAGGTCCCCAGACCAAAAAGCAGCGTTACCGAGAGAATGAGCGTTAAGATTCTTTTTAATGAGTTTTTCATGGGCCTTCTCCCCATTATCGCGGTTTGCGGCTGGGAAAATCTCCGCGGCCGCCCCGTCTCTGGGCCAAATTTCCGGCCCCGGTATCCATCCTCTTTCCCCGGGCAAAAACCATATTGACCCTGGCCGGCAGAGGCGTCAATCTGCCAGATGACCCCGCCCACTAAAAGGATTCGAAAAAGGTGGCGCTGAGGACGTCGACCTTGCCGGTCTGCAGTTGATATTTGGCCACCACCAGGTCCAGGCGTCCCTGGTCCAGGGCCTCGCTAATGATCCGGCTCTCCTGCCGCAGGGCCGCGTTCAGAGATTTCAGGTGCTGGCAGGTGGCCGCCTCCACCAGGGCCGCGCCGGTTTTTCCCGTGGCCCGGGCCTGGGCCGCTGCCGGGGCAATCTGCTTGACGATGGCGCTGATATGGCCTTCATCGCACTCCGGATGGTTCACCGCCGCGGTCACCGCGCCGCAACATTCGTGGCCCTTGATTACCAGCAGCGGCACGTGCAGATGGGCCACGGCATATTCCAGGCTGCCGATGCTGGTGGGTTCCAGCACCAGGCCGGCGGTGCGTACCACAAAGAGGTCGCCCAGGCTCTGATCAAAGATGATCTCCGCGGGCACCCGGGAATCGGAACAACAGAGCACCGCGGCTTCGGGCTGCTGGCCCTGGGCCAGCGTGCTGCGCAAATCCAGCAAATTCCGGCCCTGAAACAGACCCTGGACAAACCGCATATTCCCTTCAATGAGCTTATACCATACCTGCCTACCCATAAGTCCTTGCCCGTGATGCGCCATGAATACATCTCCTCTAAAAGATATTACCGCATTTCCACCTGAAAAACATATTATTTACCATCGTTCACATCCCCTTCGCACGTTTGCAGGTTTATTTAAAGGATTGGAAATCGTTAGGAAAGGCCAACCAATATAAATAAGTCCCGGCATTTTATCAAAAAATAGCCTCAAATATTCCCAGGTGTCAAGAGGCCGGGCCACTCTTTGGTCCTGCCGGAGCCATGCCCGCCAACCCCCAGGCCCGGGGCGCCGGCAAGACCAGGCCCGGCGCATTGGTTACCTGGCTGGAGCCGGTTTTCAAAGCGGGCTGCGAAATGTCCTAGGTTCATTTTTATCGCCTTTCTTTTTCACCTTTATCAGATGGTGTTATCCGGCTTCTGCCGGGGCCGGATGTCCCCTCTGCCGGTCTTTTCCGGGTCTAAAAGCCTGGGAGAGAGGTTTTGGGAACATTTTGTGATATCATTCTCCTCACGAGTAGGATGGCATTCCCAATAATTATTATGGTGAAGTTTGAAAATCAGTTCAGATCACCTAGTTAAGGCAACTATGGATAGTTGCCGCCAACCATGGGTTAGTGAGGAATTTTGCAGCTATGCGGGCTTTGTTGATATGTCCTGAATTTCCCCTTTCTTTTTGGAGTTTCCAGAAATCTTGCCGGCTCCGGGGTAACAAAACGGTTAATCCGCCATTGGGGTTAATTACGGTGGCAGCCTTGCTGCCCCCGGCATGGGAACTGCGTCTGGTCGATCTCAACACCGGCAGCCTGACGGAGAAAGATTGGCAATGGGCCGATCTGGTTTTGATCTCGGCCATGTACATTCAACGGGCGGGCTTGTTGGACTTGGTGCGGGAAGCCAAGCTCCGGGGGAAAACCGTCGTGGCCGGGGGACCCCACCCCACTTCCCTCCCTGAGGCGGTTCTGGAGGCCGGTTGTGATTTTGTGGTGCGGGGCGAGGGCGAAAATACGATACCTTTGCTGCTGGAGGCGATGCGGCAGGGAAAGACCGGGGTAATTGAAAACCATGAAAAACCGGACCTGACGACCTCGCCGTGCCCGCGGTTTGATCTGTTAAGGCTGAAAGATTACGCCACCGTGACCATTCAGACTTCCCGGGGCTGCCCCTTTGACTGCGAATTTTGCGATGTGGTGAACCTATTTGGACGCATCCCTCGTTATAAGACTCCGAAGCAGGTCATGGCCGAACTGGAGACCCTGCACCGGCTCGGGGCCAGGGGTTCCGTATTCATCTGCGATGACAACTTCATCGGCAGCAAGAAGCACGCCCGGGCCCTCCTGGAAGAACTCACCCCCTGGCTGCGGAGCCGGGGGGAACCCTTCGGCTTCATGACCCAGGCCTCGGTGAACCTGGGGCAGGACCTGGAGATGATCGGCCTCATGACCGCGGCCAACCTGGATAAAGTCTTTATCGGCATCGAGAGTCCGGATGAGTTGGTGCTGCAAACCAGCCACAAATATCACAACCTCAAAAATCCCCTCATGGAATCTCTCCGGAACATCAAGGAGAACGGCATGGGGGTCATCGGCAGTTTCATCATCGGCCTGGACGGGGAAACGAAAGGGGCCGGAGAGCGCATCTGCGCGTTCATGGAAGAGACCGCCATACCCACGGCCATGCTGGGGGTCCTCCAGGCCGCGCCGCATACCCGGCTGTGGCATCGGCTGGAGAAAGAAGGGCGGTTGCGCCAGGACGTGGGCGATGACGCAGGGACCTTCTCGGCCTTGAACTTCGACCCGGACCGGCCGGAGATCGAGATCATGCAGGAATACGCCGAGGCCTGGGACTATCTCTACGAACCTTCCCGTTATCTGGCCAGGGCCTACCGCTATCATCTGGCCATGCGTCCGGTGCGCCGGCCCCCGGCGGCCGCCCCCAGGGCCCCCTGGCCCCAGGACCGCGTCTCCGACCGGAAAATGAAGTTGCGGGCGATATTAATCGAAGTTAAGGCTTTCTTCAAAATTCTCTGGTGGCAGGGGGTCCGCACGTCCTACCGGCGCCAGTTCTGGACCCAGATGCTGGGGATGTTGCGGCGCAACCCCACCAGATTTGTGGAGTACATCGTCACCTGCGCCATGGGCGGGGATCTCTTCAACATGAGGAAGGTGGTGCGGGAGAAGGCCATGGCCATCATCCAGGAACTGCAGGAAGAGGTGCCCGCGGCCCCATCCCGGCGTGCCGCCTCCAGGAAAGGTTAGGGGCGGTTCCCCGGAACCATCTTCCTCCAGCGTCAGCCGGGATTAAGGGGTAATGGTTAATACCAAGTTGCCTTCAAAGAGGTAATATTGGTCGTCGTGGTTGTAGGGGCGGGGTTCCCCCGCCCGCCATTCTCCCTCTCATCGCTAAACGGGCGGGGAGACCCCGCCCCTACCTGTTTGGCGGCAACTTGCCATAAGTATTACTTCTTTGACGGCAACTTGGTATAAACCGCCCCCAAAGAGCTACAACCAACTTTTCCTTTATTCAACAGTCTCAATATGGAGCACACTATAATATCGCGTCCTTGTGCTCATCTTTAGAGGTGAGGACCTAAAAACGCGGCTTCTTGCATGATGGAGAAGAAATGTGTTAATCTAGCAGTGCAGGTGGCCCAACTCCTGGCGGATTTGGCGGACCTACTGACGCCTCGGCAGCCGGGATGAACCGAGGCCCCATTGCCAATGTCGCGGTTTGATAAAAAGTGTTTTGAAGTCCCCCTTTCCTAACGGGGGACTTTAGGGGGATTATCCAGAGCTTATATAACCCCCCTGCCCCCTTTAGAAAAGGGGGAAAAATGACGTTAAAAAGGGGACCTGCAGCAGGCTTCCCTTCACCCTTCGTAATTTGGAGGTATAACTCGTGGCCCGGGTTACCATTGAAGATTGTTTGCAGCGGGTGCCCACCCGCTTCGGCCTGGTGCATCTGGCGGCCAAGCGGGTGCGCCAGTTTTTTAAGGGCGCGCCGGTGCTGGCCAAAGGCGATAACAAAGAAATTGTCATGGCTTTGCGGGAAATCGCCGCGGGCAAGGTGGCTTCCGTCCGGCCCCTGCCAGGTATCCCCGAAAAACTGGAATAATAACATATTCATTTTGTAGGGGCGGGTTTGAAACCCGCCCCTACCGGTAAATTCAATAAGTTATCTCTATAGTTGGTTTCATTTCCAAGGGAACAGGGAATAACCTTCTGCCGGGAGAGAGATGCCCGCCAATCTTCCGCCCCAATATTTTGAGGTGGAAAAGCGCTATCGGGAGGCCCGGTCTGCCAGCGAAAAGCTCCGTTATCTGGAGGAGATGCTGGCCATCATGCCCAAGCACAAGGGCACCGAGAAGCTCAAGGCGGATCTGCGGCGGCGCATCTCCCAACTGAAGGACCTGGGCCGCAGCCGTCACGGCCCCGGCCGCCGCACCCCCGCCTATCTGGTGGATAAGGAGGGCGTGGGCCAGGTGGCCCTCATCGGCCCTCCCAACACCGGCAAGTCCTCCCTTCTGGCCGCGCTCACCAAAGCCCAACCCCTGATCACCGATTATCCCTACAGCACCCGCGCCCCCCTGGCCGGGATGATGCGCTTTGAAAACGTCCAGGTCCAGCTTCTGGACACCCCGCCCCTGGGGGACGATTATCTGGAGCCCTGGTTTCCCGACCTGCTGCGCCGGGCCGACGCCTGGGCCCTGGTCCTGGCCCCGCCCGCGGACCCCCTGGAGCAATGGCAGGGGCTGGAGAAAATCCTGGCCTCTTACCAGCAGGCTCCCCGGAAGAAAGATAGCGTTCCTGTGGCCCCGGGGGTGGCCGCCAAGCCCAGTCTGCTCATCTTTAATAAGGCCGATCTTCTCCCTGATCCGGAAGAGCTGGAGTTTTATCTGGAGGTGCTCCGGGAGCACCTTCCCACCTGGGCGGTCTCGGCGAAGGGGAACCAGGGGCTCCAGCCCTTAAGGGCCGCGCTCTTCCAGCTCCTGGACCTGGTGCGGGTCTATACCCGGGCCCCGGGCAAGGGGGCCAATTTCAACTCCCCCTTTGTGGTCCCCGCGGGCGCCACCGTTTTAGAACTGGCGGCCAGGATTCACCAGGACCTCGCCCGCAAACTCAAGTTTGCCCGGGTCTGGGGCCGGGAAACCTTTGAAGGCCAGCGGGTGCAGCGGGACTACCTGCTCCGGGAAGGGGACGTGGTGGAACTGCATCTTTGATAGGTTTTTAAATATAACCCCATTAAATTATGCAGACCATATCTCAACTTTTTCTAAATTGCGGATAGTGGCAAGTGATCAAAATGTATTAGTTAGCCCCGCATGCTGAGTTTCCTGAATTGTCAAAAAATAGTAAACAAAATCTATAATTTTGTCTTCCTCTCTCACTCCCTGCTTTCTGGTCAGTTCAAAATCCAGATCCTTTGTTCCACGAAAAATCTTCCCAACCCCGTCAATCTATGGTAAAAAAACGAGAAATTCCTTCTTCTTTCTAGCCAGTTAAGAAAAAGGGGGTCACCATGCCGGCATACGGCGATACGGGCGGCTTACGCCCGGGGCAACATCGGAAAGAAAACTGTGAATAACCCAAAAGGCCACCCCGCCACGGCGGGGGGCCTTTTTTACTTTCGGAAGACTTCGCCAGAGGAGAGAACGGGAATGAAAAAGTTGATAGCATCTGTGAGTTTTTTGGTTCTTGCCTCTTTAGCAATTTCCCTGCCGGTTTGGGCCGCGGGCAATCTCAAGATGCCTCAGGCGACCATAGTCAAACCGGGGCCGGATATCCCGGAGGATAACCGCGCTTTTTCGGGCCAGTGGAAAGGACGATGGACCAGTTGGGCCTGCCCTCCCAACCACGGCCTCGACGCGATTCTAGCGGTTGAGGAAATAACATCAACCACAGCTAAGTGTCAGTACAGTTGGGGAAATGACGTGGGTTGGGGACAGGGATCAGGTTGTGTCACCGTAAAATCTGCCAAATTTGAAAGGATAGATGGAAAGTTATATTTGACATGGAAAACCAGAAGTGGAACGCCATTCTACTTCTGGGCAGAGAACGGAAAGTTAAAGGGGAAAAAAGGTCCCTTGACCAACAACCCCTATGAAATAACCATGGAGCGGTTCTAATAGAGCAAACCGTTGGAAACCAAACCACCGCCCCCCGCCCAATTTATCTTCTCTGGACGGAAAACCAGGAAGTCATCATGACCCGCCACCTCTCGAATTCTTCCTCACCACCCCTCGAATCTTTCCACCGCACCTCCCGAATTTGTCCTGACAGCCAGTTTCCGGCCGACTCCGGCCGCACATCCTCTCGAGTCCCTTTCTTTAACACGTTAAAAAGCCCATTCAAGCTACTCGCCACCCTTTTAACCGCCATCCTTTGGGCAACGACGGCAGTTCCCGCCGGTGCGGTGCAATATCAAATCAAGCAGATCACTAACAACAATTATCCCGATTATTTATATAGTGGAAACTGGTCATACACTAATAATCTGAACAACGCTGGAGAGCTTGTCTGGATAGAAGAAGTAAATGGAAAGAAGAAAATACAATACCGGGATAGCGTTGGCATTATTCAGACGATAACAACAATTGATTACCAGCCAGAATCAACAATGCTTTCTGTAGTTATTAATGACAAAGGCCAAATAGCTTGGACAATTTTGTATTATACCGACAAACGTTTTCTGGAACTTTATTTAAGAGACCCTTACGCCTCCCCTCAGTTAATCACACGGGTGGAAGACTATACCGTCCTTGTACCGTACTTTAAATTAAATAATCGCGGTCAACTAACTTGGTCTGATAACGGGGCGGTTAAATTGTACGATAATGGCTCCGTGGCTGTTATAGGTACGGGAAGCAGCCCTGATATCAATAACAGAGGCCAAATAGTTTGGATTGGCAGTAATGATATTATATACTTTTACAACAACGGAAGCATTTCCCAGCTTACCAACACCATTAGCTATTCGAATCATGGCGTCAGGATAAATGATCGAGGACAGATCATCTGGATAGGATGGAATTCTTCCAGTTTGAGTTATGAGATTTTCCTCTATGACACCACGAGCGGAGGAAACCCGAAGCAAATAAGCAATTGCAATAGTGGATATTATCAAATGAACAACAGTGGCCAAATTGTTTGGAGCGGCGTCACCGACAATACCTATACCTATTATGAAATTTATCTTTACGATTCTTCGAGCAACACCACTCAAGCCATTTCTCAGGGGCATTCATCTTCCGGCGAAATCAAGATAAACGATTTCGGCCAAATAATATGGCCCAGTGGCGCTGGGCCATTCGATTTATATCTTTCAACCCCCGGCAGCCGCAACAACCCTCAAAAAATCGATAAAGTATATGTCAATAATAATTATTGCATCAATAACAGCGGGCAGATAGCCTATATGGGAAATTCTGCCACTTGGATTTGTACGGAAATCTACCTCGCTACCCCCCAAGTCGAAGTCTTGCATCAGATAGTTTTTGGAAGCAACCGAGATGGAAATGAAGAAATCTACTCGATGAATATTGATGGAACCAATCAAGTTAACTTAACGAGGAATTCGGGAATAGACGGTTATCCTTCCTGGTCGCCAAATGGCAAAAAGATAGTATTTACTTCTCAGCGGAATGGCCAAAATTGGGAAATTTTTGTAATGGATGCTGATGGCAACAATCAAACTAATATCTCTAATAATCTCGCCGACGATGGCTACCCGGCTTGGTCTCCGGATGGCAAGAAGATTGCCTTCTCCTCCGACCGAGGATTGGAAGGTTCTGGCAATCGCAAAATTTACTTGATGGATCCCAATGGTTCAAATGTCGAATCGATAACTCCTGCATTACCTTTTGCCTTACACCCGGCTTGGTCTCCAGATTCGAAAAGAGTTGCATTTTCCTCCCAACAAGATGGAAATACGGATATTTACGTTGTAAATTTACAAAATAAACAAATAACCAACCTCACTAACAATACTTTCTATAATGAGTACCCGGCTTGGTCTCCGGATGGGAAAATTATCATATTTTCCTCTGATCAACGATCACATGATCTGAATAAGTTAGATATTTTCATTATGGATTGTACTGCGAAAAACCAACGCCCCCTACTAGCATGGGACAACAGTGATGAGCGTCATCCTGCTTGGTCTGCTGATGGTAAAAGGATAGCCTTCATTTCAAATGTGAGCGGCAACAAACAAATTTATATAATGGACCGAGACGGCTCAAATATTCAGCGCCTCACAAATAATTCTGCCGACGACTTTCATCCTAGATTCATTACACCTTTTAGAAAATTATTGGGCGATATTTCCCATATTTTACTGAATTTGTTAAGCAGCCAATAGAGTATTTTGATAATGATTTTATACATATTTCATTTGATCGCTTTTTTGTCTTAGTCGGTAAAAATAAATAACATTTAGCTGTATATTAAATACAAATAATTTATCAATAATAAGTTGTTGGCATCAGGACGAGATTGGTGCATGCTACTATGTTTGGAAACCTATCCCCGCATTAAAAACCTCATATATCCCGATCATTTCTCTGATTTAAACGATTTATTAACTTTCCGGGATTACTTAATTAATACCGATTATAGGAGTTTTAGAGAGAGGCCTTAAATCGATAGCCTTGGGAAGCAACGATAGGGAGGGAAAATAGCAGGAAAAGGGAATTCCAGGATCAGAGCCCGGGTTTAAAACTCTCGATATCTGCTATACATCTGCAAGCTTTAGAACAAATAAAAGATATTCATATGATTAATATGCAAATTATTAATGGCGCTTTGGGGAATTATTGTTTTTTGGTTTAAAACTTATCCCATTTTTTTGTGCTTCATTTTTTGTCACACCCCTTTACCCCGGCAGCACCCCGGCTCCGGCCCCGGTCCAGCAGAGGACCGGTGCGCCTTTTTCCCCGGCCGCGGCCTCCGGGGCCCAGATCTCCAGGTTCCAGTGCCAGAGGGGGGCCAAGGGCCAGAGGGGGGCCAGGGTTTTTTCCACAAATTCCGTCAGTTCCAAGGCGGCCGCGGCCAGGTCCGGCGAGCCCGCGGCTTTGGTGAGGGCGGCGGCCAGGAGAGCGCCGCATCTGTCCAGGATTTCCATCATCCCGGCACGATTTCTTACCTGTTGCCATTCTTGTTCGCTCCGGCACCCCGGCAAGGGGATCTGCACCGCCCGCAATCCGGTCCACTGGGGCCACCCCCTTAAGGTGAGGAAGAGGGACCGGGAGGTACGGCCCAGGAGCAGGGGGGTCCAGGGCTCCTTCAGATGGGGGGCCATGACCCGCCGCCACAGTTGATAGCGCATCTCCGCCAGCTCCGGGTCCACCATCTCGCCGATGCCGGGGACCGGCCCCAGGGTCTGCCGTTCTTCCCAGGGCTCCGGCGCCAGGATTTCCGCCAACCACTCCTGGCCCCGATCCACGCTGACCAGCCGCGCCTCCTGATCCGCCAGCAGCTTCTCCATCTGCCAGGCCAGGTTCCAGGGGTCCGGGAGATCCCCGGATTGAGGGGCCGGGGCCCCGGTCCCCCGCCGGATGGCCTGAATCAGGTCATCCTCCCCATCTTCCTGGGCCGCGCGGTACTCCTTAAAAGCTTGCCATTGCTGCATCTCCCCAGGCCGGAAGCCCTTAAATTCCCGGCCCGCAGCCTCAGCTTCCGGCGGCAGGGACAGGCCCCGGTAAGACAACTGGCTGGGCCAACCCGGTATCACTCCCACTTGCAAATCCGGGAAATAAAGGGGGAGGGTCCAAAATTCCTCCCGCCACGGTAGGATCACCGGAAACGCCACCGCCTGCCACCCTGCCGCCATAAGGGCCTCCTGCGAGGGGATCTCGAAGGAGAACCGGGGCCAGGGTCTTCAACCCCTGCACTCCTCTCCCCTTTCCGGTTATTAATATCCCAGGAAATCAAGGGAGACAAGGGGCGCTTTGCCGGTGGGGCCTGGAACTCCCATTTTTCTCGAGCCAGCAAATCCTGGGGATCAGGTGGTGCGCCCTTCCGGGAAGGCCGCCGGCCAATTATGCTTGACTTCTCCGCTGAAGCCGCCATAATTTAAAGGGCGTGGGGATGTAGCTCAGCCGGAAGAGCGCCTGCTTCGCATGCAGGAGGTCAGGGGTTCAAATCCCCTCATCTCCACCAATATTAGCGTTCAATATTAACGGGTTATGGAATTGTCCATAACCCGTTCTTTTGTTGGTAAACTCCACTGCCAACCTTTTTACCAACCTCCCGTCCTCCTCGTCCCTGGTGGGGCGGTAAACAAATCTTTCCAAACCCTCTCACCTTTTTCTAAGAAATTTAAGATAACGGTTCCAGACAATGGAATATCCGGGGATAAAAATCCCTATACAACTGAAAAATAAGACCCTGGTTGTGGTGGGTGCCCTCCAAAAAGAGGGGACAAGAAACGGCATCGTCTTTAAAAACCATAATTCTCAAATAATCTTGTTAAATTTGGGTTGTAGTAAGGATCATTATCCAGATAACGCCCCCACTTTTTTTCCATAAATTTAAGTTCAGCGTTGATTCTTTGATATTTATCTAAATCGCCTTGGAAATCACGGTCGTCGCCCCGGCTCACGGATTCGTGATGATAAAGCAGGGCAAACGGGGTCCAAACAATAAAGTAACCCAGTTCCTGCATCTTGAGACATAAATCAACGTCATTGAAAGCGATGGGAAGGTTATCCTGGTCAAACCCTCCCACCGCGTCAAATAGGGCTTTTTTCACTAACATGCAGGCGGCGGTAACCGCGCTGCAATTTCTCGCCACCTGCAACTGGCCAAAATATCCCGGGTGATCCGCGGGAAAATTCCGGAAAGCATGCCCCGCACTCCCGGTTATCCCCATAGTCACCCCGGCATGTTGGATGGTGCGGTCGCGATAGATCAGCTTGGCTCCCACCGCTCCCACTTCTCTCCGGTCCAGAGACTCCAGCATGGCGCGCAGCCATTCGGGGGTGATCACTTCGGTATCGTTATTTAAGAATAGAATAAAATCGGCATCAGTCTGCCTGGCGGCATAATTATTGATAGCCGAATAATTAAAGGGATAATTATAAGATAACAGTCGAATGGCGGGATGATCAGACATTTCCTGCAAATAAGCAATCGTGGCGCTCTCGGTACTTTGATTATTAACTAAAATAATCTCATATCTTTGATAGTCAGTTTTAGAAAGGATGCTGGTGACACATTTTTCCAGCAAATCTACTTTATCGCGAAAAGGAATAATTATGGACACCTGCAAATTATCGGGCACCAATCTCCTTAACCGGTAAGAGCCTGGGAGCGCGCCATCCACTACCGACCCCGGGATATCATGGCGCCGCCGATAATCATTCAGGACCGCTTTCCCTGCTTCGTGACCGGCGGCTCCGTGGGGAAGTTGATTGACGGCTTGCAGGCCGCTTCGGGTGTGATAGAGAATCCGGGGAAGATGGAAGATTTGGGCAGGGCTGATGGTTTCGCTTAACCTCAGGATCAGGTCGTACGCGGCTGCATCGCCAAAAACGTCCCGAAATCCCCCCAGATTCTCAAGAGCGGCGCGGCGATAGACCGCCAGATTACCGGTATACGGCATAGACAAACAGAGATCCGGGGACCAATCCGGCTTGAAAAAGGGGTCGAATCTGATCCCGTCCTCCTGGATTTTATCCTCGTCACTATAAATAAATGCCAATTCCGGGTGTGAATTCAACACCCTCACCACCTCATACAAAGCATCCGGAGATAGGGTGTCACCCGGGGCCAGAAAAATGATAAACTCCCCCTGGGCCTGTTTCCAGGCGGAGTTATACACCTGGGCGCGGGACGATTCGGCTTCCATGGCCAAGAGTTTCAGCCGCGGTTCTCCTGACTGTCTCCATGGGGCGGGGCTATCCGGCGTTGGGACCGGACCTGCGGCTTGGTGATAAAGACACAGCTCCCAATGGGGGTAAAATTGTCCGACAACCGATCGCCAGGACTGATCTATCCATTCAAAACGGTGCGGATCTGAAGTTATTATGATGGAAATCAGTGGCTTATAGCTTAATCTGCTGATGTTTGCCTTAATCTCTCTGGCTTCATAAGTCTCGTTAACCTTAAGCCATCTCTGATAATAATGTATGGAAAGATGCTGAGATTTTACATAGTCTTCTCCATACCAGAGATACTTGATTAAAAAGTCAATAATTGTTGATAATCTTTCTCTGGCCAGGAGGATGGAGAGCATTCCCAATAAATTTATCCGGTTGAAAGATTTGAAGATGGCAAAATTCAGCAGCAGCTTTTTTATTTTCACGAAATATGAATAGCGGATGAATTTTTTGATAATTGTCTGGTAAAATGCCTGGGTCATCAGGAAGGCCCTTGGGAATGAAGCAAAGATCGGGGGGGGGTCTTCCCCTGGGAGTTTGCCGGTGGGGGAAGGTTTGCCGGCCTCTGCATCAAGGGGCCAGGGGTGACAAATTTCCGGGGTGATACTAATCTGAGCCACAAATACTGGCAAAGACAGCGGCCATGATCAAAGACGAATTTCTGCAGGTCTTCCATTATAAGGATCTTTTGATAAATCTGGTATTCCGCGATCTTACCGTGCGTTATAAAAGATCGGTTTTGGGTTTCGCTTGGACTATGGTCCACCCTTTGATCAACACCGCTGTCTTCACGGTGGTATTTTCAACCATTTTCCGTTTCGGAATCAAGGATTTTATTATATATTTCCTGTCCGGTTATCAACTATGGCTCTTATTTTCTCAAAGTACAACGTTATCTTCCCGTTGTATTATAAGCAATGGACAATTATTAAGGAAGGTTTATCTGCCAAAAACTATATTTATCTTTTCCATTTTATTATCGGAGTTGGTTAATTTCGCGTTGGCAATGCTGCCGCTGTTAGCGTTGGTGATGATTATCGGCAATGGTTTAAGCCTTGCCATGCTCTTCTTACCTATTCCTTTAATTATCATGAGCGTTTTTACCCTGGGAATATCTTTTATTTTGGCTGCCGCTACCGTATTTTTTAACGACATTATGGATATATACCAGTTGTTGCTCATGCCCTGGATGTATTTAACGCCGATTTTCTATCCCTTGGAAATTGTCCCCGCCAAGTTTTTACCTATTTTCATGCTCAATCCCATGTATTATATCATCGATTGTTTCCGGACCCCTATTTATCTCGGTCACCTGCCGCCCTTCATGCATGTGGTATGGGCCGGTCTCAGCGCCTTGGCCATATTTATTGTGGGTATTGTCGTCTTTGCCAAGTGGGCCGATGATTTCATCTATTATATCTAGTGAGCACGGGGAAAAATGCAATCTAAAATAATTTTTCAAGATGTCTCGGTAAGGTACCGGCTCCCCAAAGAGCGGATCCGCACCTTTAAGGAGTTTGCCATTAAGTCTTTTTGGCGCCAGTTGGAGTATGAAGAGTTCTGGGTATTGCGCCATATCAATTTCCGCATCGATCCCGGGACCATGATCGGCATTGTGGGTCGCAACGGGGCCGGCAAAAGCACCCTGTTAAAACTGGTGGCCCGGGTAATGAAACCCGTGAAAGGGCAGGTACAGGTCAATGGGAAGGTGACCCCGCTCTTGGAGCTGGGCGCGGGTTTTGATTTTGAGCTTACCGGCCAGGAAAACATCTATCTATTCGGCTCGATCCTGGGAATCAGCCGGCGGGAGATGAACCGCAGGATGGCCAAAATTATCGATTTTTCCGGGCTGGGGGATTTCGTCGACTCGCCTTTGCGCACTTTCTCTTCCGGTATGGTCGCCCGCCTGGGGTTTGCAGTGGCCACCGCGGTGGACCCAGATATCCTGCTTCTCGATGAAATATTGGCCGTGGGCGATGCCGGGTTTCAAAAAAAGTCCTTGGAAATGATTAAGAATTTCCGGCGCGCGGGGGTGACTATTCTCTTTGTCTCCCATGATCTGAGGCAAATTCGCGCTCTGTGCGACCAGGTAATCTGGGTGGAAGGAGGAGAAGTGCGGGCCTGGGGAGAGACCGCCAAGGCCCTCCCCCAATATGAAGCTTTTCTGAATGGACCGTGAGGGATCAGGCCTGCCCCTTCAGGCCCAGGCCGGCAAAGCTTTTGGCGGGGAGGCGACTCGAATTACCGGGGAAATTACCGGTGCAACTCCAAGAGCACCGATGAACCGTAATCATCCAGAACGCTGACCTGCCTGCCCTGCAGCGGGGCAGGCAGGATTGCCGCCGCATCAAAACTTACCGTCACCTCCGGTGCCCCCTCCCTGGGCCTCAGGGTGAGGCCGGCCTTTTGAGTCCAGGGCCAGAGAAACCGCTCTTCCCCAAAGATCATACCGGAGAGGTAATAGCCCGGGGCGCCGGGCGGCAGCATGATTCTAAACCTCTTGACTTCGGGGCCGGCGGCCAGATCCAGGGTGATCCACCCGGACCAACGCGCCGGTACGGCGGCAGCAATCCGGGAGCGGGGCAGTAAAGTTCCGGACGCGGAAACGGGAACCACTGCCAGCGCGGCCGGCCCCTCCGGATTATCGATCTTGATTTTGAGAAGTTTGGGGAAATTGCCGGTTTTGACTTCCAACTCCAGCCAGGCGAACTCAGCCGCGGCGATTTGGCCGTATGGGGCCAAAGGACCATATTTCCGGGGTTGATTTAAGGGAGAAAAATAAAAATCAGGATTGCCTATCCAGCAATCAGTCTCATCCACCCCGGCGAAAGAGGGATGAGAGGCCAGGGGATTATAGGCGACGGCAAAGCGCAGTTCCGGAAGATGGAGCCAGGCGGAGTCGCGGGCGGCATCCTGGAAAGAAGGATGGTAATAAACCGCCCCCAGCCGCGCGGCTCCATAAATAAGATAATAGGGCATCAGGATAATACTGTTATATAAGACTTTATCTCCGGGCTGAGCCCTGGCGAGCAACAATCGCGGCTGCTTGGGGGAAAGCTCCAGAGGTTCCCGGAGTTCCATAAACCTGGCGGTGGCCACCATAATCTCCCCGCCTTTCACCGCCATCTGCACCGCGTATCCGGTCAGGAAGGCCAACAGCACCAGGGGCCAGAGAAGTTGCAGGCCGCCATCGGCAGTTAACTTGATTTTTTGCCGGAATCGCTGCCCTGACTCCCAACTCCACCTCCCGGCAAAGGCCAGGGACTGCGCCACCAAGCCATATAAAACCACCGCCAAGGGGATCCAGAGACGGAAGAAAAGATCTGCGGGATGATTGGAAGGATAAAAGAGAGAACCGGCAAGAAGAAAAAGATAAAGATAGATTATTGTTAAAACCGGCCGGCGCAAATTGCCGGCCAGGGTTATCAATCCCAGGACTACCGCCGCCAGGAAGATGGGGAGGGAGCCGAACAATCCCCCGGCAGTCCGGACTATCTCCAAGGTCACCTTAAGCCCCGAACTCACGGCGCCCCGGCCCATGGCCGGCAGGGAAAGATGGCCCCCGGAAATTTTGAGCAAATTGGGAATAAAGGGGAGTCTGGTTACCGCGCCAAAGATAAATGCCAACGCCACCACCAGGATCACGGCGGCGATGGACAGATAAATTTTCCGGCGATCATGGCCTGGGCAGAATAACAGGGCGAGGATAGCCGACACCAGCGCATAGATCGCGCCGATGGGATGCAGGGCCACCAGGGTCAGGGAGCCCAGCGCCAGGGTCCAGGGGGCCTGGCCCCCGCGGCTGCGAAGACGGGCCCAGATGGCCACAGCCAGGGCCAGGGCCAGGTTGGAGGGAACGACATGGTGCAGGCCGGTATCCGGAAAGACTGCGAAGGCCAGGAGGGCCAGGGCCAGGCCCGCGACCCCGGCTCCGAAAAAAGCCGCCAGAAAATAGGCGAACGCCAGACCAAAGATCAGGGGTCCCAGGCTCCAAACCGTTTTAAAGGCGACGATGGGGTCCAGGCCCAATTTGTTCAAGCCCATTAAAATTACGGAGAACAGGGGATGATAAAACGGGAAGATGCGGGAACCGGCCAGGGCTTTTTGCCTGGCGGCCTCAGGATTATCGGCGGGGGGGTAAAGTTGACGCCTTAAGTCTTCCAGGGCCGGAGAAGTTTGGAGCAGACCCTCCTCCCACAGTTTGGTCTTTAGGACATAGGTTATGGAGTCGTCCAGTTCCGGGGGCATGGCGTGACTCCACAGGGGCACATTTACCAAAGCGCCCTGTGCTCCCAAATAGATGAGCAGCCCGGCAACGAGCAGTAACCTGGACAACACCCGGTTTTGAGGGAGCTGAGTTTCCACTTGAGATTCCTGATATTCCCCTGGATGTGGCTGAAAACCTGGCTAAACAGACACTGGCTTTAGGCACCTATCTTTATACCTGGATATAATAAAAATCCTGGATAATCAATAATTGTTCGTGGGAACCTAAGAGATACCCGTTTGTAGCCCCCAAAAGTCAAGCTTGGCCTCTCCATTGTCCTATGTTATCCTCTCAAGATACTAACAGACCGGGAAACGACCACCGGGTTTTTGGAATAGCAACATGAAGGTATTGTTGATTTTCCCCCCCATGCCCCTGTCATTTTTTTCTTACCCCAAACTGGTCCACCACCTGGGCTGCAAGGCCTTGCTGCCTCCTCTCGGCCTCATCACCGTGGCCGCCCTGTTGCCCCGGGAATGGCGCTTGCGCTTGGTGGATCTGAATGTGGAGCCCGTGACCGAGGAGGCGTGGGATTGGGCGGATCTGGTGATGCTCTCGGGTATGGTCATCCAGCGACAAGGCCTGCTGGCCCTCATCCGGGAGGCCAAGTCCCGGGGCAAGACCGTGGTGGTGGGCGGACCCTATGCCAACTCGTTGCCGGAGGAAGTTCTGGAAGCGGGGGCCGACTTCCTGGTCCTGGGGGAAGGTGAGGATGTCATCCCTTTGTTTCTGGAGGCTTTGGCTCAGGGACAACGGGGAGGGGTCATTAAATGCGACTCCCGCCCCGATCTGACCGCCTCCCCCATCCCCCGCTTCGATTTGCTGAATTTTAGAAATTATCTCAATCTCTCCATTCAAGCCTCCCGGGGCTGTCCCCATGATTGCGAGTTCTGTGATGTGGTCCAATTATATGGACGCCGGCCGCGTTACAAAGAACCCCGCCAGATTACGGCCGAATTGGAAACTCTTTTTTGCCTGGGATGGCGCGGCCCGATTTTTGTTTGTGATGATAATTTTATCGGCAATAAAACCCACGCCCGGGCCATTTTGCGGGAGGTGACCCGCTGGAGCAAAAGCCGGGGAGAGCCTTTTATCTTCATGACCCAGACCACAGTGGATTTGGGCCAGGATGTGGCCTTGATCGACCAGATGACCGAAGCAAATTTCGTCGAAGTTTTTATTGGCATTGAATCTCCGGAGGAGGAAGCCTTAATCCGCAGCCATAAGCACCACAATTACCGGATAGCTATGGAAGAATCCATCGAGACCATCAAAGCCAACGGTTTGTCCATCATCGGCAGTGTTATTCTGGGGATGGATGGCGAACAACCGGGGACCGGAGAGCGGATAATTTCCTTTATTGAACGCACCAGTATTCCCCTGGTCATGGTCAACCTGCTGCAACCGGCCCCCCATACCCGCTTATGGCAACGTTTGCAGCAAGAAGGTCGCTTACTAAAAATGGAAAATGCCACCAAACCCGACAGCATTGGGGGACAGCAATCTTTTCTTACCAGCCGGCCCCGGGAGCAAATCATGGCTGAATACCATCAAGTATGGGAAACTATCTATGAACCTAGCCGTTACCTGGAGCGGAGCTATCGATATTTTTTGGGAATGCGTCCCAGCCGGGCGGCGCTGGCCCGGCGCCAGGGGAAAAGCCTGCCGCCGGCCGCGGTTTCGCCGGGGAAAATACCGCTGCGCCAAAAACTCTGGAATTTCTATATCTTCCTGAAGTTTTCCTGGCAACTGGGCCTCGTCTCCTCCACTCGGCGTCAATATTGGCGGCATCTCCTGGGGCTAGCCAAGAAAAATCCCTGCCGCCTGCAGGGCTATTTTGTTAGTTGTTCCCGGGGGGAAGATATGTTCCACTTGCGCGACGTCTTGCGCCAACTCCGGCAGGAGGCGTCAGGACAGAGACTCACCTAGTTTTTACAGTTCATTGTCTCAAGTTAATGCCAATTGACTCTCGGCAGGATCTTCAAAAAATCTTTTGTAGCAGATTAATTCGAGCTTAGGGTATTGTGATTATGGCCCGGCCCCGGATAGCTTACGTGTTGTTATGGTTTCCCAAGCCCTCCGAGACCTTCATTTTCCGGGAAGTGGTCAACTTGCAGAAAATGGGCCTGCCGGTAAAAGTCTTCACCCTTTACGGGCCCCTGACTCGGGACCTTTCGCCGGAAATGCAGGCGGCCCCCCCGCCGGAAAGATTGGGGCTCCCTTTTCTGGCTTCCGCCTGGCAGGATGCGCTCTATTGGTGGCGACGGCAGCGGCAGGCATGCAAGAGCCTGGCAAAAACGGTCTGGCCCCGGCATTGGCGGCACCTGGAAAGGGAAGGAGAGAGCCTCTGGGGGGTCCTCTGCGGCGCCCGTCTGGCCCGGCGCTTTGAAGAGGAGAAGATCACTCATATCCACGCGCCCTGGGCCTGCGGCCCGGCCACCGCGGCCTGGGTGGCCTCCCATCTGACCGGCATCCCCTTCAGCTTCACCGGCCGGGCCCATGATGTCTTCACCCCCGACAGCCTGCTGGCGGCCAAAATCCGGGACGCCGCGTTTGTCAGGTGCGAATCCCGGGCGGTTCTCCGGCATCTCCAGGAGTTGGCCGGAGGAGATAGCGGCAAGTTGCGGCTGACCTACAACGGCGTCCCTTTGACCGCCACAGGCCTGGCTCCCGTATTGATGCACCCCCCATACCGGCTGCTGGCCCTGGGCCGCCTGGTGGGCACCAAGGGATTTGCCGTTCTCCTTGAAGCCTGCCGCCTCCTGAAGGATGCCGGGGTCGACTTCCATCTCACCCTGGCCGGCTCCGGAGCCGGAGGCTGGCGTCTGCGGCGTCTCTCCCGGAAGCTGGGCCTGGACTCCCGGGTTTCTTTCCCGGGATTTATCCCCTATGATCGGGTGAGTGAGCTATTTCAGGGGGCGGATGTCTTCATCATGCCCAGCATCGTTCTGCATTCCGGGAATCGGGACGGCCTGCCCACGGTGATCCTGGAGGCCCTGCTCCACGGCGTGCCGGTGGTGGCCACCGACGTGGCGGGGATCGGCGAGGTGGTCGAACCCGGGGGGACCGGTCTCCTGGTCCCCCCCAAAGACCCTCAGGCCCTAGCCGCGGCAATCAGACAATTGCTCCGGAACCGGGACGCGGCCCTGGAGATGGCGGCCCGGGGCCGGGCCCGGGTCGTACAAGATTTCGAGGCGGAGCGCAACCATCGCCGGGTCTGGCAGCTTTTCCAGGAAGCCGGGCATTTTGGAGGGGAGATCGAGGAGGATCGCGGATGAGAGTCCTTTTGTTGGCCATGCCGGACACGGTGGATTTTATCGAAACCAGCGCCCGCATTCCCAACCTGGCGCTGGTCTCCCTGGCCGGCAATCTTCCGGGCCACGAGGTTCGGGTGTTGGACCTGGCGGTCTATAAACCTCGTATCCGCCAACCTCTGGAAAAGATTCTGGGAGAATTCCGGCCGCAATTGGTGGGATTGAGCGCCATGACCTTTCAGTTTGCCACCTTGCTCAAGGTGGCCCGGCTGGTGCGCGGGTTCGATCCCGGCATGAAGATCGTGGCCGGGGGCTACCACCCCAGCCTCATGGCCCGGGAATTGAGCGCCGAGGAACTGACCCACCTGGATTTCATTGTCCGCGGCGAGGGGGAAGCGACGTTGCCGGAACTGGTCGCCGCCCTGGAGAAGCCCAGCCCCGAGCTGGACCGGATTAAAGGATTGAGTTACCGCCAGGGAGACCTTTGGCGGCATAATCCCGACCGGCCCCTCCTGGACCTGGAGCAGATTCTGCTCCCCCGGCGGGAGGCCCGCCTGGCCGATGACTTCCACTTCCTGGATATGTCCATGGACGTGGCCGAGACTTCCCGGGGGTGTCCTTATAATTGCAAATTTTGCTCCATTAACCGCATGTACGGCAACACCTACCGCCGTTACTCCATCTCCCGGATCATCGAGGACCTCCGGGCGATCCGCGGCCGGGGCGCCAAGTCGGTCTTCTTCGCGGATGACAACATTACCCACGATATCGAGCATTTCCGCCAGGTGTGCCGGGCCATTGTCCAGCACGGGCTGAACGATATGTGCTATCTGACCCAGGTGACCGCGGTGGGCATCGCCCACAATCCGGATTTGGTGGCGGCAATGGACCGGGCCAATTTCCGCATCGTCTTTGTGGGCTTTGAATCCATGGAGCCGGCCGCGTTGAAGGAGATGAAAAAACCCACCAGTCCGGCCATCAACCGCCAGGCTGCGGCCCTGCTGCGCCAGCATAAAATGGCCATCATTGCCGGGGCCATTGTCGGGTATCCGGATGATGACCGGGAGTCGGTAACCCGGCAGATGCGCCAGATTTGGGGATTGAAGCCCGACAGCCTTTACGCCCAAATCCTGACGCCCTATCCGCAAACCGCGCTGCGCCGGGAACTGCTGGAGGCCGGCCTCATCGTCAACCTCAATGATTTCCGGACCTATAACGGCTTCGAAAGCAATATCCGCACCAAGTATCTGACCTGCAAAGAGCTGGAGTGCTTAAAGGGAAATCTGGCTTTCTGGGGGGGGTTAAATCCGGCTTTCTGGATCCGCAATCGTTTCTTAAGAAATCACGGCCGTTATTTTTTCAACACCATAGCCAGAAATATTGGCCTATATTTTTATTACCGCTTGATTTCCAGCGAACATCCCGGTCAACCGGATATTTAAAAGTCTTTGCGGTGAAGGTGGTGGAGGGGTGACCCAGTCTTCTCACTTTCTATTACACTTTATCATCGGAAACGGCGTTTGCAGCAGCGGGCGCAGCCCGGTAACAGGCCCCGGGCGATCACCTGACGAAAATTCTGCATCCTGGGTCCGTGCCAGATCTCCTGGAATGGCTGTTCCGTGATCTTGCCGGCGACTACGTGGAGACAGGGGGAGACGGTGCCGTCGGCCAAGATCCGGCAATTGTGCCACAAACCGTCGCATACCTGGGGAAACGGATAATCCAGGTCCAGGTAATAGGGGTCAAGCTTATCAAGCGGCGGATTGGGATTGAAGGCCAACATCAGGCGGCCCCGGGCCCGTCTTCGGACCCGTTCCAGATTTTTCCGCAAGGGGGGGAGGTCCTCTGGGGAGATTTCGCTTTGATAGTATTCACCCGGGGAGATAGAGGGGAAAATCAGGTCCAGGCCGTGGGCTTGGGCCCAGGTGGGCGACATCAGGAGATTGTGCCGGGCCACGTTGGCCTCTGAGTTGAAGGTGGTATGTATCAGGTAGAGGGCGTCAGCTCCAAGGTCCAGGGATAACGGCACCATCTGCTCCAAGCAAAACAGATTTGCCTTGGAAATGACGCAGTTGATGGATAAGAGAGGCCCAGGTTTGCCGAGGCGCTTCCTGGAAACCATCAGGGCCGCGATCCCCTCGGCGATCCGCGTGAATGCACCCTCCTGGCCGCGGATGCGGTCGTGGATTTCCCGGGGCCCATCGATGGATAGGGAGAGCATTTCCACCCCTTGAGCCACCAGGAATTCTGCGAACCGCCCCAGCGTGGTGCCGTTGGTTTGCAGATGCACCAGGAACCCCCGCTTTTTGGCCTCCTGGATCAAGGCGGGGAAATCCCGGTACAGGGTGGGTTCGCCTCCAGTGATGTAGAGCCTGGGGCGGGGCCGGAAAGACGCAACCTGGTCCAAGAGGTCCGTCCAGACCGATAAAGGGAGTTCCTGGTTAGGGTCATGCCAGTTGAGCCCGGCGGACGGTTCGGCGGTTTGGCGGCCCTGGTCGCACATACGGCAATTCAGGTTGCAACGCCGGGTCAGATCCAGGTCGAGGCTGAGAGGTAAGGCCTTCGGGCCATTGTGGAAGCGACTCTCCCAGAAGTCGTTCCATCTCCGGTGCCACTCCTCCCGCAGAATGCTCCGGAAGGTGCGGGAGTGCCGCCAAAGGATGGCCAAGATGCGACCGGGAAATAAGCTGGAATGGTCTAGAAATTCTCCGCGCCTAACCGCTCCTGGTTGCAAGTAGATCTCCTTTATTCCTTTCCCACCCAATAATGCCCCTAATCATTAATTCAAGAGCGGGGATATTTGACCAGCTCTTCCAACCTGGCGGCTATCTGTTTATTTCCCAAGAAATTAAATTCCTTAATCCGGGAGCGATAACGGTCCAGGTGCTCTTCGAAGGAGTCGATGAGGTTTTCCGGCCTGGAACTATTCAAACAATATTGCCCAAATCCCGCCTGGGCCAGGAAATGGGCATTGAAAAATTGCTCGTAGAAAAAATGGATGGGCAGGCACAAGATGGGCTTGCCCAGATACAGGGCCTCGCTGATCAAGGAATGCCCCCCATTGGTGATGACATAAAGGCAAGAGGCTAAATCCGCCAGGAAATCCTCCTCAGAGGTTTTCTTAAAAAGAAGATTCCCTTGGGGTGGTTTTTCCCCCAGTCCATAGATAACGAACTTGCGCCCGCTGGTCTTAAGTCTCTTGGTAAACCCGGCATAATCATTGCCTCTCAGGTAAACCAGGGCATAATCCCCTATGGCGGGTTTAAGTTCCTTCACTTCTGGTTTGATTAATGGAGGGAAGACCTCAATGATGGCGGGGTCCGCGGGCGGGAGATGATGGAAGGAAGTAATCAGGTAGCGGCTGGCGCTGCTGTAAAGATATCTGATCAAGAAACAGGTGAGGTACCGGCTCAGGGCCTGTCCCGGGGGAGGGTGATACCGGCATTGAGTCAAAAGGTGCTGGTTATCCAGACTTACGCAAGGACGCCCCATTAGCCGGGCCGCCCGAGTCGTTACGAATTCGTAATCGCTGAGGATGAGTTGGGGATCATACTCCTTAATGATGGCCATGGCCTTCTTAATGGCTAAACCCATGCGCCCCAGGCCCACCACGCCGTGAGCAAGGGTAGCGGCAATATCCACCCGATTGTTGCGGATGATGGTGGGGGCCGTGGGCACTTGTTCCACCCGATAACCCTTGTCCTTTAAAATTCGAACCTTTTCCCCGCCGATGAAGAGAAATTCGTGATGCGGCAGCTCCCGGGCAATGGTCAGGGCCCGGCTGATATGGCCCCGGGCATCGCCCATTACGCCGAAACATATGCGCGCCATTACAGACCACCTTCAGGATGACCGGAGAATTCCGCGCGGTTTAGACCAAGCCGAGAACTCAGCAACCGTGATTCTACCGGAGAAGGCCAAATTGTCCCAGAGGCTGGCAAGCCTGTGGCGCCAATCATTGCCCTTTCCGGCAAGCTTTTTCCCCTCACCCTTACCTTCCATCTCCATTAAGGAGCCTGAGAAAGACTCGTTCGTGTTGCTCCACCGCGGCCGCCATGGAAAAGGAGTCCTCGACCCGCTTTCTCCCTGCCCGGCCAAAGGCAAGGCGCAGGGCATCGTGGGTCAGCAGGTGGCTGATGGCGTCGGCCAAGGCCCCGGGGTCTTTGGGGGGAACCAGCCAGCCGGTTTCCCCCTGCTTCACTATTTCCGGCAGGCCCCCCACTGCGGTGGCCACCACCGGCAGACCGGCCGCCATCGCTTCCAAAACCACGTTGGGGAACCCCTCCTGGAGGGAACTCAACACCAGCAGACTTCCCTGCCGTAATAGGGGAGAGATGTCCAATTGTCCGGGAATAAAGCGCCAGCTACGGGGAGGAAGGCAGCGATTGGCCAGGTGATGCAAGGCCTGGCGCCGGGGGCCGTCACCCACGAGCCAGAGTTCGGCCCGGGGATGCCGGGCCGCCACCAGGGAAAATGCGGCAATCAGGGTCTCATGGTCCTTTTCCGGCACCAAGCGGGCGATGCACAGAACCACGGGCTTTTCCCCGGGGGCCGGTGCGGCGGCCGGCTGGAAAAAATCGAGATCCACGCCATTGGGCACCACGGTCAGGCGCTCCCCGGGTATCTGAAAGCGGTCCATCATCAATTTCTTCAACGCCGCAGCGTTGCACAGGAAATGATCCGCCAGGGGCCAGAGCCATTTCTCAAAATTGTTATCCGGACAGCCGGTACCTCGCAAGGTCCCCACAATCAAAGGCACTTTGGTCAACCGGCCCAGCAACCGGCCCCAGATGTTGGGAACGCCGGTCAAGAGCACCAATAGATCCACCTTCTGCCGGCGTAGCCGCCGCCACAGCCGGACCAGGCTATCAGGCCAGACGCGGCGGCCCCGGCCCAGCCAGATGAGGGGCAGGTTGAAGCTCCGGGCCCAGGGGACGAAATCATCACCAGCCATCAGGAGCCAGATTTCCGCCTGGAACAGAGAGGGGTTCAAACGCCGGGCCAGCTCCAGGGTATGACGTTGGGTGCCCCCGAAAAAGAGGTCCTGCAAAAGGAAGACTAGGCGGTAAGGTTTTTGGTGGGGGCAAACGGGCATGAACATCCTGTTTCAGAAAAATAGCCGTTATTCTCGGAGGTACCGCAGGTAAATCGCTTCCACCTCCCGGGCCATGGCCGGTGCGGCATAATGTTTACGGACCTTAGCCAGGGCGGATTGCCCGAATTGCCTGGCCAGGAGTTTATCCTGGAGCAGGCGGCAGGTCCGCCGGGCAAAGAAGGACACATCTCCCGGAGGGACCAGGTAAGCATCGACTTCATCTTCCAAGACTTCGGCCATGCCGTCCACCCGGACGGCCACCAGGGGCACCCCCATGGCCATGGCCTCCAGGATCGTCAGGGGGGTTCCCTCGGTATGGGAAGTCATCAACAACAAGTCCAACGCCGGGTAAAATGCCGCCATGTCCCGGACATAGCCCAGGAAATGGACCCGGGCGGCAATACCCAGATCATGGGCCAGGCCTTCCAGTTTCTCTCTCTCAGGTCCTTCGCCGGCAATGACGAAACGGACCTCCGGGAGGCTCTGCAATACTTTCCTGGCCACTTCCAAAAAAAAGGAAAAGTTTTTTTGCCGCCGCAACCGGCCAACGCCCGCCACCACCGGGCAGTCCGCCGGCAGATGCCATTCCTGGCGCCGGAGAGAGCGGTTGGCGGCAGCCGCGGCCGGACGGAAACGCTCCAGGTCCACCCCATTATATATGACGGTGATCTTTTCCGGCGACACCTTTTCCTGTTTTATGAGAAAATCCCGGGTGGAAGCGGAGACCGCGACGATATGGCGGGTCAGGAGATTGGCCAGCCGGTCGAGCCACATCAGCCACTTTTTCTCCTGCCGGTGTATATCATTTTGATCATAGTTGAGGATATACGGCACTCCCGCCAGGACCGCCAGGGGCTTGGCGATGAGGTTGGAAGCCGTCAGGTGGCAATGAATCAGATCGAATTTCCCCCGCCGGAGCAGAGACAACAGGTTGGGAAGATAAAGGGGCACAAATTTCCCTGGTGATAAGGAATGGACCGGCACCTGCAGCCGGCGGATAGCTTCCCAGTAATACCCCCGGCCGTGGAGAGTAGCCACTTCCACCTGAAAACGGTGGCGATCCGCATACTTGAGCAGGCTGAGGAGGGTCTCTTGAGCCCCGCCCGAGCCCAGATGATCGATAATATGGAGCAGACGATAGGTTCGAGTCACTTTCTGGTCACCACTGCCCTAAAGAGGTTATCGAACTGAACTGCAGTCTTCTTGATATCGAAACTCACCGCCAGCCGTCTGCTTTCCGCTTTCATCTGCGCCAGCAGTCCCTCAGTGGTGAGCATCACCCGCAAGGCCCCGGCAAAACCCTGGAGGTCGCGCACCGGGCAGAGAAACCCATTGCCGCCTGGCCGCACCAATTCCGCCACCCCGCCGATGTCGCTGCCCAGAACGGCCAGGCCCGCGGCCAGGGCCTGAACTCCCACCAGGGGCAAGCCCTCGGACAGGGAGGGCAGCATCAGAATATCCCCCTGGCTCATTACTGCCGCCACCCTTGCCGGCGCCACCCAACCGTGAAAATTTACCTTCCCCTCCACCCCGGCTGCCTTTGCCCGTTCTTTGAGCCGCGGCATTTCCGGTCCGTCACCCAGCATCTCCAACTGCCAGGCCAAATCTTTTACCTGACCCAACACTTGCATGAGAAAGGGAAGATTTTTCTGGGGGGAGAACCTGCCGGCAAAGATAAGCCGCACCGGGTGATGGGGAGCCGCCGGACTGGCAGGTTGTTCTTCCAGGTCCACGGCGTTATACGCCACTTCCACGGCCACTCCCGGGTAAGACTGTTGGGCCAAGGTGCGAATATGGCCGCTGGGCGCGGTAACTAGGGCCGCAGACCGCCAGATGGGGACCGTCCAGGGTTTGAGCCACTTGAAGAGCTGATCCGTTTGGCCGGGGACGCCCCCGGGCACGTCTCCCAGTTGGACGCTGAGCACGTAGGGAATGCCGGTAAGATGGTGGATGAGAAAACTCAAGACCCCGGTGGGCACGGCAAAATGGGCGTGCACCAGGTGGGGCCTCCAGGCTCGAGCCTGACGCAGGGCCGGGAAGAAGCCGGCCAGCAGAAATAACCCCATTTCTTTAACATCGCAGGTATGCAGGTAACGCCGCGGGGGCCCGGAACGATAAATGCTTACCCCGTCCCTGACCAGCATCCGGGGCAGACCGGGAAAAAAGCCGGTCTGCACCCGGATACTGTGCCCCATCCGGGCCAATTGGCGGCAGAGCTCCGCGGCAAACCTGCCGCCGCCGCCGCCCAGGGGCGGATATTCATAATTAAGGACCAGGATGCGCAAACAATCTTCTCCGGTTATTCTGAAGGAGGGGACAGGCCTTTTTAGGTGGGACGCCTGAGCCATGCACCCCGGCCACAGAACCCCCCGAACCTTTGAATATGGGACTCACAGGGGCGGCCGCAGGGGCCCTCCCCTGCGACCCCGGCCCCCCATTCACTTCTCCAGCCATTTCTCCCGCCACAATTCAAAGACCAGCAAGGTCCACAGCAACTTCCGATGATCCTGGCGCCGGGACAGGTGCTCCTCCCACAAAGAGCGCACGTACTGTGGCTGGAACAAGCCGCCCCGTTTCAGGCGCGCCTCCGCAAATAGTTCGGCGGCCAATGGCTTGAGGGGCCCCGTCAACCACTTGGCCACCGGCATATTGAAACCTTTCTTGCTGCGCCGCAAAATAGCCGGAGGCAAGACATCCTTAAAAGCCTTACGCAACAAATACTTGCGGGTAAGACCGTGGAGTTTGAAGCCCAGCGGCAGTCTCCCGGCAAAATCCAGCAACTGGTGATTCAAGAAGGGGACTCGCACTTCCAAAGAATTGGCCATACTGGCCCGGTCCACTTTGGGCAGAATATCCCCCTCCAGATAAAGCTTCATATCACTATAAAGAATCTGGTTAAGAATCTCCCTGGCCCCGGATTGGCGGCCGTGGCGAAGAATCAAGTCTGCCGCCGGTTTTTCCCCCACATTCATTTCCGATTTTAACAAGAGATTTATTTGCCGGGGGGTGAAGGAGCCGAGCCAATGCTGGTGCCTGATGAGGGGAGGAAATGCCTGTCCCAGGAAAAACCGCCGCAATTTAAAATCAAGGCTGATGTTGTTAAAAGTAACCGGCAAATAATTGCCTAGCTGGGCCAGGCGCTCCTGCAGCCGCCGGGGCGTCAGCATCTGGTAGTATTTCATCAATTGATGCGCCTGCAGGGTGGAATAACCCGCAAACAGCTCATCGCCGCCGTCGCCGCCCAAGGCCACCTTAACCTGCTGCCGGGTAAATTGGGACAATAAAAAGGTGGGAATAAAAGAAGAGTCCCCCAGGGGTTCATCTAGCATATCCGCCAGCCGGGGCACCAGCTCCAGCATCTTCTGGGGGGTCAGGGTGATTTCGAAATGTTCGGTTCTCAAAGACTGCGCCACCTGCCGGGCATAACCCGATTCATCAAAGGAGGAATCCGGAAAGGCCACGGTGAAGGTTTGCACCTTCTTGGCGGACCACCTGGCGGCCGCGGCCGCGACCGCGCTGGAATCCAGGCCGCCGCTGAGGAGCACGCCCACGGGCACGTCGGCGATGAGTTCTTGGCGGATCACCTCCTGAAAAATATCCTGAAATTCAGCCAGGTAAGCGGCCAACGGCTGCTCCCTGGCCCCTTCGCTGCGGGCCAGGTGCAGGTCCCAATAGGACTGGACGGCCAGGCGGTTCCCGGCAGGATCCAAGATCAGGGTATGGCCCGGAGGCAGTTTGTTTATCCCCTGAAAAATCGTTCCAGGGGTCGGTACATATTCCAGATGTAGATACTGGTGCAGGGCGGTGAGGTCTAAACGCCGCTCCACGGCCGGATGCTGCAAGATGGCCTTCAGCTCCGAGGCAAAAAGAAAGACGCCGGGGGCCCTGGCATAATAAAGAGGCTTGATACCGGCCCGATCCCGGGCCAACAGCAAGCGGCGCCGGCGTCCATCCCAGATGGCCAGGGCGAACATGCCGTTTAATCTCTGGACAAAGTCCACCCCCTCCATCTCGTAAGCATGTAAAATTACCTCGGTATCGCTGGCGCTGGCAAAGGTATGGCCGGCCTTCAGCAAGTTGTGCCGCAGTTCCCGGTAATTATAGATTTCGCCGTTACCGGCGACATAGATGGTGCCGTCTTCATTGGCCAGGGGCTGCTTACCCGTGGCCAAGTCAATGATGGCCAGGCGCCGGTGTCCCAATCCCACCGGACCCTCCACATAAAAGCCCTCGTCATCCGGTCCCCGGTGTCTGAGGGCGCGAGTCATGTTTACCAGGACCTCCGGATCTACGGGTTTTTGCCCATCCAAATTGATTATGCCGCAGATACCGCACATAATTGGCTAATTTCCCCAATTTGCCGGAGATTTTCTTATTCCTCTAAAGATTCAGGGCGGATCTTCCCGGAGTTGAAAACCTGGCGAATCACATAGATAGGTTTATTTTGAGATTCATAGTAAGTGCGGATCACCATTTCCGCGGTCAGACCCATCAAGATGGAGTGAAATCCTAAAATGAACAACAGGGCCGAGAGGAGCAGGAGGGGCGTCTGCACGATGGAGAGGCCGTAAACCAGCTTGCGAAAGACCATGATCGTGCCGGTAACAAAGCTCAGAGCGATGAGGGCTAACCCTGACCCCCCGAAGAGATGCAGGGGATGGACCGAAAAATTGCTGAGGAATTTCACGGTAAACAGATCCAAAATGACCGCCAAGGTGCGCCCCAAACCGTAGTTGGATTTGCCGTGCACCCGGGGGCGGTGATTGACGGGAATCTCCGCCAATGAGGCCCCTACCAGCACGGCCAACGCCGGGATGAACCGGTGCATCTGTCCATAAAGACGGATATGGCTGAGCAGGTCCCGGCGGTAGGCCTTGAGAGTGCAGCCGTAATCGTGCAATTTCACTCTGGTAATTAAAGAGATCAGCCGATTGGCGATCGCCGAGGTCAACTTGCGCCATAACCAGTGATCCTGCCGCTGCTGCCGCCAGCCGCTGACCAGATCATAACCTTCTTCCAATTTGGCCACCAGCCTGGGGATATCCGCGGGGTCATTCTGCAAATCCGCGTCCATGCAGACCACCACCTTCCCGGCCGCCCCATCGATGCCTGCGGAAATGGCTGCGGTTTGCCCAAAATTCCGCCGCAACTGAATGACCGTCACCGCCGCGTCAGCCGCGGCAATTTCTTTAAGCACGGCCAGGCTTTGATCGGTGCTGCCGTCATCCACGTAGATAATTTCATAATCCCGGGCCATCGCCGCTAAGACCTTGGAGAGATCCTCGTGCAGCACCCGGATATTTTGATATTCGTTATAGATGGGAATAACTATGGAGAGAGCGGGCCCGGTCCCATTTCCCGGAGTGTCGTTATCATTAGGTAAGCTGGCCACCAGGTGTATTCCTTAAATGGGCAAAAACCCCAAAAACCTGATATTCGCTGGTCTCTTATGCGAGAAAAGGCCGGGGTCGGCCGCGCCTCGTTCCGGGTTGATGGTGAACAGAAAGCTATGCCTCTTTCAGGATCCCATTTCCCTGAAGAAGGTATGCTAACACAAAATTGGGGAAGAATCCATTTCCCGCCGGGCCCGGAGATTTCTTATGGAAGCAGGGTAACCGGGACTTAACCCAAAGTTTATTGAGGCAAGGATAGAGGCTTGACCAAGTTTACCAATAACGTTACAGTTTCTTGATCTTTTATATTCATTGTTGGAGCCGCCGCGGGGGAGGTTTGAGCCCGTTTACGGCCAGGGACGCCGGGATGCGGGGACCGAGAACGACCTGGGCAGGGGTTTTAGATGAATCTTAATGATCTTTTCCGCCTCAGTTTTCGCCAGATCATCCGCCACCGCCGGCGCTATTGGGGGGTAATCCTGGCCATCGCTTTGGGTATCGGCGGATTTATCACCGTGTCCATGCTGAGCCGGGATTTTAAAAGGAATCTAAACCAGGACTTGACCCTGATCGGCGGCGTCACGGTCCTCAAGGCCTCCTTTGATAATCATCTAACCTCCCGGCCCGCGGAATTCCTGCCGCAGACGCTGAAAGCCTTGCGTCAACTTCCGGGGGTGGAAGCTGTCAGCGCGGTCGCCTTCCAAATGGGTCATACCAACTTGACCAAGGGCCAACCTTATTTTTTTAGCGTCATGGCGTTGGATCAGGACTTTTGGAAGGTGCGGAGCTTTTGGGCCATGAGCGGCACTCTTTTCGGTCCGGAAGCGGTATTCGAGAAGAAAAAAGAATTGGTCTTGGGAGAGCTCCTGGCCAAAAAGATTTTCGGCCATTGCCAGGTCGCCGGCAGGACGATGAATATCAATAATGAATCCTATCGGGTTACGGGAGTCCTAGGAGGAATCACCGACTCCGGTCTGGCGAGCACCGCATATTTACCACTTACCACGGTGCAGGACCGTTTCCCGGGATCGATCCTGGCTGACCGGGTCTATCTGCGTTGCGCCACTCTGGACGATGTCGCGCCGGTGGCCGCAGCCATCACCGGAGTAGTGCAAACGTATCAGTCCCCGGACCAACTGCAAGTCGAAGTCCTCTGGGAGGGGTTGCGAAGAGTCCAAAGGATATTCTGGTGGGTGGAACTTTTTATCTATGTGGCCATCGGCATCACCCTGCTCCTGGGAGGCGCGGGCATTTGGAACGTGATGATGGCCGCGGTGCGGTCCCGCACCCGGGAAATAGGTTTGAAGAAAGCTGTGGGTGCTGATGACGCAGATATCCTCAAACAATTCCTCGCCGAAGCCATGATGCTCAGTCTAGGTGCTTCTTTCATGGGCGTCATCCTGGGCCGGCTGGCAGTGGCATGCCTCTCTCAACTCATTGACCTGCGCCCGGCAGCGTACCTTTTCTTCATTTCCATGGGGATGGGCCTGGTATTCGGCGTGTTCTTAGGAATTGCAGCCGGCCTCTTCCCCTCCATTAAGGCAAGTCGCATGGATGTGGTGGATGCGGTTCGCTATGAGTAGCGCCACCTTTATTTCAACTTCTCATTAGAACCTGAAGCCTCCAGAAACTCTTATAGCCGTCAGAGAAAATATCTGATAACGCTCGCATTAAATATTTGATTTTAATTATGGACAGCCGGACTTAAATGAACATTCTTGTTGGATTAATAGAACATATGGGAGATATTGTTGCATGTGAACCTGTGCCACGTTATTTGAAACGCACGTATAGTAATGCAAATGTCTCCTGGGCTGTTTTAGAACATTACAAAGAGCTGATAGATTTTAATCCTTATATCGATGAAACTATCGTTATTGATTGTTTGACCGAATGGATAAAATTAAAGAATCATGGGGTCTATGACCTGGTGGTGGATCTTCATATAAATTATAGAATCTGCCAATGCTGTAAGGTGCCTTTATTTAAAACTACAGGCAATCCGTTAATCACTGTCCATAATTGGTTTGACTACGGAACCCTCCTGGAGGCCTTCAGTATGGGAGCCGGCCTTCCCCAATTATCAGAACAGCCTAAAGTCTATATTGCCAAGGAACATCTGGAAACGGTAAATAAGTTGGGGATTGACCATAAATATCTGGTGATCCATCGGCAATCCAATGATCTCAATAAAGATTGGCATGATATAAAATGGAATAAAATACTTAACCAGATCATTTCTGATTATAATTTAAAGGTGGTTGAAGTGGGGACAGGTACAGCCGCACCATTAGACCTTCCCAGCCATTCATATATTAATTTGATCAATAAAACCGGTATCCTAGAATGCGCTGAAATTATTAAACGATCCTGCTTGTTCCTGGGGGTGGATAGCGGTCCGGCCCACTTGGCCAACGCCGTGAATACCAAAGGAGTGGTATTGTTGGGCTCTCTGGGCAACTTTAAATCGTATAACCCCTTCTCCGGTGGCTATGGTGAACAGCAAACAAATGTGCGATTGGTCAGAAACCGTCTAGGCCCTGTTGCGGAAATTCCCGTCGACATGGTAAGGGAGGCGGTGGAGCAATCCCTTATCGAGGCGGATGTTGATCAATCACCGGATAACTCCGAACTTGGAAATTCATCCCGGCAAACACATTTGACAGAAGACCTTGCAAGGGAAGGAATATCTATGGATTCCAGCCATTGGGTCAGCCAACCCCAGCCTGATTATCCCAAAGTGCTGGCCTTTTATCTCCCCCAATTTCATCCTATTCCTGAAAACGATGCGGCTTGGGGCAAAGGCTTCACTGAATGGACCAATGTAACCAAAGCCAGGCCTTTATTTCAGGGGCACGACCAACCTCGTTTGCCCGGGGAACTCGGCTTCTATGACCTCCGAGTGCCGGAGACCATTGAGAAGCAGGTTTCCTTGGCAATCGAGCATGGCATTTCGGGGTTTTGTTTTTATTATTATTATTTTCAGGGTAGAAGATATCTTTACAAACCCATAGATATTTTTATATCGTCGGGTTTTAAAATTCCTTTTTGCTTTCTCTGGGCGAATGAAAATTGGACAAAGCGGTGGGACGGGGGGCAAGACGACATTATTTTGAGACAACAGCATTCAGCGGAGGATAATATTAATTTCATTAAAGGACTGATTCCAATATTTAGGAAAGACTCATATATCAAAATAAATGGGAAACCAATTCTTTTAATATATAAGACACATTTAATTCCAAATATTAAATTTATGGCGGAGCAATGGAGAAATCTAGTCAAGCGGGAGGGATTTGACGGAATTTTCTTGGTGCATGTGGATGATTGGCTGGGCGTCAATGCTATCAATCCCCGAACGATTGACTTCGATGCCGCTTATGAAATTCCCAGCAATCTCCTTCCCCCCGCGGTTATGATCCGGGATGTTAGTTCCTTTCGTTTTCTTGAACCCTTTCACGGCTCTTTGGTGGATTATGAGAAATTCGCGCAACTGCACATGCACCGTCCTTTTCCAGAATATAAAAGATATAAGACAGTTATGCTTCCATGGGACAATACCCCCAGATATGAAAACAGAGCGATCATTCATCTAGATGCGAATCCCAGGGGGGAGGCATATAAAAAGTGGCTGCTCAATGCCTATATCGATACTTATCGACAATATGAGGGCGACGAAAGGATAATGTTCATTCATTCCTGGAATGAATGGTGCGAAGGTACTAATCTGGAGCCCGATCAAAAAAATGGCAGAAAATATTTGGAGATAACCAAAGAAATTATCGAGAATGCCAAGCGGATTATATCGTTAGGACAGAATAATAATATTACTTTTGAGGAAAAAAAGACTTTGTTTGAATATCTCCGCCAAAAAGATGAGACTTCTTTTTGGGACTGGAAAATGATGGAGCAAAAGCCAGAAGAAGAAACTTCTCGAATAAAGCAATTATTATTGAAAGCAAAATCCAAGGTTGCCTCTTCCAAAGTGGCATGGGGTTTCCGGATACTGGGGGCATTAAGGCGTCTTCCCCTCCTGGAAAACCAAGTTGGAAAGATTCAGCAGTTGGAATGGGAAATAGCCGCCTTGAAGGAACCTCCGCCGCAACCTAATTTTTCCTTCTCCTGGGAAGTCGCCGCGGATAACTTGCTCGCAAGGGCTGAGCGCCGGGTCCGGCGCAGGATGAATGATTTAACCGGAGAGGAAAAGAAATCTCTATTCTATTCTTTTTGGAGTGAGACTTGCGGAGAGGATTATGAAGAGAAGAGAAGGGCCCAGTATAAATCTTATTTACCCCATTTAACCGCCGGCTTACCATATCCTTTTGTAGATATTGGCTGCGGCGCCGGAGAATTCGTGGATTTTCTCAATAACCACAATATTCCGGCCATGGGGGTGGATAGAGAGGCTGGTGAAGTCAGCCGCGCCAGTGCCCGCGGTTTGAATATAATTCATGCTGATGGCTTAACCTTTTTGAAAGAGAGCGATGCACCTCTGGCCGGCGTCTCTTTATTGGAGGTCGCCGAACATCTGGCCCCCCAAGAAGTCTTTGAACTCCTCCAGGTCGCGGCTGCCCGTTTGGCGCCGGGGGGTGTCTTGTTAATTGAATGCATCAATGCCCGTCATCCTTATTTTGTTCAAGATTTTTACAATGATCCCACCCATATCCGGCCGGTGACCGACGAATATCTGGTTTTTCTGATGCAATGGGCCGGGTTGATGGAAATAAAAAAGATTTTTACTATCCCAGCCCCGGTAAAAGGAGTCGACCCCGGCGATTTAGGAAGAATTTATTGGTGTTATGCCCTAATCGGCAAGAAAAAATAAAAGTGGCTGACGTTTCTCCTGACCACCTTTTTGGGGGGACCATGATCCAGGAGAAAATTCAGCTTAGAGGTTGGGTCTGTTGGTTCGTCGGGGGGGAGAATAGCCTAAATAACAGCCATGCTGAATCATAACCCTTTTCCTGGCTATTATTCTCTTAAAATAAAAAAATATTTTATTAGATTAATTCATTGGTTAGCCTCTACCCGTCTGGGTTCTCTAATCCGCCGATCTCTCGCCCAAAGCCTTTTTTACCGGCGGCTGCAGCGCAGGTTTGATCCTTACGGCCATTGGCTGGAGGTCAATACCTGGAACCCACGGCGTCAGGAAGTTTTGCAGCAAGCCTTGCTGGAAGTACATGACCTACCCAAACTCAGTCTGGTCATGCCGGTTTTCAATCCCCCCGTCCGCTTTCTGCAACGCGCCCTGGAGAGCGTCACTGAGCAGGTATACCCGCATTGGGAATTGTGCCTGGCCAATGACGGCAGCACCGACCCGGAAATTTACCGCCTCCTGGAGAGCTGGCAAGCCCGGGAACCGCGTCTCCAAATCAAGCACTGCCGGCAAAACGCCGGGGTTAGCCGGGCCACCAACGCGGCCGCGGCCCTGGCCCGCCATGACTTCTTATTTTTCTTGGACCATGACGACGAACTTCCCCCCGACGCTTTGGCAGAGGCGGCCTTATGCCTGGCCCGGGAGCCGCAGATCGATGTCCTGTATTCCGATGATGACAAGATTGACGGAGAAGGCCGGCGCTTCGACCCCCATTTTAAGCCCGACTGGTCCCCCGAATTATTGCTTTCCTACATGTACCTCTCACACCTATGGGGCGTGCGCCGGGACCTGTATGAGGCGGTGGGGGGGATGCGGGCGGGGTATGAGGGGAGCCAGGATTACGATCTGGCCCTGCGGGTTACCGAGCGGACCTCAAGGGTTGGTCATATCCCCAAAATTCTCTATCACTGGCGGGTCCTGCCCGGTTCCACCGCGCTTTCCGGCAACGAGAAGCCGTATTCCTTCGCAGCCGGCCGGCGGGCCGTGCAAGAGGCCTTGGCCCGCCGGGGTCTTGACGCCGCGGTGCACCATCCCCAGTGGGCCGCCCAAGGCGGCTGCGGCATCTTCACCCACGAATTCCCGGATAGCGGTCCGAGCGTGGCCATCATCATCCCCACCAAGAACCGCGTGGAAATGTTAAGGGCCTGCTTGCACAGCCTGGCCAAAACCCGTTATCAAAATTATCAGGTCTACGTTATCGACAACGACAGCGATGATCCGGATACCCTGGACTACCTGCGGGGCCTGCCCTGGCCGGTCTGGCGCCTGGCCAACCCGGATGGCGGCTTTAACTTCTCCTATCTCATAAATGCCGCCGCGGCCAGGGTCTCAGAGGACTATCTTTTATTTTTGAATAACGACGTGGAGGTTATCAGCCCTGCCTGGCTCAGTCAGATGGTGGGCTATCTGGGCATTCCCGGGGTGGGGGCCGTGGGTGCCAAATTGTTGTTTGCCGATGGCCGGGTGCAGCACGCGGGCATCCTCCACGGCCTGCACCAGGGCAAACCCGGCCATGCGTTTAAATTGCTTCCCGGCCATGATTGGGGCTATTGGGCCTATGCCAAGGTCGCCAGGAACTATGCCGCGGTCACCGCAGCCTGCATGTTGACCCAAAGGTCCCTGTTTCAACAGTTGGGAGGCTTCGATGCCCAGAACTTTGCCGTGGCTTATAATGACGTGGATTACTGTTATCGCCTGCTGGATACGGGGCACCGGGTGGTATATTGTCCCGGCGCGGAACTGCTGCATCACGAAGGCGCCTCCCGGAGCCCGGCGGACCATCTGGCGGAAGAAGTCGCTTATCTGCAAAAATATCGCCGGCGCTATGACCCTTACTATAACTGCAATCTGACGCGGGAGAGAGGCGTTTTCGCCATCGGCAGCCGCACCAGCGCACCGGCAAATCTTAAAGCGATACGTTCTCTGATCTGCACCCACAACCTGAATTTGGAAGGCGCGCCGTATTTCCTCCTGGAACTCGTCCTCTCCCTGCGTGACCGGGGGGTTATCGCCCCCATCATCCACAGTCCGGTGGACGGACCTTTGCGCCAGGAATTCGAGGGGGCAAACATTCCCGTATGGGTTTCTCCAGTGCCGTTATCTGAAGGGGGAAGTCTTGAAAGCCATGAAAAATTTCTAACTGATTTCGCCCAGGAAATCGCCGCCCGGGACATCGAATTGATCCTGGGCAATACTCTCCTTGCTTATTATGCCATCGCCGCCGCGGGCCGCTTGCATTTGCCCAGCCTCTGGCATATCCATGAAAGTGATCCCCGTCAGCATTTACGGGGATTACCCCGGGTGGCCGCCCGGGAGTTGATAAAATGCCTGGCTTTGCCCTATCAGGTAGTCTTTTGCAGCGAGGCCACCCGGGCCCTCTACCGGCATCTCAATGAGCACAACAATTTTCTGACGTTGCATAATGTCCTGAATTATGAGCGATTTGCCCGGCTGCTCCACCCCTGGAGCCGGGATAAGGCCCGCCGGGAGCTGGGACTGGGACCGGAGGAGGTCATGGTCTTGTCGTTGGGAACCGTATGCCCGCGCAAGGGGCAAAAAGATTTATTGGCCGCCGGCCGCCGCCTGGATGCGGATACCTGGCGGCAGGCGAAGTTTTTCCTGGTGGGGGACCGGTTGAATGCGTATAGCCGCAAGATCCATAGGCTGCACTCTTCCATGCCTCCGGAGCGCCAAAAAAAGGTATCCATTGTTGCTGAAACCAGGGACGTCGGTCTCTATTACCGGGCCGCGGATGTTTTTCTTTGCACTTCCCGGAATGAAAGCTTTCCCCGGGTAATTTTAGAGGCCATGTATTGCCGTCTGCCCATCATCACCACCCCGGTGTTCGGGATAGCGGAGATGCTGCGGAACGGCTGCAATGCCCTTTTTTACGATCCTGGAAACTATCGGCAATTAGCCGAATTCCTGACATCCATGATCCACGACCCGGCCCGGCGCCGGCAGTTGGGGGAAAACGCGGCTTTGGGATTGTCAGCCTTACCTGACTACGGCGAGATGTTAACCAGTTATGGACAACTATTCCGGGAAGCGTTCCTGAGCGGCCAACCCAGAGGCGGCCGATGTTAGGGGATATGGGGGGAATGAAATAAAATTACTTTCCCCTTGACTCATACCAAGTTGCAATCAAACGATAATTTTCTTGTAGGGGAAAATCTTGTATTCGCCCGGCCTCCAGGGCGAACACAAGGTTCGCCCCTTCAGTTCAACATCTTTTGATGGCGACTTGGTAACACATGTATTCTTGGCAGAAAGAAGGCCAGAGTAGGTCCCGGTTTCTCCTTAGAATTGCTACCCGGGAGAAGTTATTTTTCTCCTTGGCTGAAATCCCGAAATACCAACACCGGCCTGGTGGTCAGGCGGGCCAGGTTCAGGGCCTCGTCGCTGATTACCGGCAGATAGCGGGGGTGCTTATGGCCGTATGCGCCCAGGACCACCAGGTCGTAGCGCCCCACTGCCACTTCCTTGAGAATTTCTTCCTCAAAGTCGCCCTGGGCCAACTTGGTGACCGGCTCGTACCCCAATTCCCGGAGGGTGTCCCGGCCGGTCATAACGCAGGCTTGGGCGAATTCCGGGCTCTCCCCCCGCTCCGTCTCCTGAACGTGCAGGATAGTGATTTCCGGCTTCTTTTTAACAAAGAGCGGGGCGATAAACTCCAGGGCCCCCTGGTCGCAGGAAGAACCCCGGTAGGCTACCAGGATACGTTTGATTTCCCGGTAATTGCGGACGATGAGCACGGGCTGCTTGGCATAGTTGAGCACCTTATTATGAACCGCTCCCATCAGCAGCCCTCTGAGAGTTGACCGGCTGGGGCCGCCCAGGATGATGAGATCATAACCACCGGCGTCGGCTGCATGCAAAATCTCGTCAGCCGGATCCCCTATGGCCACCAGGGGGTCGCACGGGACCTTGCCGCCCAGACAAACTTCGCAGGCCTCGAAAATCTCCTCCACCACCTTATTGGCGTCTTTCTCCAATTCCCGTTCCATATCGCCCGAGGTGGTAAAGGGGGCATACGCTCCTTCCCGGGCCATTTCCACGACGTCCGGTTTCACGTAGAGGGCGTCCACCTCCGCCTCGAAATGTTCCAACAGATGGCAGGCATGGCGCAAGGCCAGTTGCGATTCTTCGCTCTTATTGACTCCCACGAGAATTTTCATGTTGGCGTCCTCCTCGGTTCCCCGGGAAAAGATAGTTCCAAGTTCCAAGTTGATGTAGGGTGGGCACCGCCCACCAATTCCTTAACGCATGACCAGGACGGAAGTCCGGCCCCGGGCCACCAGGCGGCCCACCCAGTCCCGGGGGAAAAAGCGGGAGAGGAGGGATTTCTGGCCCATCCACAGGGCCAGGAGATCTTGCTGGCTTTCTCCGGCGATCAAAGACTCCAAATCGGCAATGTCGATGATCCGGGTGTTGATTTCTACCCCCCGGTCCTGGTAGTAATCCCCGATTTCGATAAGGCGGGTATAAACCTCTTTTTTCAAGCCTCCCTCCGGGTTGACGCCGATCACTTCCAGTTGGGCCTGGTTCAAGGTCACCATCTGATTGAGTATCTCTAAGGATTCCTGGCTGATGTAAGTCTGGTCCAGGCAGGCCAGGATGCGGTTGAGGGGCAGGTCTTCCTTCACCAGCAGGACAGTGCAATCCGCGTCCCCGGCCACCTTCTGGGGCACTCCCGCAGCCCCGGCCCACAAGCACTCGCCGCCTCCGGTGCAGCCCAGAATAATGAGGTCGCTCCCGTCCTCCCGGGCCTCATTTAAGATGGCCGGGGCCGGGTTGCCGGTGCGGAGGCGGAGCCGGAAATCCTTCTTGCCGCTCTTGCATACCAGCCGCTCTTCCCAGAGATTCTCTTTGACCGGGTGCCATTCATACTGCCAGTTGCTCAGGGCATAAGGCGAATCTTCACCCTCCCAACTGTTCAGAAAGGTCTCCCGGTAACGGTTGAGGGCCAGGTTGAGGGCCGGGGCCACCGGCCCCGGGGAGGCGCCGGCCGCCTGCACCCCCAAGATGGTCACGTCCGCCCAGGTGTTCATGGCCAGGCGGATTAATTCCTTCAGGGCAAAAGCGCTGTATGGGTGTTCGTCGCCCGCGAATAGTATTCTCATGGCACTCCCCTTTTCCTTGAGGACAGGTTTAATAAAGCTTAATGAGAAGCGGCGCGTTGGCCTGGGAAAGCCACTCCAGTTCGGGACTATCTTTCTTCAGGCTACGGTTCAGGGCCAGGGCCACCAGGCCGTATTTTCTCAGGAACCCGGGGGCCGGAGGCTCCGGATAGTAAGGGAAATCCGCCTGGAGGGAAACCTGGCAACCCTCCTTAGCCAATGTCTCCTTGGCCCGGGCCGCCTCTTGAGCCAAATCAGCCGGCGCCCCCCGGGGAATGGCCAGGGACACCGGAAGAGAAGAGCCTTTCCAAAGCAGGGACAAACTCTGAACCAGGGGTTGGACTCCACTCGTTTCCGGGCACAGAACCAACAATGCCTCAATTTTCCGGAGGACCCGGGCAATGCCGATAACCCCCGGAAACTGCTGCCAAAGCTTGGAATGGCACTTGCGGTAGAGATTGGCCGGAGTCCAGTCGAAGCGTTCTCCGTCCACAAAAACGGCGAAGCGTTCGGTTTCCATGATTTTAAGCAGCTCCCTCTCCCGATCGCCATAGACCACCAATGGTTCCTTGAGAGTGGGGCTGAACTCCCACTCGGAGCTGATCATCTCCCTGATCTCGGCCTTACCCTCCCGGACGAGCTCCTGTTCCCAATGTTTGCGGGCCCAGCCGGAGCCGATGGAAAGCTCCCGGGGCGGAGATTCCTTGACATAGACCGGATGGATCTCCATGGGAATAAAAAAGTTCAACTGCGAAGCAAAACGGATGGCCCGGCTGGCAGCGAGATCAACCTCGATGGAAACCAGCGTTTTCATCATTTTATCTATCTCCTTATCTCCACATATCTCCACGTCGCTTATCCACCAAGGCGAACGCTCCGTGATTAACCCTGGGTTCCCCTGATCTTGGCTTCCACCCGCATCACCACCCGCTGGATTTCACTCAGGTTGAAGGGCTTGGCAATGAAGTCGAACACTCCCTTCTTAAAGGACTCTTTGGCGGTCTCCATGGTGGCGAACCCGGTAATGACGATGACTTCTGAATCCGGGTGGATTTTTTTCGCCTCCTGGAGGAAGCGCATGCCATCCATGCCCTCCATCTTCAGGTCGGTGATAATGATATCGTATTTCGTGTGTTGCACCGCCTGCAAGGCCTCGAAGCTGCGAGTGAAAGTGTCCACCTCGAAGCCTTGTTTCTCCAGGGAAGGCTTCAAGCGTTTGCAGACGATGGGTTCATCGTCCAGGATAAGGATTTTCAACTTGTTCTGTGCCATCTTTTCCTCCTTGGGGGGGTGAGTCCCCGGCAGCTTCCAGGCGTTGCACAAAAGATTCGAGAAAATGTCCCACGTCTTCGTCGCTTTTGAGTTGCATGTCCAATTGCCGGGTGAAGCCGATCAACTGGCCCAGGGCGATGAGGCGGCGGCGCATTTCCTCGGGGGGCAGATGGAGAATACGGGCCAGTACCAGATCTCCTTTGATGTCCACCTTAAAGTGGTACTTGGAGAGAACCTCGGCCAATAGCCGCGCCCGCCGGGAGCGCCGGGTGAGGTCCGTCACCCCGCCCACGAAGCGGAAGTAGATGTGGTTGTGTTGGGGGTCCGGGTCCATGCGCACATCAATGAGGTTGTAATGGTACCCCAGCTTGAGGTGCAGGTTCAGATAGGTTTTGGTGACCACCGCCAGGTTGACCCCCAGATATGAAGGCGCGCCGAGGCCATCGCCTACGGTGCGGGTCAGGCTGGCCATCATGCCCCGGAAGTCCACCGCCACCGGCTCCGTACTCCACACCCCCGGCAGGGTGACCCCGGCCCAGAGGGCCTGGAGGGGTAAGGAACGGATCTGGTCCACCGTAATTTGGTTGCCCCGGGCCTCCGGATCGACGCCGCCTCCCAGGTCCCAGATCTTCAGGCCGATGGGCACTGCGGAGACGAGGGTGCAGACCCGGGCCTCTTTAAACCGCTTCAGAAAGCGGGGCAGGTCCATCAGCTCCTGCACCGCCTTTTCGTGGACGAAGCGGATCACATCATGCACCGAACGGCAGCCTGCAGGAGTAAAGTTGGAGTCCTGGGGGTCCGTCAGATTGAGGGGGGCGATGCGCTTCAAAAGGCGCCTGAGCAGGCGGAATTCCGGCGCGTCTTCGAAGGTGGCGGATTGGATGAGTTCATACCGGAGCAGTTCGGCCACCCGGCCCTGATAGATCACCCGATTGTGAGTATCCACCGTCACATCCTCGCCCGGGGGCAAGAGGGCCGCGGCCTTTTCCACCCCCACCAGCGTGGGGACCCGGAACTCCCGGGCGATGGTGGCCAAGTGCCCCGCGGGCGACCCCTTCTCGGCGACAATAGCCACGGCCCGGGGCACCACCGGCGCCAACCAGGGAGCCGTATAGCGGGTGACCAGCACCGCGCCCTCGGGAAAGCTTTCCACGTTTTGGTCGGAGTCCACTATAAAGACCGGCCCAGCCCCCACCCCGGCATGGGCCACTGCTCCCTGGTCCTTAATGAGTACCGGATAGAAAGAGCAGGATTCACAAATGTCAGGGACCTCCACGGGTTGCGGAGAAGCCAGACGGCGGGATTGCAGTATCCAGATCTGACCGCTCTCATCCAAGGCCCATTCGGTTTCTTGGGGACGTTTGAAGTAACGCTCCAGGACCCGGGAATGGTGGGCCAGGGTCTTAATGTCCTCTTCCCTGAGCGTGGGCCGCTCCCGGTCCTCCCGGTCTACCGCCGCCTCTTCCTCCCCGCCGCCGGCAGCCACGCGGCGGTATCTCTCCTTAATGACGATATTCTTTGCCTTAACCTGGAACGGCCGGCGTCTCTCCACCACGAAACGGTCCAGATTGGCCCGGCCATCCATGACCGTGCGTCCCAGGCCCGGATAGGCATAGACCACCAGGGCCTCGCTTTCCGGAGCTTCCAGGTCCAGGCTGTGCACTGCGCCGCTGGCCCGGCTGGCAATGACTTCCTGGCACAGCACCGCCATGGCCGCCTCTTCACCCAGCAGCCCCACCTCCCGGCGATAGCTCAAAGCCCCGGGGGAATAGAGGCTGGCCCAGACCTTTTTCACCGCTTCCAACACCCCCGCGGCCGGCACCTGCAGGAGGCTCTCATGGAGGCCGGCAAAGGAAAGCTCCCCATCCTCGCCAAAGGCGCTGCTCCTCACGGCCCAGAAAGGCCGGCCTTGAGCCGCCCGCCGGATTTCCCGGGCCACCTCCTGGGGGATCACCCCGGCCAGCAGCGCGTATTGTATCTGCCGGGAAACTTGCACGGTATCCAACTTCGCCGCTACCCAATCAGCCAACAGAGAGTGAATTCGATCCTCCAACTGATTGTGGTCCAGGAAGCGGCGATAGGCCCGGGTGGTGACCACAAAGCCGTCGGGAACCGGGAGGTGCAGGCGCTGGCTGATTTCCATCAGGGCCCCGGCCTTTCCCCCCACCAGTTCCGGCAAGTCCAGGGGCGCCTCTTTGAGGCCCACCACATACGGCATTTCCTCCGGCAGGGTCAGGCGGCCCCGCAGTTCCGCTTCCAGGGGCAGCAGAATGCGGTCCAGCGCCGCATACAACTCCACATAGCGGTTTTCCGAGATCAGATTCAGGGCCTTCACCAGGCGCAAAAGCAGGGAATGCAGCTCGTTCATCGTGTCCAGCAAATATTTCCGGTCAAAGACATATTCTCCCCCGGATTTTTCCCCTAGGTCGGCGATGATCTCCATGATCTGCTGATGATCCTGAAGCAACTCTTGAAAGTGTTCAAAAACCTCTGGAAAGGCCAGCAACTGCCGGGGCGGCTTGAATAGTTTCTGCCAGAGATTTTGAAGACCGGTGAACACCGTGCTAGCCTCGAAGTAAATTTTGTACTATTTCTTATTAGTTAAGACCTGAGCCGCCATCTTGTCAATGCTCCGCCTTGCCCTTAAAGAGAAAACCCATGATAAACCCGGTAGCAATAGCGATGAGCACCGCCATGATGCCGTAAAAGGCCCCATGCTCGTAGGCCAGAGACGCCAGAAGAGCCGGGAACCCCACCATTTTCACTTCCAGCTCTTCATTTTTTTGTTCCAGCACCCGGCCCTCCTTGACCACGGAGAGCCGCACCCGGTAATGGCCGGGGGGCACTTTGGCCGGTAGCTTGAAGGTTCCCTTCAAGGCCGACTGGCCTTCCGGAGATTTGGCGGTCTGCAGCGTCCCCGGAAAGGTGTCATAAAGCTCTTCACTCTTTTTCAGGGCCAGGAACTCTTTGAAAAAGAGGTCGATTTCCTGGTCAGTCAGGGCCCCCTGGAATTTGAGCCGGGATTTCCAGGCCGAAAGACCCCAAGGCGTCTCCTCCCCTGGCAATTGGGGGATCTTAGGAGCGCTGCTCAGCACTAAATAGAGGTTGGGGGCGTTCTCCACCCGAATCTCTCCCACTGTCATCCAGAGCCCGGCGCGGCGGCCTTTCCGTAACAGCATCTCTTTGGCCGTAGCCCCTTCGATTTCCACCACGGCCTCGCAACCCGGTGGCATCTCGCCCTGAATCTTGACCTCGACCCCCTGAAAAAAGGTGCCGATATCCACCCGGTCAGGAAAGAGGCGAATCTTGGCGGACGAGGCCGCGGCTGCCCCAGGAACCAACACGGTGGCGGCCAGGAGAACCCAGGCCAGCTTTCTCATCTTCAATTCCTTTGCTTTCACCTCAATGCCCCCCCTTGTACCCCAAAAGCAGACTGGGGGTCAGAATCAAGCCCACCAGGATTTGCACCATCACCACGAGGACAATGGAGGCGAGCAAGATCTTGAGCTGGTCGGCCTTGAGCTTCCGGCTCAGTTTGGCGCCCACCTGCGCCCCCAGGGTGGAACCCACCAGTAGAATCAGGGCCAGCACCAGGTCCACGGTGTGATTGGTGATGGACTGCATGACGGTGACATTGATGCAGGTGAAGAGAATCTGGAAAAGGCTGGTGCCCACCACCACGTGCATGGGCATGCGCAGCATATAGACCATGACCGGCACCATGATGAAACCGCCCCCCACCCCCATGATGGCGGCCAGGATGCCCACCAGAATTCCCAAAATCAGCGGCACCAGGGCGGAAAAGGTGACTCCGGACTTGTCAAACCGCATCTGCCAGGGCAGCGTCTGGATGGCCCGGGCATAGGCGGAGGGCCGACCGGGTTCCACCTTCTTCACCTCCGCCACCGCCTTTTTCCGGAGACTTTGCAGGCTCTCCAGGAACATGTAAAAACCCACCACCCCCAGCATGACCACATAGGTGATCTTGATGACGAAATCCGCGTTTCCCAGGGCCATGAGCACCTTGATGAGCTGCACCCCCAGGGTTCCTCCCACCACCCCTCCCACCAGGAGCAGGAAGCCCATCTTGAAATCCAAGTTGCCCATGCGGTAGTGGGCAAAGGTGCCGGAGGTGGAGGCGGCCACGATCTGGTTGGAATCCGAGGCCGCGGCCACGGTGGAGGGAATGCCCGCCATGATTAACAAAGGCGTCATGAGAAAGCCGCCCCCCACCCCGAAGAGGCCGGAGAGAAAACCCACCGCGCCCCCCAGGCCGAAAAGCAGCAAGATGTTGATACTATTGCCGGCGATAGGTAAATAGAGATTCCACATCCTTCAGGTTCCCTCCCTCAGGTTAGGAAAAGTTCCAAGTTCCTGGTTCCAAGTTCCAAGTTTGGTAGCCGCAGGCTTCAGCCTGTGCGGGTTTTACGGGCAGGCAAAATACCCATGAGTAGCTGCTTCGAGAGTTCAAGGTTCCAGGTTCAAAGTTAAGAATGCGAATCCTGAGAGCTTTTCCTGCTTGACGAGTGGGCCCAAGGCCCATGAAGAACTGCTCCCCATCAGGGAAAGGCGCGACCTTGCCCCGGTACCGGACCAAGAGGGTTTCTTGAACATGCCTAATGCAGAGAGGAGGCCAAGACGATTATCGTAATGATTTCCGTGTGATATAAAATTTAATAGGGGGGATAGGGTAAGTCATGTTTCATAATGAAAGGTTTATAGGGGAAAGCGAGGCATTTAAATTTCAGAATGAAACAGGGGGGTAAAAGGCAGGCTATACCCTAAAGAACTTAATTAACGCTTTGAGATCACTTAACTAAAAACTAAAAACTGCATTAAGACTTGGCCAGTCCGTATTTTTTCATCTTCCGCCACAGGGTGGTGCGGGGCAGATTCAGTATCTGGGCCGTCTGGCCGATGTTATAGTGGCTATAGGCCAGAACCTTGCGGATGTAGTCTTTTTCCTGATCCTCCAGACGCGGCCATTCCTGGTAGGGGGTGACCGAGTATTCCCGTAAGTCCAAAGGCAAATCGGCCAGGGTCAGAATCTCCCCGCCGGCCAGGGCCACGGCCCGTTCCATGATGTTTTCCAATTCCCGCACATTGCCGGGATAGGAGTAGGCCAGGAGGGCCTCCCGGGTCTGGCCGTTCATCCCTTTCACCCCCTTGGCGAACTTCCGGCTGTACCTGGACAGGAAATATTGAATCAACAAAGGGATGTCTTCCGGCCGCTCCCTGAGCGCGGGCAGCGCGATCTGCACCACGTTCAATCGGAAGTACAGGTCCTCCCGGAAATGCCCTAGGGCAATCTCCCGTTTCAAGTCTTTGTTCGAGGCGGCGATAAATCTCAGGTCCAGTTGCCTGGGCCGGTTGCCCCCCACCCGGAAGATCTGCCCCTCCTGAATGACCCGCAGGAGCTTGGCTTGCATGGCCCCGGACATATCCCCGATTTCGTCCATGAACACCGTGCCCCGGTGCGCGGTCTCCAGGAGGCCGATTTTGGTGGCCACCGCGCCGGTGAACGCGCCCCGTTCGTAGCCGAAGAGCTCGCTGGCGATCAACTCCTCGGTAAAACCGGCGCAATTGAAAGCGATGAAGGGCTGGTCCCGCCTTTGGCTTTCCCGGTGGATGGCCCGGGCCACCAGCTCTTTGCCGGTGCCGCTCTCGCCCCGGAGGAGCACGTGGCAATCCAGGGGGGCCACCTTGCGGACCAGGGCAAAGACCTCCTGCATGCCGGGGCTTACCCCCACCATCTCCCCCCAGCCCTCCCGGGGCCGGAGCTGTTCCCTGAGCTGCCGGTTTTCTTCCCGGAGGCTCCGGTGTTCCAGGGCCTTCCGGGCCAGGTGGCGCACTTCCTCCAGTTGCAGGGGCTTGGCCAGGTAGTGGAAGGCCCCCTGCTTCACCGCGTCAATGGCCGCGCCCAAGGAGGCCCGGCCGGTGATCAAAATGACCTCCGTGGCCGCGCCCTGCCTTTTGATGCGCCGCAGGGTCTCCATGCCGTCTATCCCCGGCAGGATCACATCCAGGAAGACCAGGTCAAAGGGAGAAACGGCTTGGACTTTGAGAAAGGCCTCGCCGGAGCTATAGGTTTCCACGCGGTGGTTTTCTTTGGACAGGGCCTGCTTCAGCCTTTTTTGGACAATGACTTCGTCGTCCACCACCGCCAGCCGCATATCCTCAGTCCTCCTCCTCCAAGGGCAGGACCACGGTAAAGGTGGAGCCTAGACCCTTTTGACTCTTCACTTCAATATGGCCGCCATGCTTTTGGGCGATGCTATAGCTGACGCTCAACCCCAGGCCCGTGCCCCGGCCCACCTCTTTGGTGGTGTAAAAAGGTTCGAAGATGTGGGGCAAATCCTCAGGTTCGATGCCGATGCCGGTGTCTTCCACCTCCACTTTCAACCAGTGGCCGCCGTCTTCGGTCTGGGCCCGGATCGTAAGCAGGCCCCCGTCTCTCATGGCCTGGATGGCATTGATCAAGAGATTCAAAAAGATTTGTTGTAAGGTCTTGGGGTTGCCATAAACGATGGGCAAATCGGCAGGTACGTCCCGCTCCACCTCCACCCCCGAGAGAGTTATCTGATTTTGCACCAGCTTTATGGTGTCCCGCAGGATCTGGGCGATGTTCACCGGTTCCCGCACCGGCTGCTCGGCCCGGGAAAAATCCAGCAGGTTTCTGACGATCTCCGAGGCTCTTTGAGATTGTACCAGGATGTCATGGATCAAATCCTGGGCCTCTTCCTGGTCCAGGGTGGAGAAATCCTCCTTGAGGGCTTCCGCGGTGAGGACAATATTGTTGATGGGGTTGTTGAGTTCGTGGGCGATACCTGCGGTAAGGGTCCCTACGGCCGCGATCTTGCCGGATTGCACCAACTGCTCCTGGTGGTGTTCCAATTCACTGATCATGCGGTTAAAAGCCCGAAACAGGGTAAAAAATTCCAGGGACTTGCACTCGGAGTCGGGAATGGGAGTAAAATCGCCGTGCGCGATCTTATCCATGTAATTCTGCATCTGCATCAAAGGACGCACCAGCAGCCGGGAGATATACCAGGCCACTACCATCCCCAGAATGACAAAGAGGATGATGGAAAAGATAAAGAGATAGACGGCCCGCAAGAAAAGACCTTCAATGGTGGCCCTTTCCTCCTTGGCCCAGTGTTCCGCCATGGTGAGTAATTGTTGCCCCAGGTTGCGCAGATTTTCTTCCGGGGAAGACAGGGAGGCAGGATCAGGTCCGGGACTGCTTTTCTGGAGGATGCCCTCGATCAGGGTTAAAGTCTTCTGGTATTGGCCCAGGGTCTGGTGGAACCTCTCCTTCTGCGGGCCGGTCTGCAACCGTAAGACTCCCTCATCTGGGCCGCAGCAAATTTCATCTACCCGCTGCAGATAAAATCTCGCTTCCTTGAGACTGTCGGGCTGCCGGTAAAGAAAGAAGTTTTTTTCAAACCGGCGAATCTCCAGGATATTATTCACCAGGTCGTCGGCCCGCTCCACCAGCCGCAGGCGTTTCCCCATCTCCCAGTGGGCCTGGAAGCTCAACCCGGCGAAGATCAGGATCGCCAAAACGCAGAATAGAAAAGCCTGGATGATCCGCCGCCGGATTCTGAAGGTGGTGACTTTCAAAAGGGGCAGGCTCCTCGTTTTCAGGATAGATAAGAAGGAAAAAACAACCAGTTTCTAATTATATAGAAAAATGGGTACAAGGCAATGACGCAGAAAAATCTCTGATGGGGAAAATGGAGTGGTACCAGTCGCTCGAGGAATTCCCCGCAATCCTCCCCAGGAATCAGGGTCCCGTCTCCGGGTTTGCCTTTGGGGCCGGGAAGAGGGGGACGTGGAACTGGAGTCGGGGGCGGAGGTGTGGCCACCGGGTCGGGGTGTGCAGGGGGTCGAGCGCTGCGCCAGGGGAAGGCGGGGGCAGGGCAGGACGGAAGGCCGGGGCTAACCGGGAGGGATATATGCAAAGAGCCGGATCATTAACCTTGACTAAAGGGAGAAAGTAAAATCTTATACCAAGTCGCAATCAACCGGATATTTTTTCGTAGGGGCGAATCCTGTATTCGCCCTCGCTTTGGTGGGCGAACACAAGGTTAGCCCCTTGTTACAATTTGTTGTCTTTCGATAGCGACTTGGTATTAATCAGTTGAAGGGGCGGACGCGCGTCGGAAGGCGTGCCAGGACCGTGATTGAGCGACCGGCCTTGCGCCGGTGTCGGATTCGCAAGACCGATGGATTACCCGCCCATCACGCGCCCTTGACCACCTGGCTCCCTCACAGACTTTCTGGAAAAGGAGAGGGTGAGCCGCAGCGCCAGATACTTCGGGAACAAAACCCCGCTCTGATGTCAAGGCTGGTCACCCTTCTGAGGACAGGGTTAATCTCCGCCCAAAACCATTGCCACGGGCGCACAAACCGCAACCTTTTTGCGCCTATTTTAAAGAGACTGTGGGGAATATTGTGGGGAGTGAAATATAAAAGGGTTAGGTCTATTAACCTAACCCCTTGATTGCTGATGGCGTCCCCAACCGGATTTGAACCGGTGGGGACGCCATTATTTTGATAGGATTATTAGGGACTTTGCTTTTTGTCCCTATTCCTTGGGGACGGTTTGGGGACGCGACCATTTCCCTTTTGAGTTGGTTCTTCGCCCCAGACTTCTTTCAGGGCGTCAGCACGAAGCTTAGCATAGCGTCGCGTTGACGTCAAGGTCTTATGGCCGAGCATGTCCCCGATCTTCCTTTCAGACACCCCGCGATTGATGGCTTGAGAGGCCAGACTGTGCCTGGTACCCTCGTAGCAGGACACCTTGACCCGTGCCTTTCTCGCCGCCCGTCTCCAGTAGTTTGAAGCCGTCCACTGTGTCAGTGGTTTCCCATTATGGGTAAACACCCACCCGGAAAGCTGACGGGGTAGAGATAAAAGAGCCTTTTTCACCCCGGGATGCAAAGGGAGGTAACGTACATCCCTTTCCTTAGTATAGGGCTTGTATTCGTTGATGTTAAAACCGGCCGCGATGGTCACTATATCGTTTTTCAGGTCAAGGTTCTCCCATTTCAGGGCCCGGGCCTCACCCGGACGGCAACCCTGCTTCATTAGAAACAGGTAAAAGGCCCGCCGGACCGGGTCTTTCATCTGGGCCAGCACCAGTTCCTGTTCTTCTTCGCTGATCCACTTGGTGACCGGATCGCCTTTCTCCACCTTGGGAAAATCCGGCATCACCAAAATGTCCTTTCTGCGGAAAGCATCTTTAAATAGCTTGTGCAGAATGCCCAAAATATTATGGATAGTCTTGGTGGAAAGATGACAGGGGAGCCAGTTTCTGAAGTCTTCGATATGGCCCTCCCGGATGTCCCGGATGTTGAATTTGGCGAAGAAAGGAAGGTAATACCGGCGCACGTAATCCCGCATTTCAATGAGATAGCTCTTGACTATATGGCCGCGTTCATACTCCTGCTCCCGTCGTTGAAGCCACTCCCGTGCATAGTTGGGAAACATCAGAGAGAGGTGCCCCTGATTGATATACTCCCGTGGGTCGAACTTCCCTTGATCCACTTCATAGCGAATTGCGTTAAGGAGCCGGTTGGCCCGTTCCCAGGAGTCAAGGGGATACCCTTGTTGATCGGAATAGAGCTTGATCCGCCCCTGACCGGGCCATGAGAAATCGACAAAATAGCGTTTAGGAGTAGTAAAACATGAAGGACAACGCAATAGCTCGCCTTCAAACCGGCCGCCACACCTGGGACATTTTTCCTTGGTTCTTACCGCGCCCACCATGCATATTTTTATACCATAAAAAGTATTATTTATCAAGTTATTTCGCACAGTTATAGCCATTGCACAGATTCAAAGGGAGGCTACCCGGAACCTTGCAAATAGGTTAAAAAGGGCAAACGAATGTTAAAAAAGCAGTGAGGGTGGGGTTAGAATGGCGGACAGTTAGTCAGATTTAAGAATTGGGCCCTTTCTCCTTTAAAAGTTCCTTGGAAAACCTCCTTGTTTTTAAATTTAACTAAACTTTAGGGAGCAGCTTTTTTTCATTCTTTGGCATATCATTAACCACCAACCTCAATTTTCAGCAGTTAACCGCAATAGGAGAGCATCTCGATTATAATCGCCATATCCAAACCATTTTTTCTTAGCTTTCGATATCATTAATGTGAATGAGATGGAAGATCGCCATGTGCATGTTCATCGATGTGATGATGTTCCTCACCCGATGCATTCACAGGGTCAATATGAATTGTGGCATTGGAAAGGTAATGCAAATGATGCAGAAGCTGATGTCGCGCTTCGTTGGCAATCTCGTGTCCTTTTTCAACGGAGAGTTGTGGGCTGACAGCTATATTCACCTCTGCATGAAGCCGATGGCCTAACCATCTTACCCGCACTTCAGCGACATCTTGTACGCCCTGGACGTGATCTAAGGCGTGCTTGATCTCATCGATTACTTCCGGGTCTACACCGTCAAGTAAGCGGGTGAAAACGGCCTTGCCGGATTCCCAGACGATGCGGAGGATGGCAACGCTAATGAGAAGGCCGACAACAGGGTCCGCCAAGGGATAGCCCAGCCAGATTCCCACTGCACCGAAAAGAACGGCTAAGCTGGTCAAGCCGTCTACACGAGCATGATAGCCATCGGCGATGAGGGCCGCGCTGCCGATTTCTTTACCTACCTTAATGCGAAAGATTGCCACAGCCTCATTGCCAAGGAAGCCAATAACCGACCCAATAATTACCGCCCACAGGTACCCCACCGTTTTCGGGTGGAACAGGCGATCGATGGATTCATAACCGGCCATGATAGCGCTGCACAGGATGGTCAATACCACAGCCACACCAGCAAGGTCTTCCACTCTCCCGTAGCCATAGGTGAACCGTTTGGTGGGTTTCCACCGGGCCAGAGTAAAAGCAATCCACAGCGGGATGGCAGTAGCCGCATCTCCAAGGTTATGAATCGTGTCGGCCAAAAGAGCCACACTTCCCGAGTATAAAACTATAACAATTTGAAACAAGGCAGTTAAAAGTAGTCCTAGAAATGACCACTTGACAGCCCAAATGCCGCGTTGAGTAGTAAAAATCGACGGGTCTATGGCGCCGTGAGTATGCGCATGAGCATCATGCGGGTGGTTGGGCTCATGCGACCGGTTAACTGTGGGAAGGATTTTAAAACCAAACATATTTTTGCTCCCGAAAGAGGGGGGGCGGGTTATTATTTATTAAGCCCGCCCCCCAGAATTTTCAAGATTCAAGGGATCAAATTTTATTTAAGAACACGGTATAACCATAGAGACCCAATTCAAACGCCTGCTGTCCCGATCTATAACACCGGTAGTTAGGCTTAAAGTGTAGCAGATATGATTCTCCTTCCTCCAACGATATGTTAATCTCCCTGGAATATTCCTCTTCAGGGATACCTAAAAACATTCGGTGATTTCCCGCCTTCAGGCGCAACTTTTTTTCGAAAGCATATTGCATCCCCAAACCGCGTTCAGGTGAATCCTTGCCCTGATCATCAAGGAGAGGGCCTGATTCTTCCTTGCCTTTGACCTCATAGGTTTTGGCCTGTCCATCGATATTGATCACGAACGTATAAAACGGCCCTCCGTGAGGCGAGCTCTTAGGTTCTAGGAGGAAGTAACCCTTCAGATGGGTTTTCACAGATGCCTTGATGACCAGATCGGCATATCCTTGGGGAGGTTTGCCTCCCTCAGGCATTTCCTGGAAAACCCCTGGCACCCGACTTTGGGATTGGAGGTGGATCTCAGCTAACTTGGCGCCGCAACCCGTGAGAGCCATAATTGAAAACATCGTCATCAGATATCTGGCGATTTTTTTCATGGCAACCTCTCCATGGTAATTTCGGGAGCCCTAAATGATTTGTTATGGTTATACTCAGCACTGTCCGGTTAGGTTTTTGCAAAAGCGTAATCCCTCAGAGGCTGAGACTCTGGGGGGTGATTATGCAGAATCCGAGCTTCATTTTGGATGTTAATGCGTAATTCTCTGACTCTGTTGAGGCT
>JBFLXM010000023.1:0-15549 GCA_040757175.1 Thermodesulfobacteriota bacterium
AGCCCCCTGGAACCGCAGCCGCAATCCGACTCGCCGAGCAGCGGCGCGTAGTGGTAAAGCTTTGTTCACAAGGCTTAACCTATTAATAAACCAAAACTATTTTTTTGCAACTGTCGAAGATGAGTCAGAATGGCCCCGCCTTCCAGGAGGGGTAAAAACCCTTCGTGATAATTGGCGCACAGACCCAGCAATACCACGATATCGTGGGTTTTCTCAAGGGTCCATCCCCGGGAAATTAAATATCCTTTTAAGTATTTTTCCGCGGAACTCTGGCATAGGAAACAAATCGTGCGAAAGGCTGGGGATTCATGGCCCATCTCCCGTTGGGCCACGCCTAAGTTCTCATCGGCAAAACGTAGCCATTCTGCCGGGGTTTCAATTGGCGGGGTGGACATCTTCTCTCTGGTAAAGAATAATGCCCCGGCCAAAGATATGTTCCGTATAAAATGGGTTGCCGTCCACCATATTCCTGGCCACTTCTGCCGGGGTGCGGACCAGCAAATCCAGGCCAAAACGCCGATGCAGGAACAGTTTTTCCAGTTGCCGGCGCACTTGCCGGTCAGTTTCCGGGCTATCGTGCACCACCAGTAAATCCAGATCGCTCCCTCTTGCAGCCTGGCCCCGGGCTTGTGACCCGAATAAAACTATTTGACACGGATTAATGGCCTCAATAATTCGCTGACAAATATATTCAATTACCTCAAGAGTTACTTCATTCGTTTGAAGGGATATTTCCCTGTTCATGTTTTGCTGACCTTCTATCGGTTGTCACTGCAAATAGACCAGCAATTCTTATTGAAAATGATATGGAGAGCGGGTCTGCCGGAGGGGATGAGGGCCATCGGCCCTTAACCTCATCCCTCATAATCTTCCCATTCCCCCCGACCTCCTCACCAGGAGCCGCTCATCCCCGGGGGGCAGCCCGGGGAGCAGGCGGCATCCGAGCCCCAATTAAAATTGCCGGACGGAATCGGCTGAGGATTATACCCCTGGGCCGCGCAACCGGCCAGGGTCAGAATCAGCAGCAAGGCGACCAGGCAAGCAAGCTTCTTCATGGTTAACTCCTTCAAGAGGCGTGCGCCCCCCGGTTTTTTTTTATTATTTATACCACGGAATCCGTGATGCGCGTATCAAAAACCCGCTTGCTCTTCCGGTCCGTCCGGGGCAGCTCGCCGTATTCCACCACTTCCACCTCCGGGGTGACCAGGAGTCAGCCATATTACTATTTCCAGGTCTAAACTTCTGGAGGTAATCGTCCAAGGATGGCCCTGTTAACCTCAAGAGCGATCTGCAAGGCTTCTTGTACTTCCTGAACGGAAGGTTCCTCCGGCTCTCCAGGATAGCGGAACTTCCAAGCATATTCAGTCAAAGGCACTGCCCGGTCTACCAGTTCCCTTAGAGTGGCATCCAGATCCAGACACTGCTCGCCAAGCTCTTCCAAACTGTGGGTTTTGCGAAAAGGCACGCTATGCCACATGAGGAAGGCTTTTAGACTTTTTTCCACCGCCTGCTGGCAGTGGAACGCAGCATCATCCAGAAGCGGTGGGGACGCGGTCAGATCATGTTGCGCCGCACGGAAGTCTGTATCTGCTTTCCGGAGCCATGATCGGGTTTCGGTAACCAGCACCGGGTCATGCGGCATAAAGCAGCTTTCCTTCCCTGGCGATGGTCGCGGGCAGTGAGGCAGGAAGGTGCAGGCGGCTGTCAAAAGCCTCCCTGGTCCACACCAGAACATCGGCCGCGGCCCGGGTGCCCCGCAGGGCCTGATAAGCCAGGCGGCTCCGTCTTTTTTCCGGGGGGGCGTCATCCCGAACCACGATCATCAGATCGTAATCGCTGTCCGGCCCCGCCTCGCTTCTGGCTTTGGACCCGAACAGATAAACCCGCTCCGGCTGGAACGCGGCCACCAGGCGGCGCAGAATCTCCCTCAACACTTCATCCTCCGCCAGGCCCGGTCTTTGGCTGGTCATTTCCCTAACCGCTTAAAAATAGGCTTAGTATTGCTACCACCTATACCACAGAATCCGTAATCCTGGTATCAAAAACCCGCTTGCTCTTCCGGTCCGTCCGGGGCAGCTCGCCGTACTCCACCACTTCCACCTCCGGGGTGACCAGGAGTTTGTGTTTGATGGTGTAGATGATCTCCCGGCCCAGTTCGTCGGTCCGGCCCGGCTCCACGCCTTCGCCCCGCTCCACTTTCAGGAGCATGTGGTCCCGGCCCCCCGGGTCCCGGGTCAGGTGAATCTGGTACTCGGACCCCAGACCCGGCACCTCCGAGAGGATCTTGTCGATGCTGGAGGGGTAGATGTTCACCGCCCGGAACTTGAACATGTCGTCCGTGCGGCCCCGGAGGCGGGAGTGCCGGGGCAGAATGGACCCGCAGGTGCAGGGCCCGGGGATGATGCGGGTGATGTCCCGGGTGCGGTAACGGATCAGGGGAGCGGCCTCCTTGGTGAGGGTGGTCACCACCATCTCCCCCCATTCGCCGTCGGGCAGGGGCGTGAGCGTCTCCGGGTCCAGGATTTCCAGGAGGTAGTAGTCCGCCCAGTAGTGGATGCAGTCGTGGTCCGGGCACTCGATGCCGGTGCCCGGCCCGTAAAGCTCGGTCATGCCGGGGATATCGAAGAGCTCCACGCCCCCGAAAAGCTCGGAGATCTTGCGGCGCATGGACACGCTGGAGCGCTCCGAGCCGTAGATGACCTTCTGGAGGTTGATCTTGTCGGCAATGCCCCGCTTGTGCACCTCTTCGGCCATGAGCAGGCCCATGGACGCGGTGCAACACAAAACAGTGCTTTGCAGGTCCACCAGGAACTCGCAGTGCATGTCCACGTTCCCCGGACCCACGGGCACGGCCATGGCCCCCAGCCTCTCCACCCCCGCCTGGAAGCCCGCGCCCGCGGTCCACACCCCGTAGCCCACCGCGATCTGCACCCGGTCCAGGGGGGTGACCCCGGCCATTTCGTAGGCCCGGGCAAAGAAGTTCCCCCAGTCGTCCACATCTTTCTGGGTATAGCAGAGAATCTTGCGCTTCCCCGTGGTGCCGGAAGAAGCGTGGATGCGCACGATCTGCTCAAAGGGCACGGCCCGGAAAGGGAAGGGGTAGCCGTCCCGGAGGTCGTCCGCGGAGGTCAGGGGGAGCTTCCGGAGGTCGTCCAGGGAGCGGATATCCTCCGGCGCCACGTTTGCCGCCTCCAGCAGGGTCCGGTAGAAACTGGAGCCCTGGTAGGCGTGGCCCACGCTCCACTTTAGGCTTTGAAGCTGATGGTCCTCAAGTTCTTCCCTGGTCTTAAACGGGGGCATAAAGGTCAGTTTGCTCATATCCGGTTTTTCCAGTCTGATATTGGTAAGTCCGGCCGCGCCCAGGCGAGACGCGGCCGGGTTGTCCCCGGAGCCCGCGCCCAAAAAGGCCCGGCGCAGTTCCGGGTCCAACAGCAGCTTATCGCTCCGGCCCTGGCCTACGATCCGGCCGTTGGCCAGCAAATACGCGGATTTGGACGCGGTCAGGGCCCGGGCCGCGTTCTGCTCCACCAACAGGATGGTCGCCCCGGCCCGGGTGAGTTGTTTGATGATCTCAAAGATTTCGTCGGTAATCAAGGGCGCCAGGCCCAAAGAGGGCTCGTCCAGGAGCAGCAGCCGGGGCTTGGCCATCAAGGCCCGGCCCATGGCTGCCATCTGCTGCTCGCCCCCGGAGAGGGTGGCGGTGCGCTGATTGATGCGTTCTTTGAGTTTGGGGAAGCGGGTAAAGACCTCCTCCAGGCGGTTTTGCATCTCTCCCCGGCCGATATGCAGGGTCAGCGCGCCCAACTCCAGGTTTTCCCTGACCGTCAGGTCCCCGAACATCTCCCGGCCTTCGGGGCATAGAGCCACGCCCCTGGCGGCCATGGCCGCGGGCGCGGCGCCGGTGACCTCCTCCCCGTCCAATACAATACTGCCCCCGGAGGGCGCCACCAACCCCATGACGGCCTTCAGCAAACTGGTCTTGCCCGCCCCATTAGCCCCCACCAGGGCCACGGTCTCCCCCCGGCCCACGGCCAGGGACACCCCAAACAACGCCTGGGCCGCGCCGTAATGGACGGTGAGGTGGTCGATTTTAAGTAAGGAGGACTTATCAATTAACGACATTTTTATTTTCTTAATAAGGAAATTATGATGGGGTGTGTTCCAATCTCGTTCCCAAGCTTTGCTTGGGAACGCAATTATCCGTCCAAGCTTTGCTTGGACACCTTATTTATCCCGATCGCAGGTTGCATCCCTCACCTTTTTGGTGCGTAGAACGCACCCTACGGAAAATGCATATGCGGCGGGCAATGCCCGCCCTACGATTTGATATAAGGCACCTCCACCTCCACCATAGGAAAATGCCGGGCATTTAGGGTGACTAATCTCGCTTGGTGCAATTCCGCGGTGGCGGCGATGAGCGCGTCGGCCAGGCCCACCCCGTGGCTGGGGCCGTAATCCCGGCGGAAGAGGCCGCCTTTTTGGGCGATGGCCGCGTCCACGGGGATGATTTCCATAACGGCCAGAAACTCCACCAATCTGCGCCTTTCTGCTCCCTCCCGCACCCCGGCGAAAAGTTCCGCCGCCGTCATCGCAGAAATGAGGAGGGATTCAGCGTGGAACTCGAGATAAGCCACTGCTTCCTCCCGGTCCCGTAAGTAATCCACCAGTACATCCGTATCCAGAAGAAGCCTTGGAGCCATTACTCTTCCTGGATTAAAGGGAAACGGTCGAATTCCCGGCGCAAGGCCGCGAAATCAGGGAGATCGTCCCTGTCCTTCCACATCCCCCGGGCTTGCTCCAGCGCGGCCCGGCGGTCCTGGGGCTGATGCTTGTCAATGAAGTCGTCAATGGCCCGGCGGATCAAGGCGCTCTGCTTCTGGCCGGTCTGCCGTGCCAGGTCCCGGAGCGCGTCCCGTTCCTTTTCCGTCAGGTATATTTGGGTCCTAACCATAGAGACCACCTCGTAAAAGATGATGTATATAAATAATGTATAATTCTCCTTTCTTTGTCAAGTCTCTGAAATCCAGGGGTAACCGCTTTAATCACGGAACCTTGCCCGTCTGCGAATGGGAATTGGGGCGGCAGTCTAAAGTCCCCCTTTGAAAAAGGGGGATTTAGGGGGATTTCAGGCGCTTAGCAAATCCCCCCTAACCCCCCTTTTTCAAGGGGGGGATAAAAACTTCTGATAATCTGGCCCGTTACCTATTTATCAACAACCTGTTGGGTCGGGAAGGCAGGCCGCGCACCCCACCAACGTTTTAGGGGCGGGCCAGGCCCGCCCCTATTTGCTAGATATCTTTCAGCAGCTTTGCGGCGGCTTCCAGGTGCTGCAGGGCATCGTGGATCGGCTCGCACTCCAGGCAGTTGACGACGTTGTCCCGGCCCCGGGAGGTGAACACGGTTTCCCGGGTGCCTTCGCATTTGGGGCAATTCTTCGCGGTCAGTTTGAGCTCCGCCACCAGGTGGGGGAGAGTCAGGTGGTCGATATTCATGGTCTTCCTCCTTGAGACCATAAATTAGGCACGGCCCGCCATAAATCAATAGTCCGGAAGATACTACCGCGCCGGTATGCTGTACCTGCCTCTCCTGTCAGACGAATTAGCATGTAGACATTATATGCGGCTGCGGACCGGGTGACAAGACACTCCCGCCTGGGTCCCGGGGGCTGGCAAAAAGCCCCGGGGGGGTTATATTATAAGTATCGATCCGGACCAAAGATTCATAGGAGAATTTCCAGAATGCAGGAATACCATGTTGATCCCTATACCGAGGTGGTGGAAGAACCGGAGGTGATCGTCACCGCGGTCCTGCCCCACGTGCTGCACGGCCGGCTGGTGGAGCGGGTGATTCTCTGGGTGCGGCCCCACCTGGACTGGAAGGGCCGGCGCTATAAACTGACCTGGTGGGCGGACGGGGTGGCCTACTATCGACCGGTGAGCAGAACGGGTTAGTTGAGAGTAGGGCTCGGGCCACTGCCGCCCATTTCCCAGTGGATTTGATGGAGGTTATTCTTTGGGCCCCCGGAGTTGTTTATTTCCTTGCCGGGGCACCGGTTTGACTTGACATCCCGGCAAAGCGTATTAATTTGAGGTCAAACGGCCTCAAGCATTTAACCTCTCCAAGAAAGGATAAAAAAACATGCGGGCGTGGCGGCTAATGCCGATTCTGACCATGGCGGCCCTTCTTCTTCTGGCCGTTACCCCGGGGCAGGCCCAAGCGCCCCGGGGCACGGTGTCCATCGACCTCACCGGCATCGGCGTCGGGCTGGGAGTCAGTTGGGGCTCGGGTACCCTCAGGTATCAAGGAAGATCCTATCCCTTCAGCATCCAGGGGCTCCAAGTGGGGAACCTGGGCATCTCCACCCAGCGGGCGGTGGGCACGGTCTATTACTTGCACAACCTGGCCGATTTCGCCGGCAACTATGCGGCCGTGGGCGCGGGGGTGGCGGTGGCCGGGGGTATGTCCGGCCTGACCATGCAGAACCAGCGGGGGGTGGTCATCGACCTTTACTCCGTGGACCAGGGGGTGCAGTTGACCATCGGCCCCCAGGGCTTCACCATTGATATGAGGTAGAGAGGGCAGGCCCCCGGGCAGGTATTCCCGGCCCTCCGGGTGGGGCATTATCTTTTTCCCAGGACCAAAATCCTAAACCAGCGGAGTGATTTGCCGATAAGTAGTCTTAATAAGGAAAATCAGCAATAACCATAAAACCCTAAGGGAAAGGACCGAATGATGAGCACCAAAAGGATTCTTTGCAGTCTGGCTGTGGCGGCGTTGCTTTTCGGCGTGGTGTGCGTAGTGGGGGCCCAACCCCAGGATCCCTATCCCATCGGCACGGTGACCATTGAGAGCAAATCCATAGCTGCGGGCGTGGGCATTTCCTGGGGCGACGGCACTCTGAAATTCAAGGATAAGGCATACCAGTTCACAGTCAGGGGCCTGGACGCGGGCGCGCTGGGCTTTGCCAAGATCAGCGCCACCGGCGACGTCTATAACATGAAGACCATCAGCGACTTTGCCGGGGACTATGCCGCGGTTCAGGCCGGGGGCGCCATCGTCAAAGGTCCCGTGGGCTTGTTGATGAGAAACACCAAGGGCGTGGTCATCAACCTGAAGGCTGAGCAGACGGGGGTGCAACTGACCCTGGGAGCCAAGGGCCTGAGCATCGTTATGAAATAGCTGTAAGAGACATTTGATATATTTCCCTCTCCCCCCAAGTGGGGGGAGAGGGTAGGGTGAGGGGGGCGTTGTTTAAAAAATCCCCCCCCGCCCCTGGTCCCTCCCCCCTAAGCAGTGACACTCATCCGTCCCAGGTAGGCCTCCAGCACCAGGGGATTGACCCGCACCTCCTGGGGGCTGCCCGCGGCGATGCGGCAGCCGCCGTCCAGGACCACCACCCGGTCCGAAACCCCCATGACCATCTCCATATCGTGCTCCACCAGGACCATGGTTTTGCCAGACATGCGCATCTGCCGGATGAGCCCGGCGATCTGGGCCGTCTCCTCGGGATTGAGGCCCGCCACCGGCTCATCCAGCAGGGTGAGCACCGGCTGGGACACGAAGGCCCGGGCCATCTCCACCCGTTTTTTGTCGCCGTAGGGCAGGGCCCCTGCGGGCAGGGTCGCCTTATCCGCCAGGCCGAAGGTGTCCAGGGCTTCCAGGGCCTGGAGCTTGAGGCGGCGCTCCCGGTTCCGCAGACCCGGGAGGCGCAGCAGCGCTTCCAGAAGAGAATCCCCGGCCTGGATGGTGAGGCCGCAGAGCACGTTGTCCAGGACCGAGAGCCGGGGGAAGAGGCGCAGGTTCTGAAAGGTGCGGGAGATTCCCAGCCGGGCCAGCCGGTGGGCGGGCATACCGGCGATATTCATGCCGTCAAAAAGAATCTCCCCCGCCTCCGGTCTGATAACCCCGGAGAGGCAGTTTATCAGGGTGGTCTTGCCTGCGCCGTTGGGGCCGATGAGCGCGGTAACCTGGCCCCGGGCCGCGCGGAAATCCACCTTCGACAGGGCCGGCAGGCCCCCGAAGTGCTTGCTCAAGCCTGTGATTTGGAGGAGTGGTATCTGATCTTGTTGTTTCATAATAAAAGCTGGATGGCTCAGGCTTCTCGCTTGTGCTTTCTTATACCAAGTCGCAAGCAAACGACGATTGTCCTGTAGGGGCGAATCTTGTATTCGCCCAGTATGGCGGGCGAACCCCAGGTTCGCCCCTTGTTTGCTGCCTTTTGATGGCGACTTGGTATCACTCCCCACCCCCTGCCAGACGGCGCCGGGCCAGGTGGATTTTTATCAGGTCCACCAGCCCGGTAATGAAGCCCTGGGGCAGGAAGAGGAGGATCACCACCAGGATCAGGCCGTGGATGATGTCCATATAGGTCTCGAAAAAATCCAGGAGGTGGGGCAGGATGGTGATCAGGCCTACGCCGAAGAGGGTGCCCCAGATGGAGCCCATGCCCCCCACCACCACCATGATGACCAGGTCCAGGGATTTGAAGATGCTGAAGGGCACCGGGTTGACGTAGCCGAAGTAGTGGGCATAGAGGCTGCCGGCCACGGACGCCAAGACCGCGGAAAGGACAAAAACCAGGACCTTGGCCCGCTGCACGTTGACGCCCAGGGTGGCCGCGGCCACTTCGTCCTGGGCCAGTGCGGCCAGACCCCGGCCCACGCCGCTCCGCACCAGGTTGAGACATAGGGTCAGGGCCAGTAGGGCACAGGTCCAGACCAGGTAATGGAACTTCATGTCGCTGTCGAAAGTGAAACCGAATAATGACAGTGGGGGTATGCCGGAGAGACCGGCAGGACCGCCGGTGACGGCATCCCATTGCACAAAGATGCTGTGGACCACATAGTTAAAACCCAGGGTGGCCATGGCCAGGTAGTGGCCGGAGAGGCGCAGGGTGGGCACGCCCAGGGCCAGGGCGAGTATCGCCATCACTCCCGCAGTCAGGGCCATGGCGGGCCAGGCCGGAAAGTTATAAGTGGCGGTCAGCACCGCGGAACCATAGGCCCCCAGCCCGAAGAACCCGGCATGCCCCAGGGAAATCTGGCCCGCGTAGCCGATGAACAGGTTGAGGCCCAGGACCACGATGACATAAAGGCCGATGAGGTTGAGGATCCCCAGGTTATAGGGGTTGGTGACCACCAGGGGCGTGCCCAGGAGGATCGCGGCCAGACCCCAGACCGCCAGACCGGTGCGGTGGCGCAGCGCGAACAATTTTGCTTTTTCCCAGCTCCCCATGGCGAGCCTTGGCAGTGCCGGCTATTTCCGGGATTTGATGAATTGGGCGATGCTGCGGTTATAGGTACGTTCCACCTCCGGGGAAAAATAGCACGCGGGCAACTCGCCGCTGGCCCGGTGATAGTGCAGGCACTCACAGCAGATGCCCTTGCGGTCGCAAGGCTCATAGGTGCAGTTGCATTTCGCCAGATTCGCTTCTTGCCGGGGACATTCCTTCATGCTTTTCCACTCCTTGTGGCTGATTTTTATCCGGCCGCGGCCACACCCAGGCGGAAGGCCTGGAGGTTGGTTTCCCGGAAACGGGGGGGGAGCTTCTCCTTGATGAGGCCCTCCAGGAGTTCAACCCCGCAAAAAAGTCCGCGCCTGGCCGCGGCAAAACCCAGGAGAATGAGATTGGCGGCCACCGCCGCGCCCACTTGCCGGGCCAGGCCCTGGGCGTCAATATTTTGAAAATCCCCGGGAACCGGGGAATTGACAAAGACCGGGGCGTCACTTTTCAGATACAAGCGGTGCACCGCCAGATTTTTGAGGGCCAGGAACAACCCCACATCCGCCCGGCCCGGGGGAATCAAGGGCCCTCGAAAGGGCCCCACCTTGATCATGGAGATGACGGTGCCGCCCCGCTGGGCCATGCCGTGGGTCTCGGAGGTGAGGACCTCGCACCCCAGGGCCGCGGCCGCCTCCGCCAGCAAGCGGGTAAGCGTCAAGGCCCCCTGGCCGCCCAGGCCGCTGATGATGATTTGCTGTTTCATGGTTACTCCAAGTTGTTGGGACGGATAGAGATAGAGATGGTGATCAGTAATCAGTGATCAGTGATTAGTTTTTTTCCTGGCCCCTGACCCCTGGCCCCTGACCCCTGGCCCCTGACCCCTGGCCCCTAACTGACCCCTCCCCATTCACTCCTTTACCTGCGCCTTAATCGCCCCCACGGGGCAGACGTGGACGCAGACGCCGCAGCCGATGCAGCGGCCCCGGTCGATGACCACCTGGTAGGTGGCCTCATCCAGGCTCAGGGCCGGGCATTCAAAGTCATCCAGGCAGTGGCGGCAGCCGGTGCAGTCCTCGGTAACGCAAATTTCCCAGGCCGGTTGGGCCTTCCGGGCCTCCCGGTCTAGGATGCAGGGATGTTTGGCAATAATCACCGCCACCCCGCCGTCCGCGGACCGGCAATATCGGTCCGCTTCCTGAAGCAGGGAGACAAATCCGGGAACATCATAAGGATCTGCTTCTCTCAAGAAGCCGGCGCCGCAGGCCTTGACCAGGTCTGCCAGCAAAACCGGGTGGGCCTGGCCGCCCCCGGCCGTCAGCCCCTTCTCCGGGGTGGGCTGCTGGCCGGTCATGGCGGTGGTGGCATTGTCCAGGATCACCAGAATAAAGCGGGCCTGATGAAAAACCGCGTTGATCAGGGCCGGGACCCCGGCGTGGAAAAAGGTGGAGTCGCCGATGGTGGCTACAATGGCGGGAACCTTCTCCCCGGCCGCGGCAAAGGCCCGGTAGAAGCCCGCAGCCTGGCTTATGCCCGCGCCCATGCAGTGGCAGGTGTCCACCGCGCCCAGGTTCAGGCCCAGGGTATAACAGCCGATGTCGCTGGGGAAGAGGCCCTCCGGGAAGGTCTCCCGGATGGCGTAAAACGCGGCCCGGTGGGCGCAGCCGGCGCAGAGGGTAGGGCGGGTGGCCTCCCCGGCAGGGGGGGCCGTGCTGGCAGCCGGGGGCAGATTCAGGAATCTCTCCAATACCTGCCGGAGGACTGCGGGGGTCAGTTCCCCTTCCCCGGGAACCGTTTTGGTGCCCCGCCCCTGGACCTGGTCCCCGGCCAGTTGCATTTCGATGACCGGATAGGTTTCTTCCAGGACCAGCACCCGTTGATAATGGCATTTAATATGGCTGATAAAGTCCCGGTGCAAAGGATAGGGCATGGTGACCTGGTAGAGATCGACCCGGCGCAACAATGCCATTTCTTCCAAAAGGTCCCAGGTATGGGCCAGGGCCACGCCGGAGGCAATGAGGCAGACCCCGGGGAAAGAGTCGTCTCCCGGGGTGAGCACGGGAAAAAATTCTTCCTCTAGGGCAATCTCTGCGATTTTTTGATTCAGCAGCCGGTGCAACTCCCGCAAATACTGGGGCGTGGCGCACCAGCGCCCCGGATTCTTCTGGAAATGTGCGGTCCGCTCCAGTCTCTGGGGCTCAAAGAGGGGCACGTTTTGCCGGGCGTGGCAGACCCGGGTGGTGGGCCGCAGCATCACCGGGATCTCGTATTTCTCGGAGAGGCGGAGGGCCTGCCCCACCATGGCTTTGGCCTCCCGGGGGCTGGAGGGGTCCAGCACCGGGATTTTGGCGAACATGGCAAAGAAGCGGCTATCCTGCTCGGTCTGGGAGCTATGGGGGCCGGGGTCGTCCGCGGAAATCACCACCAGCCCGCCCTTGACGCCCAGGTAGGCGGAGCGCATAAAGGGGTCGGAGGCCACGTTCAGGCCCACCTGCTTCATGGAGACCGCGGCCCGGCGGCCGCACATGGAGTTGGCCAGGGCCGTCTCATAGGCCACCTTCTCGTTCACCGACCACTCGGCGTGGAGGGCAACCGCGGCTTCCTGGGCCAACCCGGGCACGGCCTGGAGGATCTCCGAAGCCGGGGTGCCGGGATAGGACGCGGCCAGACTCACTCCGGCCTCAATAAGCCCCCGGGCCATGGCCTCATTGCCCATTAAAATGCGTTGCTGTTTTTTATCTTTCAAGGATTCTGACAAGGATTCTGATTCCATAATCACCAAAGTGTAAGCTCCAAAATACGCTTTTAAATTCCCCCCTTTTCTAAAGGGGGGTTAGGGGGGATTACTTCAAGCGTTCGTATATACGCTCTAATACCCCATCCAAGTTTTTTAAAACATCCCTGGCAGAAAATCTCAGTTGATGTAGGGTGGGCACTGCCCACCAATTCTTTGGCTTAGAGGCTGTCTGGTTAAGCCGGCTCCTGCCGGAGAATTCCCGCCAACTCTTCCAAAAACCCCGCCTGCCCCGGGATGATTTTAACCTTGGCCTCCGCCAGGGTAAACCACCCGGCCCGGTCGATCTCCGGGAATTCCTGTTGCCGGCCGGAGCGGGGCGGCCATTCCAGGGTGAAGGTGTTGCTTTTGACGGCCCCGGGGTCGCAGTCGCCTTGGAAGGCCCAGGCCTGGATGACCTTGCCGCTGGGCTGCTTCCGGGGCGTGAGGGGGATAAATTCACCCTCTGCCGGGAAACCGGTTTCTTCGGCAAACTCCCGCCGGGCCGCGGCCAGCGCGTCTTCTCCCGGAGCAAATTCCCCTTTGGGCAGGGACCAGGCACCCAGGTCCTTTTTGGCCCAAAAAGGCCCCCCGGGATGCACCAGGAGGACTTCCAGGATGCCGTTCCGGTGCCGGTACATTAACAGACCGGCGCTCTGTATGGGCATGGCTTTGATTGAATCATGAAATAATTATTTTAGATATTGCTTAATCGCCGCCAAGGGGCGCACATAAGGGTGCAAACCCATAAAAAAAATGCAAGGGATTGGGGATGGGGGTGTGGGGGAGGGGGTAAGGGCCGGTGGCCCGTAGGCCCCTCCCCCACAAACTCACTTATCCCCCTTCCCCGCCCAGCAGCCCCCGGGGGCGGATAAAGAGCACCAGCAGCAGCACCACAAAGGCGATGACGTCTTTATAAGCGCTGCTGATGTAGGCCGTGCCCAGGCTCTCCAGCAACCCCAGGATCAGGCCCCCCAGGATGGCCCCGGGGAAGGAGCCGAAGCCTCCCAGGATGGCGGCCGCGAAGCCCTTGAGGCCCAGGAGCACGCCCACGTCGTAGCTCAGGGTGGTGATGGGCGTCACCAGGCACCCGGCCAGACCCCCCAGGGCCCCGGCCAGGGCAAAACTCATGGCCTTGACCCGCCGGACCTTCAGGCCCACTACGGCCGCGGCTGCCTCGTTGGCGGCCACCCCCCGCATGGCCAGGCCCATGGAGGTCTTCCGGAAGAAAAGGACCAGAAGCACGATGGCCCCGGCGGTGAGGGCCAGAATCCACAGGGTCTGGGGCAGGATGGTGGCCCCCAGCAGCCTCACCGGCTCTTCCCCGGCCAGGGGCGGCACGGCCATCTGGTTTTTCCCCCAGATGAGGATCATCACTCCCCGGAGGATGATGGATAGGCCGATGGTCAAAAATATCAGCACCAGGTGGCTCTGGGAGCGGGAGGGCCTTAGGCCCAACTCTTCCACGGCCATGGCCGCCAGGGTCACCCCGGCGATGGCCGCGGCCAGGGCCAGGGGCATGGGCAGGCCCCCGGCGAACAAGGCGCTGAAGAGGATCATGCCCCCCAGGGAGACGAAATCCACCTGGGTGAAATTGACGATGCCCATGGTATTGTGCACCACCCCGAAGCCCAGGGCCACCAGGGCATAGATGGCGCCCGCGGTCAAGCCCGCGAAGATGAATTGAAGCAAGTCGGGAAAATTGGCCAATTTTATCCTTTAGGAAGTTTGCCGGGGAGGTCCACGGCCTAAGGTCTTGGAATTCCCCCCTAACGGGTTCTCAATGGGGCTGATAAGAGCCTTAAATTTATAAAAATATATGAAATACAGGGGACCTCGCAAGGAAAAAGGAACATTGCCTTACTGCCGCCAGCCTTGGAAAGAAGAGCAGGGCAGGGGGAAACTCCCGCTCTCCTCACCTCTCACGGGGATAGCCTTCCACGTCTGATATGCATTATTTCCTGGGATATTTTTAAAAATTGAGGGAAAATTAGGGGCATATGAGTTCCCCACCAGACCTGAGCCTGGAAAATTTTGCGTTGGCCGCCAAGAGCCTGGAGTTCATCCTGGACCATCTCCAGGAAGGAATCATTGCCCACGACCAACAGCGGCGCATCTTTTTCTTTAACCGGGCCGCCGCGGCCATGACCGGCTTCGCCAAAGAGGAGGTCTTGGGAAAGGACTGCCACGAGGTCTTTGGCGGCCCTTTATGCGGCCGGCAATGCTCCTTTTGCGGGCAGGCGCCGGGTACCTGGACCCAGCTCAGTTATCCCCTGAATATGGTGACCAAACAGGGGGAGCCCAAGCAGATGGAGATGTCGGTGGTGGGCATGAAAGATGACCAGGGGCGCTTCGCCGGCGTCCTGGCCGTGCTGCGGGACATCACCTCTCTGGCGGGTTTGAAATTCTGGACCGGCGACTTTGCCGGTTTTGCCGGCATTGTGGGCCGGGATCCCCAGATGATCCAGATATTTAAGCAGATCAGACAGTTGAGCGAGAATGATTACCCGGTCTTGATCACCGGGGAGACCGGCACCGGCAAGGAACTGGTGGCCGCGGCCATCCACAGCGAGAGCCGGCGGAGCCGCGGCCCCTTTGTCCCTATCAATTGCGGGGCCCTGCCCGAAGGGGTGGTGGAGAGCGAACTCTTCGGCCACGTGAAGGGCGCGTTTTCCGGGGCGGTGCGGGATAAAAAAGGGCGGTTTGAGCTGGCCCACGGGGGCACCATCTTCCTGGATGAAGTGGCGGAGTTAACCAGGAGTATGCAGGTTAAACTGCTCCGGGTCTTGGAAAACGGCGCGTTTGAGCGGGTGGGGGGGGAAAAGACCATTACCGTGGACGTGCGGGTCATCAGCGCCACCAACCGGGATCTAAAGCGGGAATTAGCCAGAAAGAATTTTCGCCAGGACCTTTTCTACCGTCTGAACGTGGTGCCCATTGAGGTGCCGCCGCTTAGGGAGCGCCAGGGGGATATCCCTTTGCTGGTGGATTTTTTCCTCCAGGAATCCCGGAAACCGGGGGGGAAAGTCTCTCGGTTCTCTGGGGAAGCGCTGGCGCTGCTCAAGAAATATCATTGGCCCGGGAATGTGCGGGAACTGCAAAACGCGGTGCATTACGCCCTGGCCCGGGGTGAACGCCGGGTGCTGGGGGTGGAAGATCTCCCCCGGGAAATCCGGCGGCAGATTTCCCGCCGGGGACCGGTCTTAAAACTCGAGGCCGGGGCCGTGCAGGCCGCGCTGGCCCAATGCGGGGGAAATAAGGCCAAGGCGGCCCGGCTCTTGGGCGTAGGCCGGGCCACCCTCTATCGCTTTCTGGTGTCTCACGAAACACCTCTGTCTCAAAATTAAAATTGAGACATTTCTCCTGGCCTCCATGATCGCTGACTCCAAGTGGCATTCCACCGGCCATTGGAAGCAGTCGCAGGCTTTACGGGCTGTTGCCCAAATCGGCCTGAGTAGCTGTTTTGTTAATTTCCAAGGTCATTTTTATGTCCGAAATATTCAATAAATGCTGGTAATTATTGACTATTATGGTAACATGGCCCATCTTCTTGAAA
>JBFLXM010000024.1:0-116200 GCA_040757175.1 Thermodesulfobacteriota bacterium
CCACCCCGGGGATCGCGGAGACCGTTATCGGCGCGCCCACCCCCCCGGCCAGCATCCTGCCTATGACCCAGGTCACCCCGCCCATTATAGTGCCGCCGGCCCCCCCGGGACCCCCCTCCCCGCCGCATCCACCCCGCTGAGGAGGCCCGGTCCGGACTGAAGAACCCTAAGGTGCCTTCTTATCCGGGTGCGAATTATCCCCAGGTACGCGGGCATTTTCGGGGAGCAGGACCTTTCCCCAACCGGGAGGCAAGGTATCCCAGCCAAACATATCTAGATGGACAAGCTCGAACCGGCGGGATACCCCCCCAAGCTGGCGACCGCCGAAGTGGCGGAACCGGGAGACATGCCAGGTTAAGGGTCCAGTGGGGGTATCCCTGTGGGGGTTCAAGCCCCCCCCTTGGCGCCACTTGATGAAAACAGGCGTAATTTAATAAAGATTATGCCTTTTTCTTTCTTCCTGTTCCCCAGCCTCTCGACTTTAAAGGGAACAATATTAATCCAGAAAATAAATTAACGGGTGAAAAATGTTCCCAATATATCTTTGCCAATTGATGAAATCCTCATTTATCTCCTGAATATAACCACTTTCAAACCGGCTTTCCCTGGCACAAAAATTGATTAGGAAAAGACCTTTGTCCATGTGTGGACTTTCAAGGGGAAGATTGTGAACAAAAACAATATCAGCCCGGATTTGTACCGCGAGGTCGAGAGGCTGGGGGCCAGGGATATGGAAGCCTGTATGCAATGCGGCAACTGCGCCTCCGCCTGTCCTTTGTCGGCCGGGGAAAACACGTTTCCTCGGAGAATTTACCGCTATCTCCAGCTCGGCCTGAGGGACAAGTTGTTGGCATCTCCGGAACCCTGGCTCTGCTATTATTGCGGTGACTGTAATACCGACTGTCCCCGGGGCGCGGAGCCCGCGGAGACCATGATGGCGACCCGGCGCTGGTTGATAACCCAGTATGACTGGACTGGACTCGCCAGGAGATTTTATAACTCGCCCAAATTGGAAGTGGGTGCTTTCCTCGGCATCGCCCTATTCGTGGTCCTGCTTTTCCTGGTCTTTCACGGGCCGGTGGTTACCGACCGGGTGGAGCTCACCACCTTCGCGCCGGTGCATTGGGTCCACCTCGGCGACCAGATCATGATCGGCTTTGTCTTTTTGATGCTGTTCTCGAATGCGGCCCACATGTTTTATCGGATCATGCAGGGAACGAAGATACCGCTGTATCTCTATCTGACCCAGGCCCCGGTGTTCTTCCTCAACTACTTCACCCAGAAACAGTGGCGAAAATGTGGCACCGGCCCAGGCAGCGCCTGGTGGATTCATCTCTTCCTGTTCTCCGGCTGGGTGTCCATGGAAATCCTGGTTATGGCGTACCTCTCCGCCTTCCAGACGGATATTGTCCATCCCTTTTGGCACCCGACCCGGCTGTTGGGCTACTACGCCACCATTGCCTTGATGGTCGGCTCCACCACCATGCTGTACAGCCGCTGGTTCAAGAAGGAGGCGAATCTCCACCGCTATTCGGATTTTACGGATGTGTTCTTCCTGGTGTTGATCGTTACCATTGCCTTCACCGGTATCATGGTCCATATTTTCCGGCTGGCCGGCCTGCCGCTGATGACCTACACCACCTATGTGATCCATGTGGCCATCTGTGTGGGCATGCTCTGCCTGATGATACCCTTCGGCAAGCTCTCCCATCTGCTGTACCGGCCCTTAGCCATCTTCCTGACCACGCTGAAAGCCAAGGCCTTGCGCGACTCTCAGGCCCACCTGGAGACGATCCGGCAAGATGTGGGGGAGACCTTCCAGAGCTGTATGCAGTGCGGCGCCTGCACCGGGGTTTGCCCCTGGGGCGAGGTTACGAGCTTCAGTCCCCGGAAGATCCTCCGGGATATCTCCCTGGACCGGTCCTCCAACGTATCCGTGGATGAGGCCTCCTGGACCTGCGCCACCTGTAACAGTTGTGTCGAACAATGCCCCCGGGGTATCGGCTTGGTGGAGCTGATAAAATCCATCCGCCGCCAGGTCGTCCATGCCGGATTCCTGCCGAGACCTTTTCAGGCATTGGTGCAGAGTCTGGAGAAAGACGGCAACCCGTGGCAAGGGAAAAAGGAAAGTCGCCGGGATTGGGCCCAGGGCGCCAAGCTGCCAACCTATGGCAAAGAACATGAGTATTGCCTGTTCACCTGCTGTACCACGGCCTATGATACCAGCCCCGATAAAGCCAGTCAAAAGGCGGGCATCGCTCTCCTGCGCCTGCTCGAGCATGCCGGGGTCTCCTATGGAACTCTGGGCACCAACGAGATTTGTTGCGGTGACCTGGTGGATAAGATCGGCGCCGCAGAGGTGGTTGCCGGGCTCACCAGGAAGAATACCGAGGTGTTTCTGAAGGCAGGTGTCGCCAAGATTCTGACCCTCTCCCCCCACTGTCTGCATACATTCAAAAGAAATGATAACGGGCTGAAGAAGATAGCCAATACTCACTCTACCGAGCTACTGGATGAACTCATGCAGCAGGGTGCCATCAAACCCGTCAACCGGCTTGATCTCATCGTGACCTACCATGATCCCTGCTATCTGGGCAGGCATTCTGCCATCTATGATGCGCCCCGGAGAATCCTGGCAGCCATACCGGGGGTTACCTTGAGGGAAATGCAGAATAACCGGGAGCGGAGCTTCTGTTGCGGCGGCGGCAGCGGTGGGCCCTGGAAGGAGAGCGTTGGCAAAGAAAGTCTGGGAGAGATGCGGATCAAAGAGGCCATCAGCGCCGATGCGGAAGTGATCGCCACGGCGTGTCCCTACTGCACCCGTACGCTCAATGAGGCCATCGCCAGACTGGGTGTCGGCAACCGGATAAAAATCCAGGATATTGCCGAACTGCTTCTGCAGTCGGTTGATTTGCCGGCTACCTCTGCCAAAACCGGAAAAAATAATATGAGCTTTACTCAGGAGCACCTTCATGTCTGAGCGAATCGGGTTTTTCATCTGCCACTGCGGGATCAACATCGCCAATCGGGTCCGCGTGGAGGAGGTGGCGGCATATGCGGCCACCTTCCCGGGGGTCGTAGTTGCCAAAGATTATTTGTTTATGTGCTCGGACCCGGGACAGGATCTCATCGAAAAGGAAATCAAGAATCAAAACCTCACCCGGGTGGTGGTGGCCTCCTGCTCGCCCCGCATGCATGAAAAAACCTTTCGGGCCGCCTGCCAGCGGGCGGGGTTGAATCCTTACCGGGCCTTCCATATGGTCTGTGTCCGGGAACATGGCTCCTGGGTGACGGAAAGCGAAGATGAGGCTACGGCCAAGGCCATCGTCCTGGTCCGGGCCGGCCTGATGCGGGTCACGAATCAGAGTGCCCTCTTCCCCAGTACTTTCCCGGTCAATCCCAACACCCTGGTGGTGGGGGGCGGCATCGCCGGCATGCAGGCGGCCCTGGACATCGCCAGTTCCGGCAATCAGGTCTATCTGGTGGAACGGCAGCCCACCGTGGGGGGGCACATGCTCCAGTATGACAAGACCTTCCCCACCCTGGATTGTGCGGCCTGTATCGGCACGCCGAAGATGGTGGCCGTGGGCCAGGACCGGAACATCCATTTGCTGACCAATACCGAGGTGGAGAGTGTCAGCGGTTTTGTGGGCAACTTTAAAGTCAAGGTCAATCAGCACTCCCGCTATGTGCGGACGAACTGCACCGGTTGCGGCGACTGCGCCAAGGTCTGTCCCATCGAGGCCCCGAACGAATGGGATGTGGGGACGAAGATGCGCAAGGCCATCTATATTTCCTTCCCCCAGGCGGTGCCGGTGCGCTATGCCATTGATAAAAAGGACCGGGCTCCCTGCGTGCAGACCTGTCCGGCCGGCATCAATATTCAAGGGTTTGTGGCCCTGATCAGGGTGGGCAAGTACCGGGAAGCCCTTAACCTCATCATGGAAAAGATGCCGCTTCCCGGCTCCCTGGGCCGTATCTGCCCCGCCCCCTGTGAGGGCAAGTGCCGCCGGCAGGAGGTTGATTCCCCCCTGGCGATCTCCAAGTTGAAAAGGTTCGCCGCGGACCAGGTTGATTGGGAGACTTTGCCGGTGCCGGTCATCGAGAAAAAGCCGGAAACGGAGAAGGTGGCCATCATCGGCGCGGGTCCGGCAGGGCTTGCCGCCGCCTATTTTCTGGCGAAAAAAGGGTATCACCCGACAATTTTCGAAAAGGCCCCCTTTGCCGGAGGGGTCCTCCGTTCCGGGATCCCGGACTACCGGTTGCCCCCCGCAATCCTCGAACAAGAGATCAACTATATCAAGAAGCTGGGGGTGGAGATCCAACTGAACGTGACCATGGGCAAGGATCGTCCGGTTGGGGGTCTCTTCCAGGAGGGATTCAAGGCCGTCTATTTGGCAGCCGGCGCGCCGCAAAGCGTGAAGCTGAATATCGAGAACGAGGATGCCGAGGGCGTCTTGCCCGGCATCGTTTATCTCAACCTTCTCAACTATAAGCAACCGGTCAAGACCGGCAGGAAGGTAGTGGTCATCGGCGGCGGCGACGTGGCCATTGACGCGAGCCGGGAGGCCGTCAGGCAGGGCGCCTCCGAGGTGAAGATCCTCTACCGGCGGAGCCGGTCGGAGATGCCGGCGGTGAAGAGTGAGATTGAGGCCGCAGAAGAGGAAGGCGTCAAATTCGAACTGCTGGTGAATCCCATTGCCATCCTGACCGCAGGGGGAAAGGTTTCCGGGGTTCGCTGCCTCAGGATGGAACTGGGGGAACCGGACGAATCCGGCAGAAGGAGGCCGGTCCCGGTGGCCGGCTCGGAATTCGAGATCGACTGTGACATGCTTATCCCGGCCATCGGCCAGCAGGTCAACCCGAAATTCCTGGAAGGCACGGCAGGGGTGGAACTGACCCGCTGGGGCACAGTGGCGGCCGATCCGGTGACCTATCAGACTAGCTGCCCGGGCATCTTTGCCGGCGGCGACCTGTTTACCGGTCCCTCCAACGCCGTGGAAGCAGTGGCCGCGGGGCAGCAGGCAGCCATCTCCATAGAAAAATACCTGCTGGAAGAGGAGCTTACGGAAAATAGGCCCGGCAAACCCACCGGGAGCAACTGGAAGGGGATTCCGAAAAACATCGTGCGCGTGCCCCGGGCGAAGATGCCGGTCCTGCCGGTGGCCCAGCGCCTCCACAATGACCGTGAAGTCGAACTGGGATTCAGCGAGGAGCAAGCCCGGACCGAGACGGCCCGCTGCGTGGTTTGCGGCAGTTGCTGCGAGTGCAAGCTCTGTGTCCAGGAGTGCCAGGCCGGCGCCATTGACCATGAGATGGCCGATAAGCAGGAGAACATCGACGTGGGCTCCATCATCATTGCCACCGGTTTCGATCCCATGAATCCGGTGAAGATGACCCAGTACGGCTACGGCAAGTACCGGAACGTCTTTACCAACATCGAATTCGAGCGTCTTTCCAACGCCACCGGGCCCACCGCGGGCAAACTCTTGAAACGTGATCTGCGAGACCCCCTGAAGTTCACCGAGGCCCCCAAGAGCGTGGCCATTCTCCATTGCATCGGCAGCCGGGACCAAAACTACCATGAATACTGCTCCCGCACCTGCTGCATGTATGCCCTGAAGTATGCGCATCTGCTGAAAGATAAATGCGGGCATGATACGGAGGTCTATAACTTCTATATCGACATGCGCTGCTTCGGCAAAGGATATGAGGAATTTTATAAAAAGGTCCAGGCCGAAGGCGTCAAGATGATCCGGGGCAAGGCCGGTTCCATCACCGAAGATGAGAACGGCATCCTCACCGTTAAGGGAGAAGATACGTTGTCCAACCGCCTGATCGAGGTGCCGGTGGAGATGGTCATCCTCTGTACCGCCATGGAAGCCAGGCCGGATGCCCCCGAGGTCATGCGGAAGTTCGGGATCGGCATCGGGCCGGACGGTTTCTTCCAGGAGCAGCATCCCAAACTGGCGCCGGTATCCACCCCCACCAGCGGCGTCTTCCTGGCCGGGGCCTGCCAGGGACCGAAGGACATCCCGGACACGGTGGCCCAGGCCAAGGGAGCCGCGGCGGAATGCCTGGCGCTGACCTGCGCGGGCCGGGTGGAGATCCCGCCCATGATCTGCTATATCGATCCCGACATCTGCGTGGGCTGCCAACTTTGCCTCGGGCTCTGCGCCTATTCGGCCATTGAGTTCAATGCGTATGCCGGCATCAGCGAGGTCAACAGCGCCATTTGCAAAGGCTGCGGCAGTTGCTCCGGCATCTGCCCCAGCGGCGCCGCCAAGGTGCGGCACTTTACCGATAGACAAATCTTTGCGGAAATAGACGGGCTTTTACTTAATTAAAAAAATATCCTGCGTTCTTTCTTTGCGTCTTTGCGCCTTTGCGAGAGATTCTTTTTTTCTCTCGCAAAGCCGCCAAGGACGCAAAGGCGCAAGATATATTAAGGAGTTTTCGGGAATGAGCGAGTTTGAACCCAAAATAGTGGCTTTTTTTTGCAACTGGTGCACCTTCACCGCGGCGGACCTGGCCGGTACTTCCCGTCTTTCCTACCCGCCCAACCTCAAGATCATCAGGGTCATGTGCACCGGCATGGTGGATCCGAAATTCGTCCTCAAGGCCTTCCTGAACGGCGCGGATGGGGTCTTGATCGGCGGCTGCTGGCCCGGGGATTGTCATTACATCAACGGCAACTTGAAGGCCCGGCGCCGGGTGGCGCTCCTCACCGAGGTTTTGAAACAGTACGGGATTGATGAAAAGCGTTTCTGGCTGCGGTGGATCGCCGCCAGTGAGGGCACCATGCTGAAGGAAGTGGCCGGGGAAATGACGGCAAAACTGAAAGAGCTGGGACCAAGCCCCCTGGGGAATCTGGGGCAAATGGCGGTTTGAAGAACACGGAGATGACTGAGAATGGCTAAATTCGCAAAATTGTCTTTTCAGAAAGGCGAAATGAATAAGGAACTGTCTGCATTTTTCCAGGGCCTCCTGAAAAATGGCGCGGTGGATGCGGTCCTGGCGCCCATGGCTCAGGCTAACAAATGGGTCCGGCTGACCCTCGTCACCTCTGCCGCCCATACCGCGCAGGTGGATCCTTTTGCCCCGGTCGCGGCCGTCAACGGCGCCAAAATTGTTTCCTCGCTGACCGCGCGGCCATCCGGCCGCCAGGTGGCCATGGTCCTGCGCCCCTGTGAGATTCGGGCGGTGATTGAGCTGGCGAAATTAAAGCAGGTGAATCTTGACGATGTCCTGTTGATCGGCATGGACTGCCTCGGCCGTTATGAAAATACCGATTTCGCCAAATTCCAGGAGCAGGGAGGCACCTCCGAATCTTTCCTGGAGAACGCCCAGGCCGGCAAGACCTCCTTCCCGGATGCCGATATCAGCGGCGCCTGCCAGATCTGTGAATTTCCCACGGCTGACAACGTCGATCTGAGATTGGGCGCCCTGGGCGCGGGAAACGGCGCGGTCTGCATCGAAGCCATAACCGCAAAGGGTGAGCAAGCCCTGGAAAAATCAGGCTTGCAGACGGGTGAAGCCCCTGCCGGCCGGAACGAGGCGGTGAAGAAGCTGGTGGCGGCGCGTACCGGGGCCAGGGATAAAAAATTTGCTGAATTCCGGGCTGACGCTAACAGCTTCGAGGCCCTGGCCGACAAACTCGCGGCCTGCGTCAACTGCTACAATTGCCGGGTGGCCTGTCCGGTCTGCTACTGTAAGGAGTGTGTATTTATCACGGACACCTTCCGGCATACCGGGGAGCAATACATGATGTGGGCGGATCAGAGCGGCAGGCTGAAGCTGCCCAACGACACCCTGTTCTATCATCTCACCCGCCTGACCCATATGAGCCTTTTCTGTGTCGGCTGCGGCCAGTGTACCAGCGCCTGCCCCAATGGTATTGATCTGATGCCGTTGTTCAGGACCTGTGCCGAAAAAACTCAGGCCCGGTTCAACTATCAGGCGGGACGATCAATCGCTGAAGAACAGCCCCTGGCCGGGTTCAAAGCGGATGAGCTGGTGGAAGTGACCGGCCAGGTCAAATAGAGACCTCTGCGAAAGTCTCATGTGGAACATCCGCCTTCGGGTGTTCACACAACATTTAGCAGCAGGCGGGGGCGCCTGCTCCACATCTTAATCGAAAAGAATAATAACAGAGACTTTCGCAGAGGTCTCAAATAGGAGCGGTATGATGGCGGAAAAGAAGCCTACCGGCATGGTCCTGGTGGCCGGCGCCGGCATTTCCGGGATCAGGGCGGCCATAGAGTTGGCTGAATCGGGCTACAAGGTGATACTCACCGATGCTTCCCCCCAGATGGGCGGCATCCTGGCCAAACTTGATTACCAATTCCCCACGGATCATTGCGGTATGTGCAGAATGTTGCCCCTGGTGGGCCGCGAGCATGCTTCCCAGTACTGTCTGCGCAAAAGCCTGTTTCATGACCATATCGAGATCCTGCCGTTTACGGAGATCACCGCGGTGCAAGGCGATGCGGGGAACTACCGGGTGGACCTGCGGAAAAAGGCCCGCTTCATCGACCCGGCCATCTGCAACGAAATGGGAGAATGCCTCGACGTCTGTCCCGTGGAGGTCGAGGACGAGTTCAATCAGGGGCTGACCAGGCGGAAAGCAGTCTACCAGGCGGTCCCTCATAATACCCCGAAGATGCTGCTCATCGACCAACAGGCCTGCACCCGTTGCGGTGAGTGCCTCAAGGTATGCCCGACCGGGGCCATTAATCTGGAGGCCCAGGACGAACTGGAGACCAGGGAGGTCCACGCCATTATCCTGGCTTCCGGGGTGAAGCTCTATAATACCCGGGAGTTCGAGGACGCCAAGTCCTACGCGGTCTCGCCGGATGTCGTCACTTCGCTTACCTTTGAGCGCATGCTGAGCGGTTCCGGCACCTATCAGGGCGACGTCATCAGGCGGCCCTCCGACGGCAGGCCCGCGCAAAAAATTGCCTGGATCCAGTGCATGGGCTCTCGCAACCGGCGTCAGAAACGGGACTACTGTTCCTCCATCTGTTGCATGTTCGCGCTGAAAGAGACCGTCCTGGCCAAGGAAAAAGGCGGGCCGGAGGTGGACGCCACCATCTTCTATATGGACCTGCGCACCTTCGGCAAAGGCTTCCAACAGTACCGGGACCAGGCCGTGGAGGAGCACGGGGTGAAGCTGATCCGCTGCCGGGTGCAGGGGGTGATGCTCAAACCCGGGGGCAGCCTGCAGATACGTTACCTCGATCCCGAAACCAACGAGTTATTGGAGAAGGATTACGATCTGGTGGTGCTGTCCACGGGCCAGATACCCTTTGAGACCCATAAGAAATGGGCCGAGCTGGTGCAGGCGCCCCTGGATGAGCGCGGTCTTCTGGCTACCGAGCCCGCCAGCAAGGTCAGGGTGGCCGGCAACCCCGGCCTCTTTCTCTGCGGCTCCCTGATGGGACTCACGGATATCAGTGAGGCCATGACCAGTGGTATGGCCGCGGCTGGAGAGACCACCAGATTTCTCACCACCTTGGGCGTGGACACGATGCCGGAAGAGGAAATCCCCGAGCCGGCCGCGCATCGGCGGGAACTGCCTCAGGTGGCGGTGGCCCTTTGTAAATGCGGGGAAAAGACCGGGGCAGCAGGACTCGATTATGAGCTTCTCACTGCGGAATTGCAGCGCCAACCTGGAGTGGGCGCGATCCGGGTCATCGATTCCATGTGCCGGGTGGAGGGAGAAACGGCTCTGGTGGACCTCCTCGGCCAGACCAAATGCAATCGCTTGCTGATCGGGGCCTGCCAGCCCTTCATGTACCGGCGGCAGTTGAAAAATGCCGCCAGGAAGGCGGGATTCAACTCCTCCCTGGTGGAGATCTTCGATCTCTTCGGCATTGCCAGGAGGGGCATGAGCGAGCCGTCCACCGGGGACTGGACCTTGCGGGCCGCGGGGGAGGTCAAGGCGGATCTCGAAAGCCTCAAATTTAAACCTGCCCTGCAGGTGTCCACTTTGCCCATCAACCGGACCGCGCTGGTGATCGGCGGCGGCCTGGGCGGGATGCAGGCGGCCCTGTCCCTGGCCGCCCGGGGGGTGCCGGTGCACCTGGTGGAAAAGGAAGGGCACCTGGGCGGGTATCTCGGCACCCGGGTGGAGCAGACGGTGGATGGGCTGAATCCGGTAGCCATGGCCACGGAGATGAAGCTGAAGGTCTTCGAAAACAAGAATATTACGGTTCACCTGAATTGTGAGGTGGAGAAAACCGTGGGCTCCCTGGGCTCCTTCGAATCCAAACTGCATTTTCAGGACACCGGGGAAAACACCTACCTGCATCACGGTGCGGCCATCCTGGCCACGGGCGGGCATGAGGGAGCCACCAGCGAATACGGGTACGGCACCTCGGAGGCGGTGCTGACCCAGGGTGAATTGAAGAAAGGCCTGGCCGGCGGGGAGATCGATGCCGGTGACCTCGAGAATGTGGTGATGATCCAGTGCGTGGGTTCCCGGCAGCCGGAGGGTCGGCGGTATTGCAGCCGCATCTGCTGCCTGGGAGCCATGGGCAATGCCCTGGCGATCAGGGAGAAAAACCCCGGGGCCCGGGTCTTCATTCTCTACCGCGACATCATGACCTATGGTTTTTACGAGCAGTACTATACCCAGGCGAGGGCAGCCGGGGTGATTTTTATGAACTACAGCCTCGACCATAAACCTCAGGTGGAGATGGTCCAGGGAAAACCGCTGGTCAAATTCCTGGACCCGGTCCTGCAAGAAGAGATGGAGCTCCCTGCGGACCTGGTGGTTCTTTCCACCGGCGTGGACCCGGAAGAGTCAAACCGGAGACTGGCCGCGGCCTTCGGAGTCTCCTTGACCGAGGACGGGTTCTTAGCCGAAGCGGATGCCAAATGGCGTCCCATTGAATTCCCGAAGGTGGGACTTTATCTTGCCGGCACGGCCCATTCGCCCATGCCTCTGAAGAGCGTCCTTTTGCAGGCCGAAGCCGCGGCCCAGAAGGCCTATGCCTATCTCTCCGGACGCGAAGTGCATACGGCCGCGGTCACTTCCCTGGTGAAAGACGCCCTGTGCATACGCTGTCAAAGGTGCGTGCACATCTGTCCTTATGGGGCGCGAGCGTATAACGAGGCGGAGAGATGCATCGATATCGATGCCGCCGCGTGCCAGGCCTGCGGCCTTTGTGCGGTTGAGTGCCAGAACAATGCGGCTGAAGTCAAAGGCTGGAGCGACAAACAGTTGCTGGCGGCCATTGATGCCCAGCTCATGGATATCACCCTCGCATCAACTGTGGGTTAAGAGGTAGTAGTTATGGACATGCAAGAAGGGTCAATCAAGGACCTATGGAAAGATATCTATCATACGGGAAATCTCCATTACTGTTTCAACTGCAGCACCTGCGTCTCCGGATGTCCCGCCTCGCACGGTGATCCCCCTCTTTTGGTGAGGAATTTGGCCCGGAAGGTGATCCTGGGACTCGAGGAGCAACTCCTCGAAGATGACACTCCCTGGGCCTGCGTCTCCTGTTCCAAGTGCGAGGAGATGTGCCCCATGGATGTCAAGCCCTTCGAGTTGATTCTCGCCATTCGGCAATGGCAGTGCCGCAACGATGAGACCCTGGTGCCGCCGGCCATCGTCGAGATCTACAAGAGGGGCTACACTCAGGCTGTCGGGGTGAACACCGAGTTACGCGAGTCCCTGGGATTGTCTGCATTGCCGACTATCACCAAAAATCCGGAACAACTGGAATTGTTTAGGGAAATGCTCATGAAGACCCAGATAGTCAGCGACAACGACTATATGTTCAAGGGATAAAAGAGAAGTGAACGCCCGGCTTTGCGCGATCATTTGCTACATATGAGGAAAAAGTGATGCAATTATGTCTTTTCCTGGGCTGTAATACCCCTGCCATCCGCCCGGATGTGGAGCGAGCCATCAGGGCGTCAATGCCTGTCCTGGGCATTGATTTGGTGGATGCCGACAACTATGTCTGCTGTCCGGCCTTCGGCGCTTTCCCCTCTGCCGATGAGGAGGCCTGGATGGCCACCAGCGGCTGGAATCTTTCCATTGCCGAACAACAAGGGTGTGATTTCGTCGTCCAGTGCGGCTCATGCTACAGTTCCCTGCGCTTGGGGCGGGAGCATTTGCTGCATGACGCTACAAAGCTGGCGCACGTCAATGAACTGCTCGAGCCCAGCGGGCGGCAGGTCACGGGAAAATCCCAGGTGCGCCATGTGTCGGAAGTCCTCTTTAGGGAAATAGGGCCGGAGAAGATTGCCACCCAGCTCAAAAAGAGTCTTAAGGGGCTCCATGGTGTCGTCCAGTATCCTTGTCATACCCTGTTCCCCAGTGAGGTGGTGGGGTTTGAAGAATCCGCCAGGGCGCCTGAAGGCCTGCGGCGGTTAGTGGAGGCGCTGGGAGCCGCGGTGGACGGCTACAGCCGGGAACTGCAATGCTGCGGCGGCGCCGGCGGCTTCATGAAAAGCACTCCGGAGCAGGCCATCGAGTTTGCCAAAGCCAAGTTCGATGCCATACTCGCGGAAACCCAGGCCGATTTTATCGCCGTCTCTTGTATCACCTGTCTGATGCATCTGGAAAGGGTTCAGGTTACCCTTAATCAACAGCTTGGCGAAGGGCGGTACCGGATACCGGTTTTCGATTACAACCAGTTGCTCGCCCTCTGTCTGGGATTTGCTCCACAACAGGTCGCATCGATCTGCAACGTTCCCAGGGACTCCGTCATCAGCCGCCTGGTGTCCGTCACCCCGAATGCCTAACGGGCCCTCGGCGATGAGATTGCAGTATTCGTTCACCGCCAAATAACTCGCCGCAGAGATCGCAGAGGCACGGGAGTAGTCGTGGTTGAGCTCTTCGGAAGCGGTGCGAGCATGTCGAAACGCGGGCCGGGGTGTGATACCAAGTCGCAATCTAATGACGAGGAATGGTAGGGGCGCACCCGCGTTTGCGCCCTCTCCAGGGCGGACACATGGGTCCGCCCCTACAAGAAAAATTGCTGATAGATTGCAACTTGTTATGACAATATGTTGGAAGTGGTGCTATCAGCAGATTGTGCTCCGGCTGTAGTAGTCATCAGCGGCTGCCATTCTCACCGTCCAGCCAGTACTGGCGCGCCTGGTAGGATTCGAACCTACGACCCACGGATTAGAAGTATGTGATTTAACGCCAATTTAAATAGGAAAATCAATAATAAAAATGATATAACGCACTGAATTGTGCCCTTGTAAGCCTTGCAAAACTTCCCATTTCATGCAGGGTTTTTCCATCTGTGAGAAAAAAGTACGACTGAAAGTACGACTGAAAATTCCCCTTGCTTCCGTCCTGGTGGATGAGCCGTTTGAGCCATTTATGAGCCGTTTCCATCCTTCCCGGCTGACGAGCCGATTGAGCCATTTTGGGGCCGTTTCACCGAGATTTCATAGGCTGCCCCCCTGCCGGCACCGGTCGCAATCAACAACCCTTTCTTCACTAGTTCCTCCAGGTCGCGCTTCGCAGTGGCGCGGCTGGCCTCGGTCAACTCTTGATAGCGTGCCGTAGTTAGGCGCCTCTCTGCCTTAGCTGCAATCAGCGCTTTACGTTGCCGAGTGTTAATGTCGAGTTCTTTGAAAACCCCCTCCGTCAGCCAATCCCTATACAGCGTTTGAATAAACTGGCCGCCATCCTGCCGAAACTCGGGCTCCGGCAGCCCGGCTTCGCGGCAGCAAGCTATCATGTCCAGGGTGCCGGTGCCGGCCTTTTCAATGTAGCGGGCGAGGAAAAGAGGATCTGCAATCAGCGGATTGCGGGGAATAGACGCATGCGGCATTCGCAGCTTGTCCGGGGTCAACGTGGGCGGCAATTCGCCCGGGTTCCAGACCTCCAGCCGGTCAGCGAAGAGCATCACCTGGACGCTGGCATTGCTGCCATAATCGCGGTGGGCCACGGCATTGACGATTGCCTCTACCACCGCATCCCGCGGGAGCTCATATTGGACGGGAGCCTCAGCTCCTTGCCCGTGCGTGCCCACCGAGCGGGCGATTTTTGCCATGACGAAATCGACGGCTTGATCCACCAGGTCGAAGACCGTTCCCTTATATACCTGGTAAGAAGGAATGGGCTTGCGCACCTCCGTGCCATGGAAGTGCAGGCATTTGACTTCTGAGGTAACCAGGAACCGCTGGGGATGCGCCCCAAAAAGAAGTATGGCGGCGTGGGTGGGTTCCCCTCGGTCAAGCAAATTAAGATGGGTAAGCAACTCAACAGGAGGAGTGCTTTCAGCCAGTGCGAATTGCCGCTCCTGCCGTGCCTGCCTCAGGAACCATCGAACTTTTTCCTCCGAAATGTCTGCAATGGTGGCTTGCGGACAGGCAGAGGCGTCAAAAGGCCGCGTGCGCAGCGACCCCTGGCGATCGAGGTGCTCCACTAGGCTGGCATATAACCCGGCGGTAAGTTCCGGGATGTTGGCGAAGCGCCGCCTGATAAGTTGTTCGCCCGCCTTGCGGACCAGGTTGCTCATTTTCGGGTGGCGGGCCTTGTCATCCTCGCCCTTGACGAAGATCAAACGGGGTTTGCCCCGCAGCGTGGCGCGATCGAACTCGCGTTCCGTGGGCGAGACTTCTTCTGCGTCCTCAAAGCCGTATTCATTACCGAAAATGCCGACATAAACCGCGCACAGATCGACCTCATCAAGATACACCTCGTCGGCCCGGCGGTCGCTGGCGGGCAGGTCCTCGAACAGAAAGACTCCGAAATAGCGGCGGAGCAGTGGGTCGCCTTCGACAAAGTTCTTCACGGCCCAGCGTTCCGCTGCCAGTTCTTTCTGCACGGAGCTGATGAATATCTTCGCAGTGGCCATCGTTTATGTCACGTGTGCCGCAATGCTTCGGTACCGTCTAATCCGAAAATCTTCATGAATACACGATAACACAAAATTGCTGGAATGGCCTATTTTTCCAGCTTTTTGAGCTCCGAGTATCTTTTGAGGTTGTTGGCGAAATCGACCGCATTTACGAGGTCTCACTCCTGACCCCAAGTCTGCCATGGGTATCAAGGCCTCGGTGCAAATCTATTCCACCATGCACAAGGCCTATGGGCTCATGAACAAGGTGATCAGCGAGGCGGCGCAGAGCGGCTATCAGATCTATAAATGGTGTGTTTTTGACTTCATGGAGAAATGTGTGGGCCGGAACTGCGAAGTTTGCGACCTCTGGGAGGATTGCGAAGGCTGGTCCCGGAACGCCGAGGTCTTTTATCCGATAAAAGACCCCATCTCCGCCAAGCGCAAGGTCTCCCGCGAAACCTGGGAGTGGGAGATGCTCTGCCGGATGCCCAGCCAGGGGAGGCTTATTTACAAGGAATTCGATTTATCTATCCATGTAGTCTATCCTCTGAGAAATGTCTCTTTGAACCGCATATCAACTACGCTTTTCTTGTTGGCCTGGTGCGTCTGGAGGGCAGGACCCTCTTTTTTTCTTAGCCTTTCATAATCAACCGGTTTCCAGCTGGAACGCTAAAGGAACCTTAATGGCAAGGGAAGATTTTCCCAATTCTGCCGGAATAGGAGGAAATTTACCTACGCGGGAGACAGTGTCCTGCGCTGCTTGGTCCAACACCGGGTGTCCGGAGGAGTGGCTGACGCCAAGAGCGGCGACCACTCCTTCCACACTAATCGTGAAGTGCAGGACGACCACCCCTTCCTGGTACTTTCTCCGGGCCACGGGAGGATAGATTTTATTCTTCTCTAAAAGACACCTCACCTTGTGCAAATATCCCTGTAAAGCGGAACCGGTTCCAGATCCGCGGCCGGTTCCAGAACCGGTTCCAGAGCCGGTGCCGGACCCGGTCCCGAAGCCGCTGTCGCTCCCACCGGCGCTGGCCCGGCCAACGTTTCCACCCGGAGAGGCGCTGGTTCCTTTGACAGGGGCCGCCGGGGGTGCCGGCCGCGGCATCGCTAGAGAAGGCGGAATCGGCTCCGGCTCCGGAGGAAGGGGTTTTTTAGCAACTTTCTTCGGTTTGGGCGGGGCATGCTTAGGACGCTTCACCTCAGGCGGGGCCGGGGCCGCGTGATTTGCCGGCCCGCTGCCCTTCCTCCCTCCTTCGGGTTTTGGCACAACGGAGGTCAGGCAAATGGGTTCCACCTTCACCACCTTTTTACTTGATGTCTTTAAGGGAGGCAGCATAAGGGTTAAATAAAGTACCAGGCCATGCAACACCAAAGAAACCAGCATTGCCGGTCCCCAGCGTCTTAACAGCCCAGAGAAAATAATAGGGTCCATGACATGCATACCCCAGCTCATTGTTGTTCCACTTCAATGCCGATGCGTTGCACCTGAAGACGCTTGAGGTGCTCGATCACCTCCATGAGGCGGCCATGCCGGGTCTCTTTGTCCGCGGCGATGATCGCCTGAGATTCTTTCCCCTGGACCTGGCCGGTGAAGGTGGGCTCGAAATCCGCATCCTGGCAGACCCGGACGCCGTTGATGGCGATCTGCCCCTCCCGGTCGATGCTGATAATAACCGAAGTCTTCTCCAGCTTGTCGGCCTGGGTGGCCTTGGGCAGGGAAATGGCAAAGGTGCGCGGCATCATGACGGTGGCCGTGAGGAGAAAGATGATAAGAATGACCAGCACGATGTCCACAAAGGGAGTCATGTTGATCTCGGTGATGGGGCTACGCTGTTGCAGTTTCATCGCCGTCCTCCGGCCCGTTCCGGTGCCGGGCGGGCTGCCGCCGGCGCCGCCTGGGAACAGAGGCTGGCCAGCAGCAGCCGTCCCAGGCGCTGGGAGCGTTCCAGGACCAGGTGAAGGCGGCGGTGGTAGAAGTTGTACATCATCACCGCCGGAATGGCCACCAGCAGCCCCACCGCCGTGGCCACCAGGGCTTCGGCGATGCCCGCCATCACCGCCGGGCCCCCGCCGCCTTCCGCCAGGGCCAGATCTTTAAAGGCGTGAATGATGCCCAGGACTGTACCGAACAGGCCGATAAAGGGAGCGTTGGCTCCCAGAGTGCCCAGGAAACTCAAACCCTTCTCCAACAACTCGCTCACCCGGAGGCGTTCGGCCTCCATGACCTCGGAGGCCGCCTCCTTGCCGTCCCCTGCTAGCCGCAAGCCTGCCAGCAGAATTTGAGGTTCCAGGGCCGGGGAGGCTTCGCAGAGGGCCATGGCCTCAAGCCAGTCCTTGTTGTGCAATAGAGGAGTGATGGCGGCAATGAATGGTTCATGGAGGAAACGGCTGCGGTAGAAAGCCAGGCCCCGCTCCACCATGATCACCACGGAAATGACGCTCAGAGCCACCAGGAGCCACAGCACCCAGGTGCCGCCACCCAGAGCCAAGTTGAGCATGCTTTTGGTAAGATCCATACATCCTCCTTAACGACACTGCCCTTAGTACTTCAATTTCATCTCGACCCAGAAGGTCCGGCCCGGAGTCAGGGAGGAGGTGAAGTATTCCCGATTGAGAATGTTATCCACAGAAAAGGAGACTGAGGCGTATTTCACAGGGGTGGCCGTCAGTTTGGCGTCCAGCGTAAAAAAAGGATCATAGGAGCTGGGGACCCCGTTATACGTGTCACCATTATCATCCCGTGAATACACTTTGCTTACGTAGCGCCCAGTCAAATTGCCATTAAAAATCCAGTATTTGGCGTTAAGGCCAAAGTTAAATTGCTGCCGGGGGACAAACGTCAGTTTTTTTCCCTCTGCAATCGGGTTGTAATCATTTTTCAATAAGCGGCCGTTCAAGACAGTCATATTGCCGAAGACGTCCAACCAGGAGAACAGCTTCTGGGTGACCTCCAGTTCCAGTCCATAGATGCGGGCTTGGCCGGCGTTTACACTAATAAGAGTTTTCCCAGTGGGGTCGGTGGTGTCCGTCACCCGGTAAATCATGTCGCTCAAGTAGTTGTCAAAAAAGGTGGCGGTGATGACGTTGCCCGGGAAAGGTTTCAGCGTCGCCCCCACTTCCCAGGATACGGCTTTCTCCGGTTTCAGGAAGGGATTACTTTTATAAATGGTGCCGCTGCTGGCCCGCCAGGTGTTATAGAGTTCGTAAATACTGGGAGGCCGGAACGTCGTCCCTGCCGAGGCCCGCCAGGACATCCAATCCCAGGGCCGGAACAAAAACGCCACCTTGGGATTGAAGGATAGCTCCTCCCGGGAAGACAGGCGTGTTTCGGGACTGTTGGCCGCTTCTTGATACATGCCGTCATAGGTCCCCCACCAATCAAGGCGGGCGCCCAGCACGGTGCTGAACATGGGATGCCAGGCGATCTCATCTTGCGCATAGAATCCATAAGTTATAGTCTTCCCCGCGGCCTGGGTGGCAAGGCGCTGCTTGAATTCTGAGTTGCGCCAGTTGCTCAGGTCGTAAGTCTTATTAGTCGAAGTGTCGGCCTGAACGGTAATCCCACCCGTAAGCGTCTGCTTGGTGCCGATGGCTTGCACCACCTGGACTTCCCCCGTCCAACTCCGGCTCTTATTGGCGTTCATCGTCCCCGGGCCGCCGGAGAAAGTAGTTGCAGCAGTGGTGCCAGGAGTTTCATACTCATAGAGCGGTTGGTTCAATAAGCCGCCGCGTAGTTTCAGCGTGGTTCTCTCGGTGAGAGCATGCTCCGAACTGAAGTTGTAGAGGGCAGTATGCTCCCGTCCGGGACCGGCGAGAAACGCCCCTTCCGTAAGACCGCTGAACCTGAGATTGGTATTGGCCAGGCCCACCGTGCCTTGGTATACAGGACTGCCGGTAGCTGCATTTCTGAGATAGGTGTGGTATTGGCTGTAGTCCCATTTACTCCAGTTGAGCAGGACTCCGAAGTCGAGTTTGTGGCCGGGGGCGATATCCCAGCTCAACTTGGTGTTAACGGAGGAATTCCAAAATGAGTTATCCCCTTTGTCACCGATGATATAAGTGGGCTTGCCAACGGTGGTATGGCTGGGTATCCAGCCGACCACCTGGGTGGCCGCCGCCCCCGTGCCGGCCGTCCGAGTCACCAAGTCGCTGGGATAACCCGCGGTGTCTTGATAGGTGTAACTGACTTTCAGGCTGAGTTTGTCCCAAAAGCGATTTCCCGCAGCCAGATAAGTTCCCCAGGAATCATACGTGCCATAACCCACTTTGCTTTCCAATTCCAACTTTTTGGGTGTTTTGGTGATGATATTGATTACTCCGCCCATGGCGTTGCCGCCGTAGAGGGATGAAAAAGGGCCGCGCACCACTTCGATGCGGTCTATTTCCTCCACAGGTATTTGAGTCCAGCGGAAGCCCTTGCTATAAGCCGTAGCGAGATTTTGCCCATCATAAAGGACAAGAGTCCTGGGTTGGGAAGGAAAGCCCCTGAGAGTCACGCTGGTCATGGTGTCAGCCCACCCCTTCCCCCGCCTGTCATAGGCTCCCGGCACCTGGGCCAGGGCTTGATCGGCAGTCTGAATATTCTGCCTCTCGATGTCCTTGGAAGTGATGACCGTGATGCTGGCCGGGACGTCATCCGGGTTCCGGGGGGTCTTGGTGGCGGTGATCACCACCTTATCCAGGGCATGGGTCTCACCCCCGCTTTTGGCTTCCTTCGGTTTTTTTGCCGATTTTTCCGATTCTGCCGGAGGCGTTGCCGCCGGCTGAGGAGCGCTTTTTTCAGCCTCGCCCGCTGGTGCAATCGTTATGGTCTCCGAACTTTCTTGGGCTCGCAAATCGGTGATATTGCCCATCAAGACCCCTAAAACCAATCCCCAACCCATGATTCCGCAGATTAGCCGTACGCGCATTTTTTCCCCCTTCCTTTTGCTTTGCGCCCCGGCCTGATTTTTGATAGAAAAAACCAGGGCCGGAGCATCTCTGAGACGATCGGTCCCGAAGAGGAACGGGGAATCCTTGGCCGGAGTTCCGTTCCTCTTCCTTTTGCCAATCCATTTAACTTTTTAAACCACTGTCACTTGTCCCCCTCGGTGAAAAAACTCGAGATGGGGCCTTTACATTTCTAAAACCCCCCGTGGTCTCATTTGCCGGTTGGTAATTCCATTCCCCTTTCGGGTTTGATCTAAATGCTTAGGCCTTAGTTCCCCTGCAAGGCGCCGCCGGCAACCTGCGCCTTTATCGACGTGGAGGAGGTCGGAGCGGTTCCGCCTACCTCCCAGCCGCCACCCAGGGCCTTATAGAGCGCAATCAAGTTGATGTCCACGTTGCGGGTGCTCTGGACCAGGGCGTCTTCCGAAGAGTACAGGGAACGCTGGGCGGTAAGGACGTTCAAGAAATCCGTCTTGCCCGCGACGTAAAGCTGCAGGGCCACTTCCACGGCCTTGCGGTTCTTGGCCACCGCCATGGAAAGAGAATGGCGGCGATCCTGCTCCTTGGCGTAGGCTACTATCGCGGTTTCCACGTCTTTCAAGGCGGTGAGCACAACTTTTTGATAGGTCAGCAGAGCTTGCTCAGCCAGGGCGTCTTGAACCTCGATGTTCCCCAGGATGCGGCCGCCCGCGAAGATCGGCCAGGTGACGGTGGGGCCGAAGGACCAGAACTTGCTGCTGCTTAAATTCCCCAGCTTGTTCAGGTCATTGCTGGAAAAGCCAAAACTGCCGGTCAAGGAGAACCTGGGGAACAGGTCGGCGGTGGCGACCCCGATGCGGGCCGTGGCCGCGTGGATCCGGGCCTCGGCCCGGCGGATGTCCGGACGGCGGCGGAGCAGTTCGGAAGGCAGCCCCACTGGAACTGCCAGGGGGAGGGGAGGTATGGGGGCTTGTCTGCTCAACTCCTTCTCCAGGGCCGCGGGCTCCCGCCCCAACAGCACCCCCAGGTTATAAATGGTGGCCCGGGCCGCGGATTCCAGAGCCGGTATCTGGGATTCGGTGGTGGCCACTTGCGCCTCGGCATTGGTCACATCCAAGACCCCCACAAAACCCGCCTCAAAACGCTCCCGGGTGATTTTGGCGGTGCCCCGTTGCGCTTCCAGGTTTTGGCGGGCGATGGCGAGCTGCTGCTGCGCTCCCCGCAGGCTGATGTAGTTGGTTCCCACTTCCCCCACCAGGGTTACCAGGACGTCCCGGCGATCCTCCACCGCGGCCTGGAGATCGGCCCCGGCGGCCTCGATATTCCGGCGGGCGCCGCCAAAAATATCCAACTCCCAGCTCGCATCCAGTCCCACCTGAAACAACTCCCTGAGTCCCCCGACGGTTGCCAGGGCGGTGCCGCCTGCGGTTGCGGTCTCGCTGGAGCCTTGACTCCGCTGATAAAGCGCCGAGGAATCAAGTTTAGGCCACAGCGGCGCGCCCGCCACCCCCAAGGCCGCCCGGGCCTGGCGGATGCGCGCCTCGGCCAATTTTATATCCAAATTGGCACGCACCGCCATTTCCACCAGGGAGGTAAGAGCCGGGTCATTAAAAGCCTGCCACCACTCCCCGAGCAGCGCCGGTTGGTTCGTAGTTTTGCTGGGCTGGTCCGGGGCGACGGCATTTTGCCCGTCCCAGGCGCTGGAGAACTTCGTATCCGGCGGACGATAATCCGGGCCCACGGCGCAACCCGCCAGTATCAGGCAGCCCGCCAGGACCGCTGGGGCAATGGCAAGCGTTAACCAATCTTGGGGTGATGCTGCCGAATTATTGCGTTGCTGGGTCATACTTCCTCAATGCGTTTAGTCAGCGCCCTTTTCACTCATAGCGCAAGGCGACAATGGGGTCCAGAAGCGAGGCTTTGCGGGCCGGATAATAGCCGAAGGCCAGGCCCACGCTCACCGACACCATGAAGGCCGCGGCAATGGCTTCCAAGGAGAGTACCGTGGGCCAGCCCAGGAAGGTCTTGATCAAGAAGGAAACGCCGCGACCCAGCAAAATCCCGGCCACCCCGCCGCAGAAGCAGAGGATGACCGACTCCAGGAGAAACTGCTGCAGGATGTCCCGTTTCCAGGCCCCCACCGCCATGCGCAGGCCGATTTCCCGGGTCCGCTCCGTCACCGACACCAGCATGATGTTCATGATCCCCACCCCGCCCACGGCCAGAGAGATTAAAGCCACGGCCAGCAAGAGCCTGGTCATCATCGAAGCGGTGGACGCCAGGGCCTTGGTCACCTCCAACATGTCCCGGATATCGAAATCTTCGGGCTGGCCCGGAAGGATGCGGTGGCGCTCCCGCAGCAATTGGCTCATCTGCTCCATGGCGGCAGAAATTTCTGCGGGGGAGCGGGCCGCGGTGAGGATCTGATCGACATTGGCGAACCTCACCGGCAAAGGGGTGTTGGCCGCCTGGCTGGGCGAGAGCAAGGGGTAAAGGTCGATTTTGGTGCTGGGATAGATTTGATTAAGGGTGTTTACCTGTCCGGTGATAGAGTAAACCTGGCTCTGGTTGGCTGCTGCCTGGGAGGAGCCCGTCACCCGGAATTTGATGGTAGTCCAGGGCGCCAACAGGATATCATCCTGGTCGGTGCCGATCATGCTGGCCCCTTTGCCGCTGAGAACGCCCACTACTTTGAAGGAGACGTTTTGCACCCGCACTTCCTTGTCCACCGGCGATTCCCCCTGGAAAAGTTCCCGGGCCAGGGTTTGGCCCAGGAGACAGACCTTGCCGGCGTTGCGCACGTCCATATCGGTGAAGCCCGCTCCCTCCGCCAGGCTCCATTCCCGCACTTCAAGGTATTCCGGGGTGGTGCCGTAGAGATAGATAGGGACCCAGTTCTGGTTGCCGTAAACGACCTGGCCCCGGCCGCGCACAATGGGGGCCACGGTCTTGACTGCCGGACACTCCGCCAGGATGGCCTCCGCATCCTGGGGAGTCAGGGTCATGGCGGTGCCGGACCCGGATTTGGCCCCGCTCAAAGAGACCGTTCCCGGGGTGACCAGCAGGTTGTTGGCCCCCATGCTGGCAATGGTCCTTTGAACGTAAGTGGAAGAACCGCGGCCGATTTCCATCATGGCAATCACCGCGGCCACCCCGATGATGATTCCCAGGGTGGTGAGCCCGGCCCGCATGACGTTGCGGCGCAGCCCCCCCAGGGCCGTGTGCAACAATCCCCGCAGATGCGCCACGCCGCCGGCGCGCCGGGAGTCCTCTTCCCTGGCGGTCGTCGCCCCCGGCCCCGGAGAAGCCGGCGAAGGCGCCGCGGCGGTGGACACCACGCCGTCTTGAATCCGGATGATCCGTTTGGCTACCCGGGCCACGTTTTCATCGTGGGTGACCAGAATGATGGTCACCCCGGCATCGTTGAGCTTTCGGAAAACCTCTAAAATTTCCTGGCCGGTGACGGAATCCAGGTTGCCGGTGGGTTCATCGGCCAACAGCAGGGGGGGATGATTGATGAGGGCCCGGGCAATGGCCACCCGTTGCTGTTCGCCGCCGGAGAGTTGGGAAGGTTCATGATGAAGCCGGCCCTCCAATCCCACTTGCCCCATGAGTTTGCGGACCTGCCCTCTCCGGTGCTGCTCCAACCCCTGGTCTCCGGAATAGGAGAGCGGCATCAACACGTTATCGGCCGCGCTGGTGCGGGGCAGGAGATTGAAGGTCTGAAAAACAAACCCGATCTTGTGGTTGCGGAGCAGGGCCCGGGCATCGGGGGCCAGGTTGACCACATCCCGGCCTTCCAGGCGGTACTCCCCGGAGGTGGGCCGATCCAGGCACCCTAAGATATTCATCAGGGTGGTCTTCCCCGAACCCGAAGCGCCCATCAAGGCAATAAACTCTCCCGGGGCCACGGTGAGGGAAACACCCTTAAGCACCGGCACCTCCACTTCCCCCAGGCGGTAGGTTTTTCTAATATGGCGCAATTCAATGATATTCATGGACGAACCTGCAATGGACGCTTCCTCCCCGCGGGCCGGCATCTTCTAATGACCTTTGCCTTTGAGGAGTCTGGGGGCAAAAGGGCTGCCCCCCTGACCTGACTTATCAGTCTCGTTTGCTTTAGCGCCCACCACTACTGACAGGCCCTCGGCGAGCCCCACACCCTGGACTTCGGTTTGATAGCCGTCGGTAACTCCAATCTGCACCGGCAAGGGTCTTACCGAATCGCCCAGGGAGACCCACAACCTCCGCGGATTTGAAGCCTTCTTTTTATGGGACTTCCCGGCTTGGTGGGCCTTGTGTAAATCTTGACGATACTTTTCATTCACTTGCGCCATTTTGGGATTCCAGCGCAGGGCGGCGTTGGGCACCTTGAGCACGCCCCGGCGTTCGCTCACCAAAAACTTGACGTTGGCCGTCAGATAGGGGAGAAGCTTGCCGTCAGAGTTATCGGTGGCCACTTCCACGGTATAGGTCACCACGTTTTGGGTCATGGTGGCGTTTAACCGGATTTTTCCCACTTCGCCCCGGAAGACGGCTCCGGGATAGGCGTCCACCGTGAAGGTCACCGGCTGGCCGGGGTGAATGTTGCCGATATCGGCTTCGTTCACGGCCACCCAGACCTGGAGACGTTTCAGATCCCGGGCGAGTAAGAAGAGACTGGGGGCGCTGAGGCTGGCGACCACCGTCTGGCCGATGTTCACCCGGCGGTCGATAATCACGCCTTTGACGGGGGACTTGATGGTGCAGTAATTTAAGTTCTGTTCCGCCCGGCGCAGGGTGGCCGCGGCCACGGCCACGGCATCCCGGGCCTTGGCGATGGCGGCCTGGCCCACCTCCAGGTTGGCCCGGGCCACTTCAAAAGCCGAGCGCGCGGCGTCAAAGTCGCTTTGGGACAGGGCTTGGGAAGGGCCAAGTTTTTGGGCGCGCCGCCATTCCAATTCGGCCTGGACCAATTTGGCCTTGAGCTGCTTTAAATTCGCCTGGACGCTTTGTAAATCCGATCTGGCATGCTGCAATCCCGCCCTGGCCTGGGCCGCGTCCGCGGCATAGAGGGCGTCGTCGATCTGGGCCAGCACCGTGCCCGCCGCCACCATGGAGCCGTAATCCACGGGCCGGCCGTTTTTGTCCCGGCCGAAGGCGACGATCTTGCCGGCCACCTGGGCGCCCACATCGATGACCTCCTCCGGCTCCACCGTGCCGGTGGCGCTGATGACCGCCTGCAGATCGCCCCGTTTCACCTTCGCGGTTAGAAAAGCTCCAGGGCTCGTATAGCTTTGATAAATTTGCCCCAAGATAAACAGCGCCATCAGGCCCAGGGCGGCAATGATCAACCAGCCTCGTCTCGAAATGCTTCTCCAGTCCAAGTTTTTCACAACTTAATCCTTAAACGGTTTTCCCGGTCTCTGGCATGGGTACCGGCATTTCTTGTTGATGGTTCTCCAAAACATCAAATATAGCTTTGCCGTCCGATTTCGGGATGACATCCAGCGCCTCCCGGATATGTTCAATGAAGATCTGGATGATTTCCTCCCTGGCGCCGATACCCTGGGGGTCAACATTCACCTCCAGACCCGCGGCTTCGAACGCGGCCCGCCAGGAGTCCTCCCCGTCGTTGAGATCCTCGTAGAAATGCACGCCGGCCACGAGCATCAGGGGGATGAGACGTACCTTGCGAGCCCCGGTGCGAATTACTGCTTTAATCACCTGTTCTTTGGAGGGGTAGCCTTCCACGACCCCCACATAAATGCCGGGTCCATAAGCCTCCCGGAGGATCTTTTCCAAAGCCGGATAAGTTGACCAAGACGGATGGTCCGTGCCGTGGCCCACCAGGACCAAGGCCTCTTCCCTGGAGAATGTCCTCCCAACCCCGAGGGCCAGAGCCAACTGGTGATAATCTTCATATGAACTCAACAGCGGCAATCCGATGCTGGTGCGAATGGGCAGCGGTTTGACTTCCTCCAGCAGGCGGTAAAACTCGTGGCCGCACATCAGGTGCAGCGACTGCACCACCGCCCAGGAATGTCTTTGGGCGCGCAAACCTGCCAAAACTTCAAACGTATGGCGGACATCAAGGTGGCGTCGGCCCTTGAGCTTGTCCTTCACCATGCGGGAAGAGAAGGCCCAGTGAATATCATGGCCGGGAAACGCTTTTCTGAAAGACCGGTCCATGAGTTCATAAGTGGCCCGGGCCTTGGTGGTGGTGCCAAAAGCGGTAACGACAATGGGAATCTTCATACTGCTCTTCTTTTTATTAACAAGGGCCAAAATTTCAGATTTCCCCTCGCCCTGATATCGCGAGAAGAGTTCAAAGCTATCTAATTCCCAACATGCCAGGAAGCTGACCGACCTGACGCCGGTCGTCATTTAACATCCCTGGGGCTGGATAAGTATTGATGCTGAGCAGGCGATGCCTGATTAAAACTCCACCCCTTTCTGAGCTTTAATGCCATCCTGGAAGGGATGTTTGATGACCCGCATTTCCGTGACCATATCCGCAGCGGCCAGGAGTTCCTGCGGCGCATCCCGCCCGGTGATGGTCACATGCAGGTCAGCGGGTCTATTTTTCAAGGACGCCAGCACCGGTGGCAGGTCAATGATGCCGTACTTCAGCAGATAGGTAAATTCATCCAGCACCACCAGATGATATTGTTTGGAAGCCATGGCCTCCTGGGCGAATTGCCAGGCATGACGCGCCGCGGCCTTGTCTTTTTCCAGGTCAGCCGATTTCCAGGTGAACCCCTTGCCCATCACGTGAAAATCGATGAGGTCCTCGAACCGTTTGACCGCCTTTAATTCGCCAGATTGCCAATTGCCCTTGATAAACTGGATAAAGCAGACCTTCAGCCCATGGCCGGCGCTGCGCAGGGCCAGTCCCAGGGCGGCGGTGGTCTTGCCCTTGCCGTTGCCGGTGAATACCATCAACAACCCTTTTTGCATCTACCTTCTCCTTCGCTCACCTCAATTATGACTTGCCAGGGCCTTTAAAATATTGAGTTCATCCTGGCAAAAAATCAGCTTTTCGTAGTCGTCGCCAAAAAGTTCCCTGGCTTCGGCTTCAGGCCTCAGGGTAAAGATGTGTTTACGCTCCGCCATGCAGGTTTTCAACAGGTCCAGATTGCTCTTATTAAGGTCTGTTACCGGAAAACCCGTATCGATTACCAGGGTGTTGCCATTCAAATGCCTGTTGGCCCGGGCCACACTTTGCTCGCTGATATATTCCAAGGGCTTTTCCCTAATCAGGGTGGCTCCCACTGCTTTGGCCACGTAATAATCGATATCGTTCTCGTGGATAACCCCGGTGGTCACCGCAAAGCCCCGTTTGGCAAGCAGCCGGTAGATTACCGTCCCGGTGCCCCCGCCCGCGACTACAAAAACCTTCCCGGAGGCGCCGTCGCCTTTCATCTCGATGGCCCCCAGCCACCGGTCGTAAGATGCGGCATCCAGTTCGTACAGGTGAGTCACCATTGCTTCGGTCAGAATGTCTTCGGGCTCCCCCCAACCGATAATCCGGCTGTCCCGCACCATGGCGACGATGTCCGACACCTTGGAGGCAATATCCACGTCGTGAAGGGAGGCGATCACCGAGATGCCCTGATGGCGGCAGAAGCGTCGCAGGATAGTCATGACTTCCAGGCGGTGCTTTAAATCTAAATGGATCGTGGGTTCGTCCAGAATAATGATCTCGGGTTCCTGGGCCAGGGCCCGGGCCAGCAGCAGCTTCTGCCGCTCACCGTCAGAAAGTTCGTGGAAGTTGCGTCCGGCTAGGTCGGCGGCGTTGACCATCTGGAGCGCTTCCTGGGTTTTCTGAATGTCTTTGGCCTGCAAGCGTCCGAGAAAACCGGTATGGGGATAGCGCCCCAAGGCGACAAAATCAAAGCCGGTGAACATCCCGAAAAAGTTGCGTTCGGTGAGGACCACCGCCAAGGTGCGGGCTAATTCCTCCTGGCGGTAGTCTTGTAGGTTCTTCCCGTCCAGAAAAACGGTCCCCTTCTGGGGGGCCAACAACCGGGCCAGGGTGCGCAGGATCGTGGTCTTACCGGCGCCGTTCGGCCCCAGCAAGGAGACGAATTGTCCCTGGCGGATTTCCTGGGTGATGTGGCTGACCACCGCCTTGTGGTCATAGCCGACCCCCAAATCCTGCATTTTCATGACTACCGCGGTTTTCATAGGGACGTCTTCCTTTTCAATAGCAGGCCAATGACGATGGGGGCGCCGAAGCAGGCGGTGATGGCGCTGATGGGCACTTCCACCGGGGAGAATAGTTGTCTGGCCACCAAGTCGCACAAACTGGTGATGGCGGCCCCCAGCAATAAGACGCCGGGTATCAGGAGCCTGGCATCGGAGGTTTTTAACGACAACCGCGCCATGTGCGGCACCGCCAGGCCGATGAAAGCCACCGGTCCGGCCGCGGCCGTGACCAACCCCGCCAGAGCGCAGGCCACCAGCACGATCAGGAAGCGGAACAGCTTGATGTTTACCCCCATCGACAGGGCATATTCTTCGCCGAGCAAAAAGGCGTTCAGGGGTTTGGAAAGGGCATAAACCCCGCAAAGCAACAACCCTCCCAGGGTGGAGAGCACGAAGAGTTCGTGCCAACTGAACCCGGAAAAACTGCCGAACTGCCAGAGCACAAACTGCTTGATTTTTTCCCGCTCGGCAAAGGCCACCAGGATGCTGGTCACCGCGCCATTGAGGTAACCCATCATCAAACCGATAATCAACAGGGTCACCCCGCTTTTGACTTTGGCGGTGACCAGCAGGATGATGGCCATGGTGCCGTAAGCCCCCGTCAGGGCCGCCAGGGTGTTGACATAGGGGCTGACCCCGGCGAACCCCAGGCTGAGGGTGGAGAGCATGACGATGGCCACCAGCAGGGTGGCGGCGGAGGAGATGCCCAGGACAAAGGGCCCGACAATGGGGTTGCGGAAAAAGACTTGCAGCAACAGGCCGGAAACCGCCAGCATCGCGCCCCCCAGCACCGCGGCGATGACCCGGGGAAGCCGGATTTTCCAGAGAATGTCCGCATTCGCCGAGTCCGAGCTTTGGAGGAAAAGACTCCACAACTCGGGAAGGGAAATATGCACGGAGCCGATGACGGTATTGAGCATCATGGCCGCAAGGACGGCGGCGCCAAAAGTCGCGATCAACAGGAGGCGGCGCCGATGGGTGGTTTGGGTGGCCTTCATGCAACTCAATCCAGTTTTTGAAAGAATTTCAATTCATATCCCTGGTAAAGCTGGGGGTGGAGAATCGCGGCGATCTCCACGATGATTTCATCCAGACGTTCCAGGGACTCGTAAAAGTGGGGCAGGGGGCAATAAACCAGGCCGGTTTTAAAGGGTTTAATATCCGCTAGCCGGGGATTTTCGGTAATCAATTTCTGTTTGGAGTCGATGCCCATCGCGGGGGAGCGATAGGTGAAAAATATTTCCGCCTCCAGGCCGCTGCTGAAGAACCGCTCCAGGGTGATCTCCAGACAGGAGACCCCCCGCACGTCATCGAACAGATAATCGCCGCCGGCTGCTTCCACCAACTGGGCCACATAAGCGTTCATGGGCTCCACCAGCACCCGCTTCTGATAGATATCCCCCCAGATCACTTTGGGTTTGCGGCTCGCGGACATCGCTCGCTTCTTGACCTCCGCCAGCTTGGCCCGGATGCCCTCCGCATATTTTTTGGCCAACTCCTCCCGGCCAAACAGGGCCGCCAGAAAATGGAAATATTGCAGCCGTTCATCGATGGTCGTCGCCATGGGAGTAGTGGTAATTACCCCGGGAATCTTCAACTCATTCAATTTAGGAATGAGGCGCTTATCCCAGATCAGCATGACGTCCGGCGCCACCGTTCGCAGCTTCTCGTAATCAATGGCGTTGGCTTCCCCCAGATAAGCGATTCTTCCCGACTTCATCCCGGCTTTGACATCCAGGGAACCCCATTTATCCTCTTTCCTGGTCACCCCCACGAGGCTCTCGGACAATACCCCCAGATAGCGCATGGCCCCGATATCATAGGAGACCCCGGCCCCCACCCGCCTGACCGGGATGGTGATGATCTGGTTCGACTCATAACCGGGGAGCGCGGCCTTTCCTGCCGGGACCAGGAGAAACCGCCGGCCCACGCCGTCAATAATTTCCTTGCGGCCCTCGCCCAGCTCCCTGACGCTGAAGGTCGCCCCAACGCCGCCCCCAGACCGCGGTTGGCAGCCGCTAAAGATCAGCACCAGAGAGAGCGCGATAGCCCACCACCCAAACGCGGACCCAATTTTTTTCATGCCTTTTGCTCCCTGACTGAAAGCATTGGAAAAAACTGCCACAGATAGAAGACGACACCGATGAGGAACAGCAAGACTCCCGCCAGGAAAATCTTGAGGCCCGGCCCCGTGCGCACAATGAGATTCACATAAGGCTCCTGTCTTTTAGATTCCGTACTGTTGGGTAAAAACTCATCCATATGCAGGGCATAGCCCTTGTACCAGCAGGGCCGATTAAAACCCAGTTGGATGATTTCCGTCTGACCCTGACCGTCGTCCACCGCAATGTCGGCGGTCGCGTCGATGGCCCTTCCCTGGTAGCCGATCATGGCGTCTTTATTGTAGTAGCGAACTTCGAGTTTCTTTAGTTGCAGATGATAAGGCGATCCGGGCAGGCTCACCTTTGAATCCAGGCGCAGGATATTGTTCCGGGAATTCGTGCCCACCGTGACCAGGGTCAGATGTCCCAGCAAAATGAGGAGCACCGCATAATGAATGAGATGGGGGGACAACCGCATCATGAACCTGAGGCCGCTGCCATAGGCAGAGAAGTTGCTGATGATCTTGGCGACCTTGTCCGTGGTGCAGACAAACATATTCAGGCCCAGGGCCACCATGAACAACAGAAAGGTAAAGAACCACCAGGTTTCCGCCAGATTGCCAAGAGCCACGGTGCGGAGCCAGTCGGGCAGCATCATATAGGTAAGGGGCCGAAACACCGGGAAATACGCAGAAAAGTAAAAGTATCCCACCAACAGGTTCAGACAGACCGCCAACTGGAGAATCACCGCCAGATCAGTGTCGCAGAAAAAGTTCCACACGCGTCGGGCCAGATTCACCATACGACCCCCGGTAGTTGGAATTTGCCTATCTCGGGCCAGTAAATGAACAGGAGAACGACTACTCCCCCCGTCAGGGCGAAACCGGCCCGCCATTTCAGGGGCCACCTGGCGTTCAGGTGCAAATGAAGAAAGCAAGAGTATAAAAACCACACGGCGGCGGTGGATATAATCAGGGGGTCCTCCCACACTACTAAAGTCCCCCAGCCGATATAAGACCAGATAGCCCCGGCAAACAGCCCCAGAGAGAGAAAGACATAGCCCCAGATGAGCAAGTCGGCGAAGCCGGTTTGGCCCAGACTTCTTACCCGGCCTGCATTGTTGCCGTTTCGGGAGAAGAGGAAAGCCCCGGCCAGCACCGCGCCGGCCAAAAAGCAGGACCGGGCCGCCACCCCCAGGAACAGGAATAGATGGGCGAAGATGGTGTGTGATTTCAGAAACGGGAGAAAGAAATTCTTGGGGAAAAAGACCGGAATAATCGCCATCATGGCCGTCAGGGGGATAATCTTCACGGCTATGGACTTCTCTAGCCGGGCCAGCCACAGGGTCACTGCCGCCAGTCCCAAAGGCAGCAAAAAGGGCTCCTGATACAGGCACAGAAGCGGCCAGCTCTTGATCATCCGCAGGAGGGCGTAGCCCGCGTTGGCCAGGAGTCCCAGGCCCAAAAAGACGAAGGACAACCCTTGCCATCTCAACCACAGCGTCCCAGCGCTGAGGCAATAGCAAATCACTGCCATATAGAAGATGTTGGTTTCGTTTGGCATTGCTTCTTCCCAATAAAAAACTCCGTCACCCTCGGCGCCGGCGGCGGAGTTGGGCATCCTGATGCCGCCGCCCCAGTCTACGCCGGGGTCCCCTGCAACATTAATTAATCCCTGGCTTTTTTCACCAACTTAATCGCCAGCACAAACATGGCGCCGCCCAGAACCGTAAGAATCAGGTAAGGAAACCAGGGCGGCGTTTGTCCATAGGCTGAAGCCCTGATCGCCTCCGAGGCAGGCGTCAGCGGCAGCAGCTTTAATAGGCCCTGCACCCAGGGGGGCATCTTATCCAGGGGGAAAAAGGTGCCCCCAAGAAAGGCCATAGGGGTAATCACAAAATTGGTCAGCAGCGATTGATCCGCGTGGGATTTGACTACCATGGCCAAGCCGATGGCCAGAGAGGAGAACAGGAAGCTGTTCAGGATGACGGCCAGCCAGAAAAACAGGTTGTAGGACAGCCTCACTCCGGAAATGGCGGCAATCAGAATGACAACTATGACTGACAAGAGCGCCCGGGTGATGCCCGCCAGGGCCTCCCCGGTGACGTAAGCCGCGTCGCTTAGCGGCGCGGCCTGGAACTCTTCGAAAATGCCCCAGTAGAAGCGGGCCACGTTGATCTCGGTGGCGATGGTGAAGGCCTGGACCATGCTGTTCATCGCCACCAGGCCGGGGATGAGAAACTCCAGATACGACCGGCCCTGGATGGTAATATCTCTCCCCATCCCCAAACCGAAGGCGATGAGATAGAGAAGCGGCGACACCGACATGGAAGCGATCTGCCGCAGGAGTTTGCGCTGCAGGATCAGTATCTCTCGCAGATATATGGGAAACCAGCCTCCCATGGCCATGCTCCTCAATGCCCGCCGGCCCCAGGCGAGGGCGCGGTCGCGGCGGGTTCATTGTCCTCGGGCGTCTTGGCGACGCTGCCGTCGTCAGAAACTTTCTTACCGGTCAAGGCGATAAAGGCGTCTTCCAGGTTTACCCGCCGCAGGGAAAAACCGCCTTGCTTTTGGTCGATGACCGCCTGGGCCTCACTGCGGGACGAAAAATACTGGGTGTGCATGTGGCCGTCGATCATTTCGTCCAGGGCCCAATCGCCGATCCTCGCCTTTAAATTGTTCGGGGTATCCAACTGGACAAGGTTGCCGAAATCCAGAAAGGCCACCCGGTCGGCGAGGAATTCGGCTTCCTCGATATAATGGGTCGTCAGGAAGATAGTGGCGCCGCCTTGCTGGATCTTTTTCAGGAGGGACCAGAGGCGGCGCCGGATGGCGGGGTCCAGCCCCACCGTGGGTTCATCCAGAAAGAGTATTTCCGGAGAATGCAGCAGGGCCCGGGCCACCATCACCCGGCGCTTCATGCCGCCGGATAGATGCTTCACCAGGCTGTCGCCCCGGTCGTCCATTTCCACATATTCCAGCAGGGCGTCGGTCCGGGCCCGGCGCTCCCCGGAGGGCATCTTAAAGATGCGCCCGTGAATATCCAGGTTCTCCCGCACGGTCAATTCCGTATCCAGGTTGACAACTTGCGGCACCAGTCCGCACTGGCGCTTGGCCTTGAGGGCGTCCCGTTCAAAATGACAGCCGTTCAGATAAGCATCCCCGGAAGTGGGCTTGGTCAGGCCGGTCAGGATTCTGATGGTCGTGGTCTTGCCCGAACCGTTCGGCCCCAGGTAGGCGAACAATTCCCCTTTGGCCACCTGCAGCGACACGCCGTTTAAGGCCTGCACGGTTTTATAGCGTTTCACCAAGTTGGTTATCTCAATCACGCTTGCGAACCGATCCTTTTGGGGGGAATCTCCGGTGCATTAATGGCGGTTTTTTTCAGCTTATCCCTGACTTCCCGCAGCATTTGTCCCCAATCGGCTACGTCTTCGGTAGTCAGGATGTTGACGGCTCCCCCTTGAAAATCGCCGTCCACGCCTTCCATCCGGTCTTCCAGCCAGCCTTCCACTTCCAGATAGTAATCCTTTAAGTGCTGCAAAATTTCGGGCTCGGCCTGCCACAGCCCCCGGCTCTCCGCCTCCATCAACCGGCGCCCAATCTCCTCCATGGCCCAGGGATTATATTTTTCAAAAAACTCCCGGTTTTCTTTATTCATCATGAAGGTGCGGACAATATCGTCAAAGATCCAGTCGTCAACTTCCTGGGTGGTGGCTTCCCACCCGTAAACGCGCCCCACTGCCCCGGCGATGTCCCCGGCCCCTTTATAGCCGTGGCGTTTCATGCCTTCGATCCATTTCGGATTAAGCAGCCGGGCGCGCACCACCCGGCGGATTTCATCGGCCAAATCCCGGACCTCGACGTTTTCCGGCTCCCGGGAATCGCCATAATAATTTTTGGCGTCCTTCCCGGCGATATTCCGCACCGCCGCGGTCATGCCGCCGTGGGTGCCGAAATAGCAACAGCACCCCAATAAGTCGGACTCGTCCGTCAACACCTTATTAAAAGTGACGTCCACGGTTTTTAAACTGGAGATGAATTGATCATACGATTCCTGGCCATACACCCCCTTGCCGTAAGCGTAGCCGTTCCAGAAAACAAAAATCTCGGCCAGGTCTTTGTCATCCTTCCAGGCGGAGGCGTAGATCGCCAGATTAACGCCGGGCATGTAAGTTCCCGGTTTGGTGGAAAATATCCGCAGGGTGGCATTGCGCCAGGCGGTTTCATCGTGGATATCGGCCTTAAGAGCCGCGAGCTTGGCCAGGGAGTGCTTGCGAACAAAATTCTTCTCCGGCGGCTCGTCCTGGGCGGCCGCGGCCTGAATCGCCTCATCAATCAGATCAATACAAATGGGGAAGTGGTCTCTGGTAATCCCGGACACCCGCAGGGTGACGTCGATGCGCGGCCGCCCCAATTCTTCCAGGGGGATAACCTGGAAGCCCTTGACGCGGCCGTTGCACCGCCACTCGGGTTTGACCCCCAGCAGGTCCATAATCTGGCCCATGACTTCGCCATCCGACCACATGATATCGGTGCACATCCAAAATATGCCGATATTTTCCGGAAAGGCGCCTTCTTCCCGCAGGTGCTTGTCCAATAAGGATTTAGCCATCCGCTTCCCCACTTCATAGGCCGCCTTGGTGGGTACGCGCTGGGGATCGAGGGAGAAGAAATTGCGGCCGGTGGGCAGCACATCATCCCGCCCCCTGGTAATCAGGCCGCTGGGACCGGGGGGTATATAACCGCCGCTGGCCCCGTGCAACAGCGCTTCAATCTCCCTGGAGGCGTCGATCCTGCAGTTCAGATCGACTAGCTTGCGCCGGATTGCGGCCAGATCAAAGAGATGTTCGGGGGCAACGATGCGCCCGGCCATGACCTCCCTGACTTTTTCCGGCCAATCCGCGTCCGTGGCCAGGAGCAATTCCCGTATGACTTCCTTGCCCAGGTGGTCGATTGTTGCCAACAACTCGCCGTGGCTTTGCCGGTAGCGCTCGTCGATGTCCCCCTGCCGCAGCAGTAACAGGTGGAAATCCAACCCTATGGTGCGGCAGATAATCTTGCGCAAGGAGTTTTCCTCGCCGGCGTCATAGCGAAGAATGGCGTTTAATAAGTCCAGCCGTCGCGGGGCCCCGGGCAACTCCCCGAAGATATGCATGCCGTCCTGCACCTGGGTATTGCGAATCCGACTCAGTATTTCGTGGGACCGGCGCTTGATTTCGATGAAGGGCATTTCTTCGAGCCGACCGATCTCCTTATCCAGATTCGTCTTTTTAAGCTGCTCGATGACCATCTGTTCCAGAGTATGGGCGCGCGCTTGGTCCCCATTTATGGCCTGCTCGTATTCGTCCAGATAACGGTTTAGTTCTTCCAGTTCATCATAAAGCCCGCCTTGGGAAAAAACGGGTTGCAGATGATCGATGAGAGTAGCGTAACTGCGGCGCTTGGCCACCATGCCTTCGGTGGATACGGCGGCGTTGTAAATATAGAGATGCGGCAGCTGGTTAATCGCCAGGTCCGGCAGACAGGACGCCGACAAACCGATGCCTTTGCCGGGCAGGAACTCCAGGCTGCCGTGGGTACCCACATGAATAATAAAATCTGCGCCGAAGGTTTTTTCCAACCAGCGATAGGTGGCCAGATACTGGTGGGGAGGCGGTATTTCGGGATCGTGCAGAATTTTGCAGACGCGGCCGTCACATTTGGGGCCGGCGCAGCCCCGCTTGGGCTGCACGCAGACCACGGCGCCGCCGCAGTCCACACCGGTTACCAGGATCCGGTTATCATAAACCATGGCTGCGGGGACGCCGTTGATTTCCTCCCCCGGGGGCTCGCCCCAGGAAGCGCTGATCTTCTCCCTGACCGCAGGGGGAAAGGTGTCCCACCATTCCAGATAATCGTCAAGCTCGACCTGGGCGAGGGCCCCGCCCCGTTGCACGATTTCATCCACCGTGGTCCATCGGAATTCGGAGATGGCCTTCTTCTCCATGATGATCTCCAGGAGTTCCTCCCCCGAGGCCGGGGGCTGGATTTGATAGCCCAGCTCCTTCATCTTGTGCATGATGCGGGTGACGCTTTCCAGAGAATCGAGGTTGGCGGCGGCGCCCACCGTCGCCTCCACAGAGGAGCAGGGAGAGTTGTGCAGGATAAATGCCGCTTTTCTAGCCGCCACCGGCTTTTGCCGGAGTGCGATCCATTGCTTGATGCGGCTGACCAGGTGCCGGCACCGCTCCTCCAAGGGAACCCTCTGCCGGTAAATGGAGGAAGTGGCAGTGTCCTCACCCTTCTTGACCGCGCTGATGATAATGGGTTCGACTACCCCTTCAAATTCCGGCATGGTCACCGACCAGCTTAACTCCGAGCCCGTTCCCTGCAGATCCTGGCGCCATTCTTCTTCGGTCTTGCTATAGGCGATGATGGGTTGAAACACCGGCACGTCGAGCCGGCGCAGGAGTTCCACCCCGGAACTGGTAACCAGCTGATCAATGACTTGGTCCCGCTGAATAGTGCTTAAAGGAAAAGATATCAGTTTGATCAAGGCGTGGACCGGCAATGGCTTGGACGCCTGGAGCAGAAGGTCCTGAAGGGCCTGACCCATGCCTTTGGCCCCGATATTGGCGTCCTGGATGCTGAAGGAGAAGAGCGGCAAGGCGCGCAAGCCCTGGCGCTCCAGTTCCTTGAGTAAGGCGTTTTCCAGCGCCAGGTCTTTATTGACCCAGAAAAAACGGGAAAATAACAGGACGACCAGGGGGGCCTGTTCCAGACCTTGGCGCGAGCAATAACCCTCGTACCACTCCAGGTATTCATCCGGCTTGCCATAATAGGGTTGCGGCGCTTCCGGATGGTACAGGCCTTCCCAGGGAAGCTCTCGGGGGGGATGATACTGGATATCGGCTTTGCCGATTTCCTGCGCCAGGTAACAGAAAAGCTGCTCGAAGTTTTCCTCCCCTCCCAGCATGATGTAGCGATAGCAGGTATCAACGACTTGCAGCTTCACCGAGGACTGCGGCCAATACGTGGGATCGAAGCTGACGCAGATAAAAGGAATACGCTTCCCCAGTTCCAGGATTTCGGTCTCGATGAGATCCCAGCAAGAATCCACCGATCGATACACCAGAATGAGGTCGGCGGTCTTTAATTCCTCCAACGCCTCTTTGCACTTGTTCGGCTTCTCATTGAGACTCTGGGGGGTAAACGCCTTCAGGTCCAGCCAATCAAGTTTCCTGGCGGCTTGCGCCAACATGGGAGTAAAGATGTCCCAAATAATAGCTCTGATCTTCATCGCCGCGCCCTACTTTCTTTGAGTGCGAAGTTCTTTGATATTCGTGGCGATTTCCTGGAGCGGCTGGCGGCGGATGCGGTGAGGCAACGCCAGTTCCGCGGCCAGGTCGATATCATTTTTGTTGACCTCGGTCCGTTCATGGTAAGCCGCCAGGGTTTTGGCGGTCTTGAGAATGATAATATCGCCGCGGTGGCCGTCCACTCCCACATCCACGCAATCCGCGGCGATGTCAAAAAGAAGTTCCCGGGCCAGGGTCACCTGGGGATACAGCCTCATGGCCTGGACGATTCTCTCCACCAGCCGTTGTGATTCCCCTTCCCAATGCAGACAGAAATTTTCCGGATTCTCATCGAAGGCGGCGCGGCGCTCCATAATCTCCACCCGGTCTTTGACCTCGCGAATCCCCTCGATGTTCACGCAGAGCCCGAAACGGTCCAGGAGCTGGGGCCTGAGTTCCCCCTCCTCGGGATTCATGGTGCCCACCAGCGTAAAGCGGGCCGGATGGGAGAAGGAGACGCCCTCCCGCTCCACCGTGCAGACGCCCATGGCCGCCGAGTCCAGGAGGACGTCGACCACGTGGTCGTCCAGGAGATTGACCTCATCGACATACAAAATCCCCCGGTGAGCCGCGGCCAGGATGCCCGGTTCGAAGCGCTTTTCCCCCTTTTTCAAGGCGTGTTCCAGGTCCAGGGTGCCCACCACCCGATCCTCGGTGGCGCCCACCGGCAGTTCGATCACCCGAATCTCCCGCTTGACCACCGACGGTTCGCCGCGCCGCACCTGTTCCCGGCATTCTCCATGGGCGCACTCCCGGCACAATTCCATATTCTCGGCGGGGGCCAACTGGAAGGGACAGTCCTGGACGACTTCAATCAGGGGGAGAATCTCCGCCAGCGAACGCACCGCGGTGGATTTGGCCGTGCCCTTCTCCCCCCGGATCAGCACCCCGGAAAGGGTGGGACTGATGACGTTCAGGATCAGTCCCAGTTTCATCTTGTCCTGGCCGACAATAGCCGCGAAAGGATAATTTCTGCTCTTTTTCACTAAATACTCCTCCTTACCACATCCACGAGTTCATTGGCCTTGAGGTCTTCGATTTTGAAGTAGTCTGCGGCAAAAGCGCCCGCCAGTTCGACTGCCAGGCCGAAGCTGACAATCCCGGCCTCTTCGGTATCCACCACGATATACTTGGTCCTTTCGTCCAGGGCCATTTTCCGGGCGAAGGCCAGGGCTTCCGCCACCGGCTTTGACTCCCCCCAGGCGACGTTGGCCTTGCCATCGGTGATCAGGATGACGATGGGCCGGGAGGAGGGATCCTTGAGCAGATGACTGCGCAGGATTTCGTAACCCTTGGCCAGACCCGCGGCCAGGGGCGTCCGGCCGCCTATGGGCATTTCCCGGAGCAGTTTCCCCGCCAGCTCAATGGAGGAGGTCGGGGGCAGGTTGACGTATGCTTCCTGTTTGCGGAAGGAGGCCATGGCCACCCGATCCCGCTTTTGATAGGCATCCAACAGCAGGGACATGATGGCTCCTTTGGACGCCGCCATCCGCCCCCGGGCGCCCATGGAGCCGCTGGCATCCACGATAAAGAGCAGAAAATTACCGACCCGCTTCTCTCTCACCTTTTGGCGCACATCTTCCTGGCGGATCTGGACGGCCAGTCCGGAGCTTTCCTGACGCCTCCGGTGCTGGTGGGGGGCCGCGGCCCGCACGGTGGCATCCAGGGCGAGGTCGTGACCGTCGGGGTTCTGGATGCTTTTTACATATCTCCCCTGTTTCATGGAGGTGCGGGTGCGGGAGCGCCGCCCGGAACCCCGGCGCAGCTTGCGGTCTTTCTCCCGGCTGAATCGTTTGACCTTAAAAGTGGCGCCTACCTCAAATATTTGCTCAGCCACCTGGTTTTCCCCGGTATCGGCGTCGGACTCCCGGTCCGGCGGGGAAGGCGGAGGGGGAGGCGGCATAAAGTCTTGGGGCGGCTGGTTTTCTTCTTGCTCCGGTTCCTCTCCCCGGTTATCCTCCGGTGGCTTCTCCTGATTAGAGTCTTTATCCGGCGGCGGTGGTTCAGGTGGCGGCGGCTGTGGAGGCGGGGGAGGCGGCGGCATCGTCTCCCGGCGGCGGTGCAGCAGGGCCATGGCGGCCACTTCTTTAATCTCCTCGATACCCGCCTCGGCTTTGGCCCGATAGGCGGCCAGGGCTACCGCGGCCCGTTCGATGATGATATCCGCCCGGTGCCCGGCGACATTATGGCTCAGGCACAACTCCGAGATCAGGGAGCGCAGGTGCTTGGGAAAGCGCACGGTGGGCAGATTCTCCCTGGCCTGGGCGATCTGGCGGGCGATTATCTCGTTTTCCGTCTGATAGGCGGCGATAAAATCCTCGGGCTGATTGTCGAAATCCTCCCGTCTTTGCATGAGTTCCACCCGGGACTCGAGGTCCGCGCCGCCGTTAATCTCCACACACAGGCCAAAACGGTCCAGGAGCTGGGGCCGCAAATCGCCTTCCTCAGGATTCATGGTGCCCACCAGAATCAGGCGGGCCGGGTGTTGAAAGGAAATCCCTTCCCGCTCCACCACATTCACCCCGCTGGCCGCGGCGTCCAGGATGATGTCCACCAGATGATCGTCCAACAGGTTGACTTCATCGACATAGAGAATCCCGCGATTGGCCCTGGCCAGGAGACCGGGCTGAAACCGCCTTACCCCTTCCTTGACCGCGGCTTCAAAGTCGATGCCGCCCAGAACCATGTCTTCCGTGGCGTTAAGGGGCAGATCGACAAATTTCACCCGGGAGGTGGAGCCGCCGTTTTGGGGCGGCCGGCCGCGGCAGTCCCGGCAATAATCCTCGGGGGCTTCCGGGTCGCACCGGAAAGGACAATCGGCCACGACCTTAATCTCGGGTAACAAGGCCGCCAGGGCCCGAACCGCGGTGGACTTGGCCGTACCTTTTTCGCCCCGGATTAAAACGCCCCCCACCCGGGAATCAATGGCATTAAGGATAAGGGCCAGCTTCATCCGTTCCTGCCCCACAATGGCGGCAAAAGGATAGACCCGGTATCCACCGGCGGCGCTTTTTGGCTTATGAGAATTCATAATTCACACCTGCAATCCATACCCGCACCGGCTGGAGGGAGAAGATAGCGCGGTGACCAGTCCTCAACTCATAACCTCCTCAATCTCTCCCTCGATATCCAGATAGGCGTCCCGGAGCTTATCAGTCATTTCCGGGGAGGCGTTCCACATACCCCGCTTAATCGCCTCCAGGAGCTTATCCAAGATGTTTTGCAGAGCATAAGGGTTCACCTCTTTCATCCACTTCTGCATTTCGGGATCCAGGGCGTATTTATCGGCGAAACGCTCGTACATGAAGTCTTCAACGACTTCCGCAGTGGCGTCCCAACCCAAAACCACGTCCATCATTTTGGATAGATCACCAGCGCCTTTATAGCCGTGCCGCTTCAATCCCTCGATCCATTTGGGATTAAGCAGCCGGGAGCGAAAAACATGCTTGGCCTCTTCGAAGGTGGTGCGCATCTTGACCCGCTTGGGATCACTGGAGTCCCCTACCATGGCGAAGGGCAGCTCACCCCGCACCGCCTTCACCGCCACAATCAAGCCGCCGTAATAATTGTAATAATCGGTGCAGGAGAACATGTCGTACTCCCGGGTGTCCTCATTTTTCACCGTCACGTCCATGCGGGACAGCAGGCGGCGGAAAGTCTGCGGTTTCTGCTTGCCGTAACTTTCCCGGCCGTAGGCATGAGAGGAATAGCGGATGTAATTATTGGCCAGGTCCTCTTGGTTTTCCCAGGCCTTGGCCTCGATCAATTCTTTGACGCCGGCGCCGTAAGTCCCCGGCGGGCAGCCGAAGACCCGGAAAGTCGCCTCCCGGAAGGCCTCCTCGGAACTCCTGCCGTCCTGGAGATATTCCTCAATATCCTGCAACACATGCCGCCGGATCATGTTGGTCTCCAGGGGATCATCGAAGACCGCCACCATTTGCACCGCCTGGTCGATGAGTTCCACCAGGTTGGGGAAAGAGTCCCGGAAGAACCCGGATATCCTGGGGACTACATCGATGCGCGGCCGACCCAATTCGGACCGGGGAATGATCTCCACCCCCGCTACATTGCCGCTGCCCGGCTGCCAAACCGGTTTGACCCCCATCAGGTAGAGAATTTCCGCCAGGTCGTCCCCCTTGGTACGCATGGTGCCGATGCCCCACAAAATGATGCCCACACTCTCGGGATACTTGCCGGTATCGTTCAAATAACGCTCCAACAAGGCGTCTCCCAGACGCTTGCCCAACTCCCAGGCGGCGGGGCTGGGAATCTTCAAAGGGTCAACGGAGTAAAAATTCCTGCCGGTGGGGAGAATATCGGCCTGTCCCCGGCTAGGGGCGCCGGACGGCCCCGGCTCCACAAAGCCTCCCTCCAGGGCGTTTAAGGCCGCGTCAATCTCCTCGGTGGCCAGGCGGATATTGGGCACCAATTTTTGGCAGATGTAGTCCAACACGGCCGCGACCCCGGCGTGCGGTTGGCCGAGCACCGCAGCGATAATCTCCTGGTGACTGCCCTGGTAATCGTTTTCCGCCAACCGGTGCGCCAATTGCAGGGCCTTCTCATGGGCCTCCCGGATTATTTGTCCCCCGGTTTTCCCCTGGAAGCCGGGCAGAACCTTGCCCTTATTCTCCACCAATTCATCATAGTCCAACCCCATAGCTTCCAAGATGGATTCCCGCAAGGATGGCACGTCGCCATTGGCCAGCCGGGTGAGCTGCACCACAAACTCCTCCAGCCGTTTGCCTTCCGGGTAAGTGCCCAGGGTGTGTAAGCCATCGCTAATCATGGTATCAGCCATATCCTCCAGGTAGGCGTGCAGCTTCTGGAGGAAACCGTCAAAGTCTTGCATGGCTTCGGCTTCTGATATTTCCAGGTCCTTGTCCAGGTCCGCCTGGGTCACCGCCTCCCAGATCATGGGGCGGATGAGGGCCATCTTGCCCGGGTCTTCCCGCTTGGCGTCATCGTAATCCCGGAGATGATTCTCCACCTTGGCCATATCTTCGTATAAATCCGCGTTGGTAAAAGCCGGAGTCAGGTGGTCGATGATGCAGCAGTAACTGCGGCGCTTGGCCTGGGTGCCTTCGCTGGGATCATTGATGATATAGGGATAGATGTTGGGGAGATCCATAATGGCCAGGTCGGGATAACACTCCTCCGAGAGCCCCAGGGCCTTGCCCGGCAGCCATTCCAGGGAGCCGTGCTTACCTACGTGAATCACCGCGTCGGCTTTAAACACGTGCTTTATCCACCGGTATTTCATGAGATAATGATGCGGCGGCGAGAGATAGAGATCGTGGATGATGGCGTCGGCGTTTTCCAAATAGCCCCGGGGCGGCTGCATGGTGATGAAGACGTTGCCGTTGGTAAAACCCGCGAAGTTTAACTCGCCGTTATGCACAAACAGGTCTCCCGGCGGCGTGCCCCAGTCCCCGGTCATCTTGTTCCGGGTGGCCTCCGGCAGGACTGTATGCCAGGGCAGGTAGTCATCCGGCCCGGCTTTGGCCAGGGCCCGGTCCGCCATCCTCTCCGGCGTCAGCCAGCGCCGATCGTAGGTCATCTTCTCCAGCACTTCCTCCGCCATGGCATCGCCGCTGTCATAAAAGCGCTCCACCTGGTAGCCCCGGTCCGCCATCCTCTCCAACAGCAGCTTAACACTGGCGAAGCTGTCCAGCCCCACGGCGCAGCCGATGCGGTCGTTGCGAGGCGGATAATGATGATAGACGATGGCAATCCGCTTCTCCGCGTTCGGTTTCCGGCGGAGTCTGGCCCAATTGAGAGACAGCGACACCAGCCGCTCCACCCGGTCGGGGATGGCTATCAATTTGGAAAGCAGCGCTCCGGTGATCGGGTCATGTTGGTCTTCTTCCCGGGTGGCCACCGGCACGTTAATGAGCGCCCCATCGAACTCCGGTTGGGCGGCGTTGAAGGAGACATCCATGGTGGACATCCCCTGCCAGCTTTCTTTCCATTGTCGATAAGGGGACAAACTGGTCATGGCCTGGATGAAAGGCACGTTCAGCTTGGGCAACAGCTTTTTATACTCCTCTTTGACAATAGTCAGGGAGAACATCATGGGATTGAGCAACACATCAATGCGGGGCCGGCCCTTTTCCAGGAAAAATGTGTCCACGGTATAATCCGCCGCGTGGTTCCCCAGGGTTTTGTCAGGATAGCGGACATGAAAGACCGGCAGGACGTTGGCCCCCTGTTTTTCTATTTCCCGGATGATGACGTCAATGTACTGCAAGTTGTTATTCAACCAATATGTCTGATAAAACCAGAGGCCCACGGTGAGTTTCCGGGGATCTACCCTGGCGGCCAGATATTCCTCCAAGTCGGGCACCGCGGGATAATCAGGATGGTAAACGCCTTCCTGGAGAACCTTTTCCGGCAAGACCAGGGGTTCCGCCTCTCCAAAGAGAAGGTTATTGATATAAATCAGCATTTGTAGGAAATTCTGGGGGCCGCCGTAAGTTATGTAGCGGTTCAGCGTATCCCAGGTGTCCTGACCGAAGCCGTCGCCATACTTCTCGGCCGCGAAGAGGGCCTCTTCGTCGCTGCCAATCGGCTGCACATGAAAATGGGGGGCTTTTTCCCCGGAGGACCGCCTCTCCTCCAGGGAGGCCACCAATTGCTCAAAGGCCGGGCAGGAGGCCTGGCCGCCGTGCAAAGCGACGATGACGACATCCGCGGCCAGAGCCTCCTTGACAAAGGCGTTTTGCCGGGATTCGTCAAAAAGTTGGCTGCGGGTCCGGGCGGTAATTTCCAGATTGCCGCCGCTTTCCCGGAAGCGGACCACCGCCTGGCTCAGGATGGGAATTTCAGTGGCAGTGGCGCTGAAGTAGGCTAAACGGTAGGGTTGCATGACTGATTCTCTCCCTCGGTGATATTGGATAAGGAATGATAATGGGGGCGTTTCTGCTGCATGTAGGCCCAGATGGCCCGGTAGAGATGACAAGCAAGCCCTGATTGCTGGTAATCATTGTAGAACAGACGGCTGGGGCAATCGCCGGGACAGAAGTCGTGGAGCGGGCAGGAGGCGCAATCGGTGTCCGGGGGGCGGCGCCAGCCCTCAAGTTGCAGTTTTTCCCCGGCCAGATTCTCTACTGTGCCGGCGTAAAAACGGGGGTCGCCGATGGTTTGGCCACAGGGATAGACGCTGCCGTCCGGATGCACCGCCAGGCTCTCGCCCCGGCAGGCGTGGCAGAAATCCCGGGATTGCCGCCTGCGCCAGGCCTCTTCCAGTTTATCGAGTTCCCGCAGTTGAAGGGGGATGGGCCGCCTCTTATTGATGAGTTCCAGGGTGTGGAGCAGGCCGGTAATTCCGGTCTGTAAAGACTTGGCCGAGGCCGGGGCGACGCCGTTTGCCCGCGCGGCCCCTTTATCGATTAATAAATCCAGGCCGATGCCCCGGGCCTGGGAGAATCCGCCTAAAAGCAGCGCCAATCCCTCCAGGCGGCCGACATTCCGGTCGGTCACCACCGCGGTGACGCGAAATTCAATCCCGCTTTCCTCCAGTTTCCGCAGGCCAGCGAAGGTCTGTTGAAACCCACCCCTTTGCGCCTCATGCACGGCAGGCGAGCCGTCCAGACTGACACCCACCTGAATACGGTATTGCTTGATGAGCCGGATGAGCTGATTATCGATGCACGTGCCGTTAGTTTGCAGCGCCAGGGTAGCCGGCAAGGCCGCCCCCCGCACCCGGGCCGCGGTATAGGCGATCAAATCCGGCTTGAGCGTCGGTTCGCCGCCGCTTAACTGCACGTGAAAGGGTTGACCGGAAGCGTCGGCCAAGCTGATGGCCCGGTCGATGATTCCGGGGGACATCATGTGCGGCGCCGCCGTGGGCGGGCGATAGCAATAGCGGCACTGCAGATTGCAGGCATCCGTGAGCCACAAGATCAAATAGCGAATCGTCGGCTTCATCCAAATACCCAATTATCGTCTCAACAGCAGTTCAAAATCGACCCGGTCCTGAAAGCGTTTGCGGCGGGTCGTATGCGTATCCAGAGTCATATGGCAAGCGCCTTGGCCGATGACCTTTTCCTCCCGCCAGCGCTGGTGCCCTTCCGGCGGCGTGCAGATGAAACCGCGGTCCTGGGCGGCAACCGCGATAGCGATGCTCTCGAGGCTTTTTACTCCCAGCAGCAAGTGCTGGGGCTCATCAATTATTGCTCCGGAGACTGCCGCCAGATCGCAGCCGGACTTGGCGAGGTGTACCGCCATCTCCGGATGATATAAGCTTTTCGGAGAACAGATAGCGATACGGGCCGGACCGTAGTCCATAACTTTGAGGCAATGGCCATGACAATCATCGTATTGAAAAACTTGCTCAGGAGTGGCAAAACAGATTGTGCGGTTCTTGGCATTAGCGGCGATGATGGCCACTTGTTTTACTATTGCGGTTTCTTTGTATAACTCAGCATTACCATCGTTTTCAGGGAGGATGAAGACGTTATGCCCCGCGATTTTTAACTTATCTATCAGATTTAGTATTTCGTCTGGTGGTAAACAGCCGTCATTGTCGGTAGTTAAACAAATAATATGCAATTTACCCGGCGACGGCATTTCATAATGTGACGTTAAATCATTGATCAATCGCATATCCAAATAAATATTGCCATAATCTCTGACCATGCGACTTTTCCGAAAACTGCGGCCGGATACATTCGTTAACTTGCCGTAGTTGAGGGCAATTGCAACTCTATGAATCTGAGAGTCGGCGGAGCTGATCGATAATAATTCCCGTCCCTGGGGATCAATTAGGCACGAGGGGGCCTCCTCACAGGACATGCGGAGGTCCTGTCTACCGCGATTACAGGCCGCCAGGTAAATCTCGTTCTCCAGGGCCCGGGCGCGCCATATTTCCAGGGGATTCAAACCGATGGGGGGCCAATTGGCCGGCACCAGCAGTAAATGGGCCCCCCGTAAGGCCGTGGTCCTGGGCAAGAGCCCATAATAGGTGTCCGAGCAAATTAAAACGCCGACTTTCCCCCAAGGGGTGGCAAAAGTGTTATCCTGCTGCGGTTGTCCGGGACAGCACCAGCGCCACTCGGCATTGATTTTTCGGTAGCGGCAGACAATATCGCCCTGCGGCCCGATGACCAAGGCGCTGTTATAAAAAATTTCAGTGTCCTCCTCCCGTTCTGCTAATCCGACACAGATGTAGGCATGGTATTTCCGCGCGATGCGCATCAGCGCGGGAACGGTCTGTTCCCTGGTGGTTTCCGTAAAGGCTCGCACATCCTCCCGGGATTGAAAACTGTAGCCGGATACCGCCATCTCGGTGTTCACAATAATATCCGCGCCGCTGGCCGCGGCTTTTTCGTTCATTTCCAGAAGGTTCTTCCGATTGTAATCCGGGTCCTTATGCCTTACTGCCAAATGATTGAGGGCAAGGTGTAAGTATTCTTTGGTATTCATCAGGTTTCCGTGCCCTAGGAATCGAGCAAAAAAAAAATCCTTGAGTCCATACGGACCCAAGGATTGCACCCAGTTTCACTTATTCCTCGGGGCGACTGGAGAGGTTTGCCATAACTCTCGCAGCCAGCTTCACCCAATCCGTCGTTGGGTATCGCCTTTTCGTTACAGGCAGGTCTTCTGGCTCCCGGATCTTTCTACTCCCTGCGCCTTCCCATCTCTTTTGAAAAAGACAGTGGCTTTAACGCAGGTTTCGTCCCCGGTTACAGCGGCGGGACCGCGCCGGATTCACACCGGTTTCCCTATCAAGCCCCTCAGGGCACCTGTAGCTATATTGAGGCCAATAATATTCCCCCTCTCAGCCGACTGTCAATATATTTTTTCCCTGATGAATTTTTTAGGCAGGCAAGGAAAATGAAGAAAGAGCAGGATAGCTGGAATGGCCAGGAAAAAGTATAGAGCCACCGCCAGCCATAGAAACTTGCAAAAATTAAAGAGGGTGAGGAAATTCATGGATCCCGCCTTCCCAGGGGTGCCCGTGGAAGTTGTCAGCAAGGTCATTCTGAGGCTCGCCAATCTCTCCACCACCCAACGTTATCTCTGGAAAGTCAGCGATGTGGAAGCGGTGAGGTGGATCGAGAATTTGTACGGTTAATGACCAGCAATCTGGGCGAGGTCAAGAGAGGCCTCGCCCATTTTAAACGTGCTGGGATTTCCAGAATATTCTCGCCATCCCCCCGTCTAATTTCCAATTGCTGCCTATTCAATTCAACCAGAGATTTTCCTCTTGATACCCCCTAAAAAGCTTACAGCAGGCACAAAATCTCCCTTGCAACCCGGAAGGGAGATAGGCCCTGTAAAATTCTCACCCAACAGGCATGACCTACGAGGAGTTTGACTGTCTCGGGGGCGTTGCTTAGAAACAAGTTGATGTTACTGGTTTGTTCGTCTGTAATCCCATGCAATTTCTTGTACTTTGCATTAAACGGAGTCAAGCAAATTGTACTATGTAACTTAAACTACGTATTACGCAAAAGCTTCATAAAAAGCAACAACGACATAACCATGATAAATAAACTGTATTTTTAACAAGTTGTGTTTTGTAAAGTTAGTATAAAAAAGAAGCGTGCGTAACTTATTAACCGTACTATGTTTTGCTTATGCTTAATTATATGTAATATCAAGTAGTAAGGCATATTGCGTGCATCTTCCTTAGTAAAAACCATTTTTTACTTATGGAGAGCACACAATGCAAACAGAAATCCGGATGGTTGGATGGCCCAAGCGCGAATGTGAAGTAATCCCGGTGGCTGGGATGACCCGCAAGGAAATTATGAGGCTCACCAATTGCCCTTATATGACCGCCGTAACCGCTGAAAAGCGCGGCTACTACATTATTGATTACTTGAAAAAGGGGACCCCTCCGAAGCGGGGACATGTGGACGGCCCGGTGGACTTGGGGAGGGAGCGGGAGATCATCCCCATTCCCGAGGACATTAACACCATCGAAGGCGTGATGGTCCACTTCAACTGCAATCAAAAGGTGGCTAAAGCGAGCCTGGCCCGGGGCTACTTCATCGTAGACTATAACAAGCGGACCGTCTGTCCGTCCGTTAGCGAATTCGATGCCGAGGCGGCCTATAGGATGGTTTACTCCATCTTTCATCGCAAATTCAAGGATCGGATGCCCTGGTACATTGAGGCCGATGATCTTATCCAGCAGGGCGTTATGCGGCTGTTGGAGCTTTCCGGCCATCCCCAGTACCAGGAGCGCAAGTTCATGTTCTTCAAAGCCTACGGTTTCATGGCCACTTACATCCAGAGCCAGAGCAGGCTACGCGGTTTTACCGTTTCTCATGTTAACGGCGAGGGCCCCGGTTATGAGGACACCTGGCGGCACAATGCCGGCAACGATTGGCAGGGCGCCCTGGCGGCGGCATGAACCGAACCGGGCCACCCGGGAGCGAAAACCGGGTGGCCCCTCACCTCTCCTCCACTTCCTTCAGAATTACCCTGCGTAATCTTCCCTCCTTAATAGACTTGAAATGAGATTAGACAATCCTACGGTGTCCGTGGCATAATGACATGTGAAAAAGTGTGAAGATAAAAGGTTGGCCACTGGTCCATGAATCCTCTTGAAACCTATCTCCGGGAAATTCACGAAATCCGCTCCTCGGGAGAGGCTACCGCCGAGACCTCCTACTATGGGCCGCTGCGGAACCTGCTTAACGACATTGGCAAGTCCTTAAAGCCTAAAGTCCGCTGCATCATCAATATCAAGAACCGCGGAGCAGGTCTCCCGGATGGCGGCCTCTTCACCCCGGACCAGTTCCAGAAACCCACCGAAGCCGAACCTCTGCCCGGCCAGATACCGGCCCGTGGGGTTATCGAAGTCAAGTCCACCTCCGAAGACGCCTGGCTCACCGCCGCCGGAGAGCAGGTGTCCCGCTATTGGGGCAAATACCGGCAGGTCCTGGTGACCAATCTCCGTGATTTCCTTCTCGTGGGGCAGGACGCCGAAGGCCGGCCGGTCAAACTGGAATCCTACCGTTTAGCAGAATCAGAAGTCGATTTCTGGCGAGAGGCAATTCATCCCCGCCGCCTGGCTACGGCTCACGGAGAGCGCTTCACCGAATACCTCAAGCGGGTAATGCTTCAGGCCGCGCCGCTCGCCGCCCCCAAAGACGTGGCCTGGTTTCTGGCCTCCTACGCCCGGGACGCCAAGGCCCGGATCGAAGGCGCCGACCTCCCCGCCTTGCAGGTGCTTCGAGCCGCCCTGGAAGAAGCCTTGGGGCTCAAGTTCGAGGGCGACAAAGGCGAGCACTTCTTCCGCTCCACCCTGGTGCAGACCATCTTTTACGGGGTTTTCTCCGCCTGGGTGCTGTGGTGCAAGAAATATTCCCCCACCGACCGCCAGTCCCGGTTCCGCTGGCGGGAGGCCGTCTGGTACCTCCACGTCCCCATGATCCGGGCCTTGTTCGAGCAACTGGCGACCCCGGCCAAACTCGGTTCCCTGGGTCTGGTGGAGGTCCTGGACTGGACCGAGACCGCCCTCAACCGGGTGGACCGGGCCGCGTTTTTCGCCTCCTTCGAGGAAGGACACGCAGTCCAGTATTTCTATGAACCCTTCCTGGAAGCCTTTGACCCAGAACTGCGCAAGGACTTGGGCGTCTGGTACACACCGCCGGAGATCGTGCAATACATGGTCGCCAGGGTCGACCGGGTGCTCCGGGAGGAACTGGACCTGCCTGACGGCTTGGCCGACCCCAACGTCTATATCCTCGATCCCTGCTGCGGCACCGGGGCCTTCCTGGTGGAGGTCTTAAAGCGCATCACCGAGACCTTGCGGGAGAAGGGCGCAGACGCCCTGGTGGGCCACGACGTCAAGCGGGCGGTCCTCTCCCGGGTCTTCGGCTTCGAAATCCTGCCCGCCCCGTTTGTGGTGGCCCATTTGCAGGTGGGCCTTTATCTCCAGGCCATCAAAGCGCCCCTGACCGACGACAAAGAAAGGGCCGGAGTCTATCTCACCAACGCCTTGACCGGCTGGGAGCCGCCCCAAGGCCCCAAGAAGCAGCTGGTTTTCCCGGAGATGGAGGCCGAACGGGACGCCGCCGAAGAAGTGAAGCGGGACAAGCCCATCCTGGTGATCCTGGGCAATCCGCCCTACAACGCCTTTGCCGGGGTCAGCGCCGAGGCCGAAAAAAGCCTGGTGGAGCCTTACAAGGAAGGCCTGGTCTCCCGCTGGGGCATCAAGAAATTCAACCTTGACGACCTCTATGTCCGGTTCTTCGGCCTCGCGGAACGCCGCATCGCCGGGATGACCAAGAAAGGCGTGGTCAGCTTTATCTCCAATTTTTCCTACCTGGGTGACCCCTCCTTTGTGGTCCTGCGCCGGCGGTTCCTTTCCGAGTTCGACGCCCTCTGGTTCGACTGCCTGAACGGCGACAGCCGGGAGACTGGCAAGCTCACCCCGGACGGCAGACCCGACCCTTCCGTCTTCTCCACGGAATACAACCGGGAAGGTATCCGGGTGGGGACCGCGGTTTGCCTGATGGTGCGCCGGGAACCGCGCCGGGAGGCCCCCACCATTCGCTTCCGGCATTTCTGGGGGGTGACCAAGCGGGCCGACTTGCTGGAAAGCCTCAAGGCACCTGACTTTGAGGCCGAGTATCAGCAGACCCTACCGGAAGAAAGCAGCCGGTTCTCCTTCCGGCCTCTGACGGTGGCGGGCCATTATTTGGAGTGGCCGAAGCTGGTCGAGCTGTGTGAAGAACAGCCCATAAGCGGGCTTCAGGAAATGCGACACAATGCACTTATTGATATTGAAAAAGATTTATTGGGAAAACGCGTCCGGATGTACTATGACCATAAGGTGGATTGGGACTCCCTGAAGTTATTAGGAACAGGATTTACTCAGGTAGCAGGTGGTTTTGAACCAAAATCTTGCAGGGAACAAGTCCAGAAATTTGAATCATTTGATGCCCAAAGGATAATGCGTTATGCTCTTTATCCTTTCGACCTGCGATGGTGCTATCTTACTTTTGCTCCTTGCCTTTGGAATCGGCCACGTCCTGAACTAGTAGCCCAAAAGTGGCCAGGGAACAAGTTTATTATTACCCGGATGATGGCAGAGAGGCCAAAAGAGAATATTGCCATCACTATCACCTCGGAGTTACCCGATTATCATTTACTCAGACCGAACGCGATCGCAATCCCGATCCGCTTGAAAAATAGTCCGAAACAGAACAACGCCAATAATGGGCAAAACCATCTTTTTGAGGAAACTGCAACCTATGAAATAACCAAAGCCAACCTCTCCTCCACCGCCCGAACCTATCTTGCCGCCCTGGGGATAACCGACCCTGACGCCGACGCCGACACCGCCGGGATGATCTGGATTCACGCCCTGGCCGTGGGCTACGCCCCTGCCTACCTGGCCGAGAACGCCGACGGCATCCGCCAGGACTGGCCCCGGGTGCCCTTGCCGGATACCGCCGGCGCCCTCCAGGCCTCTGCCCGCTTGGGCCGAGAGATCGCCGCCCTGCTGGACCAGGAGACCCCGGTTGCCGGGGTGACCACCGGGAACCTGCGGCCTGAGATCAAGTCCATGGCTGTCGTTTCCCGGGTGGGCGGCGGTTCCTTGAACCCCGATGCCGGGGACCTGGCCCTCACCGCGGGGTGGGGTCATAGCGGCAAGGGCGGGGTCACCATGCCGGGCAAAGGCAAAGCCATTAAGCGGGATTATACCCCGGAGGAACTGGCGGACATCCGTGACGGCACCACCGCCCTGGGCCTCACCGTGGATACGGCCCTGGAGCACCTGGGTCAAGCCACTTTTGACATATACTTGAACGACGTGGCCTACTGGCGCAACGTCCCGGAAAAGGTCTGGAACTACTACATCGGGGGCTACCAGGTCATCAAGAAATGGCTCTCCTACCGGGAACAGCCCCTCCTGGGCCGCCCCCTGACCCCTGATGAAGCCCGGGAGGTCACTCACACGGCCCGCCGCCTGGCCGCTATCGTGCTGTTGGAACCTGGCATGAACGCCAATTATCAACTCATCAAGGCCAGGGCCTACGCCTGGCCAAGGCATCCGGGGTGAAAAAGAATGTTACAAACAAAAATGCTCGAAATGTTTCAGGATGCATTTAATAGACTTTCTCGGGCCGTAAATGTTTCATGATGCATTTATCAAGCCGTTAGGCGTCCAAACCCTTCCGGGTTTCCAAATCGGCTTAAATAGCGTAGAATCTGGGTGGGGATAGGAAAAGGAGTATTATCATGACCATACAGCTTACCATAGACCTGCCGGAGGATGTCTTTTCCCTGCTGAGGAAAAGCCCCTCCGAGTTTGTCGGAGAACTGCGCCTGGCCGCTGCGGTGAAATGGTATGAACTGGGCACCATATCCCAATCCAAAGCCGCAGAACTGGCTGGGGTGAGCCGCCAGGAATTCCTGGAAGCCCTGAACCGTTTTAAGGTATCGCCTTTCCAGGTGACCCCGGAGGAACTTGCCAGGGAAGCAGCCGATGCCTAAAAAGTGGGTGATGAACGCCTCTCCGCTAATTGTCCTCGCCAGGATTAATCACCTCTTTTTGCTCCCGCGGTTAGCCGAAGAAATTGTGGTGCCGGCCGGGGTGGCAAAGGAGATTGCCCAGGGACCCGGAGATGATCCGGCCAGGGAATGGCTGCGGGCTGATGGACAGGCTTTGGTGGGGGAGGTGGAGGTGGTGCCCCCGGTGATCATCGCCTGGAATCTTGGCCCGGGAGAGAGTGAGGTCCTGGCTTGGGCCTATCAGAACGCCGGTTACGAGGCAGTCCTTGATGATCGCGCCGCCAGGAATTGCGCCCTATCCTTAAATATCCCGGTTCGAGGGACCATAGGCATACTATTGTTGGCCAAGAGATTGGGCCATTTGCAAGAAATAACCCCGGTTTTGCAGCAATTGGAGAAGGCAGGATTTCGTATAGACCCCACCGTAATCTCAGTAGCGAAGAAGTTGGCAGACGAAGAATAATTTCAGGCATCCTTAGCAGGCTGTTGAAAAACTCTTTTATTTATGACCGTTAAATAAGGCTGTGCATAATGGCGAAAAGGTGCTATAGTCAATGATAACAATATGTTATCCGGAGGCAGCCATTATGCGCGGCAAGGATGTGCAACAGCAAGCCATGTTCAGCTACCTTTCTCCCGAAGCTCGGGTGCCCCAGGACCACCCCTTAAGGCCCATCCGGGACATGGTGAATCAAGCCCTGGCCGAACTGTCCGGGGAGTTCCAGGCCATGTATTCCCGGGAGGGACGCGCTTCCATCCCCCCAGAGAGGCTGCTGCGCGCTTTGTTGCTGCAAATCCTTTACACCATCCGCAGCGAGCGCCTGTTGATGGAGCAACTTGACTACAATCTCCTGTTTCGCTGGTTTGTCGGTCTCTCCATGGACGACCAGGTCTGGGACCATTCCGTCTTTTCCAAGAATCAGGAGCGCTTTCTCGACTCGGACCTGGCCGCGGCCTTTTTCACCCGCATCCTGGAGCAGGCGGCCAGTGCCGGGCTGCTCTCCGACGAACATTTCACCGTGGACGGCACCCTGATCGAGGCCTGGGCCTCCCTGAAGAGTTTCCGCCCCAAGGACGCCCCGCCCCCTGAGGGTGGCGGCGGTCGCAACCCGGAAGTTGACTTTCATGGGGAGAAGCGCCTGAACCAGACCCATGCCTCCACCACCGACCCCGAGGCCCGATTGTTCAAGAAAGGCAAAGGCAAAGAGGCCAAGCTCTGCTTCATGGGGCATGTGCTGATGGAGAACCGCCACGGCCTGATTGTCTCGCCCCGCCTCACCGCGGCCACCGGCACCGCCGAGCGGGAGGCGGCGGTGAGCTTGGTGGAGGCCGTGCCCGGCCGGCATCGTATTACCGTGGGCGCCGACAAAGCCTACGATACCCAGGAATTTGTCCAATCTCTGCGGGCCTTGCAGGCCGCGCCCCACGTGGCCCAAAACTGCAAGGGCAGGAAATCCGCCATTGATGGGCGCACTACCCGCCATCCGGGATACGCCGTCAGTCAGCGCCTGCGCAAAAGGGTGGAGGAAATCTTCGGCTGGATGAAGACTGTGGGGAATCTCCGTAAAACCCGGCACCGCGGCAGGGACCGGGTGGGCTGGGTGTTCACCCTCACCGCCGCGGCGTACAATCTGGTGCGAATCCGCAACTTGACCGCGGAGGTTTCTCCCTGACCCCAAGTAGCTGCCGGAAAAACCCAAATTCTGTCGGCAACCGGCCCTTGAAGGAGGAAGCAGCCCAGATTTTTTCGAGAATTTGCCCGTCATAAGGGTACCAAAATCCTCCTCTAAGAGGAGACACAGCTTAATCGCAGTGGCTTTTCAACAGCCTGTTAGGGAGAGTCCCCTGAATTGAAAGGGTGTTCTATGAGGTCGCCTTACCCTAGCAAGTCAAGGGCGATCTATGGATTGCCATCTTCTCCGGACCCTTCTGGCTCCTTCCGCTTTGGCAATAGCGAATTCTTGCCCCCTGCCATTTTTCCGTCCCACCCACTTCTTCTGCCGACAGCAAACCTGGTCAAATAAGTTTCAGGCAAAATATAGAAAAAGGCTTGACAAATATAATTGCGATGTTAATCTGGTTGCATGGATGTTCGGGGGGAAATCAAAAAGAACCTGCTGGATTTGTTCCATAAATGGGCTGATCCGCAGTTGGAGCAATATGAAGAGCCAGAACGGGTGGGCGTGCCTCGGGGGGAACCGGTGGGGTTTTCGGCAAAGAAATTTCACGCCGCGCTGGCGATGGTCTTAAAACCCTCTTTCACCCTGGCCGAAATCGCTGACTTGGTTGGGGTCAGCGACGGCCAAGTGCGGGTCTGGCGGACGGAAGAATCTTTTAAAAAATTGGCTGAGGAGTTACAGACAGGATTCTTACACTATTTAGCGGACCGACTCGATCATGATGCCCGAAATAATGATTTTAATAATTACAGAGATATCTTTATCTGTTTAGCCCTGTTCCCTAATGGCATTTATGTTTATCATAAGAAACTGATCGAAACCTTGGTATATTTAAGCAATGAAATAAATCAGCATCAAAACGATCATAATTTATATGTTGACATGAAAGAATTGATGTCACAATTTGTTATGTTTTTTAAAATGCTGTTTTCAAAGGAAGAGGCAAAAGATAAAAAAGATGAGGTTATGCAAAGAATTTTGCCATTGATAAATGGTATGCTTGATTTTTTTATATCTGTATTGCATGATCCAGAAAAAGATGAAAAAATAAAAGAAGAAGCAGCAGCTATGATTAAAATGATAGCTCTTTTTTGCTTCGTCTAAGCTGCCATATTTTTTTACCTACCATAATAACATAATAAATAATATTGCAATTAAGGTTGCCTGGGTGGTGCTATGAAAAATCTGGTCCGGTCGGAGATTGTCAGGATAAGCGGCACCCTGCGCCGGTTTTGCGCCGAGCGAGGCCTCAGCTATTGCCGGATGTCCAAGGTACTGAACGGCCACCTACCTCCGAACAGCAGGGAACGCCTGGAGCTGGCGCTGCTGTTGCGGCGCGCTACCCGGGAGGAGCTGCAAGGCCTCAACCCGAAAGAACAGGGAAACGGTTAGCCGCGTCATTTCATGGCCTCTTTTGAGCAAAATGCTCCTTCTCCAGGATGCCTCATGCACCGAAAAATCATCGACATCCAACAAAAAGCCCAGGCCAAGATAGAAGAGGAGAAGCAGAAATTTCAAAAGAAAGCGGGGGCTAAAGGCGAGGGCCGGGAGAACTTGCGGGGGCTGCGGTTAACCGACTGGGGAAATGCGGAACGCTTGGTGGCCCTGCACGGGCAGGATTTGCGGTACTGCTACCCCTGGAGCAGATGGCTGGTGTGGGACGGCCGGCGGTGGGCCACAGACGAGGTTGGGGCGGTGGAGCAGCGAGCCAAAGACGTGGTGCGGAGCATCTACCAGGAGGCAGCGGTAGCCGGGGACAAGAAACAGAGGGAGGCCCTGGCCCATCATGCCCTGGCATCGGAGAGTGAAGTGAAGAGAAAGGCGCTGGTGGCCTCAGCCCGGAATGAACCGGGGATACCGGTGCTGCCGGAACACCTGGATCAGGCCCCCTGGCTCTTCAACGTGCTTAATGGGACTTTGGACCTACAGTCCGGGGATTTGATCCCCCACCGGAGAGCTGACCTGATCACCAAGCTGGCCCCGGTGGAATACGATCCACAGGCGCAATGCCCCGCGTGGTGGGCATTTTTGGAAAAGATTATGAACGGCGACGGTGCCATGATGGAGTTTTTGCAGAAGGCCGCGGGGTACGCCCTCACCGGGGACACCCGGGAGCAGTGTCTGTTCTTTCTCTATGGCCTGGGGGCCAACGGCAAGACCACCTTCCTGGAAACCCTTCAGGCTCTGTGGGGGGATTACGCCAAGCGGACTTCCACCGAGACGTTCCTGGTTAAAAAGGGGAATTCGATCCCCAACGACGTGGCGGCATTGCGGGGGGCCCGGCTGGTGGCCGCGGTGGAGGTGGAATCAGGCCGCCGTCTGGCCGAGGTCCTGTTGAAAGAGATGACCGGGGGCGACACGATGACCGCCCGGTTTCTGCGAGCCGAATTTTTCGAGTTCAAACCGGAGTTCAAGATTTTTCTGGCCGCCAACCACAAGCCCGTCATCCGGGGAACGGATAACGGCATCTGGCGACGGATTCACCTGATACCCTTCACGGTGCAGATCCCCAAGGACCAGCAGGATAAGGAATTACCGGCAAAGCTCAGGGCCGAACTGCCGGGAATCTTAAACTGGGCCGTGGAGGGTTGCCTGCAGTGGCAACATGAAGGACTGACCCCGCCCCCGGAGGTCCGGATGGCCACCAATACCTACCGGGAGGAGATGGACCCCCTGTGTGGGTTTATCGGGGAATGCTGTGTGCTGACCCCGGGTGCCGAGGCCATGGCCAAGGACCTGTACAAGGCCTACACTGCCTGGGCCGAAGAGAGCGGTGAGAAGCAGCCCATGTCCCAAAAAGAGTTCGGCGGCCGGCTCAAAGAGCGGGGGCTCACGAACAGCCAGGAGACCAGGGGGCAAAATAAGGGCAAATCCAAATGGTCAGGCATAGGCCTAAGGAACGAGTAGAGGATAGTCGAGGATGGTAGACCTTGTTCCCATATTTTCTCTTTATGCCCATAAAGGATTTTTCGATATCCATTTATCCTCTACCATCCTCTACCCTCTACTGCTTGAGAGCAAGGGAAGCCTATGAGCCTGATCGATTTATTGGCGGCAGACGGGTTCATGGTCAGGAGGGTTGCCACCACAAGGGGCGGAGAATATGCCGGCCCCTGCCCCTTTTGTCAGGGTACGGACCGGTTCCGGGTATGGCCGGAGCACAAGGGTGGGTGCTGGTGGTGTCGCCAATGCGGGCGGTCCGGGGACCTGATTCAATATTTGCGGGATGTGCGGGGGGTGGGCTTCAAAGAAGCCTGCCAGTATGTGGGAAAGGATATCGAGACCCCCACCACTATACCGTCCGATAGAAAACCCCGGCCGGCATGGCAGCCTAGGGAAACCGCACAGCCAAACGGCCTCTGGCAGGCAAGAGCAAAGCGGTTGGTGGAAGAAAGCGAACGCTGGCTCTGGTCCCCTCTTGCCCAGGCCCATAAAATGGTGACCTGGCTAAAGGACCATCGAGGTCTATCGGAGGAAACCATCAGGGCCCACCGCCTGGGCTTCATTCCTGCCGACCTATGGGAGGAACATGAGCAATGGGGAGTCGCTACGGTTCCAAGAGAAAACGGTGGGCCGAAAAAGATTTGGATTCCCCGCGGCATGACGATTCCTCTTTGCCATGATGACCAGGTGCTCCGGATTCGGATAAGGCGGCCCAGGTTGGCCGGAGAACCTCGCTATTACCTGATTAGGGGGTCCGATACCAGGGCCTTGGTCCTGAGCCATGACCGGGAAATCTATATCGTTGTTGAGAGCGAACTCGACGCCATGCTGCTATACCAGGAGGCCAGTGAGAGGGTGGGAATTGTTGCCCTGGGGAATGCCCAAACCCGGCCGGACAGGGAGCCGGCGCTGATTCTAAGGAATAGCAAATTGATCCTCCTTGCCTTGGATACAGACGAAGCTGGGGCTAAGGAAGCCTGGCTCTGGTGGGGGCAGACCTTTACCCAGGCTGTCCGCTGGCCGCCAGTAGAGGGCAAGGACCCTGGCGAAATGTGGGCAGCGGGGGTAGTTTTGAAAGATTGGATTACAGCCGGCATCGAGTTCGCCGAATGGAGGTAATAGTGAAAAAAGTAGCGGAGAAGGCCACCAAGGATAAGCGGCTTGTGGTCAAAAAAAATTGTCCAACTCAATGTGAAGAAGGAACTATGCCGGAAAGTTCCCCGAATACCCATGGGAAATTCCTGGGAACCACCGACATAGAACTTCAATTACAATTTATGGGTCAGTGCTGGGGTGCTTTGGGAGTCACCACGGAGCAGATTAAAAAAGGAATGGAGAAGATTTTTGAACATATCCATGCGGCCGTCGGCGGTATCAATCCCGAGAACGAACTAGAAGGCATGCTGGCCGTTCAAATGTTCAGCGCTCATGTTATGAGCATGGAGTTTTCACGGCGGGCTATGCATCCTCAGCAACATAGTGAAGGGGTTGATGCCAATGTCGCACGGGCAAGTCAGTTCATGAAGGTCTTCTTGGAACAGGTGGCATGCCTTCAAAAACTTAAGGGGAAGGCATCGCAGCAGAAGGTGACGGTTGAGCATGTGCATGTGCATCAAGGCGGCCAGGCTATCGTTGGAACAGTTACGCCCAGGGGGGAGGGATGAAAGGTGAACGAGGGGGGGAACCCCATGGAAAGCGGCGGGGATGGCTAAAAAATGGCAATCCTCCGGGCGATTTTACCAAGGCGCCGCGGTGCGGTGCAAAGAACCGACGCGGAACCCCCTGCCAGGCCCCGGCCATGCGCAATGGGCGCTGTCAGTTTCATGGCGGAAAGTCGACCGGTCCTAAAACCGCCGCGGGACTGGCGAAGATTCGGGAGGCCATGACCAAGCACGGCTATTATTCAGCAGAAGAAAAAGCCATAAGAAGATATGCCCGAGAACTGTTAGACCGGTCAAAAAAATTCCTCACCTTTGTGGAAGACAAAATTAACGGCCTGACAAGGTGAAGGGATTGCGTATAAAAAACAAGGATTGATACTCTGTTCATAACGAAATAAATTGTGATATTATATGGTTGACCTTAAGCCGATTTCTCCCTTAATCTCTTTAGAGGAAGCCGCCGCCTACCTGGGGGTCTCAACCAGGTGGCTGCGGGACCATGCGGAACAGTTCGGCGGCACCAGGGAGTTCGGGAAGCTGAAGTTTTTTCGGGAGATACTCTATGGGCGTGTGGAAGCGACCCAGCGGGAAATGGAGCTACGAATTCAAGTTCCATGGGAAAAGGTACGGGAGTTACGACTTTCGGACCAAGGCCGAGGCCAAAGCCGCCGAGGAAAAAGAAAAAGAACGGCTCAAGAAATCCACGACCCTCATAACCTTCTTGGAAGCCGCAACTAAACGGCTGGATTATATCAGGGCATATGGGACAGCCCAGTATTACCGGGATAATCTGGCCATGCTCAGGCGTTTTAGCGGTTGGGCCGATATGCTCCTGGAGGAAATATCTCCTGAGAGAGTGAGAACCCGCCTCATCGAACTGGCCGATGCCCTGGGGCCGCACAATGCCAACCGGCACCTCACCGCGCTTAAGGCCGTCTTCAACCTGGCCATCAAGGACGGACTACTGACCCGGAATCCCTGCCTGGCAATCAGCAAGTTTCCAAACCAAAAAGCCGTCAAGTATATCCCGCCACGAGAGCACATCGCCCAGGTGCTTCTGCTGGCCAAGCCTCTGGACCGGGCCTATCTGACCACCATCTGGCTAACCGGGGCCAGGGTCAGGGAGATCAACAACCTCACATGGGAAGATGTCTTCTTTGATAAAGGGCTGGTTTGTCTCTGGACCAGGAAAAAGAAAGGAGGGGACCGCACCCCGCGACTGATCAAGATGATTCCGGAAGTGGACCGGGCCTTACGTTATGCCTGGGACCATCGGGTGAAGGAGTCACCTTGGGTTTTCTCTAACGAGGATATGAGAAAGAAATACCCGGGAGAACCTGGAAAGTGGGCCTATGACTACCGGGACAAATTCTTGGGAACCTTGTGCCGGCGAGCCGGGGTTCCGGAATTCACCTACCATTGTCTGCGACATCACACCGCCTCTACCCTGGGCGAACGGGGCGCCTCCCTGCCCTCTATCCAGAAAATCCTGGGCCACGAACGGGCCACGACCACTGATACCTACCTGAGGTCCCTGGGGATTTCCGCAGAGGCAGCCATGGGCCTTTTGGAAGAAAGTACGACTGAAGTCACGACTGACAGAAATTTGACAAAACCTTCTAATTTATAACTCCATTATTTTCTTGTTTAATATGGCGCGCCTGGCAGGATTCGAACCTGCGACCCACGGATTAGAAGTCCGTTGCTCTGTCCCCTGAGCTACAGGCGCTGATGGGGGTGAAAAAGAGCTTCCTGCTTGGTCGGCAAGGACCTGGAACTTTTATAAAATCGGAGATTATTACCGGGAGCGTAAAAAGGATCAGCCTTTCACCTTTCCTCTCCAGGGAAAGGAGATTTGGGGTAACCCGGGTTACTAAGGTTAACCAATTTTTTCCCTCTGAGTAATAGCTAGGGGGTCAAGCCCCGTTCTTAACGCATTATATCTTCCCAGGATTTCTGGTCAACCAGGAGCAGTAATTCTGCGATCAGAAAACTAAAAGAAGAAAATCAAAGGGGAAGTAGGGGCGCCCAGACCGGCAGGGAACCGGGGGAAAATACAGACAATATGCCGTTTTATTCGTAAATTTTCGCTTTTTTGCTCAGGCGGAGGGCGATAATCGTCAGGTCCCGGAACATCCGCAGGCGACGCTGGTCTTCCTCGCTGATGGGCCGGGTGGCGTCAATCCGGTCCACGAAAAAGGCGCCGATGGGGATCTGATCCACATGCAGGGGAACCGCCAAAAAGGTCTGGCTGCCGCTTACCTGCCAAAATTTATCCTCCATTAAAGAGCGATCCCCGGAACGCTGGCGGGGATTTACCAGGTATTCCCGGGTCTCCTCCATGGCCAGGGCAAAGGCGTTGCCATTGGCTTTAAGGGGCAGATGCAACACCGGCAGCAGATCGTCCACTCCGTCTCCCAGGCCGAAACGCCCCGTGATCCAGGTGCGCTGCGGGTTGACCAAAAGGAAGATGACCCGGTCAAAGCGGATCCCCCGGAAGATACCCTCCAGAATCATTAACAACACCTGATTGATGGGCGCCTGGGACACCAGGGCCTGGTTTACTTCTTCCATCACCTGATAAAGGAACTGGAGTTTTTTCAGGTCTTCGGACTGGCTGTCAGCCGCCCGGGCTGCAGTTTCCGGGGGCTGGCCTGCCTGGGAGACAACAGTCTCTGCACTTTGCAGGTCGGCAGGCCCTGCACTTTGGGGGGTGGCAGGCCCTGCACTTGGGGAGACAGCAGCCTCTGCACTCTGGACGACCGCAGGCTCAGAACTTCGGAGGGCGGCCGGTTCTGAGCCTTTGAATGCCGGCTCTGCACTTGGGGGAAGCGGCTCTGCACTTGGGGGTGACGCGACCGCGGCCTTGTCCTCCCGGACATCCTTAAGCCGGAGGGCCTCGGAGATCTCCATTTGGCGGAGATCGATGCGCAGCACGGTGGTCATCTCGTGGAGGCGTTTCTTACTGGCGGTAATCGACTGGGTCAGGTTTTGCGGATTCAGTCCCAGGTTTTTGCACACCTTCTCTTCTTTCTGCTGGCGCTCTTCGGGTTCGATATGGGGGTCCAGCAAATTCTTGGAGAGATCGAAGGCGCCCTTGATCATTTTCCGCAGACGGCCTTCGGGACCGACACTGGAGGCGCCGGCGCTGTGCAGATAAGAGAGCCTCTTCACCATACTGTCCGGTAAATTCCAATCCCTCAGGGTAGCCAGCCCCAATTCTTCCATGGAGGCCATGAGGACCTTCTGGGCAGCCTCGGATTTGGCCTCCCCTTTCTCCTGGCGGTCCAGAATCCGTCGGTATTGCTCCGGCAGATAATAGGCCACGATCAATTCGCCGATATTAAACAACAGGGCGGTGATAAAGACCTCTTCGGCTTTTAAATTCGGGGCGTCCTCGGTAAGCTCCTGGGCTTCGATGGCGGTGAGAAACGAGAGGACGATTAATTGCTTGAGGTGGGAAAGGGACGGGGATTGGTTGAAATGTTCGAAAAGGCGCAGCCCCACCGCCAGATCCCGGATGCGATCAAAGCCTAGAACCATCACCGCGTTGGACACGGTATGCACCTGGCGCTGATAAGTCTGGAAAAAGATGGAGTTGACGATTTTTAAAATCTGGGTGGTCAGGGAGAGGTCCCGGAGAATGATGGACGAAACCGCGTTCACCGTCTTGTAAGGATTGTCCTGGATGGACAGCAGCTCCTGGATGTTGGCGGTGAATGCCGGAAAAGACGGGTCGGCGTTGATGACCCGCTGCAAGGCGTTGTAAGCCGGGGAGGGAGGGTTGGTATTCATTTACCGCCCATCAGTTTAATTATTCATCCCCTGCCGATACCCGGTGGTAAAGGGTCACCTGGGTTTCCCGGCGTTGGCGGCGAGTTGCGGCTGGGGGGACTGGGGCTGCCGGTGCCCCAGAGTGGGAGCGGAGAATTTTTACCATTACCGGAAGCCGCTGCCAGCTTCGGAAGCGGCAAGTTCCGGCCGGGCCGTGTCCCCTTTAGGATGTATAAACACTAAATTTCTTATCGAATCGACCGGAAAGAAACTGAAATATTGTGGGGAGGAAATTGTGGCCCAGGCCCCTTACCGGTGGTAGCCCCCTATCCTTTTCTGGCCTTGTAGGGGTGGGGGGAGGGAGTTAGAGGGAGGAAGGAAGCATTAGAAAAGGGCCAGAGGCCCGTAGGACGGGCCTTTGGCCCCCTTCCCCAAGTTCCTTCCGGCTAAATCATTTGCCGGCCAGTTTCTCCCGCAGTCGGCCCACCCATTTGGGCTCCGGGGGGGGCAGCCGCACCTGCATCTCCATGATCTTGCCCTTGAGCAGGGATATTTCTCCTTTCAGGACCCTAATCTCAGCCTCCAGCACGGCCAGTTGCTTCGTAACTTCCGGGGAAGGCTCCTCCGGCAGCGGCTGTGGCTTCTCGGGCCTGGGTCCAGCCAGGGGGACCACCGCGTCCAAGGGGGTCTCCGACACTACCGCATCCAGAGGATTCTCCCCGATGGTGGGGCGCTTTGCCATCACCGCCTCCTTTCCTGTTGCATCACTTCCGTGGCCAGGGCCCGGTAATCCGCGGCCCCGGGGCTCCGGGAGTCGTATTGGGTAATGGGCTGGCCGAAGGAAGGACATTCGGCCAGGCGGATATTTTCCCGGATCACGGTTTTGTACACCAGATCTCCGGAGCGTTCCCGGAGCCTGTCCACCACCTCCCGGGCGTGGCGGGTGCGGCCATCCACCCGGCAGGCCAGGATGCCGGAGACCGCCAGCTCCGGATTGAGGCGTTCCTGCACCACCTCCACGGTGTGGAGGAGCTGGGCCAGGCCGCTCAGGGCCATGACGTGGGCCTCCACCGGCACCAGCAATTCTTTGGCCGCGGCCAGGGCGTTGAGGGTGAGGATCCCCAAAGTGGGAGGGCAATCCATGAGAACATAATCCCAGCGGTCCCGAGGCAAACTCTCCAGGTGGCGGCGGAGAATGGTCTCCGCGCCCACCTCCCCGGCAAGGATTTTTTCCACCCCCACCAGCCAGGCGGAAGAGGGGACCAGGTCCACTCCCGGAGCCCCGGTCTCCTGGACAAAATCCAGCATCTTGCCGCCATCCACAAACAGGCCCAGCACGCCCTTGCCGGCATTCTTAACGCCATACCAGGCGGTGGCGGAGTGCTGGGGGTCCAGGTCCAGGAGCAGGACCCGGCGGTTTTTTTCTCCCAGGGCCGCGGCCAGATTGACGCTGGTGGTGGTTTTGCCGCTCCCCCCCTTCTGGTTGGCAATGGCCAAAGTCCGCATGCAGACCCTCCCCCTAGGCTAGGATTTCCCATAAAAAAGCCCGGGCGGGACCTGGGCACAGGCCGCCGGGGCCGGTCGGGCTGCTGATTGTCGGGGAACATGGCCTCAAGGCCTGGGGCCTCCCGGTTTGGTTTCACCATTTCCACCATGCCACAGCCAATGGGGGATGTCAATCTTCCGGGTACCGCCGGGCAGGGCAGGAGACAAGAGCCTGCGGCGGGACCACTTTGCCCCTGGCCCTTACTTCGGCAAATTTTCCGGGTCTGCGCCTGGAACTTTATGCTTATGGGGGTGAATTTATTCTACAATGAATCTAAAATGTGAAGTAAGCTCTAGTCCATACAAGCATTGATGTTTAAAAGAAGCGGAGGCCGATTCATCTTCCCCGGGCTGCGGCCTGGGAAAGAGCGGCAAAGCGGATGATAGGAAACCTTAAAGAGAAAACCGGCATCAGGCGGTGGCTGACCGCTCTGGGCCTGCTGGTGGTCGTACTTCTGGCGGTGGCCTTTGTCCTGGGGCTCCTTTCCCTGAGGCGCACCCAGGAGATTGTGGCCGATGATTTTCAACAGCAGCAGTTGATTCTGGCCCGGACCGCGGCCCGGCAGATAGAAGACGGTCTGGAGTTTTTGCGGCGGGAACTGAAGATCCTCAATTTTTCTCCAGCCATCCAATACTTGGAGAAGGTGGCCTGGGCCAACCGCATGAAGGTCAGTTTTGACGACCTCTCCAAGCTGGGGGTGACCGCCATCATGCGCATCGATTTCCAGGAGGGCAAGGCGGACCGCGCCTATATCCTGGATAGCGGCGGCCCCCGGGTCATTGAGCAGGATTTTGACAACACCCCGGAAGTTCTCTGGGCCCGGGACCCGGCCCACCGGGGCCGCATCTCCCAGGGGCCCATAGAACTGCAACCAGAGGGAGATCATAAGATCCCATTTTTCAGCATGGCGACCCCGGTATATGAAGAAAGCGTGGATGAGTCGCATCCCAAGGCCACGGGCAAGTTGGACGGGGTTTTGCTTTTTAAGATAGACGCCAGTAAGTTTGCCGGCCATTACTGCGGCAATATTCGTTCCGGTCGCACCGGCTATTGCTGGGTGATGAATCGACAAGGAGTCTTCCTCTACCACCCGGAAAAGGAATTTATCGGCGAAGACGCTTTTAAGGCCCGGGGCCGCCGCAATCCGGCCATCAGCTTTGACAAGATCAATGAGATTCAAAAAACCAAGATGCTGACCGGGGAAGAGGGGACCGCCCAGTACATTTCCGGCTGGCACCGGGGCCTGATCGGGCAGGTGGAGAAATTCCTGGCTTACACCCAAGCCCATGTGGGGCCTGATTGCCCTTACGCCCACCTGGACCCGGTCTCCGCCCAAGTCCAGGGCCGGCCGGGGTGCATCGAAATTTGGCCCCTCGCCGTGGTCGCGCCCACCGATGAGGTATACGGCACCATCCATTCCTTATATGTGAGACAGTTCTTAATCCAAGGGCTCCTCATTTTCGCCCTGCTGCTGGCCGCGGCCGCGGTTATTTACTACGAACTGCGCTGGTCCGTGGAATTGCAGCAGGAAGTGGACCGCACCACTGTCGATCTGCGGCGCAGCCGGGAGCAGTATAAATCGGTGGTGGAGAATGCCCGGGACTTCATTTTCTTAATCAATGACGCCGGCGCCTTTATCAGCGCCAACACCGCCGCGGCCCGGGCCCTGGGGCTCCCGGCCGCGGCCCTGCCGGGAAAATCCCTGGAAGATTTTTTTGCCCCGGATGATGCCGCCACTATCCTGAGGCAAGTACAGGAGGTCTTTGAGGGCCGGAAAAGCCTGGAGTTGAAGTCCGCGGTGCGCATCCTGGACCGGATTTACTGGCTCTCCACCCATTTTGTGCCGGTCTTCGGGGAAGACGGCCGCACGGTGGAACGGGTCTTGGTCATGGCCCGGGACATCACTGACCGCCAACGCATGGAAGAACAGATGTTCCAGACGGAAAAGCTGGCCTCCCTGGGGACCCTCTCCGCGGGGGTGGCCCACGAGATCAATAATCCGGTGGGAGTTATTCTGGGCTTCACCGAAATTTTGCTGGACCGCATCCCCCCGGATACCAAGGAACACGAGATTCTGAAAACCATCGAGCGGCAAGGGCTGAATGCCAAAAGAATCGTGGAAAATCTGATGACCTACGCCCGGAAGCCTTCGGAACATGAAGAGTTCACCGCGGTCAATGAAGATATCGAGAATGTCTTGAACCTGGTGCAAAACAGCCTCCTCACTCATAAAATCGAACTGGAAGTGCGCCTGGCCCGGGACCTGCCCCGGGTAAAAGGAGATTCCGGAGAATTACAGCAGGTATTTCTGAACCTGGTCAATAACGCCATGGCCGCCATGCCCGGCGGCGGCCAGCTCACGGTCATTTCCCGGATCAACCCCTACAGCCAGATGGTGGAGGCGGTGTTCGCGGACACCGGCACCGGCATCCCCAAGGAGATCGCGGACCGCATCTTCGATCCCTTTTTCACCACCAAAAAAGTGGGGGAGGGCACCGGCCTGGGATTGGCCGTCAGTTATGCCATTGTCACCAAATCCGGGGGCAGTATCCGTTTCGAGACCCGGGCCCAGGAGGCCGCGGAGGGAAAACACGGCACCTCCTTTTTCGTCTCTTTGCAACCTGAACCCGCGGCCCCGGCGGCGAACTCCGGGAGCACGGCAGGATAATCACGTTCCCCCCCGTTTCCCTATGGAGATGTGCCCCCCGGCTTTACGCTATAAAAGGTCGCGCCGCGGGATACTGGCGTTTCTCCAAATAATCCCCAAATAGTCATTCCGAAATTATAAGGTATGGAAATTCTCATACCGTTTTCGGTTTTCGGTTTTTCGTTTTAGGTTAAAAGATGGTTAATTATCAGCAAGTTATCAATTGAGTTTGTTGCAGCAGAGACCGAACCAGGTATCAGTAGATGGTAAGCCCAAAAAGCAAAAAATAATTTCCAGTTTCTTGTAACCATGTGCTAGTATTTTCGTCGCTGCCAAGAATAGGCCTAACGAAGTGAATCTTTGGAGGATTTTCCCCGGGAAAAGAATTACTCAAAAAAATATTGGGCTTTGGCGCCCCAGACTGTCACATAATTTCAGATGAAACCCCGTAAGGAGCAAATCATGAAATACCTGTGGTTAAGCCATCCTGTCCGCGGGTTCCTGTCCAGGAGTCTATTTCCCTGGCGGCTGTCATTTATCCTTCCTCCTTTCCTTCTGCTGGTTATTTTTATGGCCTTTTCGCCCTCAGGGTCGGCGAGCCGCGCATTTGCGGAGGTGATCATCACCGTTGACGCCGCCCAGAACCAGGGATACATCAACCCCCTGGTATTTGGCCAGAACGTCTTGTTCGACAGCAACACCATGTGGGACCAGCGAAAGGACACCTTGATCGATAAACCGGATGACAATAATGTTAATGTCAGATCTATGATCGAAGACCTGGCTCCCACAATTTTACGGTTTCCGGGAGGGATAGGTTCGGATGTGCACATCTGGGAAGATGGTCTCGGCATCCAGATCAATAACCAGCTTTTATCTGGTGATACAGAAATTAGTTTGACAGATTCTCCCCAATCCTGGAGACTCCCCAATAATCCCAATAATCCTTATAGGTTAAAAGGTCTTCTCCTTGACCCTGCGGGAATAAATCCGTTTACTGAAAACCTGAGCGGCCAGTTGGGCGACCGGTTTGATTACACTGGGGTAGACTTGGTTAATAATAAACTGACCGGGGTCACCGATATTACTGAAGATCATTCGCTCGGAGCCAAGGTGAGGATAGGAGGACGTCCTATTTTAGGACGTCCTAATATTGATCCACCGCGAGATGATATAAGTCAATATAATAACTGGACGAATACCTACGGTATTATCGAGCATTTGAAATTAGTTAATTCTCTTGGCGCCCAGTCCTTGCTCACTGTTAATTTCAGTACTGGTCTGGATATCAATGGCAGGATTTCGACTGATGCCTCTCTGAGCCAAAGGTTAATGCGGGCACAGGCCCTGGTAGCCTTTTGCAATGGAAGCACCAGTGATACTAGAACCCTGGGAACCGACAATGAAGGCCGCGACTGGAAAACTGTCGGCTATTGGGCTGGACAACGCACGGCCATAGGATATCCAGAACCTTTTGGCGTCCTTTATTGGGAGGTGGGCAACGAACTTTTTTTTCGATCTGAGACCGGTCATACTACTGCTAATGATTATGCGAACAAATTTAAACAGTTTGCCCAACAGATGAAATATATCGATCCCCAAATCAAAGTCGGGGCGGTAGGGCATAGTCTCCCTACTTACAAAGGAGACGATGACCCGGGAGACCATGAACCGTACCCTGTTCCATGGAATGAAACCGTGATCACCAATACCATAAATGACCTCGATTTTCTGGTTATTCACACCTACTATCCGACTATCTATTCGCAGATGGAATATGCCAGTGATGCTTGGTTCAAACTTGTTATGGCCGGAGCCACCCAGACTTGGCATCATCTTTGGGCAATCAAAAGCATAATTGACAATATAAATGTAAATTATAGGAATATTGGCCTGGCTGTGACTGAATACGGGATCTGGCCTTATAATGGGCAAGCGGAGCATTACTCGAGCCTGGCCAGGGCCCTACATGATGCCGATCTTCTGATGTGCCTCATCAAAAAAGAGGGAAATGCCACCAAGTTGGGTCTCCTTGCAGCCACGAACTGGGACCTGCATAGCACAACTCAGGGCGCAGCCATCGGTTACTCGTGGCCGAGTTTCTGGACAAATAGCGGTTCGAGAAAAATCCGGCCGCAATACTATGCCCTGAAAATGCTCCGGCAGAACCTGGCGGGACGGCAACTGGTGCAAACCCAGGTGTCATCCTCTCCCACTTTTTCCATCGATGCGCAGGTGGGCAACATTGATCCAAACCCCGCGATACCCTACCTGGAGGCCCTCGGAGCCCTCTCCAACGATGGGAGGCGTCTTATCCTGGTGGTAATCAACCGGTCCCTGGACAGCTTCCCTAATCCCACAATTACTGGTACCATCCAGCTCAGCAATTTACCATTTACACCAAAGTTCGCTATAGTAACCAAACTAAAATCTACGAACATCTCAGACCATAATGAAGCAGGAGAAGTCGTAAAACCGTATGGGCCTGTAACGTATGCACCTGTTCCCCCGAGTTTTGATTTCGAGCCCCATTCCCTGACTATTATTGAATTTAGGCCGATTCAGGTTGGGGGTGCAATCAATCTATTAATGCTTCTTTATGATGAATAATATATTAATCGAAAACCAATAACTGATAACCGAAAACGCTATTAAATTGCAGGCCGTGATAGGAAGAGGCCGTTCAGCTTTTCTATGGAGTTGCAACATGTGAGGATTAAAAGCATTTTGATTATTATAGCCATCACTTTATTATTTACCGAAATCGCCCTAAGGATGTTTATGGCCTACAAAATTGGGCCTGAGTATTTTTTCTTTGGGACCAAGTGGAGCCGCTCCGGATTCGAGGGAACGACTGAATGGACGCAGAGTATTTAGAGCATTTCCTTCCGGGAAAGAGCGAGTTTTTTATCGGCAATATCGCCAAAATTCGGGATCTTTGTGCGGCCAGGGGGATCAAATTTTTCATCATAACCCAACAGGCCAGGTCATTGTCCATTAATCCCCGAGGCTTGACGTATAAAGAAGAGGTCAATTTAATCAAACAAAAGCTGAATCATCAAAAAGGCACGAAGAATGATATCTATTTCCTTGTCCATGATCGAATGATGGATGATTTGCAAAAGTGGGCCAGGGAGAATGGGGCTTTGCTGATCGATGGTATGGGCCCTATCGATGCTCATAGAGAATATTTAGCGAGTTGGGTCCACCTTAATCCAGAGGGTAATCGCATACTGGCGGAGGCAATTGCCAGGGATATACTGCTTCAATTGCGGAAAGCGGGCCGCAATTAGTAGCTCGCATCTGATTCCATACCATGCGTTTGAAGTGGTAAAGCATCGTCGCAAAAGTCCCTGCCAAGAAAGCCATTATGCTGGACCTCCAGTTGCAGGGTTTGTAACAGTCAAAATTTGGCGTTATTTTGGGAAAGGAGGGGTTATTGACTCTTATGGGAGGTTTTGCTCAGATAGTTCTCTATGATAAACTGGCACAGCTTATCGCTGATCTGCCGGTGCACGGCCGCGGAGGGATGAAAATCATAGCGGCTGGCCCGGAATTGTTGTTCGGTGAAGGCCATGGAGAGGGGGGAAACATCGAAATAATCTATCTTATCCCGTTTAAAATTGTCGATAATCTCCCGAAATTGAGAGCCATCCCCCCCCAAGGTGGGTATGGTTAAAACCAAATATTGATAGCCATGCTCAGTGGCTATCTTCTTAAAATCAATAACATAACTGTACGATTCGGCAATCCACTCCGGCATCTTCCCCTGCATCAATTCGACTTCGACCTGCTCTTTTGTCATGATTCTGGCCATCACATCTCTGATCACGTAACTCAGATGCAAATTTCTCAAGAAAAGTTTGATGGTCGGGAACTTATTGATAATTTTGGAAGGGCCGCCAAAGCTGTTATACCCCCATTTATCGACGCCGGGAGTGCGGTCCAGGTAAAAATCATTGATGATAATGCCCATGACCACCAGGTCGGGGTTGACTTCCGGCACCCGGTATTTCAAGGTGGCGACCATTTCCTTGATGCTATAAGAGGACATGCCATAGTTGAAAACCTTGACCCGGTAGCGGTCTTGGAGACGGTTCAAAGTGGCCTGGACCACCTCGGGATAAACGTCCGCGGCGGCCACGCCGACTCCGAAAGTGACCGAATCGCCAATAAAGGCAAGGCGATACTCATTTGGACCTTTAGGGGGACATTTCTCCCCCGGGGTCAGGGACCTCAGCCCCAATTCGTCGGTATTGATGCGGATATTCCCATGGGCCCGGGCATTGGCCAGGTTCGGCTTCAAGACATAGGGAATTTCTTCGCTCTTGGCGCAAGGCATATAAATAGGATCGTAGAGATACATCTGGGAGTATCCCCAGAAGCGCACCAAGACTTCCAGGCAGATCAGGATTGCCAGTAAACATACCAAAAATTTGCCGATCCTATCCATAGTTAAGCCCCGAAGGTAGATGATCAAGTGGTGGACGCGAGTTGCGGCCTATCGTTAGAATACGGTTTAAACCCTGGCAATGCCACTAAATTTTTATTAACCATTTGGGCCATTAGTTGATAGCCCTTTTCCTGGCAGATCCATCTGGCGACTGATAGGGAGCCATGATGAGTTTTGCCAAAGCCTTTAGGGCTGGGCCTGAAAAGTGAGCACCGTGAAGGAATGGGGTTTGAAGGTGAAGGGGAATTCCGGGGCGGCATAGTCCAAGGCCCCGGCCATGGGGGCCACTGTCTGGGGGTTTTTTTCATTATGGTCGCCGGCGCTTTTGCCGGCCAAGGTGTGCACTGTGGCCCGGGGCCGGGGGGTGAAGCCCTGAAAACGGATGGAAGTCCGGAGGGGGGAATTCAGGGAACGGTTGATGACCAGCAAGGTGAGGCGGCTGCGGTCCTGGGACAGGGAGGCCAGCGCCCCCAGGAGAGGAATATCGGCCCGGGGCTTGACGTTTCCCATCAATGAAGTGGCAAAGACGGGAGCCTTAACCTGGGTCTGGAGAATTTGGGGCCCCACATTTTTTACCAGGAGTTCCAGGGCATAATACTGGGGCCGCAGGACCCGGGCCCCGGTGCTCCAGTTGTAGCTGATGGCCGCGGTGGGATTGCTGCCGTGCAGATTCCAGGCCGCGGCCAGGATAATCCCCAAATCCGCGCCCTCCCGGATCAGGTGCATGAGAAGGTCGGCATTATAGAGGGCCGCGGCCAGGTTGGAGTAATCCTGGCCATCCTTGGAAGCCACGGGCCAGATGCCATATTCCGTGATGGCCAGCCCCACCTGCCTGCCTGGGGGGACGGAGGCGTTGATGAGGGACCTGATCTCCCGCAGGTTCGCCATGGCCTGGTGGGTGCCGGCCATCACCGCGGCAAACCAGGGCAGGGTTTTATATAAGGTCGTATCTTTACCGGCGGCCGGGTAATAGGGATGCAGGATGAAAAAATCCAGGCAGTTCCCCGCGGTCTTGAGGACCGTGGGATTCCATTCCCGCACCGGATCCGCGTCCCCTTTTCCCCGGGGGTAATTGAGGCCCACCGCTCCCAGCTTGATGGCCGGGTCCACCTCCTTCATCCCTTTGGCAAAGCTGACAAAATCGCCGGCATACCTGGCTGCGTCAGTAAAACCGGTTTCCGATTTGTCGGAAACTTCGTTGCCCACTTCCCAGTAGAGGACCTTAAAAGGCTGGGGGTGGCCCAGGGCCGCGCGTTGGCCGGCCCAAAAGCCCACGGTCCGCCAGTCATGGCCTTCCTCATCCTTTCCCAGAGACCGGGAGTCCCCGGGGTTGCCGTTCACCAAGGCGACCAGGGCTGCGGCCCGTTTCACCCTTTGGCTCAGGGAAGCGCCGGTGGAAGGGCGGCCCTTCCGGTCCAGGCCGGTGCCGTAGTTGACGGTGATAATCGCCTGGGCGTCCAGGGATTTGACGGACTTCAGGAACTCCAGGATGCCGTAAGTATGACTGAACCAGTCAGGCTGCCCGGATCTTCTCTCCAGGCGCACCCAGGCTCCCGCCGGATATGAGCCCTTCAGACCGATGACGCCCTCCAACCGGTTGCCTTCCACCCTGAGAAATTTAATGGGATCTCCCCATGACCTGGAACCGGGGGCCATGATGCGGGCCTCCAGGACGTTATCCCAGGCAGGGGCACCGTCCAGGGGGATGGAGGTGACTCCCGGGGACACCGCGGCCGTAGTCCGGTATCCCAGGCCGTCCTCCCAGAAGTATTGATCGGAGACGCTGCCTCCGGGAAAGCGGATGCTGGTGGGAGCCAGGTTTTTCACCAGCGCCACCCCTGCGGGGTCCAGATCGTTAATTCTGGCGTTCCACAGGCCGTTTCCCGAAAAAAGGAGATTTTGCCCGAAGAGAAGGGGGTTCAGGGCCGTGACCGGAGCCCCGGCGTCCACCACCATGGCCGCGGCTTTTTCTGCCGCATCCTGGGCCGCGGCCTGGCTGCCCCAGGACATAAAGGCCAGAAATATCCAGAATAATAACCAGGCGCGGCGGCGGCCAAGCCCCTGCTTAAAGACGCTGGCGTTACTGAGGTTTTCCAAAGTTTTCCCTCTTCTTGCCGGATAAAAGGGGCGGGGCTTCGGAGTTGGAGCCGGCGCCACTGCGGTTGCGGTTCCGGGGCTATTCCGGATTACTTGCCCGGGGGGTGTTCCTCCCGGGCCTGTTGCAAGACCTTGGCTATCTTGGCGGATTGCCGATCCCAGGTCCAGTTTCGGTCGATGGTCTGCCGGGCGTTAGCCCCTAACCGGGCCCTAAGCTCCGGGGTGTGGATCAATTCCTGGAGTTTTTGCCCCATGGTTTCCTGGTCGCCCGGTTCATAAAGCATGCCGTTGTAACCGTCGGCCAGGACCTCTTTGATCTGTCCCAGCGCGGGGAAGAGGACGGCCTTGCCCCCGGCCATGTATTCCAGCAGTTTCATGGAGGAACCATAGAAGAGGTAATCATCCCGGTAAGGGCTGAGGACGATATCCATGAGGCTGAGGTAGGCCGGGACCTGGGCATGGGGCAAGGTGCCGGAAAACCAAAAACGGTCCTGGAGCCCGGCCTGGGCCGCTTCCTGCCGCAGTTGGGGGGTGGCGGTGCCTTCCCCCACGAATAAAAAGGCCAACTGTGGGTAGCTGCGGCACAGGTCCCGGGCCAGGGCCACAAATTGGGGCACATCACCAAAAAACTCAAAGTTGCCGATATAACCCACCACCAGCCGGCCTTGCAGGCCCAGCCGTTCCTGGAGTTCCTGATCCGCGGGCTGCACCCGGAAGGCCAGGGGATCCACACCGTTGGGCACCACGTGGATTTTGCCGGCCGGGACGTTATAGCGCATCAGGTAACCCTTGAGGATTTCGGAAATGGTGATGACCTGCTGCGCCGCCCGGACGTTCAATCCCTCCACTCCCCGGGCCACCGCGGGATAGCTGTAATAGACCTGGTGGAAAAACAGGGAATACTCATATTCCACCGGGCCGTCGCAGAACAGGACCAAGGGCAGCCGCCGGCTGCGGGCCGCCAGCAGGGCCGAGAAGTTGGCATAGGAACTGACGGCCAGGAGCACGTCCGGCTGGAACGCGTCCAGCAGCCCTTTCTCCTCCCGCGCCTGGGAAAAATTGCGCAGCAAAAGACGGGGCAGATGTCCGTAACGCCGCGCCCAGCCGATCTTTTTAAAACCCAGGTAGCCCCGGTTCTCCCCCGGCGGTTTGGCCCGCCGGAAGCGCAAGTCCACCTGGTGGCCCAACCTGGTCAGGCCCGCGGCGATGGCCCGGATCTGGTTGGCCGCGCCCTGGGTCATGCCCTCGATGTCATAGTGGTAGTTAAAGTAAGAAATTCTCATCATGCTGTACGCCGCACCGGCCCTAATCAGTCTTCCCCTTGCCCCCGGCCTCCGCGATCCTGGTGAAAATCTCCTCCAGTTTTTGGGCGCTTTTCTCAGCCCCGAATTCTTCCATCACATAATTCCGCCCGGCCTGGGCCAACCGCCGGGCCCCATCTTCATCTTTAAGGATCCGAACTATGGCCGCGGCCAGGCCCTGGGGGTCCTCCGGCTCCACCAGCAGGCCGGTTTCCCCGTCTTTGATCAATTCGGGGATGCCCCCCAGGCGGGTGGAAATCACCGGCAGGCCCATGGCCATGGACTCCATCAGGACAAAGGGGATGCAGTCGTGGTTGTTATACCACCGGGGGTCCCGGCTGTAACAGCAGGGCAGGGCCATCAAATCCGCCTCCCCATACGCGGCCTTGACCTCCGGCGGCTGGCGCGCCCCCAGAAGAATGACCCGGTCCGTGAGCTGCAACTGGGCAATTAATTTTTTTAAATCCTCCAGGTCCGGACCGTCGCCGATGATCCGGCATTCCAGGGGCACGCCCTGATCCCGCAGGATGGCGCAAGCCTGGACCAGAGTGGGAAAGCCCTTGGTGTCGGTGACCCGGGCCACCGAGAGCAACACCGGGGGATCATTTCTCGGGTGGGGCCGGGGGGCATACGACTGGGGGTCGATGCCGCACCGCACCACGTCAATCTTGATATTCGCGGCCTGGGGATAGCGCCGGGGCAGCATGTCCAGGTAGTATTCGCTGACGCTGACCACGGCTGCAGCGGCCGCCAGCTTTTCCGGGAACAGGAGGTTGTCCAGGTAGGTATCGTAGTATGAATGGAGGGTGAAGCTGAAGGTGATGCCCGCCAGCCGGGCCGCCATCATGGCCACCGTGGCCGGCACATTGGCCATATGCGCGTGCACGTGGCTGATCTGTCCTGAGCGCAGCAGCCAGGCAGCATAAGGCGAGATGGCGAAATACTGGCAACGGCGCCAGGTTTGTCCCTGGCGGGACTGATCCCGGAGGACATAGTCCCGCAGGCAACCCCAGTAACGGGAGGGAAAGGCCAGGGCGAAGTAGAGATGGGCCAGCCAAAACCGCGGATGCCACGGCCGCACCAGCACCTCCACTTCCTGCACCAGGTCCGGGATTTCCGGGTTGTTAATCGCTTCCGGGGGGTGGACGCTGAAGGGCTTGACGTCCAGCCCCCGACGGCGCAGCGCCGCCATTTCCCGGACCACGAAGGTTTCGGAGAGGCAGGGGAGAATCCGGCCCAGGTAAGCAATGCGCATAGAGAGTTTCCTTAAAAACACTAAAATACAGGTAGTTAACGTTGCCTTAATATGTCGGCTGATTTTTTAATTAACCGGTCTATTTGGGGATATCGTCTTATTCCAAGCTTCTCAAAAACGTAGTGAGCAATTGCAACCAAGACTCCACAAAGATACATACTATGACTAACCATATCTTTATAGGCAGTTTTTATTTTAATATCATTGAGCATAGTTCTTTCTAAATTACTGCACGTAAGATTTTCTGTCCTGGTAATATAAGAACCCAGAATATCTTGCATGGCATACAGTTTTATATTAGGTGCCATTCTAATCCATAAATCATAATCTTCCGAACAAATATATTTACTGTTAAATAATCCGCCATTTACCAGCAATTCTTTTTTACAGGTTATTGCCGAAGTTGCAAAGATATTCATCTTAAATAGTTGATTAATCAGCGGTATATTAGGTTGATACTTGGCTTCATGATCAAATAGACAGGCTTTGCCGTCCGGCGTTAACCGCTCCTGGTTGTGGTAGATAAAATTGACGTCAGGATATTTTTGCATAACCTCCGTTACTTTTAATAATTTTGACGGCAACCACAAATCATCCGAATCCAGAAAGGCGATCCATTCCCCTGAGGCCGCCATGATCCCGGCATTTCGGGTTGGCGCTACGCCTCCATGGGGGTTCCTGAGGATGCGAGTGGGAAATTTCGCCGGGCTATTCTTCAGGAAGCTTTCTATTTTCTCCACGGTATCATCAGTAGAGCCGTCGTCCGACACAATTAATTCGGCAGGCGGCAGCACCTGATCCACAATCGTGGCGATAGTATCTAACACAAAATCTGCCGAATTATAGGTGGGACAGACTACGGAGATCCGGGGATGGATATTTAGAGAATGGTCCCGCATTTATCAACCACAGGAAATAGAGATAGAAACCATTTATTTATGGTCTGGTTATAAGATCGACACAATGTTGTCTTATGACTCATTATATCAGTAGAAAAGAAAATCCAGCAACACGCAAAGATTTTACCACGTCATTTCCCGAAGATTCAAGTTAAAGCCCGATAAGATTTCCTTTTTTGTGGCCCTGGCGGCAGGGGCAAGGACAACAGTCCATGCCCCTATTTGCGGCAAGACCCTTGCTGCTTCTGGAACCGGGAGGCCAGCACCCGCAGTCCGAACGCGGGCAAGCCCAACAGGTAGCGCCGCCAGGTTTTGGGCTCCTGCCAGAGGCGATAGAGCCATTCCCCGCCTCGCTGCCGCCATTGGTGGGGCACGCGGTCCAGTTCGCCGGAGACAATCTTAAACATGCCGCCGCAGGTAACAATCAGATTAACCTGCAAATGCTGACGCCAAGACTCGACCCAGAGCGCCTGCCGGGGTTCCCCCATCCCCACCCACAGGATGTGGGGGGCAGCGGCATTGATCCGGGAAACCGGGCGGGCATCGTCCAGGTCAAAGTAGCCGGGATGCGTGCCCACGATCTGCAGTCCGGGATATTCTTCCAGGGCCCGGTCCCGGGCCCTTTCAGCCAATCCGGGTTCACCCCCCAGAAAAAAGAAACGGTACCCCCGGGCCACCGCCAGGGGACAAAGCCGCGGCCAGATGTCCGTGGTGGTCAGTTTTTCCGGGAGACATCCCCCCAGAACCCGGGCCGCCAGGAGCAGCGAAGCTCCGTCCGCATAGATAAGGTCCGCGGCTAATAATGCCTCCCGGAAGTCCGGGTGCTGGCAGGCCAGATTCAAAGAATGGGCGTTAACCCCATAAGCCGCGGCGCAACCGGGCGCGGTGATCAGTTCCTCTAACCGGGCCACCAGGGCGTCCATGTCCAGGACGGCCACCGGCACTCCAAGTATGTTTATTTTCTTATCTTGCGCTGCCGTCATTTGCCCTCGGGGGAAGCCACCGGTCTACTGTTCAGGTGTAATGCCAACTTGCCGCCAAAGAGTAATTTTGCTTTGCCATAATCAACGGAGCGAAGCGGAGTAAGGAATCCAGATTCTGGGTGGCGCTCAAAAGGGCATTTCTGCCCGTTTGACCGCAACATGGTTGAAAATGCCACACAATATCTCCAGATCCGGGAGAGGCTTACAAGCCATTTCAAAACCGCTTTTTTCTGTCACCTTGAGCGAAGCGAAGGGTCTAGGTATTTGAAAAGACTAGATTCTTCGCTTCGCTCAGAATGACAATAAGAATTAAGGTTTTGAAATGGCTTCTAACCTCAGGAGCATTTTCCCCGGGCCGCTGCCTGGCGGGGTTACTCGATTTAATATATGTAAAAAAGATCGGCAAGGAAATTAAAATTCATTATCAAGCCGGTTTAACGGGGACAGGTTCATGAAGTCAGGGTTGAGCCGGGGGTGCGCCTGAAGTGGGGAGAACCCCGGGGGCTCCTTTTCCATGACTGGCGCCTGGAAAAGTTTTATAATGCTGTTACTTGCCAGCAGGATTACTGGCTGCAGGCAAAACCTGTAAAGAATAAACTTCTTATCAAACCATGGTCACCTGAGGAGAATGGTTACGAAACTCGCCCTGTCCTGCGCCGCAGTTGTGCTGCTGATCCTGGGGGATGCGCCGGGCTGGGGCCAGAACCTCCAGGGGGGGCCGGAAAAACCAGCCTTTACCCTCAGCACCGAAGAGATGGCCCGGGAACTTACGGGCATTGCCCAGGATCACCTCCGGGCGAAGAATTATGACAAGGCTTACAAGATTCTGAAGCAACTGGTTTTTCTTAATCCCGGAGACGCCACCCTCCATTTTCAACTGGGCCAGGTCTACGTTAAATTGGGCCGCTACCAGGACGCGGTCAAGGCCTTTAAACAGGCCATTCTCTTCAAGGCCGATTTTGCCGAAGCCCACCTGGGCCTGGGGGGGGCCTATATCCTCTGGGACCGGCCTGAGGATGCCATTGAAGTACTAAATCGCGGCCTGCGTTTCCAAGGAGATAATGTTGAGGGCTATAACCTTTTGGGAGGCGCCCATCTTCTGCTCCACCACTACCCGGAAGCTGTGGCCGCCTACCGCCGGGCGGTGCAGCTCAACCCCCGGTGCGCTGAGGCCCAGTTGGGGCTGGGGCAGGCCTACAACTATTTGGGGAAATTCCCAGAAGCGGTGGAGGCCCTGACCCAGGCTGTCCGGCTCAATCCCCCAAATGGCGGGGCTTATCTGGAACTGGCCGCGGCTTACAGCAACCTGGGCCTTTATGATAAGGGGCTGGAAGCCTGCCGGGAGGCCCTGCGCCGCCAACCGGATTGGCCCGAAGTCCACTACGGCCTCGGGGTTTTTTACGCCTGCACGGGCCAATATACCGATGCGGTGTTGGCTTACAAGCTGGCCACCCGCCTCAAGCCGGACTTTTACCAGGCCTTTTCCGGCCTGGGAGAAGCCCTGACCCAGTTGGACCGCTATGAAGACGCGGTGGAGGCCCTGCAAACCGCCATCCGCCTTAAGCCGGATTATGGCCGCGCCCACTTCTCCTTGGGGTGCGCCTATCTCCGGCAGGGGTTGAAGGCCGGGGCTCTGGAAGAATACGACATCCTCAGCACCATGGACCCGCACCTGGCCCGCACGCTATTTCATTACATCGCCCAAGGTTCAATGCCCAGGTAAACAGAAAATTAAGGTATGCCAGAACCCTGGTGGCCGGGAGAAATTACTTGGCGTTAATTAGGAAAACAGCCCTCAAACAGCCGATTAATGCGATAATGGATTTGTAGAGAATCCAGATGCTGCTTTTTGATTCTGACCTCAATCGGAGTTGATTGCTTAGTAATTTCAAATATTAGTTAATCATTTTTTATAACCTGTGCTATTATTAGTGCATCACCCTCAGGTGCATCCTGAATATCACCGCTACGCTTAATAATTTTACACTTTTTTAGGGTAATATAACGTGCTACCTCCTCTTCGTTGGAAAAATAAACCGCATCGTTATCTGTAGTATATTTAGTAACAAGACAAAGAGGTGCTGTATTAATTAAGAAAACAATCATATTTCGTTTATATATTTTTCTTTTTACTCTATATATAAGATAACGATATATTATATAACGTTCAATATATGTTATAAGTGCATCGAACCAGTGGCCTTTTTTAATTTTATCTTTAATCCTGCCAGGATATTTCCCGAATATCATTGAGGCCATGAAATTGATTTCTTTCTTATTGCTAATATATTCTGGAAAAGCTAAAGCCAGATATCCACCGTTTCGGGTAATTCGAATCATTTCGTCTAGATAGCGATTGGGCCAAATGGTATGTTCCAAACTGTATAAAGAAATAGCCACATCAGCAGATGATGTAGCAAAAGGTGTATGATAAGCGTTGCCTACAGCCAAATTAATATGATTTACATTGCGTTTAGTTTTGGCGAGCTCTCCAATGGAAAGGTCGAAGCCATAATAATTACAAGCTGTTTTAATAAAATGATTAAAAGCATGTCCGCTGCCACAGCTAAATTCCACAACTATATCCCGAGGGCGTATCATTTCAATAACTGCTTGATGAATAGGGAAATTATCCCATGATAAGTTAATCTTTTCAAAATACCGGTGATATTCTTGACCGATTATGTCTTCCTGATAAAACTTCTGCATTTTCTTGTCAATTAATAGCAAAGAAGGATGTTCCGGATATTTGTAACTACTTATCCATCTAAATCGATCAAATATAGAACCACAGATTAATTTTGTTCCCATTTTATTATTATGGAATAAAGCAGTTATTTTATTATCCTCTTAAATCTATCTCTTAACGCTGCATACGCCCCGCTCGTGGTGACCCCAAGGTATTTAACTTTTGGCATTAATTCAAGTTTAAAAACCCTTGGCAGACAATGCAAATGATCCCGGTGTTCCTTAAAGACATTATAAAACCTTGATGTGGTGGCGGTTTTAAGGCCAAGCTCTTTAACGATTTCTTTTGCCGTCTTATTCATCTGGCCGAACGGATAGGAAAAATGTTCGACTTTTTTCGAGATCTGCTGCTCGATAATCTCGATTGACTTGGTAATTTCCCACCTTATTTTCTCCGGAGAGAGCCTATAAAAAGGCCTGTGGGATACAGTATGTGAGGCAATGGTCACCTTGGGGTCATGACTCATCTTTTTTATCATTTCCCAACTGACGGCCAACTTATTTGTCAAGTCATATTGGTTAGTTACATAAGGTTCAAATAATTCCTGTAGTTTTCTCTTATAGCTCTCGGCATCGCTATCTAAAATGTACGCTCTTAATTTATTAGATACATGATACTTTTCGAGAGGCGAGCTGCATTTGAACATTACCTCCTCGTTATTCATAACAAAACTTATACGATCATTTTTCAATAAAAGGTCCTCAAGAAAATACCACCACATTATAATACGTCCATCGGGCATATCTGTTGTTAAGTTTATGGCGAACGGAATGTCATATTTATTAAAAATAGGGTAGGCATAATTATAAGTATCTACATACCCATCATCAACGGTAAAGGCCACAAACTTATTAATATTTCTTTTTCCTGTTAATATGTCATATACTTCATTGAGGGAGACCGGGGTATAACCGTGATCCCTAAAAAACCTTATGCTGCTCTCCAATTCTTCTGGGGACAATTCTATGTCCTCGTTAATATACTTGGGAATTGGGCCCTTGGGAATAATTCTATGCAAAGCAATTATTTGTCCCAAGCCCCCGTAGAATGGCCTGAAAAGTTTGTACAGTTTGGTATACGTTAAGAAATCTAACACCAGTCTCTTTTTCAAGGTCTTATCCCCTTAACCAACATGATCTCCCCAACCAACGCCGCCAAGCTAAAGACAAGCCGCCAGACCATCCGGCTTCCCTCTGGATACCCTGATAAACCTGGATTAGCAGTGATACCGTCACCTCAAGTATGATTCAGGACACTTTAATGCCGACCCCATAGATGGACCAGCCATATACATTCCGGAAAGCATTAGATATTTTAGATCGATTGCCTGCTATCAAGCCAACTATTATTCTGATCAAGTCCAGGGGAATTCTCAGCCAATTCCGCACCGACCCAACCTTCCGGACTTGGAGATGGCACCCTTGACTCAGAAAGCTAAATAAGCCTTGTTTGGTCCAAGGCTGAAGATGAGTCGGATCATCGAAAAAATTAAAGGGATTAAGTTGCTCTCGATGGAAGCCGCAAGATGGCACCAAGATGGTGGTCCAATTGGGGGCCTCGACATAAATTTGCGCTCCGCTCTTCATGACCCGATGGATTTCCTTGCCCAACTGCATAGGCGCACGCAAATGTTCAATGACGTGTGAAAATATAACTGCGTCGAAATGGCTGTCAGGGTAGGGTAAAAGACCCTCATCCAGGTCAGTTACGGTATAGCAGATGAAACCTGGAATTTCACTCTCCGGCAGGATATCAATGCCATGTACCTCTATCTCAGGATACATGTTTTTGAGTTCGATACTGCCCCAACCATGTTCACAGCCCAGATCCAGAACTTTCGAAGCGGAGTGGAGGCTTCTGTAAAAATTGAAGCGCACATCAAAGGAGCGGAGAAGTTTCTTGATGAAATTTAAGAAATTTCGCTTATGGCCTTGGCTCATAAAGTGATTCCTTGTCCGGCATTTTGCGGCAGTCTTGGTCCCCACGGCCCCAAAATGCTTTTGGCAGCCTAGCTGCTGAGGTTAAGCCCGGAAAGTTCCCTCTTCATTTTGAAATTGAGATTCTTTTCTCCAAGGAGTTATCATCGCCCAATCTGCAGGGAGCCTGCCGCCAACGGCATTCGCACCTTCGTGGCCCCCTCAATTACCCGGGTTAACCCTATCTGCATTTACCTGGACTATCGTGGCCTGGGGGATCGATTGGCTACTTTTGAGTTCCAAAAGCAGCCCGTCGTCAAATTTCTTAATATCTTCAAAGCCGACTTCCTGCAGACCTAACAGCAGCAACCCGTTACGCTGGCTGCGGATATAACGGGCCTCCAGTCTATCGAAGCCTCTCTTTTCCACCATCCGCATCATCCAATTAACCAAGGCATTTTCCACTTTTTTACGTGCGACTCGACAAGAGAGGATAAAGTCAAAAATCATGGGATATTCTGTGGACATATTAATTGAAAAAAAGCCGATAATTCCATAATCACCAAAATTATCTTTACACCTGGCGGCAACACAGATGTATTCTTTATCATTTAGTAAAGCCCGAAAATCCTCCTCCGAATAACGTTTAGTGGACAAATTAAGCTGGTTGGTTCTTTGTAGCAGCTCCAAACATCGAACGATATCCTGTTCCTCAACGGGTGCGAAAAGATCAACAATTAATTTGCAGCTTTCCAGGAATTGCTCGTAATTCCCTGGAAACGTTTGTAATATCCGTTTGCGCTGGCTTTCCGCCAAATAGGATAGCCGGCGGGCCTGCGTCGCTGCGGTTATGGGCACATCAAATTCAGGACGCTGCAAAATATCCAAAATGTCGGTGTCCCCATAAGTCCTAACCTGGGGCAGCTCATGGTTGACCTCTCCCCGTTCAAAGGGGGAGTCGTCTATGAGGGCGAAGGTGTCCACATTAATATCCATTTCCCGGGCAACCTGGATGATATTTTGGCTTTTTGCCCCCCAATTAATGGCCGGATAGATGAAATAATCCTTTAGCCCTAACTTGGTTATCATTGCCCATGCGGGCTCATAGTCATTTTTGCTGACAACTGTTTGGATAATCCCCCTTTCATCGAGTTTCCTGATGAGTTCCAAAGAATTTGGCAGGGGTTGAAGCGCCTCGGGACCGTCTTCCACTAAAATGCCCTTCCATAAGGTATTGTCAAGATCCCAAGCCACGCACTTGACTTTAGGCGCAGGCCGCGGTTTGCTGCTGCCGGCGGCGATGGCGGCGGAAGGCTTATAACGAACAAAATCAAGCCAGGTAAAGATAATCCTGACTTCCCTATCATTTTCCGGATGAATAAAAATCCTCCCCTTCTTTGAGAGATTTGCGCCCATAGTAGAACATGGAATCTTATGGAAATTATATCCGGGAGCCATTAAAATGGAGCTGCGGAACAAAATCAAGTCATCTTCGATATATTCCATTAGCATTTTATACGGATCAGGGGTGGGATTCCATGCTTCTATGATAAATTCATCAAAAATAGTTTCGCTGGCAGGCGTTGAGAAATATTGAAGGAACTTATCTCTTAACTTATCAAAGCGCCATGTCAACTTATCCATGGGAATTAGTGGAGCAAGAAAGCAGGCAATATTAGCTGTCAATACACTATAAATATGATTACATCTGGACAAAAATCGCGCCTTGGCAACCGAAACATTGCCAAATTCCGTATTGGCTTCCAGTTTGCCCCAGCGCCGGAAAGTAATATCGGCTCCGTGGTCGAACAGCCCCCGAAAATCTGGATTTGCAAAAATTCCATACTGAAATCGGGCGCATCTCTTATCTTTTCGAGGTAAAAATAAGGGGCAGGTTGCATAACATTCAGGAACTGCGCATTCGAGGCAATGCTCCAGCCAATGAATAAGGTAAACCGATTCTAGAGCCCCGATATCGACCTTCGATACCCCCATTCCTCTTTCATCCCTGGCCAGGTTGGGGGCCCTATAGCCCCACTCTAGCTGATACATAATCCATCAACCTTATTAACCCCAGAAATCACAAATGGTTCTTGGATTCCCGGCCCCGAAAAATCATCCCCAAGCTTTATTCCTCGCCACCGAATTTCCCTACGACGGCATAGTAATAGAATTATATACAAAAAGGAAGTTTTCGTAAAAATTGTGTGCCCACAGAATCTCGATATCTATGACTTTGGACATGGTATTTCAAGGGAATTAATAACAGGAAGGACAAAACTGCGAGGCCCGCTCAATCCAGGGAGGAAAGCCCTTCCCGGATGGCGTACTTGGTGAGTTCCGCCACGCTGTAAATTTCCAGTTTGTGCATGATCTGCATGCGGTGGGTCTCCACCGTTTTGATGCTGATATTGAGGTGATCGGCGATCTGCCGGGAGCTTTTGCCCTCGGCCATGAGTTGCAGCACTTCCCGTTCCCGGGGGGTTAACACGGAGAAGACCGATTCATCGCCCCCGCCCTGAAGATAGTCCTTGACCACAATATTGGCGATCTCGGTGCTGAGGTAGATCTTGTTGGCCAGCACTGTGCGGATGGCCGAGGCCAATTCCTCGAAAGCCGAGTCTTTCAGTAAATAACCGCTGGCTCCGGCCTTGAGCATATTCATGACGAAGCGCCGGTCGGAATGCATGGACAGGCCAATGACCTTGACTCCGGGTGACTCCGCCAGGACCTGGCGGGTGGCTTCGATGCCGTTTAAATCAGGCATGCTTACATCCATAATGACCACCTCGGGGGAGAGTTCCCGGGCCAGGCGCACGGCCATGCGGCCATCGTCCGCCTCGGCCACCACCTCCAAGTCGTGTTCCTGCTCCAGCAGGGTGCGGAGCCCTTGCCGGACGATCTTATGGTCATCGGCCAAAATGATCTTGGTGGGCATTTTAGGACACCTGTAGCTTCTTATTTTCCTCCCAGAGGGGGATAAGCAGGGAGACCTGGGTCCCTTGGCCCGGCGCGGATTCCAACTGCAAACGCCCGCCCAAGTGATGCAGCCGCTCCCGGATGCTGAAGAGGCCGAAACCGCTGGTCTTTACTTCCGTCCCGGGAGGGGTGGGGATAAAACCGACCCCGTCGTCAATGACCTCGATGCTCAGGTTTTGTTCCTTCCGGCCCACAATTACCCGGAGTTGGTGGGCATGTCCATGTTTAACGGAGTTGAGCATCAATTCCCGCACCACCTTGAAGAGCAGGGCCCGGGTTTCGCTTTCAATGGGTTTGGGATCCTGATCTTTTTGCACCTCCACCAGGATGTCGTGCTGCTCTTGCAGGTGTTCGCCGAACCATTCCAGGGCCGGTTCCAGGCCCAGTTCGTAGAGGATGGGGGGGCTGAGTTCAAAGGTCAGGGAGCGGGTGGACTTAATCACGGTTTCCACCAGGTCCCGGACTTCGATCACCGGCTCCTCCAGATTGGTGCCCGCGGCCTTAACCCCCAAGGCCCCCAGCTTGATCTGCGTCAGGGCCAGGATCTGGCCGATGTGGTCATGGAGTTCCGTAGCCAGGGTGCGCCTTTCCCTTTCTTCGGCCATGGACAGTTGCGACGCCAGGGAGCGAAGCTGCTCCTGATAATTGCGGATCTGCTCTTCGGCCTCCTTTTGGGGGGTCAGGTTCTCCACCATGGCCACCGCAAACTGATTTTCCCCGGCGCTGTTCTTCACCAGGGAAACGGTAAAGCGCCCCCAGATCATGCGGCTGTGCCGGGTAACCAAGCGGCTGTCCAAGGCAAAGAAGGGGAGGACGCCCTCCAGCAACTGCTGAAAAGAACTTTGATAAGACACGGCATTATCAGGGGGGAGCACCATGGTGAAAGACAGGTTGCGGAGCTCATCCCGGCTAAACCCCAGCATCTCCTGGAGAGCCGGATTGCTTTCCACCAGACGTCCATGCAAGTCGAGCAAGGCTATGCCGGTGGTGGCCCCTTCAAAAATGGCGCGGGAGCGCGCCTCGCTTTCCCGGAGAGCCATAATATACTCTTTGATCACCAAATCAGACACCCCTGCACCAAGGTAGGTTTTATTGGCCGCCACCTCGCGCACCGCCCGGGTCAATTCCTCAAAAACGCAGTCTTTGAGAAGAAAGGCGGAAGCGCCGGTCTTTAGCATATTCAGGGCGAAGCGCCGGTCGGCGTGCGTGGATAAGGCAATGATTTTGATCCCGGGTGAAGAGGCCAGAATCCGGCGGGTTATCTCAATGCTGCTCAGATCAGGCATGGTCACATCCAGAATGACCACTTGGGGGGAGAGTTTCTGGGCCAGGCTGACGGTGGTCTGCCCATTCTCTGCCTCCGCCACCACTTCCATGTCCTTCTCCCCAGCCAGCAGCGTGTAAAGACCTTGGCGCACGAGGTGATGGGGATCAGCCAGGAGAACTTTGATAGCCATATCAATTCCTTAAAGAGCAGTCATGGGGCCTCGTGGGGGCAAGGCCGCGTAGGGACCCACGACCACAATAGATTATTAAGCCATTCCTTGTCCCACGTCCATAAAATTTCTTAGACCTGCCTCTCCGGCACCGCTACCGCCATCTGCCCCTTGGGGAGCAGTGCGGCCGGGTGGCGGTGGAAAAAGGTGGATATCTCTACCACCGTCCTCACCCCCTAAAAGAGTGTGTAAATAAAGGGGGCGAGGGCCGATCCACTGCTGACTAGGACCACGGACCCGAAAAATAAGAGGGTGATGGTCAGGGGCAGGAGCCAATATTTTTTCCGCGTCCACATTAAACCCCACAAGTCTCGAAGAATGTTCATACTGGTCTCCTGTAAGGCCGACGGTAACCCGGCTGCAACCCCTGGAGGAGTCAGCGGTCTTCAGTCTGCCGTCGGCTTTGATAATTATTGTTGACATTACTGGCTGCCTTTCTCCGGTCCATTCAGATCCCAGGGAATTTCCACCAGGTTGCTCACGCCATCGTCGCCGGCAGGGATATTTTTCCAAGCTTTCTTCAACTTCCCTTCCTTGGCGGAGATTTCCAAATAGAGCTTGTACCCCGCATCATCCAGGGTGTCATAATGCATAAAGGTCTTATCCGGAACCTGGTTAACGGTATGGTTGGGGAGGACAATATTTTTTTCCTGGGTGACCGGTCCCAGAATAAACTTCTCATTATTGTCGCTTCTGGCATAGACTTTAATCTCGACATTATGCCAGGCATAATTATTCAGATTGGTGATCTGATATTCCCGGCGGGCTCTGGGCGATCGGGCCAGGACCGCTTGGTAGGTCAAGCCCGCCTCCAGGGATGGCTCAGGCGTCTCCGCCGGCGGTGCCGGGGCCGGGGGTGCAGGGACGGTCAGGGCCACTTCCTTCTCAGGTTTTTTGGGCCGTTTCCGGGCCTTCTTAAGCGCCTTCTTGACCGGGGGGGGAGGCGGCAGGGCCGTTACCAGGGCAAAGGGGTAGATCCTCTGTTCACCGGTGTAGAGCCGGGGGCCATCCAGGGTGCCGCTATTGATGGCATAATTCCCGGGGGTGAGGGGCTCCCTGGGGACCAGGCTAAACCACCCGGGTTTTTTGGGCACCGGGGTGATCTGCAAGGGAATTTCCCCGGCTACGCACCACAGGTTAATGGGGATGGGGGCCTCAAAGTCCATCTTAAAAGTCTTCTGGAAATTGGTGGGATTCAGTTTGTTGAGATTAAGGTCAAATGTCGAGGCCGGACTGCTTTCCACATATCCCAGCCTGGTCAGGTGCACCTTGTCGCCCCCGGTTTCCGGATCAAAAACTATAATTTCCAAAGGCTGAATCTCGGCTTTAATGGCGGGTTCCTGGGAAATGCCATACAAACCCGCCTTAACGTCTTCCCCCAAAACTAAGGCTGTCCGGAAGGTAAGCTCACCCTGGGTCAGGGTAATTTTTTTTGGGCCCTGTTGCAGATAAAGCTCACTGGGTTGGACCGGTTTTTTCCTGACCTTGCGGGCGGCATCAGCCCCGTGGGTAAATGCCGCGAAAATAATCGCCGCAATGATGAAGCCAATCCCAAAGATTTTACCGGTCGTGGTTTGCATGGCTCGATTCCCCAGTATGATGTGTTGATCGCTCTAAGTTCCCAACCTCGTCCCGCTCTTGTCCTACCCGAAGAGCTTGGCCGCCAGATTTTCATCCAGCTTTTTCAGTTCGGTATACTCCTCCACCGCCGCGCCGAAGTCGCCGCTGGAGAGGTAGGTCACGGCCAGTTGATAACGCCCCAGGGCATGCTGAGGATTGATCTGGAGCAGGGCCTTGAAAGCCGCGCTGGCCTCGGGGTAGCAACCCAGACGCAGATAGGTCAGGCCCAATTGGTAATGGGCCTCCTCATTTTTCGGGTCCGCCTGGATACCACGCTTCCAGAGCGCGGCCTGTCCTTCGCTGGCAGCCAAGGACCCGGTTTCCAGGAGCAGACCGGAGGCAAATGCCGGCAAATCAGGCCGGAGATTGATGGCCTGCCGGAGGATATCCAGGGCTTTCTTGTAATAAGTTAAAGCGCTGGGGGCCGGACTTTGGTCCTGATCCAGGGGTTGGGATTTTCTTCTGACGACGTTGGCGAAAGCGATGGCTGCCTCCTGCCAACGGCCCATCTGGCCATGGACCAAACCCAGCAGATATTGGGCCTCCGCCAAGTTGGGATTGTAGCGCAGGGCGTTTTTCAGATTCTCCGCCATCTCCTCTCCCCGGTCGGCAAGAGGGGGAGCCAGGCCGGCATAAAGCGCGGCGTCGGCGTCGTCCCCCAGCAGGATCGCCTTTTGAAAGGCCTCGGCGGCTTCCCGCCAGAGCCCCAACTGGCCGTAGGCAACCCCCAGGGCCTGGTGGGCCATGGCATGCTCGGGTTTGGCCTGGACTGCCCTTTTAAAGGCCTGGACCGATTCCTGCCAGTTGACGACCTGGGCGAACATGCCCCCCAAATTGAGATAGGCTTCGGCATTTTCAGGTTGGATCATAACCTCCTGCTGAAAGCACCTTACCGCCTCCTTCCAATTGCCCAACTGATTGCAGGCAATCCCCAGGTGGCGGAACGCCGCCGCGTGATCGGGCCTCAAAAAAAGGACCTGCTGCAAGGCCTTGACGGCTTCCGGCCAGTGACCCAGATGGCAGTAAACCAGCCCCAGATTGTAGGTGATCTCCGAATCCTCGGGCTTGCTCTGCAATGCCTGTTTGAAGGCGTGGGCCGCCTCCGGCCAGCGCCCCAGGCGGCTGCAAGCCGCACCCAGGCGTTTCAGAACCCCAGGGTCCCCGGGATGGATGCGCAGGGCGTGTTGGAAAGCCTCCACCGCCTCCGGCCAATGCCCTAAAGCAGCCTGCACTTCTCCCAGATTGCAGGCGGTCTTCGACAAATCGGGTTTCAGCTTTAGAGCCTGCTTGAGAAAGATCAGGGCTTCCGGGAATTGTCCCTGTTGGCTGTAGGCGACCCCCAGGTTGCAGTAGGCCTCGGCCAGATCGGGCTTGAGTTTAATGGCCTTTTTATAGCTGGCGATGGCCTCGGCCCAATTGCCGCTTTCACTCAGGGCCAGGCCCAGAAGGTGATGGGCTTCCGCTTCATAGGGCTTCACTTCCAGGGTGATGGTCTCCGGCGCCGGGCCCGCGGCTGGTTCCTCAAGTTTCACCCGGAATTCGGGCAGGGGAACCATGGGTTCCGGCGTTAAGGTAAACATCGGGGCTCTGGGAGGTTCAGCCATTTTTGGAGGTTCAACCGGAGGTTCAACCGGCGGCATCTCCGGGGCCAACACCGCCTCTTGGGGTGGAACTGCCGGTGCCGGCTCCGTCAACCTAAAAAGCTCCGCCCCTGGCCCCGTGGTCGCGGCCGGAGAGGACGGGACTTCCCTGGAGACCGGCTCTTCCTTAACAGCCTCTTCAGCCCCCTGAACGGGTGCGGTTCTAGCCTCCTCTTTGACGGCTGCGGCCATAGGCTCTTCCTGAACGGGTGTGGTTGCAGCTTCCTCTTTGACGGGAGCTGCTTCCTTCGCTGGGGCCGCACCCCCCTGAATCTGTTTCAAAGACCAGGCGGCCACTTCCCTGACGGCCTCCTGGGGATCGGTTAAGGCCGCGGTCAGGGCCTCCACCGCCTGGGGCTGCTTCAGCTCCCCCAGGGCTTCCGCCACCCGGTAGCGCACCCCGGCATCCGGGTCACTAATGGCGGCCAGGAGCGGTTCCAGGGCCAGGGGGTCTTTCAGGGCCCCCAGGGCCCAGGCCGCCCAGAATCTCACGTCCCGGTCAGGATCTCTCAGGGCCACGGTCAGCGGCGCCACCGCGTGGGGATTTTTGCTTTTCCCCAAGGAGCGGGCGGCCTTGGCCCGGGCGGCTTCATTGCCATTCGAGAGGGAAGCCATGGATTTATCCAACTCAGCTTCGCTCTTCGCCACCTCACTTACCGGCGAGACCTTGCCAGCCGTCTTTCCCCCCCGGGGGTCTTTCTTGGTCCCCCGGTTCCATAAAAGGAGAGGAAATAAGGCCCATGAAGAGAGGAGAACCAAGCTTATCCCTTGACTGACCCATGGGCAGAGCAGGTTGACCCATTCTCCGATTCCCAGAGTAACCAGATCCAAGGTAATCATTTCAAACCCCCAGGGAGCACGGACCGGGTTCCAGGCTGTCCCCTGTTCCCAGACCGGCTCGATGATCATTGCCAGGTATGGCCCACGGCCTTGCGGTTTCCTTTATTTCCTGAAACCGGGAAGTCACCTTCCTTTGCCCTTTAATCGCCGGTAAACCAATGCTAACCATACCCTTAAACCAAGCCTTTTTGATCTACGCCTAACTCACGGACAAGTCCCGGGATGCGGGAGTCACTAGGCTCCGCAGGAAATTATGATCCGTGGCGGTGATGCCCCCTAGGGCTAACAACGTTCCCCCATAAACGGCCAATCCCGTGAAGAGGGCGACAAACAGGTGGGCCTCTCGCAGCAGGTAAACCGCGAGGGCCATGATGGCCGCAGCTAAAGCCGGCTTGGCGATGAGCCCCAGAAGTTGCCGCCAGCCCAAATACCGGGGCAACATATAGGTAAAGAGAATGACGCAATATATCCCTTGGGTGGCTAATATGGCCCAGCAAGCCCCCAGATAGGAATAAGCGGGAATTAACAATAAGTTGGCGGACACGTTGATCGCAGCCACCGTCCCAATGGAGATCAGCACCAAGCGCTCCCGGTTGCGGGCCACCAGGACGGTCTGGCCGGCGTAATTCCAGAAGCTGAAGATCAGAATGGTGCCGAGAATTTGCATGGCTGGAATGGCGGGAGCAAAGGGCTCCCGGTAAAGAAAAAGGATGATGGAGCGGCCCAGCAGGCTGGTGATGACCACCAAGGGGGCGGAAAGAATGAACAGATATTTAAAGGTAAAGCGCAGGGTGCGGACGAAGGCCCCCAGGGATTGGACATAGTAGAGACTCATGACCGGCAGGAAGGCCCCCATGACGGCCGCGGGAATCAGCGTCAAGGCATCAAAGATCCTGATGGCGGCGGCAAAATAACCTACTGCCACCTTGCCGCTCAGGAAAGTAAGGATCACCACCCCGATCTGGTTGCTGATGTAAAGCCCCACCAGAATCCCGGCAAAGGGAATGGCCGCGGCCAGATGGCGCCAGATGGTGCCCCATTCCCAGCGATACTTCTTCCGGACCGCTACCCGGCTGAGAATGACGAGACCCAGGAGGACGGCCGCGCCGACACTGGCCACTTGCGCCGAGAGCACTCCCCGGAGCCGGTAGCCGGCATAGAGGACGGCGACCCCCAGCAGGATATTGGCGACCGAGAAAAAGAGGCGCACCATCAGTTCCAGCTCGGCTCTTTGATTAGCCCGGAAGAAAGAATCAGTGAATTCCATAAACGAGTACACCAGGGTAAAGGTCACCGCCAGAATCAAGACGACGGGATCGGTCTTGGCCCAAAGGAGCACACAGAGGCAAAATATCCCCAGGGAAATAAGGGAGATTAACCCCTTGATGGCTCCCAGAGCCCAAAAGTAAGAATAAGTGCCCTCCGGATTGCGGGACACTTCCCTCTGGATCAGATCTTCGAACCCAAACTTGCAGGGGATGACGATGAAGTTCGCCAAGGCCATGGCAAAAGCAAAGATGCCGAGATCTCCCGCCCCCAAAAAGCGGGCGATGACGATGAAAAACAGCACACCCAAGGCCTTGGCCACCATCTCGACGGTGATCAGGAGCAGACTGTTGCGGACGAATCTCTGTGAACTCATTTTTTAATCTGTCTCCGCCACCCGGGCATTCCCAGGCAGCAGTAATAATCCGGTTTGATGAGAGCGGCTGCTTCATGGCGCAGACTCATTGATGAATCTTTGGCAACAAAATACTTTCTGCAAATATCCATTATTCATCTTAAGTACCCGATAAAAACAGTATTGGCTAGGGGTTTAGCCTTTCTCAACTGGCCGCAACGGCCGGTGTGGCCGGAACATTCTCAGGGGCCTCCCTGGCGAGATATCCCACTGCCACTGCCAGCCCTAACATGAACCAAAACAAGCGGACTTGGGCATAAGCGCCCAAGTCCGTCATCCAATGTGCAAAGGTAGCCAGCAGCCCACCCATGACTCCCAACCCCGCCTGATTGATAAAGGGATCGGCTGATCGCAATGCCGGCAGGAAATACCGAAACACCGTGACCACCAGGCAAATAAAGAAGAATAACCCTGGCAAGCCGATCTCTCCGGCCAGGAACAAATAGCCGTTGTGAACCGCAGTATTCCAAGAGGTGGTCAATTGTTCCGGCGTGAAATCATATTTTTTGGCCACGGGAACGTAGTTATTCGGGCCTGCTCCCAGCAAGGGATGGTGACTGATCAGATTAAAGGCCACTTTCATCAGGGGGATCCGGCCATAAGCGGTGGCGGCCTCGGTCCGGAGCAGGCCTTTCTGGATGGGATTGGGGACCACCAACAGCAAAATAATAAAAATGGCGCCGATGGCAAAGGTGGTGAAGGCCCCCCGCGCCAGACCGAGGCGCCGACAAAATTGGATCAGGGTAATTAAACCTGTAGCCGCAATGGTACAAAAAATCCCCGCCCGGGAGTAGGTCATGCCGAGGCCGATAAATTCGATAAATATCCCCAGAGCCAGCAAGACCTTGAGGCGTCTGGATATCGGCAAGAAAAGCATGGCAAAACTGAGGGGGATGAGTATATCGAAATATCCGGCGAGGGACGAAGGATGTCCCAGAGTGCCGGTGACCCGGGTCAGGGTCAGGAGACCGAAATAGCCGGCAATGAACTGCCGTTCGCCTAAGAATCCCAGTCCCAGGGAGGTCCCGGTCAGGTTCTGGCCAATGGCAATGATTCCCTGGAGAATGCCGGTGATGATGAGAATCACCAGCACCAGGCGTAATTCCTGGGTCTTCCGTATTTCACTGGACGCATAAATAAACATGAGGACCATAAAGGCCAAGGACCAGAGGTCAAAAGCCGCAAACAACCTATTGCTGGCAGCCAACCCCGAAATTATGGCCATGGTGAACAGCCCGAATAAGGGCCACAGCCCTATGGTGGAGATGGGGAGTGGCTCCTTCCAGGCCACCCGGCGGTAAACCCAGATAACATACAAGGCCAACAAGAGCAGAAAGGACGAATAAACGGTATATCCAAAAGTAATATGGAAGTCTCGGGAAGGCGTAAATGAGAAAGTTTTGCTTAAGCCGAGGGGCAAGGCAAAAACCATAAGGGCTAAAAAAAATTTCTTCCGATCCCCCACCGCCAGAGTGACAAAGGCCATCAAACTGCTAAGAAATAGGAATATGAACCACTTTGTGGAGAGCTGGGTCATTAGCAGGAACCCCAAGCCGCTGATTATCCCTAAGAGGAGCAACCAAGCGACTGGTTGGGCCTGGAGGCATGCTATCCTTTTTTCCGTATGTGTCGCCATTATCAAAGCTCCGGTACGGATCCTAAAACCGTCAGACCCAGGTAACGTTCCACATCCTCGGGATACTTCAAAGAATCATCCCAATATTCCAGGAAGAAGGCCGTGCCGATGCTGACCACCAGGGAAAACACCAGGCCCAGGGCCAGGTTGAGGACCGGTTTGGGGAAGATTGGCTTCAGGGGCACCGCGGCCAGACTCAGAATCTTGGCATTCTCCAGCCTTTGATCGACGCTCTTGGCCAACAGGGTGTCCTGGTATTTTTTCATCAGGATGGACATGATTCCCTGCTTGGTATCGATTTCCCGTTCCAGGTTGCTCAAACCCATCTCCGTACCGGGTAACTGGGCCAATTCTTCTTTCAACCCTTTGATGGTTTGATTGATGGCCTGCTCTTCAGCCTGGAGCTCCCGAAGTTTGGCCATTTCCCTCTCCAGCACGGTATCCACGTGCTGCCGGATCTGGACCTTAAGGTGGCTTATTTGCTCCCGGGCAATCTGCGCCTGCCGGCTTTCCGAAGTGTAGCGTTGCAAGACGGTCTTCAGGGCGAATTGCAGGTTGAGCAGTTTGTTTTCCATATCTGACAGTTGAGGGTCCTGGCTCATTTCCGGGAGAGGAATCAACAAGTTGGGCCGGGACTTCCGCAGATTATGGATTTTATCCACCTTGGAACGGATGCGGATAATCTCTTTTTGCACGTTGGTCAGGCTATTATCGTAGGTCTCCATTTTTTTCAGGAGGGCCTTGCTCTGTTCGGAAAAAGAGACGATCCCGGAGCCCAGTTTCAGGTTCATGAGCTGTCCTTGCAGCCCTTTCAGGTCATTTTCCACATGGGTAATCTGCTCGGCGTAGAAAGAACTTTCCGCCCGGTTGATATTGATGGCCAGGTGCTGATGCTGGTATTCCTCAGCCACCTTGTTCACCACCTTGCTGACCAGAACCGGGTCACGGCTGCGATACCTGATCCAAATGATCTGGGAGTCGCTGGCCGGGTCGACCACCAGATCGTTATGAAGCTTGCTGACCGCGGCTTCGAAGGTTTCCTCCGGAGTCAGCTCGGTAGACAGACCAAATTGCTTGCTCAGAGCCCTGACTCCATTCAGTACGGCCCGCAAAACATCCCGGATGGCTCCCGCCACCCCTTCTTCGGTCACCTTTCGGGGGGAATCTAATTTCAGTTCCTTGACTACCCGTTCCAGCACCGGACGGCTACGGATAATCTCCATTTCGGTGTTAAGTTCGTCTTTGGGGTTTAAAATTAAACTGCTTCCTGGTGCGCCTCTTCCGGGAGGGGTCAGGAGGTCAGGGTAGGTTCGCCCCAAGATCGCCACGCTGCTGGAGGCTTGGTAGACCGGAGGCCAGAGCCAGCTTCCCACCAGGATAATCCCCAGAATGACGACATTGATAAAAATGATCAGATCCGCTCGCCGGCATAAACTGTAAAGCAGGATCCGTCCAGTAGTTTGCGCCTTCATCCTTATCTCCTTGCCCCGGTCTTTTCTTCCCGGCCGTGGCCCCCTTATTCAAAAAAGGTCCTATAGGGGATGGGCAATAACTCGGGCCAGGTGGCCCAAATATCCAGCGGGCTGACAGTCAAAATAAACCGCCGATTTAATTTTACGATCTTAGTCGTCGTAGCAATCTGGCACTCCAGGCGCACATGCGGTTCCACCATCACAAAGCTTTTGACTCCCGGGTGCATATCCTTATTGTAAAGGGTGCGGCGGGTGCCGTCCAGGTAGAGAAGGTCAACTGTCAAATGAAAATTAACCCGCTCCGGCGGCGCCTCCACCCACACGTAAACCGATTTTACATTTCCCAGCAGGACCTGCATGTTGGCCTTCTTATGACGGGCGAGGCGCAGTTCGGGGGTACGGAAGATGCGTATTTCCCGCCGCTCCCCCTGGCCCACCACTTCCACGGGTGTGACATTGCCCTGCCCGTAATCCGCCCCGGATAGGATATTTCCGAAGTTCTCCAAGGCAGTGTTGACTACCCCGGCCGGCAGCAATACTTGGGCCCCGGAAGGGAGCAATTCTTGGGCCTTAGCCGGGGTTAGCAGCAATCCCAGCAGAACCAGGCCGTTGATGAGGATTTTGCCTAACATTAGTCTTTCCTTACCCTTAAGGGCAGATGGTCAAGGAATTACTGTATTATTCCACCAAATTGTGAGGTCCAGTAAGCGCCCACGGTGCCTTGGGTCTGGACGGGGAGCACGTCCCGGATATATTGTTTCACCCACAGGTTCAGCTTGGCGATACTACTCTTGGGTACCAAAACAATGTCTCCGGCCTTCAAAGCAACATCGTTCTTCAGGCTGTTGCCTTCAGGAGGAGAGGCCAGATCGGTCAGCATCCATTCGGTCTGCTCGAAGGGCCCCCGGCGCAGCACCACCACCCGGGAGAGGTCGGCGGTTTCTTTTTCGCTACCCGCGGCCATGATCGCCTGCAGGACGGTGAGGTGGCCGTCAAAGGGCACGGCTCTGGCGTTGAATACTTCCCCGCCCACAAAGACCCATTGCCCGGCGCTCTTGACCAGGGCCACATTAATGAAATGAGGGGCGTCATGGATCTTTTTAGTGGCCATGTCCAGGGGGTAGGAGCCGGGAGTGACCCCCACCATGACGGCGATGTCCGGCTTGACGATGTCCTTGGAATATCTTTCGATCAGGTCCTGCCGCAATTCCTCCGGGGTCTTGCCGGCGGCAGGGACTAGACCCACCATGGGCAATTCTATATTGCCGTCAGCGCCGATGCGCACGCCGATGTTTAGTTCCGGGTTGTAAACAAACCGGAGATCGAAGTAATCTCCGCCCTTCAGCACCTGGCCGAATTTGGTTTTGGCTATGAATTCCTTATATTTCTTGCTGATGACCTCTTGAATGTCCGGAATGGTCAGGCCATAGACGAGCACGTCCCCGATCAGAGGGAGATCGATCATGCCGTCGTTGCGCACCAGGGCCGAAGTGACGTTCAACTCCGTATTCAAAGGAAAAGTGATGCTCAGGGTATCACCCTTCATCACCCGGTACGTCTCCGATTTTATGGGGCCGGGAGGAGGGGGCTTCATCTCGGGGAACGCCACTTGCCGCACTCCCGTCCCTTTGCCGCCGGGCGCGCAGGCCATCACCGCCAACAGCGCCAAGGCCAAAAGCACCAATAAAAAGCGATAGGTCTTCATTTGCGTCTTCCCATCAGGGTGTGGATTAAATCCCAGAAAGCCTTTTTCAAGGTCCGGTACAAAATATTCAGGTCCAGGCCCAAAGAGACATTGTGAACATAGTCCAGATCCTGGCGAATCCACTCGTTGAATTCCAGCTTGGTATGCGCCTCCACCTGCCAGAGGCCGGTCATCCCCGGTCTGACCGCCAGGCGGGCGTCCCGCCATCTGGGGTTGTAGCGCATTTCGTCAAAGGAAAGGGGGCGGGGTCCCACCAGGCTCATGTCTCCCGTTAAAATATTAAAAAGCTGGGGCAGTTCATCCAGATTGGTATCCCGGAGGAACTTTCCCACCCTGGTGATGCGGGGATCTTGGATAATTTTGAACATGGGCCCATCCACCTCGTTCAACTCCAGCAGCTCCCGCTTGATGTCCTCGGCGTTGCTCACCATGGAGCGAAACTTGAACATGGTAAATGGGCGCCCCTTTAAACCGGAGCGTTCCTGGCGGAAGAAGATCGGCCCGGCCGAGTCCAGTTTTACGGCCAGGGCGATGACTAACATAAAGGGAGCGGTGAGGAGAAGGAACAAGGCGGAGAAGAAGATATCCAACAGCCTCTTGATCTTCAGATAAAAAGGTCCGGCTGGAGTCTTCCATTGCAGGTGCTTGGTCACCGCCTGGGAGTCGCGATGGCTAGGTTCCCGCAGATGCAGGACGTGAGTGCCCCCGTTGCCGTTTCCGCTTTGGTGCAGCGCCGTCTCATACAGAATAGAACCTTTCCTGACCAAGGTGCCTTCGCCCACGATGCAACGGCTCAAATAGGTGCCCTGGCCGATCTTGGCCTGGTCCAGGATGACGCATTCATTGATGATGCAATTGGGCTCCACCTCGCACCCCTGGCCGATGGCCGTGGGACCCAGGATCATGGCCTCCGGGCCTATCTTGGCGCCGGGTTTCATGGCATAAGGGGGATAAAGTTTGACCGAAGGATCGAGTTTAGGGGGATTCTGATAATTTGTGCCGTTGGCATCCGGCGCATTCTGCAAGTTGGGAAAGTCTACCCGGCCTAATAACACGTCCAGGTTGGCGAAAAAGTAATCGTCCAGACTGGAAATAGTGCGGGAATACCCCGTGAGTTCCCAGGTAACGGCGGCGCCGCCCTTTTCATAGAGGATGGGGAAAAGCTGCTCTTTGAGGTCGAAGTAACTGTTCCGGGGGATATATTCCAGGACCTCGGGCTCGAACAGATACAAACCCGCGGGCCGCATCATGCTGCGGCGCTCCTGGGCCGGGTGGATGCGGTGGATGACCTTGACTTCCTTCTGGGCGTCCAGTTCCACCCGCTCTTTCTCCCAGGCTGCCTCCAGCACCGGTATGACCGCCACCGTGGCCTGGGTTTGCCGTTCTTGATGGAAACTCAAAAACGGAGCCAGGTCAATCCCCAGGAGCAGTTCGCCGTTGACCAGCCAGAAAGGGGCTCCCTGCAGACAGTCCTCCACTTCCCGCAAGGAACCGGCGCTACCCAAATTAGTCTCCCGCACCTCATAATCCACTTCGGGCAGACGGAGGGTCAAACGCTGCTTGACTAATTCACTGACATCCGGTTTGACGCAAAAGATGATCCGGGTCACCCCGACGGCCGCCAATGCCTTCTCGAGATAATAATAAAGAGGCCGGTTGGCTATGGGCAGAAGCGCCTTGGGACAGGGCGAAATGGAAAAGCCATTGAAGTTGGCTATTCCACCTACCAACATGACTGCGGTTTGAGGGTTCGTTTTCATCGCTGGCTCACTTCTACAATCTTTTATAGATCCAATTGGGTATGGGAAAAATCCTGCGGTTGAGCAAAAGATCAAAATTCTTACAACCGCCGGCCGTTAATTTGGCAAGGGCCTTGGACAACACCGGCACCCGGGTTACCCCCGAATAGACCACCAAGATGATATGATCCACTTGGGAACCATACAGGACCGATTCAGGATGCATGTTGACCGATGGTCCGTCCACGATCACCAGGGCATATTCCTCTGCTAGCCGGTTCAACAGGTTTTTAAATTTGGGGGGCTCCAAGTCCAGCAAATGATTAGGGGGCATTACCCCGGGCCCCATGGCGGAGAGGCCGGAAGCGCCCCTTTGGATCACCGCCTTGGGAGCCTCCACCCGCCCGGCAATCAGTTCCCCCAGGCCAAAGAGGTCCGTAAGCTTCAAGGCCTGGCAGATACAGGGATGGTGGAAATTGCCATCGATGAGCAGGATCGGGCGGCTTTGTTTTTCGGCGGCAGCTAAGGCCAGGCCCAAGGCTACGGTGGTGGAGCCTTCCCCCGGATCAGCGGAGCAGATCAGTACACTTTTAATTGGTTCTTTTCCCGGTGAGAGCATGAGATTGTCAAACAAATTGGCAAAAATTTGTTGGACTTCCGGGGCATACAACTTGCCAGTTTCGAAGGTGTCAGAATTGTACATTTTTCACTTCCCGGTTCACTTCCGCCAGAGACAGATGGACGCGGGCAGGAAAAAAGGCCGGTGCAGGGGATGGCTGCACTCTCCCCTTGCCGGCCCGGTCCTTGCCGCCGCGAGAACGCCAGCTTGCCTCCCCGATTGGGGTGATCTGCTTTTTTTCTGGAAAAACTCTGTCAGCCATTGCCGTTTACCTTAAATTTTAAGCCAGCCTACCCCAAATTTCGATGGCCCACAATCGGTGAGCCCTTGGTTTTCATATCAGGGAATCCCTGATTTTTATCTCCAGGAACCATTGAACCTTGCGCCTTTCCCATTTGCAGGCACCTTATCCTCAACCAAGCCTCGCCCACAATCGGTGAGTCCTTGATTTTGTTACCAGGGAATCCCTGATTTGCCGGTAAATTTCCAGATCTAGCGGCCTTTATCCTTTACCAACACTGCTGGAAATTACGGCTCTACCCGTCATTGAGTCCTCAAAGGCAAATATTCGGTCAGGGGCCCGGACTCCGGTTGGGGCGGAACCTAGGCCCCGTTAACGGCTTTATCGGGCCTCTTTCGTGATTGCTGAAGCACTGGAGAAAGTTTATTGAAATATAGGATCCTTTATTATGTCGAGGTGATGGATGCCTATTACTTAGTGGAGCTTATTAGCATGCTTCACACCCTAATATTTTCCTGATTGTGCCTTTTTATAAAGATAAGGGTTTAAAGCGGCAAGCATCATAGTGATAAATCCCCTAATTTTACTACATATTCTCCACGCAGCTATATTTAATGTCAAGAAAAATCTGGACTTAGAGCTGGAATGGGAACGTGTCGCGGTTTGGACGCGGCCTTCCGGGAATTAGGCTTCTGCCGGTGATTCCGAAGGCATTTAGGTTCTAACAAGAAAAGGCTGTCTTACTAATAACCCCAAGCTGTAGTTTACATCTTAATTTTTCAATGCCGAGATAAACGGGGCGAATAAGGGTCTGTCACGATTCCTTCGGCCCAGGGGTTAATGCCGCCTGCCGACTGGCAGGCAAAAATCGGGGTCAGAGTAACGCCGGCGGGGAACTTTCCCGGGGCTCTTTACTAGAAGTGGGGGGGGTAATACCAAGCTGCAATCCAACGGCAATTTTTCTGTAACGACCCATATGTCCGCCCCGGAGAGGGCGCACACGCAGGTGCGCCCCCACAATTCCTCGTCGTTTGATGGCGACTTGAGACCTCTGCGAAAGTCTCATGTGGAACAGCCGCCCGCGGCTGTTCACCCTTCATTTAGTAGCAGGCGAGGGCGCCTGCTCCACATTTAGATTAAAAAAAGAGTAATTGAGACTTTCGCAGAGGTCTCGACTTGGTATAAAAAGCGTCGAAGTGGAGATTTGCCTGGCTGGGTAGTTGGCCGGCGGCACCGGCCGCCCCTTTGGCGGAGGCCCATTAAGGGCCACATTACCGGAGGGCGAGCCCCTGCACAGTTTGAGGCCCCTGCCCGTATTAATCATCCTTGATCCAATCCCTTGATTTTATGGAGCCGGCACGGGGATTCGATCCCCGGACTTGCTGATTATTAATCAGGAGAAAGTAGCGTTTCCAACTGCATCAGCTTTTTTCAAAAAAACTTCCCATAGTCAGAAAAACTTTGCATTTTCTGTATTTTTTTCCTATTATTTTTTTGGTAAGATAGCAAAATGAATCACCCTTAGGCAGCAAGGAAACGCTACCCCAGTTGCTATCCCCAAGGAGAAGTGGCAAGAATAAAGCTAAGCAATATGAAGTAAGACTGAACTCCAAACCATTAGATATGAGATTGGGAAGGAAGGTCGGGGCATGGCTTTGGTGTCCGGGTCACTCAAAAAGAGAATAAGAGATTTGTTTCAGTTTATCGATTAGGAGTGAAAGATCGGTGTCTGACATTGGGCAATTTTCCGTCCATGAGTCTTGCTGATGCCTTTATGGCCCCGGCTGAGGCAAAGTAACTTTTGGAGCAAGAGATTGACCCGGGTAACAAGATAGTAGCCGAACGCTTTTAGGAAACGCAAGTCCCCCTCGTAGCGGATTCCGCATAGAGTTTGGGATTTATTTTTATCCCCCTCGACCTTCTTCGCACAGCAACCAGTAATATGACGGTAATGGGCATCCCCCGGCTGGTTGTGTCCAAGATTATAAACCATTTTGAAAAGGAATAATAACAGTATAAGACTGCCATAGATCAAAGTTAAGGTGGGTATCAGATTTATCATACACTTTTCTTGCCGGACACCATATTTGTATTATAATATTTAAAAGGAATAAGTAAATGGGGTATCTTGATCCTAATTTATTCGGTATTGTGGCGCAAGTTGTTTACCTGATTATTACTGCAGTTGTGTCATATTTTATTTTGATACCCAAAAAAATAAGAACTAATTTCATCAACCTCTTTAAAAAGCAGAAGACACCACGGGCTGATAAAGATGTTGAATCTGAAACCGATAAATAGGATTTCAAGGTGATTCTTGAGTGAATAGGTCTATCCATCCTAGCTCTTATGTCGATCCGGCAGGGACCATTTTCGAGGCCGAAGATCAGATTTATAGGGGTATTAGATCTGAGTTTGCCGAGTTCTATTCTGATTTATTGAAGAATTCCGTTATTCGCCAGATGCTGGGGCAAACGATTGTCGAGACCGAGATCGATACCAGTGTCCTCCCAGATATTAAAGGTTATGATTTGATTTTACGCCATCGGCGGCTGTCCCCCCTGAGCTTCTGTTACGAATGGCCGGCGTTGATGCTCAAGGATGCAGCATTATTGACATTGGACATTTGTATTAATTTATTACCTGAAAGGATAGTTCTTCAGGATGCTTATCCATGGAATATCTTATTTGATAGCACACGTCCAATTCTAGTTGATTTTACCTCGATTGTACCGCAGGATAAGAACCTACCCTGGGTAGCTTACCATCAGTTTTGCCAGTTTTTTCTTTTTCCTTTAATAATATCTTGTTATCTGCCATCCAAAGTGCGTCGCTTACTACTGATGGATTATCTAGGCGGTATCGGTGATTATGAATTACTTCAAATGATGCCAAAGAAGGCAGTAGTACGGATGCCATGGATAATAACTCGAATTTTGGTGCCACGAGCAATACTGGCAATTACCAAATGGCTAAAAATAGAAAATAAAATCATTGATCTTAGCGCCGAGCTAAGTCCTGAAAAGGAAGCGCGGCTAAGATTTTTTAAGTCTTTACGAAAAAATGTGACTGCGATTCCTGTGAGGATTCGCAAAACATTATGGTCTCAATATTATACAAACATTGAATCCTTCTTTGGAAAGTCTGAGTTCAATCCGAAACAGGCCGCCGTGGCCAGCATTCTTGAAAAAATCGGACCCAAAACCGTCGTGGATATCGGCTGCAATCGGGGCGGTTATGCTATCCTGGCAGCTCAGCGCGGGGCGAAGGTTATCGCTTTTGATACCGATGAAGATAGTGTCGCCTTTCTTTATGAAACCGCCAAAGAGAAGCAATTGCCCATATTGCCATTGGTTATGGATATTCTCAATCCATCCCCAGGTTGTGGATGGCGGACCCAGCAATTTGCTGCCGCACCACCACGCTTTCGATCGGAAATGGCCCTGGCGCTAGCCCTGGTTCACCATCTGGCCATAACTCAACGGCAGACTTTTGATCGTATTGTGCTGGCCTTGGCCGACTATGCGGAGAAATGGCTGCTGACGGAATTCATTCCCTTGGATGATCCCCGCGTCCGCGAACTTATGGCCACGCATCGGCGCGAGATGGATTGGTATTCACTGGAGAATTATTTGGAGGCTCTAAGTGGCTCATTCAATGGGATTGATACCTTTCCTTCTCACCCGGAAGGACGCACCCTGATCTTATGCCATAAATAGTTTTTCGATCTAATATAACAAATTGCTAACACCATGAATCCGCCAGCCCTCGCCATTCCCGAATATGCCGCCAAGGATGTTTTCAAATTCGCCATCCAGTGGTGGCTTTTTATATTCATTGCGTTTTTGCTGCCTCTAGATCTGCTTTATCGCTTCTTGTCCCTGCTGGAAGGCATGTCGTGGTGGCAATTGATCCTGTCCACCTCTTCCCTCGTTATCTTCTTTTCATCAATTGCCTTGGGCATTGCTGCCGCCTCCATGATTCTGTCCGGAATTTTGCAGTACGTTACCCGGGCGGGCGGCAAATTGATGGCCGAAATTAATGTCCTCTGCGGATGTTGGAGTGTGGCCACCATCCTCCTGGGGTATCTCTGGAAATTGATTCTAAAAGGATTTAACCTTCCCTGGACCTGGGGAATTAATCCCAAAATCGCCATAGTCATTGCCTTATTGGCTGGCATCTTGGTCGCGGCTAATTTTTTCTATGACCGGGTGAGCCTTTTGGCAGAAATCCGCTCAATAGCATCTATCTTTTTTAAATTTAATGCCGCGGTTCTCCTTCTCGCCGGCTTGATAGGCTCGGGTCATATTGCTTATAACCTGGTGGACCGGCATCAGGAAAAGAAGTCTGGCCATCCCCTGGCCATGGAAGTGAACCCCAAACATCCCAATATTATTCTCATTACCTTTGATGGTCTGGCTGCGGGGCACACTTCCATTTACGGCCATACCCGGGAGACCACTCCCAATCTGAAGAAATTATCCCAGGAATGTTATGTCTTTGACCGCACGTTTGCCAGTAGCAACTCCACGCCCTCCGCACTCGCCAGTTTGCTGACCGGCAAACATCCTCTCCACCATAGGATTTTCAACTACTATTCCTATTATTCCGGGCAGGCCCGGAACGAGAACCTGGCCACCATTCTGCGCCGCTTGGGATATGACACTCTGGCAGTGTGCGCTGTGCAGTTCGGGGTGCCGTGGAACCGCAATATGGAAGGTTTTCGCCGGGTAAGCCGGGCCTTTTCCAATTCCCGGGCGTTCGGGATTCTCTGCCAGTATTTTTTTGAGACCGGGCTGGGTTCAGCTTCTTGGTTGGCGTCCCTTTACCGGGAAAATCCCCTGCATCTGGCGGTCAACGGCCTGGAGGAAATTCTCCAGCCGCATACGCACATCCCTGGCGAGGCCCAAAATGATCTGGGAAGGTTCGCACCGGAGTATACCCTGGGGGAAGCCGCGGCTTTTTTGCAAGACGCGCAGGAACCGGTCTTTCTCTGGGTGCATCTCCTCCCCCCCCATGATCCTTATACGCCCCGGAAGGAATTTCTTTACACTTTCCTTAAAGAAAAGATTTTTCTCGGCCAGAGCGCCATGACCTCGGAGGTAGCCCCGGATGGCCGTTACCCTCTTAAAGACCAGCCTTTGATCGACAAACTCGCCTGCAGATACGACGAACATATTTTGTATGCCGATCACGAAGTGGGTAAATTTCTGGAGGGTCTGCGGGAGAGGGGCGTGCTGGATCGTTCGCTCCTCATCATCTCCTCTGACCATGGCGAAATGTTTGAAAAAGGATTCTTATCCCATTGCGGGCCTTATTTGTATCAGCCCCTGGTGCATGTTCCTCTGCTTCTTCGTCTGCCCGGCCAAACCCAGGGCCGGCGGCTGGCCGCGCCGGTCAGCCTCGTGGATATCCCCTCTACTATTTTGGATTTTTTGGAAGTGGAGACCCCGGCCTGGATGGACGGCAGGTCCGTCAAAGGCGCTTTGGATAATCCCAACCTGGACACCGGGATCAAATTTGCCATGAATCTGTCCTATTGGGGCGCGCCCGCAGATTTTCACACTAAATCCATGGCCGCCATCAAGGGGAACTACAAGCTCGTTTACTATCTCGATTTCCAGCAATACGAATTGTATGATTTAAAAAATGACCCGAAAGAGGAACATAACCTCCTGGAGCGGGAGAGGGAAGTATTTCTCAACCTGAAGGACGAACTCGATAGACTCCTGGCCCACCGCTCCAAACCCCAATGACGGGCTTAGCCCACTTTATTCATGAACTTTTCAAAACACATGACAACTTACTGAAATATATAATTAAATTAAAAAGCAGCAAAAAGCAGAGTGTTTTTGGCACAGGCTGGAAAGCCTGTGCCACCAGGTTCTTTGCCGCCTGGTGAATTATCCGGGCTAAGGGATTCTTTCATCGTTATTGCACGGGAAAATTGAAATAAGTCTGCGGATAGGGTTCATTTTTTAGGGTGAAATGCCACCATTCCGCGAAATAGGGTTCAAAGCCGTGCTTTTGCATCAGCACTCTCAGGAGCAGGCGCTGCGCCCGCTGGCCGGGGGACCTGCCGGGGTTGTCCGGCCAGGATTCCTTGCCGAAATAATCAAACAAAGTCCCCATATCCAACTCCCGGCCGTCGTCCAGGGAGACGATGGTCAGGTCCACGGTGCTGCCCCGGGAATGACTCGATTTCTTCAGGATGTAGCCGTCCGCAAAGAGCTTCTCCTTGCTCAGATGGGGATAGAATTCCCCTTTCGTTTTCGTGTCCGCGACCTCCAGGGACCAGCGGTAAAAATCGTCCACCGCGCGTTGGGGACGGTAGGCGTCAAAAATCTTCAGCCCCAGGCCGAAAGGCTTGAGGTCTTCCTGCACCTGCTTGAGGGCGGCGGCTGCCTCCCGGGTGAGAATGGCTTTGGGCTGTAGATAGCCATCTATGGGCCGGCCCACGAAGTTATGGTTGCCGGCATAGCGCATTTCCAGCCTGATGGTGGGGATCACCCGGTCCACATAGACAAAGCCCGGGGGCAGGTCCGCGGCCCCGGCCCCAGATGCCAGGACAGCCATCCAAACCCATAAAAATATCCCCGGGTTTATTAAGCGCCGCTTAGTCATGTTCCCTCCCTCAAGGCATTTCGCACCGGCCAAGGATATCATAGATTCAATTACTTGCCATGGTTGAGATTTTCCGTCCAGGGTGAAGCCAGGTGCGGTCGACGAGGACCAGGTTTTGCTTACAGTCCCCGACTATGAAGGAAAGATACTTTTTCACCAAAACGTGGTATTTATGCTCTTGGCTGAGCGGCGGACGATCACGTTCTAAGTCTGGAGATGGAATAACTAAAGGCGGGATGCGCTTCGCTTTCCCGCTACAGGGTACGGGCTACGGGCTATGATTTCAGAGGGGAAGTGAACTATGTCAAATAGAAAAATCACCAGTTACAACAAGATATATGGTTGGATTATTTTATTAACGATAGGACTGTTAGCGAACATATTACCATTAATGATAGGGCTGTTTCTGCTGTACTGTTTGGTTAAAATTATTTCAGGGATAAAAGGGAATCAAAAGTAACTAAGCAAATTCCGAATATTTGGCATAGAGAATCAATGCGCGATATTTTTATAAACTCGTTCCCAATTTGCACTTGGGAGCGAAGATGAGTGCCAAGATTAGCTTGGAGGTAATAAAAGGCGTTCCAAAGAACAGATTGGGATCGATAAAAAAAATTATCTTATATATAGAGTCATAAAAGCAAAAAACAACCTGGAAGGAAACAACATGAACATTGAAGAATCAGTTGCAAATTTTCTCAAGGAAAACCCAGACAAATTTGTCCCTATCATCGAGACCTTCTTCATCCGCCACACAATAGATCTCGACATAGACCAAGAGACCAGAGACAGGCTGTGGCGGGAACGGCTTGTTGCGGTCCATTACCCTAAAGATTATAAAAATATCCTTGGCGACGTAGACAACGAGAGTTTGAACCCGGAAGATTACATTGGTAAAGCAAGGACGGCAATCAGATACATCAATGAACTTGCCAAGTCAGGCGGCTATGTCTGGGCAGAGTACTTCGGGCGCGATTGTGTGCTAGTCGGGAAGGTTCCGCCTGGCTCACACGTTAAGTTGCTTCGCGGAAGATGGGGGAGTCTTCACGGATTGGATGGCCGTGAGGCCGTTTTGAAGACCGTGAAGCTATCGCAAGTGATAGAGGTTCTGCCGGCTACGTGTGCTGCCTTAATGGCCGCTAGACCGCGCCAAGGTACAATCATGCACTGGCCCAAGGCGAAGCGTGCCATAGAGCGTCTAGTTGAGGGCATTACTGAGCAGATCACCCTGGATGATCTTTCCCCTGACCATCAGGAGGTAATCTGTAATGAGTACCTGCGCCAGGAGCGGCTGCCCCATGGCATACCTAGTCTATCCAAATTGCTTCTGCCAATCGGACGGACCATGAAAGACCTCGATCTTCTGGGGCTGGCTTCTGATGATAAGTTAATATGCGCGCAAGTAACCTATAGCCGAATCGAAGAGATCGGGCACAAGATGGAAAGGCTGAAAGCTTACGCCGGGAGTGACACGTATCTTCTTATGTTCTGCTCAGCCACAGAGGTAGCAAATAAAGATGGCGTGCACATCATACCACTTGAGTGGGTGTTTGATTGGGTCAATACCTCAGAATGGGGAGAACGCTGGCTAGAACTAAATTTCCCCAATAAATGATGAATTCAGCCTTTATAAATCGCTGGATGCACCCTACAAAAACTTTTCCAAGGCGTGATCTATGATGCAAAACCTATCTGAGACTCAAGAAGAGCAACGGCTCCAGGAAGCCCGGGAGCGCCAGATCCCCTGGTTGAAATGGGGGCCCTACTTAAGTGAGCGCCAGTGGGGGACGGTGCGGGAGGATTACAGTGATAGCGGCGATGCCTGGGATTATTTTTCCCATGACCAGGCCCGCTCCCGGGCCTACCGCTGGGGGGAAGACGGCCTGGCCGGGTTCTCCGATGACAAGCAGCGTCTCTGCCTGGCCCTGGCCCTGTGGAACGGCCGGGACCCGATCCTCAAAGAGCGGCTCTTCGGGGTGACCAACAGCGAAGGTAATCACGGCGAGGACGTCAAGGAATACTACTTCTATCTGGACAGCACCCCCACCCACTCCTATATGAAGTTCCTCTATAAATATCCCCAGGCCCCCTATCCTTACGACGACCTGGTGCGCACCAACCGGCAGCGCAGCCGCCACGAATTTGAATACGAACTCCTGGACACCGGCGTCTTCGACGACGACCGCTATTTCGATGTTTTCGTGGAATACGCCAAAAGCACACCCACAGATATCCTGATGCGCATCACCGTGTGTAACCGCGGTCCGGAAGCCGCAGCCCTGCATCTGCTGCCCACCCTCTGGTTCCGCAATACCTGGTCCCACTCCCCGGGGCAGGCCAGACCGGTCTTGAGGAAACTCCCAGGCCCGCCCGGCCTGGGGGTGATGGCCGCGGCCCACCCCGGCCTGGGGAAACTTTTTTTATACTGCGAGGGGGAGCCCCCCCTGTTATTCACCGAAAACGAGACCAATAACGCCCGCATTTTCGGCACCCCCAACCTTAAGCCCTATGTGAAGGACGCGTTCCATAACTATTTGATCCACGGGCAGACTGAGGCGGTGAACCCGGAGCAGACCGGCACCAAGGCCGCGGCCTTATATCGCCTGGAAGTGCCCGCCGGGGGTGAGGCGGTGCTGCGCCTGCGGCTTCACGATCTTCCTCCGGAAACCCTGGCTGCGGCCTGCCCGGATGGTCCCTTTGGCCTTGGCCACGGCTTCGACGCCGTCCTGAGGGCCCGCCAGCAAGAGGTGGACGAATTTTTCGCCATCTTTCTCCGGGATCAGCAGGGCCGGCGCCCGGTCTACGGGGGCGCGGCCAAATTCCAGAACGACCCCCATTGGCGGGATTACCTGCTGTTTTACGAGTACTTCCACGGCGACAACGGCGCCGGCCTGGGCGCCAGCCACCAGACGGGCTGGACCGGCTTCATCGCCAAACAGATCCAGTTTTTCGGCCTCCTGGACGCCAATTTTTTGCAACGGGGCCGCTCCACCGGCATCTTCTATCCGGAATCAAGGTGATCTTGGCAAGGGGGGCAAGGTTCTCGGAATCGGCGTGAGGAGGCATCAGCGAATACCTTATTTCCTGGGAAGGAAAATTTCTCCCTCTCCGTTAACAGGCAGACTCTTTTTTGAAGTTTATTCGGAATGATTATGACTTTTCTCTTTGTCGAAAATGCGCTAATCTAAACCAATAATTGTTAAGTGAGCTTTCCCTTTTTCCCTTGGCAGAGGAGGTGGTCACATGGGTAGGGTGGCCATCAATGAAGGCGTTTTGCGCTGGGCGATAGATCGCTCTGGACTAACACAAGACCGCCTACAAACCAAATTTCCAAAAATTCGCCAGTGGGTTACTGGCGAAAAGCTGCCAACACGGCGGCAATTAGAATCCTTGGCAAAAGCCACGCTTACGCCATTTGGATTTTTCTTCCTCTCTGAACCACCTGAGGTGCGGTTACCAATTCCTCATTTCCGGACACTTGGTGATAAGACCCCAAGCAGTCCCAGTCCCGACCTTATTGACACCGTCCAATTAATGCAGCAGCGTCAGGAATGGATGCGCGAGTTCTTGATCGAGGAGGGACAGGAACCGTTACCTATTGCATGGTCTGCCCAACCGGACGCACCGCCGGTATCGGTCGCGGATCATATTAGGCGCGCTCTTAAGTTAAAGTACGGATGGGCCGCCCAACAGAGAACATGGGAAGAAGCCCTGCGGGTTCTCCGGGCAACAATGGAAGATGCCGGGATCATCGTTATTGTTAACGGGGTAGTCGGAAACAACACTCATCGCAAGCTCAATCCTGGCGAATTTCGAGGTTTTGTTCTAGTAGATAAGTATGCGCCGCTTGTATTCGTTAATGGCTCTGACGCCAAGGCCGCGCAGATGTTTACACTCGCTCATGAGTTAGCGCACGTCTTTTTTGGTAGCAGCGCAGCTTTCGACCTGCGTGAAATGCAACCGGCAGACGACCCGATTGAACAGGCGTGCAACCGGGTAGCTGCTGAATTCCTTGTTCCAGAACGTGAGTTTCGTCAAATTTGGCCTTCTGTTAAAGACGATCCAGAGCCTTTCCAGTTAATCGCCCGCCAATTCAAGGTCAGTACCCTTGTGGTGGCCCGTAGGGCAATGGATTTGCAACTAATTCAGAAAGAGTCTTTTTTCGACTTTTACCGCACATATCAAATTGACGAGCGAGAACGACGCGATGCTGCCCCTCCGTCTAAGGGGGCTGACTTCCATCTCATTCAAAATATGCGTGTCGGTCGGCGATTCGCCCTCGCAGTGGCACGGGCGACTAAAGAAGGCACGCTGCTCTACTCCGAAGCCTATCGCCTGACCGGACTTTACGGAAAAACCTTTGATAGCTATGTGAACTCCCTCGGAGGGTGGCGGTGATGGATGCCGCCGCATTTGTTCTTGATGCCGATGTCTTTATTACAGCTAAGAATCGTTATTATGCATTCGATCTGGCTCCTGGGTTTTGGAATAGTTTGATCCATCATTCAGGAAGTGGCCGGATTTTGAGTATTGATTATGTAAAGGGGGAATTAGAGAAAGGGAAAGACCAGCTTGCAAAATGGGCAAAAAATGATTTTTCTCATGCGTTCATTTCTACCGATGAAGAAGATGTTCAAGAATCTTACAAAGAAATTATGACTTGGGTGCAAGGCCAAAATCAATTCTCAGATGCAGCCAAGGCCGATTTTGCGAGAGGCGCAGATGGTTGGTTAGTGGCCTACGCTAAGGCTAAGGGATGTATTGTCGTGACCCTTGAAACCATAAATCCCGATATCAAAAGGAAGGTGCCGATTCCAAATGTTTGTCAGGCCTTCGGTGTGCAATTTGTTGACACATTTGAAATGCTGAGGCGTCTTGGCGTGCAATTGACGAGTTAATAGATACGGCAGAGAGAACTCCAATACACTGCCATTTACGCAAGTTAAATAATTTCAACATATTCTAAATGATTATCTTATCTGCACCTCAAATCCAACCAGATGGTAAATTTTGGCCTTCAAGGTCAAATCTTGGTCATTAAACCTCAGGCTACCCGCAAAAAATGAAATCCCCAGCCCTCCAGATCGACGAATAAACCGGGCTGTTGCAGTTCCTGGCCGTCGCGCTCATAAATCTCCCCGGTGAAGGGATCGGTGAGCCGCCAGGTGCGCCCGGCCTAGTCCTCCCTTGGCAGGGGCGCCAGCAAGCTAGGCGCGCACCAGTTCGGCGCTGTAGATGAAGGCCCCGTCCTTCTTGGTCAGGTGGCCGTCGCGCCGCTCGATGATCCAACCGCTCTCGCCTTTGCCGCCGAAAGGCAGGCGCAGGGGGGTGAAGAGAAAATTGGGGTGGGCGTGGACCATGTCCCAGGTATGGCGATTGGCATGGACCATGCCGAAGGTGTCGCCCAGGGCCTCCGGGGCGCCGGGTGGGGGAGTGCCGAAGTAGGCCACCAGGAAGGGATAGCGGCTGGGCAGGACCCGGGCCACCGCCTGGGCGTCGCTGTCCACCGGGGTCAGGGTGAGTAAGGGTCCGAAGAGTTCCAGGTCCGGCGGCTCCGGGGTCTCCGCCAGGAAGGGGCCCTGCCACTGGCCGTCCCGGTGCGGCGGCGCCAGGAAGCGGGGTTCCTTCAGGGCCGCCAGGGCCCGGTCTATGAGTTTGCGGGAGCGCTCCGCCTTGATGGGGCCGATCCAGGTGGCCGGATCCCGGTGGTCTCCCACCTTGATCTCCGGCAGGCGCGCCAGGATCAGACCGCGCACCTCGTCAAAGATCTCCCGGTGGATATATGCCCGTTTGATGGAGGTGCAGTATTGGCCGCCGTTGACAAAGGCCCAGCGCGCCAGAAGGTCAACCGCGGCCTCCGGGGGGGCGTCCCGGAAGAGCAGGACGGGGGGCAGGCCGCTGGGCCCGGCGAAGAAGAGTTTGTCAAAGGCCGCGGCCTCTTGGGCGTAGGCGGCTCCCACCGTGCCGCCCCCGGAAATGAACAGCACCCGCACCTCAGGGTCCTCGACGCACTGCCGGCCGAAGGTGCGGTTGTCCAGGCCCACCTTCGTCTGAAACTCCGGGAAGGGGGAGACAATCTCCGCAAACAGGCGGGCGGTGCGGGGGGTCAGGGAGGAGCAGGAGAAGCGAAAGCGGTTGCCGCCCAGGATGGCGGCCCCGCCCACCCGGGCCAGCACCACCGGGGCGGCGTCATAAGGGAAGATGGCCCCTACGGTGCCATAAGGGGATTTGCCCTCCACGTGGGGCAGATCAGCAGCCATGTTCTGCAGGTGCTCCACGGCCAGGTCCACTTCCAGCCCGGCGATGCGGCAGGGCGCGCCCATGTCCTTACCCGCCGCCAATACCAGCTCCTCCCGGCGGGCGGCCAACCGCCCGGCCAATTGTTCCAGCAATGCCAGTCGTTCTTTGAGTTCTGAAGACATGTCCCCTCTGCCAGCATGAAAAATGGGTTACGGGAAGGTTGGGCTTCTGCCGAAATCTGATAATCGGCGCCGCGGCAGGCCAGGCAAACCGAGAAATGCAGATGGTCACCAAGCGGCAATTTAATGGGAAAATTAAAAATTAATTTTAATCCGGGCTCCCTTCAAAAAGGGAGCATTGCTTGCCGCAGAAAGCCCGCCTCAGGCCTCGTGGCAGTCCCTTCCCCTAACCTCTTCTTGGGAAGAACCGCCGTATTGTCAAAATATATCTCATCGCCCGAATATATCAACCATGGGTTGTCAATGCTGGCCGAAGTCCCTCGGCCATTCTTCCTAATTTGGGAGGCGCACTGGGATGCATAGAATTGAAGTTATACCCCAAATGCCGGAAGGCGGGAGGCGTTTCACTTTCCCGCCCTACGGCTGACTTAGCCTACCCGGAAAAAATGGAACTGCCAGCCCTCCAGGTCTACGAATAAACCGGGGTGACGCAGTTCCTGGCCGTCTCGCTCATAAATCTCCCCGGTGAAGGCATCGGTAAGTTGCCAGGCATGGCCGGGCAAATCCTCCCAGGGGAGGGGGACCTGGGCCTGGGACCGGTGCCCGGAAAGATTGACGATGACCAGGCGTCTTTCCTCCCCGAGACGCCAGGTCCAGGCCGCCAGGTTGAGATAGCTCCGGTTATCCGGCCAATCATACGGCTCCAAAAGACGCCATGCCCCTTCCTTGAACACCGGCTGGGCCGTTGCTGCCGGCAGGGTACTATAAAAATTCTGTAAGTCCGCATCCACCGGTTCGTCGGGGCGGCGGTTGAGAAACACGGGCAGCCTGACCCTGCGGCCTTCAAATTGGCCCTCATGAAAAAGCCGGGCCCCGGGCAGGGTGGCGCAGGTGACGGCCGCGGCCCGGGCTTGCCGGTCAGCAAAAGCGGCCGCGGCCCGGGGTTCGTCATGATTCTCCAGGAAGCGCACCAGCCTTTCCTGGTAACCCAGATCGGCCAGCAGGTGTTTTTTTATGGCGTCTGCCGCGCCCTGCCGCAAACGGTCGTACAGGCGCTTGTCGTAGCAGTAGTCGAAGCCCTGCTGTTGCAGTTCCCATTCCCGGTCCCAGTAAGCCTCGGCGATGAACAAAAACTCCGGATATTTGGCCTTGACCGGGGGAATCACCTCTTCCCAGAATTCCCGGCCCGGCAGGACCTCAAGATACTCTCATTATTAATGGCGATCTCACGCCCCCAGGCGCTCCGCTCCCATACTCCCATCAACCAGACGGCATCGGGGGACCAGGCGGTGAGCGCGTCCCAGACCGCGTCCAGGACCTTGGCCAAGGTTATTCGGGTCTGATAACTACGACTTAATTCGTGCAGCCAGACCCAGATGTTGATTTCGTAAATTACGGGAGGAGTCGGAAATAGCGGCTTTATGGGGTCGGAATATTTTCGGCCTGCCTGGCGCAATGGCGGTTCTCTACCCTCAGGACTTCAGAAACCCGGTTCAGAGGCCGTAAGAATGGTACCCAGAATGGTACCCACTAAATTAATTTACCTTCTTTTATTAAGATAATTCGCTAATATTCCTGGAGCCGGCACGGGGATTCGAACCCCGGACCTGCTGATTACGAATCAGCTGCTCTACCACTGAGCTATGCCGGCGAGAACCGCAATATCCTTGAGTTTACGGGCTTTCGAGGTAAATCGCAATAACTGAAATTTTGCAAAATATTGCAAATTCTTTACAAGCAAATTAAGGCATTACCAGTCTTTCTTGTCCAAGTAGGAGGGTTGAGGGAGGGAGTTTGATGAAGGGAGCAGGGGGCCGAGGCCCTATGCCCGCAAATCGATCGCGTCCCCTTCTCCCCGGCCAGGCGGACGAATTCCAGTTGGTCCCCTTCCTTGAGGACATAGGACGCGGCCACGTCCCGGCCGTTGACCAGGGCCAGGGCCCGGGGGTCGATATTCAGGGGTTCTTTCAGGGCCTGGCGCACCTCGCCCACGGATTTCCCGGCAATGGCCACCTCCAGGTGGTGCACCCCGTAGCTGATCTTTACCTGGCCGGAAGGGGCCCGGGCGGGCTGCTGGAGGCGGGTCAGGTCTTTAAGCTTGGCGGCGCTCATGCAACAACCTTATTTCAGTTCAAAGTTCAAAGTTCAAGGTGCAAGGTTTAGAAAACTGTAGCCAAGAATGACTAAGGCTTTTAAAGTCCCCCTTTGAAAAAGGGGGATTTAGGGGGATTTCAGCAGCTTAGCAAATCCCCCCTAACCCCCCTTTTTCAAAGGGGGGGATAAGAGGTGCTTCCAATTAGGGCCAAAACCCATTTCCAGCAGCCTGCCTAAATCCCTTCGCTTCGCTCAGGATGACGAAATATTATTTTGCAGGAGCCTTTCTTGTGTTTCCTCGGTCAACCGCTATTTTTCCTCCCGCGATGTGGCTCGCTCATTTTCCCCGCAGCCGCGGCGGGCCAGCAGGTCCTTAAATTCCTCCGGCGTATAGACGCGGCCGCATCCCGGGCAGCGGGTTTCCACCCCCTGTCAGGTGGGGTGGAGGATGATTTTCCCCTGGCGGCAATAGACGCATTCCATAATTGCTTCATGCAGCCATATTGGTAGCCGCAGGCTTGACGGGCTGTTGCCCAAATCGGCCTGAGTAGCTGTTTTGTTAATTTCCAAGGTCATTTTTATGTCCGAAATATTCAATAAATGCTGGTAATTATTGACTATTATGGTAACATGGCCCATCTTCTTGAA
>JBFLXM010000025.1:0-14076 GCA_040757175.1 Thermodesulfobacteriota bacterium
AAGATTGTGTTACAATGGGCCATGGTCCGGAATCTCCTGTCTGTTTGATAGGTTATGCCAAACCCATTCTAACAGGTTCCCAGGATTTTTCGGGCCTTTTTTAATCAGTTAACCGGACAGAACTGATGCAAACTGGTATTTTTCGCAATGCAAGCCCATATCCTTTGGTTGTTAGCCAGTTACCAGAAATAGAGGGTGGAGAGCAGGTAATGGTAACTGGCACCCCCATGATCCAAAGCGATGTACGTCCGCGTCCGATAATAATCGGGTCCATCGAGATTCTGGACAAGGAACTTAGGCAGAGATGCCTTGATCTTTTCGCTCAATTCCGCGAAGGCGGCCAGCACGATCGGTTGGATACAGTAGTCAACGAGGCTACACGAATATTAGAAGATAGACTTCGCTTCTTGTCTTCCGCCTCTGCAACCTGCACCGGTGTGGACCTTGCTAAGCACGCATTTGGGCAACCTCCAGCTTTAATTGTTAGCGATGTTGCCGCTGAGCAGGAGGCAGCCCATCTTCTTTTCCGTGGAGTCTTTGGATTCATACGCAATGCAGTCCATCATCGTCTTATTGAAACACTTCAGCCAGAAAGGGTGCTGCAAATTGTCGGAATGGTAGATTATTTGTTATTTGTGGCAGAGGGTGCCAATCGAGAATCGGTTGACACCGATATCAAATGACAAAAATTCCGGCTCCACGCCACACTGGATGCTTATGCGGCGCTATTTTGATAAAATACTAATCAGGAAATGTTGATACAGTTGGTAATCGAGCCATGAAGATCAAATATGATCCCGAAACCGATTCTTTGGTCATTTCTCTGCGGGACGAACGCATCAGGGAGAGTGACGAAATTCGCCCAGGGGTCATTGCCGATTTCGGCTATGACGGGGGCATCGTCCGTTTTGAAATTTTACAGGCATCCCGGGTGGTGCAAAACCCCGGGGAAATTCAATTCGCTGTAGGCCAGTAATCCAAAAGCACACTATTCGGGGCCTGATGGCTGGCAGACAGCCTATTAATCTATAAACATGAGCCCCTGCCGGCATTGCGGCCAAACCGACCAAATCATCTCCCCCCGCCTGGGCTACTGCGCGGCCTGCATCCGGGGGCATTTTCCCCAGGTCTGGCCCGAAATTGAAAAGCTGCACCACGAAAGCCGCCGGGCCTTTAACCTTCCCCCCACCCCACCCCAAGACCCCCGGGGCAAACGCTGCACCCTCTGTTTCCATGCCTGCTCCATTCTCGAAGGCGGTTACGGTTTCTGCGGGGCACGGCGGGTAAAAAATGGGAAGATCGTGGGCGGCACCGCGTCCGGCGCGCGACTGAGCTATTATTACGACCCCCTGCCCACCAACTGCGTGGCCGACTGGTTTTGTCCGGGAGGCACGGGCGCGGGCTATCCCCAATATGCCTCCTGCCAGGGGCCGGAGCGGGGTTTCACCAACCTGGCGGTCTTTTATCACGCCTGCAACTTCAACTGCCTCTTCTGCCAGAACTGGACCTTCAAGAAGGCCACATTCAAGGGTGAAAAAGTCTCGGCCCGGGAACTGGCAGCGGCGGTGAAAAAGAACACCGGGTGTGTCTGCTACTTCGGGGGCGACCCCACGCCTCAACTGCCCCATGCCCTGGCCGCGTCCCGCCTGGCCCTGGAACAGGCTAAGGAAAAAGGCCGCCGCGTCCGCATCTGCTGGGAGAGCAACGGGGCCATGCAGACTGAATGGCTGAAGCCCCTGGTGGCAAGTTCCCTCGCCAACGGGGGCATCATCAAATTCGACCTGAAAGCCTTCAGTGAAGAAATCCACCTGGCCCTCTGCGGCGTCTCCAATTCCCAGACCTTAAAGAACTTCGCGGCCCTGGCCGCGCGCCTTAAGGAGCGCCCGGAAGTGCCGCTCCTGTGCGCCAGCACCCTTTTGGTCCCCGGCTACGTGGACTTAGACGAAATCCACGGCCTGGCCCGCTTCCTCGCCCGCCTCAACCCGGACATCCCCTACAGCCTCCTGGGCTTCTACCCCCAGTTCTACCTGACCGACCTCCCCATCACCACCCGGGACTTCGCGCTCAAAGCGCAGCAAACCGCCATAGAAGCCGGAATAAGAAACGTTCACTTGGGGAATTTGCACCTGTTGCGGTGAGGAGGGGTGAGCGGTGAGCAGAAAGCAGTAAAACCTCTCGCAAAGACGCAAAGGCGCAAAGAAAGACGCAAATAATCATTGCCTCTTAAGTACTGCTTTTTCACTGACCACTGACCACTGATCACTGGCCACTGGCTACTCCTCACTGCTCACTTCCTTGACAAGGGGGCGGGTGGCGGTATATTCTGGCTGAGGGAGGGGATGGTGAAGACCAAAATCATCTTTATCACCGGCGGGGTGCTTTCCTCCCTGGGGAAGGGGGTGGCGGCCGCGGCCATCGGCGCCTTGTTGGAAGCCCGGGGGCTCAGGGTCACCTTTCAGAAGTTGGACCCTTACATCAACGTGGACCCCGGCACCATGAACCCCTTTCAGCACGGGGAGGTGTACGTCACTGAAGACGGGGCCGAAACCGACCTGGACCTGGGGCACTACGAACGCTATACCACGGTCACCCTGGGCCAGGAGAACAACTTCACCTCCGGCCGCATCTATAACAACGTCATCACCAAAGAACGCCGGGGCGATTATCTGGGGGGCACCGTCCAGGTCATCCCCCATATCACCGACGAGATCAAGCAAGCCATCCTCAAGGTGGCGCCCACGGTGGACGTGGCCATCATCGAGATCGGCGGCACCGTGGGGGACATCGAAAGTCTGCCCTTCATGGAGGCCATCCGCCAGCTCAAGGGCGACCTGGGCAAAGAAAACGTCTGTTACATCCACCTCACCCTGGTGCCTTACATCAAGACTGCGGGGGAGGTGAAGACCAAGCCCACCCAGCATAGCGTCAAGGAATTGCGCTCCATCGGTATCCAACCCGATATTTTGCTCTGCCGCACCGAAAAAACCCTGAGCAAGGACATCAAGGCCAAGATCGCCCTGTTCTGTAACGTGGAGCCCAACGCGGTGATCACCGCCCGGGACGTTGATAATATCTACGAGATTCCTTTACTTTTCCATGAAGAAGGATTGGACGACCGCCTGGTGGAGGTCCTGAATATCTGGACCCGGGCCCCCCGCCTGGAGCACTGGCAGGAACTGGCGGCCCGTATCCGCCATCCCAAGGACCGGGTGGAAATCGGTATTGTGGGAAAATATGTGGACCTCCGGGAGTCTTACAAGAGCCTCCACGAAGCCCTGGTGCACGGGGGCCTGGCCCACGAATCCCAGGTGGCGCTGAGCTACATCGACTCGGAACGGGTGGAGCGGGAAGGCCCGGAGGCCCTCCTGGGCCACCTCCACGGCATCCTGGTGCCCGGCGGCTTCGGAGTGCGGGGGGTGGAGGGAAAGATTCAGGCCATCCGCTATGCCCGGGAAAACAAAATCCCCTATTTTGGCATCTGCTTCGGCATGCAACTGGCGGTCATCGAGTTCGCCCGGCACGTGGCCGGCATCACCGGGGCCACCAGCGAGGAGTTCGACCACGCGGCCGCGGACCCGGTCATTTACCTGATGCGGGAGTGGTACGACTACCGCCGGGACGCCATCATCCACCGGGACCGGGAAACGGAAAAAGGCGGCACCATGCGCCTGGGGGCCTACCCCTGTGTGCTCACGGAAGGTTCCCTCGCGGGCCGGGCTTACGGGGCCTTAGAGATCATGGAACGCCACCGCCACCGCTACGAGTTCAACAACACCTACCGGGAAGGGCTCCAAAAAGCGGGTCTCAAGATCAGCGGCACCTCCCCCAACGGCGAACTGGTGGAGATCGTGGAACTTCAGGACCACCCCTGGTTTCTGGGCTGCCAGTTCCACCCGGAATTCAAATCCGGACCCATGCGGCCCCACCCGCTGTTCAGGGACTATATAGGCGCGGCTTTAGCATACAAGCAAGGGCTGGGGGGGGCCGAAACGGAGATTTAGAGTTCAAAGTTCAAGGTTCAAAGTTCAAAGTTTTGCAGGGTGCGTCTTACGCACCATTAATCCGGTTGGAAATGCGAACTGTGAGTGATTGGCGCGTAAGACGCGCCCTACAGCTTAATTATGGCGGCCATGGGCCGCCCTATAACTGACCCCTGGCCCCTGACCCCTTGCATTTGCATGAACGGGAAAGTCCCAATCTCTGATTTTATCGTCGGTGCTGGCGATTTAGTGATGATCGCCGGCCCCTGCGTCATCGAATCCGCCGCGGCCACCCTGGAGATCGCCCGGGCCTTGCAGGAGATTGCCCGGGAGCTGTCCCTGCCCCTGATCTTCAAAGCCTCCTACGATAAAGCCAACCGCACCTCCGTGACTTCTTACCGGGGGCCAGGCCTGGCCGCGGGTCTGGAAATCCTGGCCCGGGTCAAGGAAGAAGTGGGCCTGCCGGTGATCTCCGACGTGCACCAGGTCTCCGAGGTGGAGCCCGCGGCGGCAGTCCTGGACGTTTTGCAGATTCCCGCGTTCCTCTGCCGGCAGACGGACCTGATCGTGGCCGCGGCTAAAACCGGCAAGCCCGTGAACCTGAAGAAAGGCCAGTTTCTGGCGCCCTGGGACATGCAGGCGGCGGTGGAAAAGGTCCGATCCACGGGCAATACCAAAATTATCCTCACCGAACGGGGGAGCACCTTCGGCTATAACAACCTGGTGGTGGATTTCCGGAGTCTCCCCCTGATGCGGAGCCTGGGATGCCCTGTGATTTTGGACGCGACCCACAGCGTGCAGCTCCCCGGCGGCCAGGGCGCGTGTTCCGGGGGGCAGCGGGAATTCATCCCCGTTCTCGCCCGGGCCGGGGTGGCGGTGGGGGTGGACGCCCTGTTCATGGAGGTGCATCCGGACCCGGACCGGGCCTTGTGCGACGGCCCCAATTCCCTGCCGTTAAAAGAAGTATTGTCTTTGTGGCGGGAGCTTAAGGGGCTGCATGAGTTTATGCGGAAGCAGAGAAAAGGCTAAGGGCATGTCGATGTGTTTCGTGCCATGCCTAATAGTCCAAGTTTCAAGGTTCAAGGTTCAAAATTAAGACTCTGCCCTGACCCCGGCCTATCATTACCCACAAGTTCTTCTAATCGGTGGCACAGCCTTTCCAGGCTGTGCCGAAAAACCCCGCACAGGCTGGAAAGCCTGTGCCACCAAGGAACAGCCGGGGGCGGCTGTTCCACATTTTTTTCTTGCGCCTTGGCGTGAGATAATCATTATCCATAAAGGAAAAATGCCTTGAATGCCCCTGACTACCCCCCGGAATTAAAAGAGCGGGCCAAGAACATCCGCCTGTTGATCCTGGACGTGGACGGCGTCCTCACCGACGGGCGGCTCTATTTCGACGCCAAGGGTGAAGCCCTGAAAGTCTTTCACGTCCGGGACGGCCACGGCATCAAGATGCTGCAAAAAGCCGGGATCGAGGTGGCCTTTCTCTCCGGGCGGCGCTCCGACGCGGCCTATCACCGGGCCAAAGAGTTGGAGGTTAAACGGTTTTACGAAGGTTCCCGGGATAAGGTCACGGTTCTGGAGGAAATTATGGGGGCCATGAAGATTGAGGCCGCCACCGTGGCTGCGGTGGGAGACGAGCTGGTGGACCTCCCCCTCTTTAATCGGGTGGGGCTGGCGGTGGCGGTGGCCGACGCCGCGCCGGAGGTTAAGGCCGCGGCCCACTGGGTCACTAATCTTCCCGGCGGCAAAGGCGCGGTGCGGGAGGTCTGCGATTTGCTCCTCAAGGCCCAGGGGAAGTGGGAGGGGATGGTGAGCCGCTGGCTGGGAGATTAAGATACTGAGAAGATGGGATCAGGGCGGGCGGGGACGCCTGCCCTACGAAAAGCTGAAAGCTGTCTTCTGGTTCCCAAGTTGAACTTGGGAACCCATTTTTTCCCCCAAGCTATGCTTGGGGACTTTCCAACGCCAAGCTCAGCTTGGCGGACAAGGCGTTCCCAAGCACAGCTTGGGAACGAGATGGAACTAAAAACTAAAAACTGAAAGCGGACCGCTGAAAGCTGACAGCCATTCATTCTCTCTCCCGCTGATAAAAAAAATCTGTTAATATACCGGGTAAATGGCCATGAAGAACCCGAACGGCGGTAGACCGCCGGTTCCCAAACCGCGGCGGTCCCGGAAATGGCTCTGGGGAGGGCCGCTGCTCCTGGTGGCGGCTGTAGTGGTGGTCTGGGCCCTGTGGCCCCCGCCGCCCCCGCCCCCCAAGCCCGCGGCCACGGCCGAGAGCCAGGCCCGCATGGAGACCCTGGCCCTCACCGAGATCCAGGAGGGGGACAAACGCTGGACCCTGGAAGCCAAGAATGCCGATTTTCTCAAGGACCAGAATCAGATCAGAATCACCGGCGTCAAGGTGGAATTTTTCGGGGGCCCGGACAAGGTCGTCCGGGTTAAGGCCCAGGAAGGCTTGATCAACACCAAGGACCGGGTCTTGACTTTAAAGGGCGACGTGGAGATGGTGAGCGGCGACCTGCGCATTACCACCAGTATGGTCACTTACCAACCCGCGGGGCGGCTCCTGTTGGCCCCGGAGGAAGTGACCCTGGAAGAGCCCCGCTTGAAGATCCAGGGGAAGGGGCTGAAAGTGGAGTTGGCGGAGAAAAAGCTGGTCCTGGCCCAGCACCGCCTCACCCAGTTAAAGGTCCAGGGAATGGAGTTGAAACCGTGAGGCAAGGAAAAACCTGGCAAGTCTGGGCCGGCGCTCTGGGCCTGTGGGTGATGCTGGGCCTGACCTATACTGCCGTAGTGAGTGCGGCGCAGGAGAAAAAACCCCCAGGGGATTTCCCCCTGCACATCACCGCGGCCCGCCTGGAGGCGGACCAGAAAGAGCGGGTCATTATCTTCAGCGGCCAGGTGAAGGCCACCTACGGCGACAATATCTTGTACTGCGAACAGTTGCGGGTTTATTACGAACCGCCGGCCTCCGGCCCCAAGCCCCAGGCTCCGGCCCCGGAGAAAAAAGAGACCTCCCCTCTGGGGGACCTGGGAGGAGAGAAGATCGACCGGGTGGTGGCCAGCGGCGGGGTGCGCTTCGTGCAGGGGGAGAAGGTGGCCACCGGCCGGGAAGCCACCTACTACCGGGCCCGGGATGAAGTGGTGCTGGTGGGCAATCCCCAGGTATGGAGCGCGGAAAATACCCTGAAAGGGGAGCGTATCAGTTTTAATCTGAAAACTAACCGGGTGATGGTGGAAAGTTCGGCCCAGAAACGGGTGGAAGCCCATCTCTATCCCTCCAGCCAAACATCCGGGGCTGCCAAAGGCATCCCTTTGGGGCCCAAAGGCCGGAAGCAACGGTAATTCAGGTAATGCACCGACTGGCCCTCCGCAATCTGCTGAAAAGTTATGACGGCCGCACCGTGGTGGACGCCCTCAATCTGGAAGTGCGGAGCGGCGAGGTGGTGGGCCTCCTCGGGCCCAACGGCGCCGGCAAAACCACCACTTTCTACATGGTGGTGGGGCTGCTGCATCCGGACCAGGGCCAAGTCTTATTGGACGGAGAGGACATTTCCTCCCTCCCCATCTATCAGCGGGCGCGGCTGGGGGTGCAATACCTGCCCCAGGAGCCGTCGGTCTTCCGCAAGCTGACGGTGGCGGAAAACATCCTGGCGATTTTGGAGACCTTGGAACCCGATCCCCAGGTGCGCCAAGAGAGGCTGCAACAATTACTGGCGGAACTTCGCATCACCCACCTGTCCCACCAGCAAGCCGCGGCCCTCTCCGGGGGGGAGAGGCGCCGGGTGGAAATCACCCGGGCCCTGGTCACCGCCCCCCATTTCATCATCCTGGACGAGCCCTTTGCCGGCATCGACCCTCTGGCTGTGACCGATATACAAAATATTATCAGGCAGTTAAAGGAGAGGCAGTTGGGGGTGCTCATCTCCGACCATAATGTCCGGGAGGCTCTGGGGGTCTGCGACCGGGCCTATATTCTCAATGAAGGAGTGGTCCTGGAAGAAGGCACACCCGAAGTTTTGGTGCAAAGTGAAGTGGCTAAAAGGATTTACTTAGGAGAGACCTTTAAGTTATAATAAGAGCAGAACTGGCCCCAGGGCAGGGCTGATGCCCGAAGATTTCTCTCAAAGACAAGCATATGGCCCTTGAGATTCGACAAAGCCTGAAGCTCACTCAGACGCTGATCATGACCCAGAAGTTGCAGCAGGCCATCAAGCTGCTGCAGCTCTCCCGGTTGGAGCTCCTGGGGGAGATCCATCAGATTCTGGAGACCAATCCGGTTTTGGAAGAGTCCCAGGTCGAAGAAAAGGACACTTCCGGGCAGGAGCAGGAAACTCTGCCATTTACCGGCGGCGGCGAAACCCTGGAGAGTGAGGCCAGCAATGGCTCGGAGGCCAAATCCGCGGCGGAGGAATGGGACTGGGACAGTTACCTGCAAGACCGGCTGATGCCCACCTCTACTTTCACCGACTTTGAGGAACGGGAAGCGCCGTCTTTTGAAAACCTGAACGCCCAGAAACCCACCTTGAAGTCTCACCTGGTATGGCAGTTGCGCATGGCGGAGTTGGATGAGGAGGGCGAATCCATCGGCGCCCTGATCATCGGCAATCTGGACCGGGACGGTTATCTGCAGGCCACCATCGAGGAGATCGCCGGGGAGATGCAAGTCTCTCCGGAACGGGTAGGGGAAGTTCTGGAGATCATCCAGGGCTTCGACCCCCCGGGAGTGGCGGCCCGGGACCTCAAGGAATGCCTCCTCCTGCAGCTTAAAATCTCCGGCCAGCAGGATTCCCTGGTCTTCGCCATCGTCGAGAACCACCTGAATAATCTGGGGAACAAGAATTACCAGGCCATTGCCCGGGATTTGAAAGTGCCCCTGGAAAAGGTCTTCCAGGCCTGTGAGCCCATCTTTAAGTTGGACCCCAAACCCGGCCGGGAGTTCGACGCCGAAGACGCGGATTACATTAACCCCGATGTCCATGTGCAAAAAATCGGCAATGATTATATCATCAGCTTAAATGAAGACGGCCTGCCCAAGCTGCGGGTCAATTCCTTTTACCTGGAGGCCCTGCGCAACCCTGAGGACCTGCCGGAAAACGTCAAAAGCTATATTCAAAAACATCTGGATAACGCCTTGTGGTTCATCCGCAGTATCCACCAACGTCAGAAAACCTTGTACAAGGTGACCGAAAGCATTATCCGCTTCCAGCGGGAGTTTCTGGACAACGGCCTGTCCCATCTGAAACCTCTGACCCTGCGCCAGGTCGCGGAAGATGTGCAGATGCATGAATCCACCATCAGCCGGGTGACCACCAATAAATATATTCACACCCCCCAGGGTGTTTTTGATCTAAAGTATTTCTTTAATAGCGGCATCAACCAGATTCTGGGAGATCAGATCGCTTCGGAGAGCGTGAAGGAAAAGATCCGCCAGATCGTCCAAGGGGAAAACCCCGAGAACCCCCTGAGTGATCAAGAGATTGCCGATATCCTGCACCGGGACAATGTCATCATCGCCCGGAGAACGGTGGCCAAATATCGGGGCATGCTGGGGGTGCTCCCTTCCAGCAAACGCAAACGGCCGGGATACCGGCGCAAAGACCTGTCCGAAACTACCGCCTCTTGATCTCCCTATACTTCCCTCGGGTCAGCCAGTTAGGAGGATGTAATGCAGATTTCCGTGACTTTTAGACAGATTGAGCCTTCAGAGGCCTTGAAAAATTATGTGACTGAGCGTTTGCACAAGTTTAAGCGCTATCTGGATGGACCGGTGGAGGCCCATGTGGTGCTGGGATTGGAAAAATTCCGCCACTTGGCCGACGTCACCATTGACAGTAACGGCCGGATTATCAAAGGCCGGGATGAAAACGCGGATATGTACGCAGCCATCGATCTGGTAATGGATAAGATCGATATGCAGTTGAAAAAGCTGCGGGACAAGTTAAGGGATGTCAAAGGTGACCGGAGCCGGGCCGCGGCCCCGGTGGAGGTCCCGGAAGAAAGTCCGGAAATGCCCGCGGTCCGCCGGAAAAAAGTGGAAGTGCCGGCCCTGCAGCTTACCGATGCCCTGGAAATGATGCAAAGCGGCAACGATAACCTTTTGGTCTTCACCAATGTTACCAATGGTGCCTTAGGAATACTCTTCCGGCGCCAGGACGGCCAGTTTGTCTTGGTTGAACCGGATCTGAGTTAGAATGTCCCCGGCCCCCATGAAAATCATCGATCTGCTGAACCCCAAGTATATTCTGCCTGACCTGAAGGCGAACACTAAGCGGGGGGTGTTGGAGGAACTGGCCGCGGCCCTGGTTGGCGGCCAAAAAGAGGTGAACCTGCAGAACGTGGTGGAGGTGCTGCTGGAACGGGAGCGCCTGGGGAGCACGGGCATCGGCGATAATATCGCCATCCCCCACGGTAAGCTCCCCCAACTTTCCCAGATGCTCCTGGCCTTTGGCCGCAGCATCAAAGGCGTGGACTTTGATTCCATGGACGGCAAAGCCTCCCACCTATTTTTCCTGCTGCTGGCCCCGGTCAATGCCTCGGGTTTGCATCTCAAGGCCTTGGCCAAGATCTCCCGCATGCTCATGAGCCAGACTTTCCGGGACAGCCTGATGATGTCCGGGGGAGGCGAAGAAATCTTACAATTGATTGCCGAAAAAGACGCCGAGTTTTAACAGCAGCCCGAACCCGCTTTCCTTCCCTGGGGGCCGGAGCCATCCCGGGCCAGGGTTTTGCATTCCCCAGCAAGGGCCAGTGCCAGTGGCAAAGCAACAGCTCCCCAAATCACCACCGCCGTCCTTTCCTATCCTGATTATCACCGGTCTCTCCGGTTCGGGGAAGACCACCGTGCTCAGGGCCCTGGAAGACATCGGTTATTTTTGTGTGGACAACCTGCCCCTGCGCCTGCTGTCCCCCTTTTTACGGGAGCAGTCCCAGGCCGACCGGGACGGCCGCAAAATCGCCCTGGGGATGGACGTGCGCACCGAGGGTTTTCTGCAGAATTACGCCCGGGTCTTCCGGAGTCTGAAGCAGAAGGGGTATCAGTTGCACCTGATCTTCCTGGAAGCAGATGAAGCCATGCTCATCCGGCGTTTCAGCCAGACCCGGCGCCAGCACCCCCTGGCGGACCGGGAAAGCATCTCCCATGCCCTGCAGGAAGAGCGCCGCTCCCTGGCCGGTCTCCGGCGCCTGGCCCACCGGATCATCGACAGCTCCTTCTATAACCCGCATCAACTGCGGGAGCTGATCCAGGCGGAATACTCGGAACTGACGCCCCGGCAGCGCTTGGCCCTCCATCTCATCTCCTTCTCTTACAAAAACGGCATTCCGCCGGAGGCCGACCTAGTGCTGGACGTGCGGTTTTTGCCCAATCCCTTTTTCGTGGAAGAATTAAAACCCCTCACCGGCAATGACCCCCGGGTGCGGGATTATGTCCTGGAAAAGCAGGAAACTCAGGCTTTCCTGCGGCAGCTTTTTCAGTTTCTGGACTTCCTCCTGCCCCTGTTTATTCAAGAAGGGAAGACCCACCTGACTCTGGCCATCGGCTGCACCGGGGGGCAACACCGCTCCGTAGTCATCGCCAATGCCCTGGCGGCACACCTAACCCGGGGGAATCTCCCCTCCACCCTTTATCATCGAGAAGTAACGCCCAAGGAGAGCCACGCATGATCGGTATTTTACTCGTTACCCATAAGGAACTGGCTGAAGCCCTGATGAACGTCTGCGACTTGATCCTGGGACACCAGGAAGGGATTCAGGCCCTGTCCCTCGATCCCCAAGCCTCCCCGGAGGAATGCCGGCAGCAGATCCAACGGGGCCTGGGCCAGGTGAACAACGGTAACGGGGTAATCATTCTCACGGACATGCTGGGGGGCACGCCCTCCAATCTCACTTTATCGTTTCTGAAAGAAGGCAAAGTGGAGGTGGTCACCGGGGTGAACCTGCCCATGCTCATGAAGCTGGCCCAACTGCGGGAGGAAAGAGACGTGGTGCAGGTGGCCCTGGCCCTGAAGCAATACGGCCAGAAGGGGATTACCGTGGCCAGCGAGGTTCTGCGCCATAAATGAGCCGGAATGGGTAATCCGCCCGGCCGGATTGACGGACATCAACGGCATCTGGGCCATCGAGAAAGTCTCCTTCCCCACCCCCTGGTCCCGCTTCTCCTTCCTGGCGGAACTGGGACACTCCCTGAGCCATACCCTGGTGGCCGGCCCCCCGGGGCCGCAACCCTGGCAGGTCTGGGGCTACCTGATCTACTGGGTGGTGGCCGAGGAAATGCATATCCTTAACCTGGCGGTCCACCCCCAACAGCGGCGCCGGGGCTTGGCCCGCCGCCTCCTCACCGCATCCCTGGCCCAGGCCCGGAAACTGGGGGCCCAGGTGGCCTGGCTGGAAGTGCGCCCCTCCAACGACCCGGCCCTGTCTCTGTACCACTCTTTCGGTTTCCAGGAAGTGGGCCGCCGCCCCCGCTACTACGACGACACCGAGGAAGATGCCCTGCTCCTGGCTTTCTATTGGGAAGAGGGGGAGGAGGAATAGTAATCAGTAATCAGTAATCAGTGAAAGACTACTGATCACCGACTACTGATTACTGGACTCACGGCGCGGCGCATTGGGGGGCCGGGGTGGGGTTATCTTTCAGGTACTTGGCCACCAGGTTTTCCGGGGATTCCTGGGAATTGCCGGTGATGACCTGGATGCCTTTGTGTTGCAGCAGGCCCTGGGCTTTCTCCCCCAGACCCGCGGCAATGACGTGGGTGACGCCCAAGTCGTCCAGTATTTCGGGGATGCCCCCCGGTTCATGGGGCGGGGTGGGGATGGTTTCTTGATCGGTAATGGCCCCGTCTTTGACGGTGAACAGGGCAAATTGCCGGGCCTGGCCGAATTTGGCCGCCAGCTTGCCGTCAGCCAGGGGCAGCGCGAACTTCAGCACCCCCGGCTCCCGGCGGGACGCGGTGGGGGGCAGGGTTTCCAGGAGATAATCGACGATCGGCCTTAAGGCCTGGAAAAAGGGGCTGTCCTTCTCCTCCAGTTGCATCAACTGCCCCTGGTCCGCGGCCTCCACCACCTTGGGGTCGAAGGGCAGGGCCCCCAGATAAGGGACCTTGGCGGCCTGGGCCGTTTTGGCCGCGCCCCCGGTCTTGAACAGGGGCACGGCTTCCCCGCAGTGGGGGCAATGGTAGCCGCTCATGTTCTCCACCAATCCCACCAGGTCCATATTGATCTTCTGGCAGAAATTGATGGACTTGCGCACGTCCGCCAGGGAGATCTCCTGGGGGGTGGTGACGATAAGGGCGTGGGCCTCGGGGATAGTTTGGGCCACGCTCATGGGCTCATCACCCGTGCCCGGGGGCGCGTCGATCACCAGGTAATCCAACTCGCCCCACTGCACTTCGCTCAAGAATTGGCGGATGAGCTGGTGCTTCAAGGGGCCCCGCCAGATGACCGCCATTTCCCGGTTTTTCATCAGGACCTCGATGGAAATGACCCGGAGGTGGTCGAAGAGGTCCGGGGGCAGATTAAACTGGGCGTGCATCAGGTCCAGGGGTTCCGTCAGGCCCAGCATGCGCAGCACGTTGGGGCCGTGGAGGTCCACGTCCATGAGGCCCACTTTGAAGCCCCGGCGGGCCAGGGCCAGGGCCAGGTTCACGGCCACGCTGCTCTTGCCCACGCCCCCCTTGCCGCTCATCACCAGGATCTTGTGGCGAATCTGCTTCAGGGTGCGGGTGATCTCTTGATCCCCGGATTCTTCGGGGTGATGATGCCCCGGGGAGCAACTGGGACAGGATTTAGGGTCCGCGCCGCAGGTCTTGGGATCGGCGCCGGAAGGACAATCGGTCATAACTTAGTCTCCTCGCTATTATTAATCGACTGATGCCAATTCGCCCACCATCGGATATTGCCCGTAGGGGCGAACCTTGTGTTCGCCCGGTTTTTTGCCCAGTCATAAGGGCGAATACAAGATTCGCCCCAGCACTGTCCGGTTAGGTTTTTGCAAAAGCGTAATCCCTCAGAGGCTGAGACTCTGGGGGGTGATTATGCAGAATCCGAGCTTCATTTTGGATGTTAATGCGTAATTCTCTGACTCTGT